>NZ_JAPZPY010000016.1:0-144208 GCF_027529605.1 Mycobacterium hippophais | reverse complement strand
CCTCCCAGATTCGCTGGGGCCCGAAGGACTTCGTCAGTCCCTCAACCTGAATGCCAATGCCCACCTGCGATCCTTCCGCCAGAACTAGTCATCGCCACGCGCTCCCCGCCTGTGGCTTGAGTCACTGTAGCGCACGCCGGAGCAGCCTACCGCGTTTGTATCCGCACAGTTACCGGCGCCGACAACGCCCCTTCCGCGGCGTTCGCGGAGTTCGTCACCGCGGGTGCCGGACGGCAGAAACGACTGTGGGGCCGGCCCGAAGATCGGGCCGGCCCCACAGACGAAAACGGTCTTACTTGACGGTGACCGAAGCGCCGGCGGCCTCGAGCTTGCCCTTGGCTTCCTCGGCGGCCTCCTTGGTGACCTTCTCGAGCAGCGGCTTGGGAGCGCTGTCGACCAGATCCTTGGCCTCCTTGAGGCCCAGGCCGGAGACGATCTCGCGGACGACCTTGATGACGCCGATCTTCTTCTCGCCGGCACCCTCGAGGATGACGTCGAACTCCGACTGCTCCTCGGCGGCCTCGGCCGGGGCGGCAGCGCCACCGGCGGCGGCGACGGCGACCGGGGCGGCCGCGGTGACCTCGAAGGTCTCCTCGAACTGCTTGACGAACTCCGAGAGCTCCAGCAGCGTCATTTCCTTGAACGCGTCGAGCAACTCGTCGGTGGAGAGCTTGGCCATGGTGGTTCCTTCCTGATTTCTTTACTGGCTGTTGGGGTTGGTGGTCAGGCGGCGGACTCTTCGGCCGCCTTCTTCTCTTGCAGTGCTGCGGCGAGCCGGGCGACCTGCGATGCGGGCGCATTGAACAGACCGGCGGCCTTGGCGAGGTTGCCCTTCATCGCGCCGGCCAGCTTGGCCAGCAGCACCTCGCGCGACTCGAGGTCCGCGATGCGGTTGACCTCGTCGACGGAAAGCGCGCGGCCTTCCATGTAGCCGCCCTTGATGACCAACGCCTTGTGATCCTTGGCGAAGTTCTTGATCGCCTTGGCGGCATCGACCGGTTCGCCCTTGACGAACGCGATCGCCGTCGGGCCGGCGAACAGCTCGTCGAGGCCGGCGACACCGGCTTCGCTCGCGGCGCGCTTGACCAGGGTGTTCTTCGCGACGGTGTAGGTGGCGGACTCCCCGAGCGAGCGACGCAGCTCGGCGAGGTGGGCCACCGTGAGGCCGCGGTACTCGGTGACGACGGTGGCCGTCGCCTCCTTGAACTGCTCGGCGATGTCGGCAACCGCCGTGGCCTTCTCAGCCTTGGCCATGCATGCCTCCTTGTGGTGGGTGTCGGGTGTTCACCCGCATACCGTCGGAGGTCCGGAAACGACGAACGCCCCGACGCAGACAGGTCGGGGCGCAGAAAGTACTGATGCCTCGTCCTCCTGCGTGGGCCGCCGGGACATGCCCGGACCTTCAACCGATTGCTCGGTGACCGACGGTCTTCGGTGGAACGCCGACAAGAATAGCGTGCCGCCCCTCGATCAGCCAAAACGCCGTCGCGCCGCCCGAGCGCGCGGGATGAATCCACTCCACAGCATCCGTTCCCGGAGCACGACACCCGATCGCACGCGCTCGGGACTACCGGGAGCGGGAGATGAAGAGTCCAGAACAACAGGTGGCCACCTCGGTGCTGGTCATCGGGACCGGCGGCGCGGGCCTGCGGGCCGGGATCGAGCTCGCCGAGCGCGGGGTCGACGCGATCCTGGTCGGCAAGCGCCCGAGGCTGGATGCGCACACCTCCCTCGCCGCCGGCGGTATCAACGCGGCGCTGGCCACCATGGACCCCGAGGACAGCTGGCAGCAGCACGCCGCGGACACCCTCACCGAGAGCCATCTGCTCGCCGACCCCGCCACCGTGCAGGTGGTGACCGAGGGCGCGGCCGAGGCGATCGGTGACCTCGAGCGGTACGGCATGGCGTTCGCCCGCGAGCACGACGGCCGGATCTCGCAACGGTTCTTCGGCGCCCACACCTTCCGCCGCACCGCGTTCTCGGGCGACTACACCGGCCTGGAACTGCAACGCACGCTCGTGAAGCAGGCCGAGGCGATGGCCGTCCCGATCCTGGACTCGATCTACATCACCCGGATCCTGGTGCGCGACAACGTCGTGTTCGGCGCGTACGGCTTCGACGTGACCGACGGCACGCACTACACGATCCTGGCCGACGCGGTGATCCTGGCCTCCGGCGGGCACACCAGGATCTGGCGGCGGACGTCGTCGCGCCGCGACGAGAACTTCGGCGACTCCTTCCGCCTCGCGGTCGAGGCGGGCGGCCGGATCCGCGACCCCGAGCTGGTCCAGTTCCATCCCTCGGGCCTGCTCGAACCCGAGGACACCGCGGGCACGCTGGTGTCGGAGGCAGCCCGCGGCGAGGGCGGCGTCCTGCGCAACGGCGTGGGCGAACGATTCATGGAGCGCTACGACCCCGACCGGATGGAGCTGTCGGCCCGCGACCGGGTGGCGCTGGGCGCCTACACCGAGATCAAGGAGGGCCGGGGCACCCCGCGCGGAGGCGTGTGGCTCGACGTGTCGCACCTGCCCCGCACGCAGATCATGACCCGCCTGCCGCGGGTCTACCGGACACTGATGGAGCTCCAGCTCCTCGACATCACCACCGATCCGATCGAGGTCGCCCCGACCGCGCACTACTCGATGGGCGGCGTGTGGGTGCGTCCCGGCGACCACAGCACCGACGTCGAGGGTCTCTGGGCCATCGGCGAGGCGTCGAGCGGCCTGCACGGCGCCAACCGGCTCGGCGGGAACTCGCTGATCGAGCTGCTGGTGTACGGCAAGATCGCGGCCGCTGCCGCGGCGGCCCACTCCACCCGTCTCATCACCCAGAATCGTTGCCGCACGGCGATATCCGATGCCCGCGACGAGATCGACTCACTGCTGTCGGCCAACGGTCCGGAGAACGTCCGGTTCCTGCAGCGCGCCGTGCGCAACACGATGACCGAGCACGCAGGCGTGCTGCGCGACGAACACGGCCTGCGGGCGGGGCTCGCCGCGATCGGCGAGATCGAGAACCGCACCGCCGACATCGCGGTGCACCCCGACATCGCCGGATTCGCCGACCTCGCCCACGCCTTCGACCTCAAGGCGGGCATCCTCGCCGCGCAGGCGACGCTCGAGGCGGCCCTGGAGCGGCGCGAGACCCGCGGCTGCCACAACCGCTCGGACCACCCGCGGCTCGACGAGAACCTGCGCGTCAACCTGGTGTGGTCGGGACCCGGCCGCATCGAACGCGAACCCGTCGGCGAGATCCCGCCGGAGATCGCCGAGCGCATGCAGCGGGTGTCCACCGACGGAAAGCTCGTCGAGTAACGCGCCTCAGGCCGAGGAGTGCATTTTCGCGATCTCGGTCAGCACCGCCAGGTGGTCGTCGACGGTGCGCAGGCCCGCGCCCATGGTGTTGACCGACAGGTGGCTGGCCCCCGCATCGGCCCAGGCCGCCAGCTGCGCGCCGGCCCGGTCGGTGTCGCCGGTCCAGTTGACCCGCCCCTCCATCCCGATCGTCGACGGGTCGCGGCCTGCCGCCGTGGCGGCGTCGGCGACGATGCCGCGCGCCTCGTCGAGTTCGGGTCCCGGCCGCTTCATCGGGAACCACCCGTCGGCAATCCGGCCGGCTCGTTCGTAGCCGCGTTCGGACGCCGTCCCGATCCACACCGGGATCGGCTGCTGCACCGGCAGCGGCGCCAGCCCGGCGCCGGTCACCCGGTGGTGGCGGCCGTCGAAGGTGACGCTGCGCTCGGTCCACAGCCGCCGCATGAGCTCGATCTGTTCCTCGGAACGCCTGCCGCGGTCGCCGAAGTTCTCGCCGAGCGCCTCGTATTCGACGGCGTTCCAGCCGATCCCGACGCCAAGCCGGAACTTTCCCTGTGTCAGCAGGTCGACCTCGGCGGCCTGCTTGGCGACGAGCACGGTCTGCCTCTGCGGGACGATGATGACGCCGGTGACGAGTTCCAGTCGCGGCGCGACGCCCGCCAGGAATCCGAACATCACGAACGGCTCGTGGAACGTGGTGTCGATGTCGTACGGGCCGTTCCAGCCGGTGTGCGCCGCCGGATCGGCCCCGACGACGTGGTCGTACACCAGCAGATGCGCGTAGCCGAGTTCCTCGACCGCTTGACCGTAGGCGCGCACTGCGCCGACGTCACCGCCCAGTTCCGTCTGGGGGAACACCACTCCGACACGCATGTGAGCCCTTTCGCCGCCGCCTCTATGACACCCGCGGTGCCGGCACTATTCCATGCGAGGTCACCGTGGCAGACTCCTCAGGCGTCCCGCAGCAGGGCGGCCGCGCCGACCAGTCCCGCGTCGCCGCCGAGCTCGGCGGGCAGCACGCGGACCGCGCGCAGGAAGTCCAGGCCGGCGTAGTGCGTGAGCGCCTCGCGCACCGGGTCGAACAGCAGTGGACCGGACTTCGCGACGCCGCCGCCGATGACGACGAGGTCCAGATCGCACACCGCTGCCACCGACGCGATCATCGCCGCGACGGCGGTCGCGCCGCGGCGGAAGGCTCGTTGCGCCACGGGATCGCCTGCGACCACGGCGTCGGCGAGTTCCTTGGCGTCGGCGTCCGCCGGTGCGTCCCAGCCGTGTTCGCGGGCCCACCGGGCCATCCGCGGTCCGGCGGCGACGGTCTCCACGCAGCCGTGCCCGCCGCACGAGCACAGCGCGCCCTCCGGGTCGACCACCACGTGGCCGACGTGGCCGGCGTTGCCGCTGCGCCCGTCGTAGGGCGCCCCATCGAGCACGAGGCCGCCGCCCACCCCGGTCGACACCACCATCCCGAGCAGGAACTCTGCGCCCCGGGCCGCGCCGCGCCAGCGCTCCCCCATCGCCATGCACAACCCGTCCCCGCCGAGACGCACCGGGACACCGGTGGCCGCGGCGACGCGCTCCACGATCGGAAAGCGTTGCCACAGGGTGATGTTGATGGGGCTGACGGTGCCGGCCGGCAGGTCGATCGGACCGGCCGAGGCGATGCCGACGCCGAGGACACCGCCCCCCGCCGCCGCGAGTGCGCCGGCGATCAGTTCTTCCACCACGTGCCAGATCGCCTCGGCGTCGGTGCGCGGCGTCGGGAGTTTCGCCTGGTGCACCAGCGTCCCCTCGTCGTCGACGAGGCCCGCGGCGATCTTGGTGCCGCCGATGTCGAGCGCCAGCGTGAGAGGCCCCATCAGTGGCGGTGGGTGTTGTCGGGCTGGCGGGGATCGCCGGGGTGCTCGTATCCCGTTGCGAGGGAGACGAGTTCGGCGCGCCGGGCGTCGAGCCACCACGCCACAGCCTCGGGCGGGACGACGACGGATACGGCGTGCACCTCGCCGGCCAGCCGGTCGCCCTCGACCGCGATCAGTCCGGCGTCACCCCCGGTGTAGCTCACACGGACGATCTGCAGCGGCGCGCCGGGCGGCCCGACGAACAGCTCCGTCGACTCCGCGGAGGTGACGTGCACCACCGCACCCTACGGTGTCGTCAGCGCGAGATGTCGACGACGAGCGCACGGTGGTCCGAGATCGGCAGCGCGACGTCGAAGACGCGGTCGACGCGCAGCGTCGGGTCGTCGGTGAGGATGTGATCGAGCTGGCGGTCGGGCTGTTCCACCGGGAAGGTCAGCGCCGCTCCCAGCGGCCGGAATCCCGACCAGCGGCTCGGCGTCGGCGGGGTCATGTTGAGGTCGCCCATCAGCACCCGCGGCCCGTCGAACCCGCGAAGATCGCGCACCAGCCGCCGCATCTGCGCCCGGTTCCAGCCCGGCACGAACGACAGGTGGGTGTTGGCGACGGTGAGCGGTCCGAGCGGCGTGTCGAGCCGGCCGATCATCGCCGCGCGCGGCTCCTCGTTGACGATCTGCACGCGATTCGGGCCCGGCAGGTACATCGGGAACCGCACCGGGATGCGCGGCAGACGGACCACCTGCCACGTCTCGGCGGGGAATCGGGACAGCAGCGCGATGCCGTAGGCCGCCGTGCCGGGTTGTTCGCGGCCGGTGGCGGCCATCCAGGTCGCTCCCGGGGTGCCGGCGATCGCTGCGACGAACCGGTGACTCACCGCACGCATGGCCTCGGCCGCGACGGCGGTCAGGTCGGCCTTGCCTGATCGCGGCTGGTCGAAATCCACCTCCTGCAGCGCGAGGATGTCGGGGTCGAGTTCCCGCACGGCGTCGGCCAGGCGGCCGAGGTCGACGTCGCCGTGGCGCAAACTGCGTCCGTGCAGAATGTTGAAGGTGGCCATTCGCATGGGTACTAGGTACCCGCACCGGCTGACCGCAGACACTCATAGGTGGATCCTTGGCTGCACGAAACGACGAACTGCGCGACGCGCTACGGCGCGCGGCGTCCGCACTACGGGCGGACGGACCCGACTTCGCGCTGGCGGGCAGCTATGCGCTGTGGGTGTACGGCGGGCCCGAACCCGTTCACGACGTTGACTTCGTGGTCGCCGAACCGGACACCGAGGCCGCGGCGTCGACGCTGGAGAAGGCCGGATTCCGGATCGAACGCACGCCCGAGGATTGGTTGTTCAAGGCCTGCGTCGGCAGCGACTTCGTCATCGACGTGTTGCACGCGCTCAACGGCGTCCCTGTCAAACACCACACCGTCGAAGCCGGAGAGGAATTCGACGTGCTCGCGATCAGGATGCGCGTGCTGCCGCCCACCCATGTGCTGACCGAGAAACTCAACTCGCTCACCGAACACCACTGTGATTTCGCGTCATTGCTGCCCGCGGTGCGTGCGGTCCGCGAGCAGGTCGACTGGGACCGTGTGCGCGCCGACACCGCCGACAGCCCGTTCGCGGCCTCCTTCCTTTTCCTGATCGAGCGGCTGGGCATCATCTGACTTCCCTGCCGAGCAGACGCAGATTCGCACTGGTTCACGGCCCTGCGTGCGATTTCATGTCTGCTCGCGGGTGGGGCCGCGCGTGCCGGCCGCGCGACGCAGCCGGTCGGCGACCACCACCGCCGCCTCGACCACCTCCGGCGGATCCAGCACCTCGAAGTCGACGCCCACCATCGCGAAGTACACCGCCATGCGCTCGGGATCGTCGGCGCCTGCGGTGACGATGCAGGCGTTCGGGCCCTCGGCCTCGATGACCGCCGAGGCGTCCGAGAAATGTTGCCGCAGAGTCTCTTCCGGTGCCGCGAAGCGGATGTGGGCGACGTAGCGGTAGGGCGATGCGCTGATCGCCCGGCGCACATAGTCGGCGGCGTCGGGTGCATCGCGCGCGGTGAACGTGCTGCCGAGCACGCGGACGTCGGCCATCCGGTCCAGCCGCAGACTGCGCCAGTCCTGCCGGTCTCGGTCGAAGGCGAGCAGATACCAGCGCCGCCCGGTGGTGACCAGTTGGTACGGCTCGAGCCTGCGCGAGGTGGCGGTTCCCGCCCGGTCGACGTAACCGGCGGCGACGTGCTCGCGGTCCCGGCACGCCCGCGCGAGTGTCATCAGCACGTCGGGCTCCACCGGGGTGTCCGAGGTACCCGACGTCAGCGTCACCGTCGACTCGTGCACCGCCGACACCTGCGAACGCAGCCGCGCCGGCATCACCTGGTCCAGCTTGCTCAGCGCGCGGAGCGCCGACTCGCCGACACCGGCGACACTTCCGCCCGCGGCCAGCCGCAGACAGACCGCCATCGCGACCGCCTCGTCGGGATCGAGCAGCAGCGGTGGCAACGCCGCCCCCGCGCCGAGTTGGTAGCCGCCGCCGTGGCCCTTGCTGGCGTGCACCGGATAGCCCAGCTCCCGCAGGCGGTCGATGTCGCGTCGCACGCACCGGGCGGTCACACCCAGCCGGTCGGCGAGTTCGTCGCCGGTCCACACCCGCCGGGCCTGCAACAGGCCGAGCAGCTGCAACACCCGGCTCGTCGTTTCCGCCATGTTCACCATCGTGCCGCACTCTTAGGACCGAAACAGTCCTATAACCCTGCGAGGGTGGTGCCATGGACACGCGAACCGGCCTGAATTCGGTCCTGACCGATCAGCTCGAATACCACTGGACCACCGCACTGCGCCCGCGCCTGGACGGACTCACCGACGACGAGTACTTCTGGGAGCCGGTGCCCGGATGCTGGACGGTGCACCGCGACGGCGGCATCGACTTCAGCTATCCGCCCCCGCAGCCGGAGCCGTTCACCACGATCGCCTGGCGTTTGGCCCATGTCATCGTCGGTGTGCTCGCCGTGCGCAACCACAGTCACTTCGGCGGTCCACCCGCCGACTACGAGTCCTGGGCCTACGCCACCGATGCCGCCACGGCGCTGCGCCAACTCGACGAGGCCTACCGGAATTGGATCGACGGCGTGCGCACACTCGGCGACGATGGTCTCGACCGGCCGTGCGGCCCCGCCGAAGGGCCCTACGCTGAACGCTCGATGTCGGAACTGGTGCTGCACATCAACCGGGAGGTCATCCACCACGGAGCCGAGATCGCCTGCATCCGAGATCTTTACGCACACTCCACCAACAAGAAAGAGGCCTGAGCCGATGCCCGGAATGCCGCCGCCCGTCGCCGACGAACGTCAGGGTCTGATCGAGTTCCTCGCGTTCCAGCAGAACGCCTTCCTGTCCTCGGCGTACGGCCTGACCGACGAGCAGGCCCGCGCCACGCCGTCGGCCAGTGCGCTGTCGATCGGCGGGCTGGTCAAACACGCCGCCGGGGTGCAGAAGGGCTGGACCGAACGGGCCGCTCACGCACCCGATTTCCCGCCGCCGGACCCGCGTCCGATGGAGGAGCAGATGGCCGAGTACCAGGATCAGTACGTGATGCGCGAGGACGAGACGCTGAAGGATCTGCTCGAGGCGTTGGAGGCCCAGAACGCCGAGACCCTGCGGGTATTCGGGGAGAAGGATCTCGACACCCTCGTGCCCGTCCCGCGTGGCATCCCGTGGTTCCCGAAGGACATCGATCACTGGTCGGTGCGCTGGGCGGCGATGCACCTCATCGAGGAGCTCTCCCGGCACGCGGGCCACGCCGACATCATCCGCGAATCGGTAGACGGCGCAACGATGTACGAGTTGATGGCCGCTCGTGAGTTGTGGCCGGAGACCGACTGGGCGCCGCGGTGGCGCCCGCCGACGGTGGCCTGATCCCTACCGGTCGAGGACCAGGCGCAGCGCCTGGTCCACCACGGCGTCGAGGTCGTCGCCGAGGCGGCCGGTCAGCCACTGCTGGGCGAGTTCGGCCATCGCCCCGGTGTACATCGCCGCGCCGACCCGCGCGGCCACCGGGTCGGTGCCGGGTTGCAGCCGCCAGCCCTCGGTGAGCACCAGTTCCAGGAGCAGGTCGACGGCCGCCTCCCGGCGGGCGGCTAGTACCGGGTTGGCCCGCGCGTCGGTGAACAGCACCCGGCCGCGGCGCGGGTCGGCCGAACCGAAACCCAGCACCGCGGCGATGCCGGCGCGGGTGCGGTCGCGCAGCGAGTCACCGGCGCGCGCCATCGCGGCCTCGACGTCGGCGGTGAGTAGGTCGCTCACCTTGTCGTACACCGCGCCGAGCAGGTCGTCGACGTCGGCGAAGCTCTCGTAGAAGTAGCGGGTGTTCAGCCCGCACTCGCGGCACACCGAGCGCACCGACACGGCCGCCTCACCGCCGTCGCCGAACAGCCGGAACGCCGCGTCGATCAACAGGCCGCGACGCTCGGCGCGCCGGTCGGTCAGCGGCACACCGGCCCAGCGGGTGGGGCTCGACATCGGACCAGCGTACGACCGATCGGGCGAATCTGGTCACAACTGTGCCCAGAGGCTATTCTGGTCACACACGTGACCAGACTCGGAGGGCCGACCATGGACCTGCTGCCCCAACAGATCGTCGAGAACCGGCTCAAGCGCCAGTTCAACCAGGACGTCCGCAGGCACTTCTTCCGCGGAATGGAGTTCGCCGGACCGACGGGCGATCCCGGCTGGTTCGGTCCTAGCAGCGCGGTGTGGCACGTGCACTCGCACCTCGAGGCGATGATCTTCGGCCTGCAGTGCGCCGCGTACATGGAGCGGCTCGACCCGTCGATCTACTGGATGGGGATGCACCACTCCCGGCTGGTGAAGCGCGACGCCGACGGGGTGGCGCGCCCCGAGATCGACCCGAAGGGCGCCTCGGTGCGGCTCGGCCACTCGGTGGCCTTCTTCATCGGCACCGCCTACGGCTCCACCGGCACCGCAGAACGGCTCGCCACCACCGTGCGATCCATGCACCACACGATCAAGGGGGTCCGGCCCGACGGTCTCGCCTATGACGCCGACGACCCCGACTGGCTGCGCTGGAACTACGCCACCGTGGCCTGGGGCATCGCCACCGCCCACGAGCTCTACCACCCGAACCCGTTGCGCGGCAGGAAGATCGATCGCTACTACGGCGAATTCGTGCGCGTCGGCCACGCACTCGGCGGCACCGACCTGCCGTCGACCAAGGCCGAGACACTCGACTGCCTGAAGTCATACCTGCCCCGGCTCGCGGTCACCCACGGCACGGCACTGGCCACCGGCCCGAACCTGCCGATGCCGCAGAGCGCGCTGAACTGGGCGGTGCGCGACACCATGCCGCGGTGGGGGAAGGAGCTGATCCAGCACCGCGACCCGCACCCCGTCGAACGCGCCGCGCGGCGTGCCATGGTGTGGACGGTGATCAACGGCCTGCACACCGCCGCAGGCCAGGCGCCGGAGTTCGCGCAGGCACAGGAACGGGTCGCCCGCGGCGTCGATCCCGCGCTGGCGCCGCACACCGAGCCGGCCTACGTGCCGGGCAGCGACCCGCTGCGCAGCCGCGCCGAGGTCGAGCGCACCTTCGCCTGAGCTGTGACCCGCTGCACACGCTTTTTCGCCTGCCCGTTGATTTTGAGACACTGGCCGTTATGAGTGTCACGCGAAAGACCCAGCACCGCGAGGTCGCCAAGCTGGACCGGGTGCCGCTGCCCATGGAGGCCGCCCGTGTCGGCGTCACCGGTTGGCAGATCACCCGCACCGGCGCACGCGTCGTCGGCAAGCTGGCGGGTCGCGGTTCCCTGCAGGAGAAGATCGTCAAGCAGATTCCTCAGACGTTCGCCGACCTCGGGCCCACCTACGTCAAGTTCGGCCAGATCATCGCGTCGAGCCCCGGCGCGTTCGGCGAACCGCTGTCCCGGGAGTTCCGCAGCCTGCTCGACCGGGTGCCCCCGGCGAACGCCGAACAGGTGGCCACGCTGCTGCGCGAGGAACTCGGCGGCGACCCGGCCACGCTTTTCAAGTCCTTCGACACCACCCCGTTCGCCTCGGCCTCGATCGCCCAGGTGCACTACGCCACGCTGCACACCGGCGAGGAGGTCGTCGTCAAGGTCCAGCGGCCCGGCATCCGCCGTCGCGTCGCCGCCGACCTGCAGATCCTCAAGCGCGGCGCCCGCCTGGTCGAGTTCGCCAAGCTCGGTCAGCGGCTCAGCGCCCAGGACGTCGTCGCCGACTTCGCCGACAACCTCGCCGAGGAGCTCGACTTCCGGCTGGAGGCGCAGTCGATGGACGCGTGGGTGTCGCACATGCACGCCTCGCCGCTGGGCGAGAACATCCGGGTGCCCCAGGTGTACTGGGACCTCACCAGCGAGCGGGTGCTGACCATGGAACGCGTCACCGGCGTGCGCATCGACGACGCCGCGGCGATCCGCAAGAAGGGCTTCGACGGCACCGAGCTGGTCAAGGCCCTGATGTTCAGCCTCTTCGAGGGCGGCCTCAAGCACGGGCTGTTTCACGGGGACCTGCACGCAGGCAATCTCTTCGTCGACGACGACGGCAAGATCGTGTTCCTCGATTTCGGCATCATGGGCCGCATCGACCCGCGGACCCGCTGGCTGCTGCGCGAGCTCGTCTACGCGCTGCTGGTCACCAAGGACCATGCCGCCGCGGGCAAGATCGTCGTGCTGATGGGCGCCGTCGGCACCATGAAGCCCGAGGCGGAGGCCGCCAAGGACCTGGAGAAGTTCGCCACGCCGCTGACCATGAAGTCGCTCGGCGACATGAGCTACGCGGAGATCGGCAAGCAGCTGTCGACGCTGGCCGACGCCTACGACGTGAAACTGCCCCGTGAGCTGGTGCTGATCGGCAAGCAGTTCCTCTACGTCGAGCGCTACATGAAGCTGCTCGCACCGAAGTGGCAGATGATGAGCGACCCGCAGCTGACCGGGTATTTCGCCAACTTCATGGTCGACATCAGCCGCGAGCACAAAGAGAAGGCAGAAGAGGTCGAGGCGTAGTGGAGATTCGTTCCGGTAAGGCTGCTGTCGGCGGGCAGGAGCGACGGGGGTACCTCCCGCCCGAAGGGCAGGGGGCCGACTCGGGGATCGGCTCAGGTGAGCTGGAGATCTATTACGAGGACATGGGTGACCCGAACGATCCCGCCGTCCTGCTGATCATGGGCCTGGGCGCGCAGCTGATCTTCTGGCGCGAGGGGTTCTGCCAGAAGCTCGTCGACCAGGGTCTGCGGGTGATCCGGTTCGACAACCGCGACGTCGGGCTGTCCAGCCACCTCGACGGCCGGCGGACCAAGGGTTCGCAGGTCGGCAACATGGTGCGGTCGTTCCTGGGATTTCGCAGCCCGTCGGTCTACACCCTCGAGGACATGGCCGACGATGCCGCGGCGCTCCTGGACCACCTGGACATCGACCGGGCACACATCGTGGGCGGCTCGATGGGCGGCATGATCGCGCAGATCTTCGCCGCCCGGCATGCGGAGCGCACCAGGACATTGGCCGTCATCTTCTCCAGCAACAATCAGGCGTGCCTGCCGCCGCCCGGGCCGCAGCAGCTGCTCGCGGTGATCACGGGCCCCTCGCCGAACTCCCCGCGCGACGTCATCATCGAGAACTCGATCCGGGTCAGCAAGATCATCGGCAGCCCCGGTTACCGCTCCTCCGACGAGGATCTGCGCGCCGACGCCGTCGCGTTCTACGACCGCGCGTTCTACCCGCAGGGCATCGCGCGGCAGTTCAACGCGATCACCGGCAGCGGCAGCCTGCGCCACTACGACCGGCAGATCACCGCGCCCACGGTCGTCATGCACGGCAAGGCCGACAAGCTGATGCGCCCGTACGGCGGCAAGGCCATCGCGCGGGCCATTCCGGGTGCCCGCCTGGTGCTGTTCGACGGCATGGGCCACGAGCTCCCGAAAGAACTGTGGGACGACGTGGTGGGCGAGTTGAAGACCACCTTCGCCGAAGGTCCCTGACCAGCGGCGGCGCTTCTCGATTCGGCCCGTGACGGACGGATCGGATACGATTCCCTGTCGAGTGCAAGGGGTTGTTGCACCGTCAGCGACGACGCCGGCAAACCCCAGAACGGCCAGAAAGGCACCACCATGTCCCCAGCGGGCAAACTGAAGCCGCACTTCGAGGACGTCCAGGCGCACTATGACCTGTCCGACGACTTCTTCCGGCTTTTCCTCGACCCGAGCCAGATGTACAGCTGCGCGTACTTCGAACGCGACGACATGACGCTCGAGCAGGCCCAGCACGCCAAGGTGGATCTCGCGCTGGGCAAACTCGGCCTGCAGCCGGGCATGACGCTGCTCGACGTGGGCTGCGGCTGGGGCTACACAATGATGCGCGCCGTCGAGAAGTACGACGTCAACGTCATTGGCCTGACGCTGAGCAAAAACCAGCACGCGCACGTCGAGCGGATCTTCGCCGAGTCCGACAGCCCGCGTACCAAGCAGGTGCTGCTGCAGGGCTGGGAGGACTTCGACCAGCCGGTGGACCGGATCGTGTCGATAGGCGCATTCGAGCACTTCGGCAAGGACCGCTGGGACGACTTCTTCACCAGGGCATACAGCGTGCTGCCCGACGACGGTGTGATGCTGCTGCACACGATCACCGCGCTGACCATCCCGCAGATGGTGGAACGTAAGATCCCGCTGACCTTCTCGGTCGCCCGGTTCATCAAGTTCATCCTCACCGAGATCTTCCCCGGCGGTTACCTGCCGACCATCGAACTCGTGGGCGAGCACGGCCAGAAGGCCGGCTTCAACCTGACCCGCACCCAGTCGCTGCAGCCGCACTACGCCAGGACGCTGGACTGCTGGGCCGACGCGCTGCAGGCCCACCGGGACGAGGCGATCGCGATCCAGTCCGAAGAGGTCTACGACCGCTACATGCACTACCTCACCGGCTGCGCGGACGCGTTCCGGAAGGGTTACACCGACGTTTGCCAGTTCACGTTGGAGAAGTGATCTCAAACATCCAGCAAACTCCTGATTGCTAGCTGGTCGGCGGCTCCAGACACCGGGTCGTCGCCGGGTGTGCGACACGCTGTAGGTTCGCCAGTCGACGCCCAGAATCGGGAGTAGCGTGCGGTCACAACGCGACCGACGCGGGAGCAATGCAGACGACCTGTCGCGAGGAAGGCCACGCACGAACCATGCCTGAGAACACGAATACCGATACAGAGTTGCGGCCGCACTTCGAGGACATCCAGGCCCACTACGACCTGTCCGACGACTTCTTCGGCGTCTTCCAGGACCCCACACGCAAGTACAGCTGCGCGTACTTCACGGGTCCCGAGGTGTCGCTGTCCGAGGCGCAGATCAACAACGTCGACCAGCACCTCGACCGGCTGGACCTCAAGCCGGGAATGACGCTGCTGGAGGTGGGCTGCGGCTGGGGGCTGACGCTGCAGCGGGCGATGGAGAAGTACGACGTCAACGTCATCGGCCTGACCCTGAGCAAGAACCAGCAGGCCTACTGCGACCAGCTGCTGGGCAAGCTCGACACCAACCGGACCTTCGACGTCCGCCTGCAGGGCTGGGAGCAGTTCCACAGCCCGGTCGACCGCATCGTGTCGATCGAGGCGTTCGAGCACTTCGGGTTCGAGCGCTATGACGACTACTTCAAGACGTGCTTCGACATCATGCCCGACGACGGCCGGATGACGATCCAGAGCAGCGTCGGCTACCACCCCGACGACCTGCAGGCCCGTGGGAAGAAACTGACCTTCGAGCTGGCCCGCTACGTGAAGTTCATCCTCACCGAGATCTTCCCGGGCGGCCGGCTTCCGAGCACCCCGATGATGATCGAGCACGGCGAGAAGGCCGGCTTCGTCGTTCCCGAGGCGCTGTCGCTGCGCAACCACTACATCAAGACGCTCGGCATCTGGGCCGCCAAGCTGGAGCAGCACAAGGACGAGGCCATCGCGGCGACCGACGAGGAGAACTACCACCGCTACATGAAGTATCTGCGCGGCGCGCAGTACTACTTCGTCGACGAGAGCATCGACGTCAGCCTGGTGACCTACCTCAAGCCCGGCGCCGTGGCCTGACCCGGCCCGTCACCGCGAAATCCCCCGACCGATGTCGGGGGATTTTTGCGTGATGTGTCGGATCCCGGCGCGGGCGTTCGTCGACACAGTAGAGAGTGGAACCAGAAGGGTTGCACTCGCTACCGGGAAGGTCGTCACCGATGCACTACTTCACCCTGCTGCTGGGACCAGAGGCCACCGAGGAGCCCGACGCCGAGACCCAGGCCGCCATCATGGGCGCCTACACCGATTTCCACGCGAGCGCCGGTGCGGCGATCAAGGCGGGCGACGCGCTCGCCGGATCGGCCGCCACGGTCCACATCACCGGCGGACCCGATCACCCGGTGGTGACCGACGGTCCGTTCGCCGAGGGCGCGGAGGTGGCCGGCGGCTACTACGTGTTCGAAGCCGACAACCTCGACGATGCGCTGGGCATCGCCCGCCGGATCCCGGCCTGCCAGCAGGGCGCCGTGGAGGTGTGGCCGATGGTGGGCTGGGAGGCGCCCACCGAGCGCATCGGCAGCGACTGGTTCGCGCTGCTGCTGGAACCGGCGGACCAGCCGTGCACGCCCGGCACCGAGGAGTGGGAGAGCGGCGAGTGCCGGCACGCGGAATTCGGGCGGAACGCCGGTCAGCACATCCTCGGTGGGGCGCCGCTGCACCCGCCGAGCACGGCGACCACGGTGCGGGTGCGCGACGGCCAGGTGCTGCTGACCGACGGTCCGTACGCCGAGGGCGCCGAGGTGGCCAGCGGGTTCTACCTGCTGCGGGCCACCGACCGCGATGAGGCCGTCAAGATCGCTTCGATGATCCCCGCCACCACCGTCCATCTGCACCGCCTGGTCGGCGTCTCCGACCTCTGACACTGCATGACCGACCTGGACGGCGTCTTCCGGCGGGAATGGGGCCCTGCCGTCGCCGCGCTCGCGCGGTGGTCGGGAGACCTCGGCATCGCCGAGGACGCCGTCCAGGAGGCCTGCGCCGAGGCGCTGCGGAGGTGGCCGGGCGACGGCCTGCCCGACAACGCCGGGGCGTGGCTGACCACCGTGGCCCGCAACCGGGTGCTGGACCGGCTCCGCCGCGAATCGGCCCGTTCGGGGAAGGAGTTCGCCGCGGTGGTCGATGAGATGAACGCCCGGACGGACGCGCCTGCGCACCGGGTGCGCGACGACGAACTGCGGATGATGTTCACCTGTGCGCACCCGGCGCTGGACCGGCTGTCGCAACTGGCGCTGACGCTGCGGCTGATCTCGGGCCTCACGGTCGCCGAGATCGCCCGCGCCCTGTTGCAGTCCGAGGCCGCCGTCGGTCAGCGAATCACGCGTGCCAAGAACAAGATTCGCAGCGCCAACATCCCGCTGCGGGTGCCCCCTGCCGAGCTGCTGGCCGAGCGCACCCCGCACGTACTGAGCTGCATCTACTCGGTGTTCACCGAGGGCTACTGGTCGACGGCGGGGCCGTCGGCGATCCGGGACGAGCTCTGCGGTGAGGGTGTCCGCCTGGCTGCCGAGGTGTGCGACCTGATGCCCGCCGAGCGCGACGCCCAGGCGCTGGCCGCGCTGACGCTGCTGCACGATTCGCGCCGCCGCACCCGGGTGGACGCGGCGGGCGCGCTGGTGCCCCTGGAGGAGCAGGACCGCAGCCGGTGGGACCGCGGCCAGATCGCGGCGGGGTTGGAGCGGCTGCGCCGCGCGGCCGGATCCGGCGGGCAGTATCTGCCGCAGGCGGTGATCGCCGGACTGCACGCGACGGCGCCGACGTGGGAGCAGACCGACTGGGTGACGATCTGCACGGCCTACGACCGGTTGCTCGCCGTCGGTGACTCACCGGTGGTGCGGGCCAACCGCGCGCTGGCCATCGGCTTCCGGGACGGCTTCGCCGCGGGTCTCGCCGAACTGGACGCGGTGGCTGCCGATCCCCGGTGGACCCGGTCGAACACCCACGCCGTGATCCGCGCCGACCTGCTGCGCCGGTGCGGGCGGACCGACGAGGCCCTGCACTGGTACCGCGCCGCGCTCGCCGCGAACGGCTCCGAGCCGGCACGGGCCTTCCTGCGCCGCCGCGTCGCCGAGTGCGGCGGCTGACGTTCTCGGCTTGACCAGCACGCCGGGGTGACAGACGGTATGAAGGCAGCACGCGATCTAGAAGGAGAAACATGGGCAGCACCATCCGCAAGGCGGTGATCCCCGCCGCCGGTCTCGGGTCCCGGCTGCTTCCGCTGACCAAGGCGATCCCCAAGGAGATGTTGCCCGTCGGCGACAAGCCGGTCATCGAGCACACGGTCCGCGAACTCGTCAGTTCCGGTATCACCGACATCACCATCGTGGTGTCGGGCGGGAAGTCGTTGATCCAGGACCATTTCCGGCCCAACCCGGCGCTGGTGGAGCAGTTGCGCAACGACGGCAAGACCGCCTACGCCGACGCCGTCGAGGAGGTCGGGCAGCTGTCGGCCGCCGGCCACATCACCTACCTCGACCAGCACGGGCCCTACGGCAACGGCACCCCCGTGCTCAACGCCGCGCGCGCGTTCGGCGACGAGCCGATTCTGGTGCTGTGGCCCGACGACGTGTTCGTCGCCGAGGTGCCGCGCGCCCAGCAGCTGATGCGGGCCTACGCGCAGACGTCGTGCCCGGTGCTGGCGTTGCTGCCGATGGCCGCCGAGGATTCCCAGCGCTACGGCGTGCCGATCGTCAAAGAGGACCTCGATGACGGCCTGCTGCGGATCACCGGCCTGGTCGAGAAGCCCAAACCCGAGGATGCGCCGTCGGAGTACGCCGCCATCGGCGGGTACGTCGTCACTCCCGGCGTCATCGACGAACTGCGCCAGCAGACCAAGCGCTGGTACGAGCACCGGACCGGCGAGGTCTACCTGACCGACGCGATCAACGCCTACGCCAAGGACCGCGCGGTCTACGGGCAGGTCATCCAGGGCAGCTGGTACGACACCGGCAACCCGGGCGACTACCTGGTGGCGCAATTCGCCTCCGCGCTCGCGCACCCGACCTATGGGCCGCTGCTACGCGGGCTCGCCGAAGACAACTGACGGTTCTCTGCCGAGCAGGCCCCCGCAAGCGGGAGGTACCCCCCGCTTGCGGGGGCCTGCTCGCGAGTGGGCCTACGCCTCCGGGCCGATGGTCGGCTCCGGCTGGCGCCTACGCCTCCGCGAAGTTGCGGGTGACGCCCGGGTCGACCAGGATGCCGGGTCCGGTCGTCGTCGAGACGACGATCTTCCTCAGGTAGCGGCCCTTGGACGCCGACGGCTTGGCGCGCAGGATCTCGTCGAGCGCGGCGCCGTAGTTCTCGGCCAGCGACTTCTCGTCGAAGGACGCCTTGCCGATGACGAAGTGCAGGTTCGCCTGCTTGTCGACGCGGAAGTTGATCTTGCCGCCCTTGATGTCCTGCACGGCCTTGGTGACGTCGGGGGTCACCGTGCCGGTCTTGGGGTTGGGCATCAGACCACGCGGGCCGAGCACGCGGGCGATGCGGCCGACCTTGGCCATCTGGTCGGGCGTGGCGATCGCCGCGTCGAAGTCGAGGAAGCCGCCCTGGATCTTCTCGATCAGGTCGTCGCTGCCCACCACGTCGGCGCCGGCGGCGATGGCCTGCTCGGCCTTCTCGCCGACCGCGAACACCGCGACGCGGGCGGTCTTGCCGGTGCCGTGCGGCAGGTTGACGGTGCCGCGCACCATCTGGTCGGCCTTACGCGGGTCGACGCCCAGCCGGATGGCCACCTCGACGGTGGCGTCCTGCTTCTTCGACGACGTCTCCTTGGCCAGCTTCGCGGCCTCGATCGGCGAATACAGCTTCTCGCGGTCGATCTTCTCCGCGGCTTCGCGGTATGCCTTGCTGTTCTTGCTCATTGATGTCTCCTTGATTCAGAGGTCGTGGTTCACGAGCCGATGCCAGCTCTCCCACGCTTTCCTTGCGTCGAATTATTCGACGGTGATTCCCATCGACCGGGCGGTGCCGGCGATGATCTTGGCGGCCTGGTCGACGTCGTTGGCGTTGAGGTCGGCCTTCTTCGTCTCGGCGATCTCGCGCACCTGATCCCAGGTCACCTTGGCGACCTTGGTCTTGTGCGGCTCGGCCGAGCCCTTCTGCACACCGGCGGCCTTGAGCAGCAGCTTGGCGGCGGGAGGGGTCTTCAGCGCGAACGTGAAGCTGCGGTCCTCGTAGACGGTGATCTCCACGGGGATGACGTTGCCGCGCTGGCTCTCCGTCGCGGCGTTGTACGCCTTGCAGAACTCCATGATGTTGACGCCGTGCTGGCCGAGCGCAGGACCGACGGGCGGGGCGGGGTTGGCCTGCCCGGCCTGGATCTGCAGCTTGATCAGCCCAGTGACCTTCTTCTTCTTGGGCATGACTGTGCTGTCCTTTTCTTCTCTTCTGTGTGGTTCTTAGATCTTGGCGACCTGGGTGAAGGTCAGTTCGACGGGTGTCTCACGGCCGAAGATGGACACCAGCACCTTGAGCTTCTGCTGTTCGGCGTTGACCTCGCTGATCGACGCGGGCAGCGTCGCGAAGGGGCCGTCCATCACGGTGACCGATTCGCCGACCTCGAAGTCGACCAGGATCTCGGGCCGCTCCATCGTTGCCTCCGACGAGGACGCACCCGCACCTGCGGTGGCCTTGCCGGGCTTCTTGGCCGCGGCGGGCGGCAGCAGGAACTTGACCACGTCGTTGAGCGACAGCGGCGAGGGCCGCGAGGTGGCGCCGACGAAGCCGGTGACACCGGGGGTGTTGCGCACCGCGCCCCACGACTCGTCGTTGAGCTCCATGCGCACCAGGATGTAGCCCGGTAGCACCTTGCGGTTGACCTGCTTGCGCTGGCCGTTCTTGATCTCGGTGACCTCTTCGGTGGGCACCTCGACCTGAAAGATGTAATCGCCGACGTCGAGGTTCTGCACGCGCGTCTCGAGGTTGGCCTTCACCTTGTTCTCGTAGCCGGCGTAGGAGTGGATGACGTACCAGTCGCCCGGCTGCAGCCGCAGTTCCTTCTTCAGCGCGACGGCCGGGTCCTCGTCCTCCTCGGGCTCCGCGGGCGCGGCTTCCTCGGCGGCGGGAACCTCTTCGGCGGTCGTGTCCTCTACAGCCTCGGCGGCGGTGGTCTGCTCGAGAGACTCCGCGGCCTCATCTGCGATCACGGTCGCCGGGTCCGCAGCTTCGACGCGCGCCTCGGACACAGCCGAGGGCGTATCGCCTTCGAAGCTCGTCACGGTTGTCTTTCCTCTCTCGTACTTCAGTTCTTCGTGCCGGCGCGCGGCCCGGTCAGTCGGCGCCGAACACCAGTCCGATCAGCCGGCCGAGGCCGTAGTCCGCACCGGAGATCAGCGCGACCATGAACACCAGGAAGACCAGCACCACCGAGGTGTAGCTGACCATCTGCTTGCGATTCGGCCAGATGACCTTGCGCAGCTCGGCGACGACCTGCTTCAGGTAGTTCAGGACGTAGAGGAAGGGGTTGCGTGAGCCACCCGGTTCCTTCTTCTTCCTGACGGTCTTCTTGCCGGGGCCGTTGCCGTCCTTGAGGTCGCCGGCGTCGGTCTCCGGAGCGGTTTCGGCGCCGTCGACGTCGCCGACCGGTCGCCGTGAACGCTTCCCGGTGGGCCGCAGCGGCCTGGTGGCCACCGCAGTCTGGCCGCGGGTGTCTGCGCTCTTCCCGCTGTCGGTGCCGGCGTCCGAGCCGGCGCCTGCGCCGTCGTCAGGGGAGCCGGCACTGTCGCGCTCGTCGCTCACCGCTCGCTCCTCTTGTCCGGGTTGTCATCGGGGTGCACACCTACCAGTGTCCACACTTGTCGAGTATTCAGTTGAGCAGGGGCGACAGGACTTGAACCTGCAACCTGCGGTTTTGGAGACCGCTGCTCTGCCAGTTGAGCTACGCCCCTTCAGGCGACGACAGGGTTGACGTCGTCATCACCGTCCTGACCTGCGGGGCTCACACAATTTGCGCGCTCCCCGTTCGGTCGATCTGATACCGACGGACAGCGCGCTGGACTGGGAAAACCCCGAAGTCCGAGTGTAGCGTGCCGCCCGTCGCACTTACTAATCCGCTGCCGGCTCGGCGTCGGCCGTGCGAACCACCTGCCCGGTCTCCGGATCCCACTTCACCGAGATCGAGTTGTCGCCCTCGTGACCCATCAGGGTGGTGAACGACTCCTGGACCACCGCGCCGGTGGGGTCGGTCAGCACGTTGCGGGTGGTGACGATGTCGGCGCCGAAGCGCTCGTCCACCGATACGACGTACAACTTCCCGCGCAACGCGTCGCCGGCCACGATCGGCCGGTGGAACAGGAACTTCTGGTCCACCTGGACGATCTGCATGGTCTCCATGCCGAGGTCGTTGTTCTGGAAGAAGTGCCGCTGGATCATCACCGCGAAGATCGACATGAAGGTCGGCGGCGCGATCAGCGCGTCGTGGCCGAGCTCGGCGGCCGCGGCCTCATCGAGCGAGGCCGGGTCGTCGGCCTTCACGGCGCTGGCGTACTGCCGGATCTGCTCGCGGCCGACGACGAAGGTGTCCGGGTACTCCCAGATCACTCCGCGGATGTCCTGTTTGAGTGCCATGACCACCTACCGCCTACGCCAGCGTCGCCGTGGCGATGGCGCGGCCGAAGATCTTCTTGCCGCCGGACGTGGCCGAGAGTGCGATGGTCACCGACTTCGACTCGGGCTCAACGGATTTCACCCGCCCACTGAAGGTGATCTCGGCGCCCTTGCCGTCGTTGGGTACCGGCACCACGGCGGTGAACCGCACGTTGTACTCCTTGACGGCCGCGGGGTCGCCGACCCACGAGGTGACGTAGCCGCCGCCAAGGCCCATCGTCAGCATGCCGTGCGCGATCGCGACGTCCAGCCCGACCTGCTTGGCGATCTCGTCGTCCCAGTGGATCGGGTTCAGGTCACCGGACACGCCGGCGTAGTTGACGAGGTCCCCGCGGGTCAGCGGGATCACCTTCTCCGGGAGTTGATCGCCGACGCTGACCGAACTGAACTCACGCAGTGCCATTGCTGAAGCCACTCTCTCCGTCTTCTTCGCTACGCCCCGCCAGGGTGGTGTAGCTCTCCTGAACGATGTCACCGTTGTCGTTGGTGATGATGTTCCTGGTGGTGATGATGTCGGTGCCGTGCGCTTTGCGGATCGAGTCGATGTACACGTCGCAGTAGAGCGTGTCGCCGGCCATGATGGGCCTGACGAACTTGAGCACCTGGTCGACCTGGACGATCTGGGCGTCGGTGATGCCGATTCCCGCGGCGGCGAACATGGCCGACTGCGCCTGGTAGCCGAACACCGAGATGAAGGTCAGCGGCGCAGGCAACGTGTCGTGGCCGAGGTCCGCGGCGGCCTTCTCGTCGAAGAAGGCGGGGTCCTCGTTCTTGACGGCGACGGCGTACTCGCGGATCTTCTCCCGGCCGACCACATAGGAGTCGGGGTACCGGAAATGGGTTCCGACGTAGTCGTCCAAGAAAGACACGAGTATTGAACCTACCTAGTGCGACTCACCGATGACGAATCAGTGAATCGGTCAGCGCGATTCCTTGTGTGCACGGTGGGTGCCACAGTTCGGGCAGAACTTCTTGATCTCCAGCCGATCGGGATCGTTGCGGCGGTTCTTCTTCGTGATGTAGTTGCGGTGCTTGCACACCTCGCAGGCCAAGGTGATCTTGGGCCGTACGTCGGTACTTGAGGCCACGTCAGTTGTCCTTCGTCGAAACGTCTCGTACTTGCTTGTAGCGGTGGGGGGGCTCGATCCCCCGACCTCACGATTATGAGTCGTGCGCTCTAACCAGCTGAGCTACACCGCCATCCGGCGAACCGGTCGACTGTCTGGCTCGCCCGGTGTCCACCGAGCCCCCTAACGGAATCGAACCGTTGACCTTTTCCTTACCATGGAAACGCTCTACCGACTGAGCTAAGGGGGCCTGTCCCCGGCAGTGAACAGCGTCGTGCCGCGGGCCTTAAAGAGAGTACAGTCTGGCCCGCGTCGTCGCCAAACCGCTGGTCACCGCCCGTCGTGAGGTCGGCTTTCCAGCCACCCTAATCTTGGACGATGGGATCCGACCGGCTCTACTTCCGCCAGCTGCTGTCCGGGCGTGACTTCGCCGAGGGCGACATGATCGCGACGCAGATGCGCAACTTCGCCTACCTGATCGGTGACCGTGAGACCGGTGACTGCGTGGTCGTCGACCCCGCGTACGCCGCCGGCGACCTGGTCGACGCGCTCGAGGCCGACGGTATGCACCTGTCCGGGGTGCTGGTCACCCACCACCACCCCGACCATGTCGGCGGCACGATGATGGGCTTCACGCTCAAGGGCCTGGCCGAACTGATGGAACGGGTCAGCGTCCCGGTGCACGTCAACACCCACGAGGCGGACTGGGTCTCGCGCGTCACCGGCATCCCGATGTCGGACCTCACCGCGCACGAGCACGGCGACAGGGTGGGCGTCGGCGCCATCGAGATCGAACTGCTGCACACCCCCGGCCACACACCGGGCAGCCAGTGCTTCCTGCTCGACGGCCGCCTGGTGGCCGGCGACACGTTGTTCCTCGACGGCTGTGGCCGCACCGACTTCCCCGGCGGCAACGCCGACGACATGTTCCGCAGCCTGCAGGCGCTGGCCGGACTGTCCGGTGACCCCGTCGTGTTCCCCGGCCACTGGTACTCGGAGGAGCCCAGCGCGCCACTGTCGGACGTCAAGCGGAGCAACTACGTCTACCGGGCGAGCAACCTCGACCAGTGGCGCATGCTGATGGGCGGCTGACGCCGATCCGGGGTCGCCGGTCGGCGCCCCTACCCGGCATCGCGCATCGATGCCGAACGGATTCGACAGCGAACTCCGCGGGACCGTCGCGGCCGTCCAGTGCCTGCGCTCGCAACGACGCTGAGCGGACCTCGATTTCGCGAGATTTCCCGGAATCCGCCGTGGATACCGTGGTCGAGTGACTTGTCATCGCAAGAATCCGTAGATGAAAGCGAAGAAGTAGTGCAATACACGTGACACGGCGTGCCGGACCGGGGCAAACTATTTGTCTGCAACGAAGACGCTAGGTCCGGGGGATCGACGTGAAGAACATCGTGCTCTGCTTCGACCATGCTCAGGAGCAGCTGCAGCTGCGTGACGCCAGCAACGCCCGGGCGCTGTTCCGGCTGCTCGACGCCACGAGCGGCCAGCTCAACTGGTACCACCCGGGCACCGTCGCCGCGTCGACGCGCATCGGTGAGCGGCTGAGCCCCCGGCAACGGCGCCGGAACGTCGCCGAGCAGGCCCGGGCAACTGTCGTCGAGGCCTACGAGTTCCTGGCAGGCACCCACGAACCCGGCGACGACATCTATCTCTTCGGCGCGGGCCGCGGCGCGTCGTGCGCCCGCGAACTCGTCCGGCTGCTGGACGTGCTCGGCCTGCCCGAGGACCATCACGAGGACCTGCTCGACTACCTGCTGGCCGCCTTCGCGCTGCCGCGCACCCGGCGCACCGGCGAGGAATGGCAGCGGGTGCGCGCGCTGGCCGCCGGGCTCGCCGGCGGTTCGGAGGTCGCGGTCCCGGTGCGCTTCGTCGGGCTCTTCGACATGGTCCGGGTGCCGGGCGTGGCAGCGACGACGGGTCCACTGACCAACGTGGCCGACGGCAGGCACGCCGTCGCGATCGACGGTGGACTGTCGGGCGAGCGCATCGACTCGCCCGGGGTCGACGAGGTGTGGTTCCGCGGCGCGCACTGCGACGTCGCGGGCGTGCAGGGCGCCTGCTGGCCGCTGGCCGACATCGCGCTCGACTGGGTGCTCGACGGCGCTGTGCACGCCGGCCTGGCGGTACGGGACGGCGGACGCCACCGCGTGCCGGCGCCCTGCGTCGCCGATCCTCTGGCGGGCAGCGCACACATGCTCTCGCTGCGGCGGGTGCCGCTGGATGCGGCCGTGCACGCCAGCGTCGAGGTCTACCTGCGATCGCATCCGCAGTACTGGCGCCGCCTGCCCGCACGCCTCGCATGGGCGGATCGCGAGTGGCTGGCGCGCGGTGAACGGCTCGTGCCGATGGCGGCGCCGGCCGCCGCACAGGCGAAGGCCGCGGCATCGGAGCCGGTCGACGCCGAACTCCTGACCGCCTGAGCCGGCCGTGGACCGGCGGTCGCCGGATGGACAAACCGCACATCCGGGTCCCTGCCGGGGTAACGTGATCATGACTCTCGGCCGTCGTTCAGCAACGGTCTGACCGGTTGCTGTGTTGGTGGCAGCGAAGCTGTATCGTCCGGGGCGTCGATGACGAACACCTGGGGGCACGGTGGAATGGATTGAGAACCGTTGGCGGGACCTCACCGGTCTCGGGTCCGCGGGCTGGCTGACCATCGCCGCGTGGGCCGCACTGGTGCTCGGCATCGTCGCTCTCGTCTACCTGCACCGTCAGCTCCGGCAGCACCACCAGCGCAAGGCCGACCAGGTCAGGCCCCATGTCGCGGTGTTCATGGAGCAGCACCCCGCCGACTGGCACATCATCGAACTCGTAGTGCGCAACTTCGGCCAGACCGCCGCCCACGAGGTCCGGTTCGAGTTCACCCACCCGCCCACCGTCGCCAAGTACGAGGAACGCTACGACGAGTCGCTGCCGGAGATCGTCGAACTGCAGCTGCCCAGCGAACTGACGGTGCTCGCCCCCGGTCAGGAATGGCGAACGGTGTGGGACTCCGCGCGAGACCGGGCGGAGTTCGGCGGCTCGATCCGCTCGCGCTTCGACGGTGTGGTGACCTACCACGACCGCGCGCGGCCGGAGGGCGCCGACAAGGGCCGCGCCTGGCGCCGCAGACGCGAATTCCAGAACCGGGTGGTGCTGGACTGGGCGACGCTGCAGCCGGTCCCGCGACTGGAATTGATGACGACGCACGACCTGGCCCGCCAGGAACGGCAGAAGCTCGAACTGCTGCGCAGCGTGCTCAACTATCTGCATCACGCGTCGAAGGAAACCAGGGCCGACGTGCTGCGCGCCGAGATCGAACGCGTCAACCGCGCCGCGGAGGAGAACCAGGACCGGTGGCGCAACAAGCAGCTCGACGAGACCACGGTGCTGGATTTCCCGTGGATCGACCGGGACGGCGCGGCCGTGCACGACAGGGCACGAGCACACAACGGCGCGCATGACGGCGTGATGGTGCCCGCGCGCGATGCGGCCGGTCGCCACCATCGCAACGGCGGGTAGCCGGCTACTTCCAGACGGCGCCGATGCCGACTTCCCAGAGGCTCAGCGGCGGCACTCCTCGCCGGCTACGCGGGTTGCGGCGCTTGGTCATCTCGCGCTCGGCCGCCTCGGCCTGACTGCGTTTCCGGTGTGTTCGCATATTTCGGACGCTATGGACGCGAGCCTCGACCGCCACGCGTAAGGAACTACCTCACCTGAGGTCAGGGCGCCCTGGCCTTTCGTAACATCGTTACGTAACATGCGTCCGATGACTACCGTGAACTACGACCTCAGCGATTCGGTGTCGACGATCGTCATGGACGACGGCAAGGCGAACGTGCTGTCTCCGGCGATGCAGCAGAACCTGAACGAGGCGTTCGACCGCGCCGAGCAGGACGACTCGAAGGCGGTCGTGCTCGCGGGCAACCACAAGCTGTTCAGCGGCGGCTTCGACCTCGCCGTGTTCGCATCCGGCGACGCGCAGGCCGCGCTCGACATGCTGGCGGGCGGCTTCGAGCTGGCGGTGCGCTGCCTCACGTTCCCCAAGCCGGTGATCATGGCCGCGACCGGGCCGGCCATCGCGATGGGCTCGTTCCTGCTGCTGTCCGGCGACCACCGGATCGGATCACCGCGCACGCGATGCCAGGCCAACGAGGTGGCGATCGGCATGGTGCTGCCGATCGCGGCGATCGAACTGATGCGGCTGCGGTTGACCCGCGCGGCCTTCCAGCGTGGCATCTCGATGGCCGCGACCTTCACCGGCGACGCCGCGATCGCCGGCGGCTGGCTCGACGAGATCGTCGAGCAGGACCAGGTACTGCCCCGCGCCAACGAGGTCGCGACCGAGGCGGCCGCGACGCTGCACCTGAAGGCCCACCTGGCCAGCAAGCTCAAGGCCCGCGAGGACGCGCTCGCCGCGGTCCGGGCCGGTATCGACGGGTTGGCCGCCGAGTTCGGCGGGTGAGCAATGCCGAGGGCGAAGCAGCGCACGCCCGAACTGCGTGACCACCTGCTCGCGGTCGCCGTCGCGACGCTGAACGAGGAGGGCTTCACGCGGTTCACCACCCGCCGCGTCGCCGAACGCGCAGGCACGTCGGTGCCCGCGGTGTACGAACTCTTCACGGACAAGGCGGGACTCGTCCGGGCGATGTTCTTCGAAGGCTTCCGCGTGCTGGGCGCCGAACTGGCGAAGGTACCGCCGAGCGTCGAACCGCTGGCCGACATCGAGCGGCTGGTGCCGGTGTTCCGGCTGTTCTGCCGGGCCTATCCGCGGCTGGCGCAGGTGATGTTCTCCCGGCCGTTCGCCGACTTCGAGCCAGGGCCCGACGAACTCGCCGCGGGCGCGTCGGTGCGCCACGAGTTCGTCGGCCGGATCCAGCGCGCAGTCGACGCCGGATTGCTCGCCGGCGACCCGACCGACATCGCGCACGTGCTGCTCGCCCTCGCGCAGGGCCTCGCCGTCCAGGAGGCCGGCCGCTGGCTCGGTCCGGCGCCGTCGATCGAACGGCGGTGGCGGCTGGGGGTGCGCTCGCTGCTGGCCGGCTTCGCGGTCTAGCTCATTTCCGTCGCGCACGCTCGCGCTGACGCGTCAGCCGTCGGCGGTCACCCGGATCAGCGCCCGCCGGGTGTGACCACGCCGGACCAGCCGCTCGATCCCCGTCACCACGCGGTACCCGAGCCCGTACTTGCGCCGGAACAGGCCTTCGACGCGCCGGACCTCGGCGGCGTCCTCGACCACCTCGCCGCGTCCGGCGACGGTCTGTTCGCCCGGGCTGACCTTGCCGCTCCGGCTGCAGGCCGCCATGGTGACGCGGGCGTCGCGCCGCAGCCGCTTGATCTTCCACGAGTCGGCAGGGGTCCAGAACACCAGCTGTCCGCCGTCGGTGACGAGCCACAGCGCTGTCGCCACCGCGTCCCCGTTGCGCTTGAACGTCGTCAGCGAGACGAACTTCTCCGCGCCGAGGCGGTCGAGGTGCTGAGCGGCCATGGCGGCCATCGTAGGTGCGCAGGATGAGAGGCCCTCGCCGTCGCGACTGCGCGCACGGTGGTCAAGCGCGCGGCTCGCAGCCCTGCGCGCAGGTTCGGCGCTCGGTCAGGCGGGCTTCCGGTGGTCGGCGTCGGCCTGCTTCGACAGCCAGAGGCGCTCGACGCGCAGCACCCGCCGGTGCTCCAGCGCGATGAGGCCGCCCCCGGCCGTCACCGCGGCGCCGGTGACCAATGCGAGCGGCAGCACCCACTGGGTGTTGCCGTAGGCGGCCGACGCCACGATCGCGGCCAGACCGACGACGCCGATGGCGATCAACACCAGTCCGGGGAACCAGAGGGTGTCGATCATGGATTCGCCGGCATGGGGCTGACAGGTACGGGAATGATCCGCAGGATCCTGATGCGCATTTTTCATCGCATCTCCTATCGACTAGGTACGTCCACCCTACGCGCCGATTGTGGCCTGGGTCACACTTCAGTCGGAGAGCGGTGCATGCGCCCGGACCAGGCCGGAAGCGAGCTGATAGTCCTCGTCGGCGTTGAGGCTGAGCACGCCGACCGCTTCGCCGTCCGACTCGTACCAGACAGTGAACCCATCGCGGTGGTCGACCAGCCGGCTGTGCTGGTAGCTGGTCCCCCAGCCACGGTACTTCAACGTGGAAGTGCCTATGGTGCATGAGAATTCGGGCACGTCATCCCATGAGCGGGGGTACCCGGCTGCGGTCTCGCCGGCGATCATGCCCTGCCGGGCGGCGTCGCGCCAGTGCTCGGCGGCGACGTGCCTGCGGGCGTCGACGTTGTAGGCCAGCGCGACGTCGCCCGCGGCGTACACATCCGAGGCCGAGGTGTGCATGTGCTCGTCGGTGACGATGCGGCCGCGGTCGGTGCGTAGGCCCGCCTCGACTGCCAGGCTGATGTCGGGCCGCACGCCGGTGGCCGCGACGACGACGTCGCCGTCGACGGCCTCACCGGTCGCCAATGTGACGCCGCGGTCGTCGATCTCGGCCACCTCGGCGGAGCCGATGAACCGGACACCGTTGTCGGACAGGATCTTCGCGACACGTTCCCCGGCGTCCACGCCGAAGCGCCGCAGCAGCGGCACGGGTTCGCCGGCGACGAGTGTGGTGGCGATGCCGTCGCTGGCCAGGCAGGCCGCCGCCTCACAACCGATCAGCCCGCCGCCGATCACCACGGCCGACCGGGCGCTCAGTGCCGCCATCCGCAGCGCCACGGCGTCGGCGAACGATCGCAGGTGCAGGGCGTTCCCGGCGCCGGGCACGTCGAGCGGCACCGGGCTCGACCCGCAGGCCAGGACGCAGTGCCAGTACGGATAGCGCCTGCCGCCACGGGTGACCACTTCGCGGTTGTCGACGTCGAGGCACTCGACGGTGATGCCCAAGACGAGGTCGAGGTCATGGCGGGCGAACCAGTCGGCCGGCCGCAGGTCGACGTCCGAGCGGCGGCCGCAGAGGAATTCCTTGCTCAGCGGCGGCTTCTCGTAGGGCATCGCCGGGTCGGAGGCGAGGATCGTGACGGGCACGCGGGGATGGCGGGCGCGGAAGGCCGAGGCGGCATTCAGTCCCGCCGGTCCACTTCCGACGGCGATCAACCCTGATGCCCGCACCTCGTCGGGGTACCACGCGGTGGGCTTTGCTACGCATCGAGTTCCGCGATCGTCATTTTTGCGGCGGCGGCCGCGCCGGTGATTGAGGCGTCGTGTCAGCCTTCCTGCGGCGCGGGCCCCGGCTTCTCTCGATAAATATGTATGTGCTATGCATATTAAATGGCTCAGTCGCGCTACGACCACCTCGACGAGCTGCTGACGCGCATCCACGTGGTTCGCCAGCGGCCGGAATGGCGCCGCCTGCTGCTCAGCGACGCCGACCCGGTGTCGGTGTCGAGCCTGCGGGTGCTGCGCGCCGTCGAACAACGCGACCTCGCGGGTCAGCCCGCATCGATCGGCGACATCGCCGACTACCTGGCCGTCGAGCACTCCACCGCGAGCCGCACCGTCGCATCCGTCGTCGCCGCCGGCCTGTTGACGAAAACCGTTGCCGCCGAAGATCAACGGCGCTCCTCGCTGGCACTGACCGACGTCGGCCGCAAAGCCCTCGCGCAGGTCACCGACCGTCGGCGCGAACTGGTCACCGACGTCATCGCGCACTGGCCCGACGACGACGTCGACGCGCTGGTGGGGCTGCTCGACCGGCTCGCGGTCGACTTCGAGGGCCGGGTGCGCCGATGACGACCGAAGCCACCGCCGCCGCTCCCCCGCAACCACGCCGCGCGCTGCGGCTGATGTTCGACCCGACGTTCGGGACGCTGTTCTGGGGCAAGATGTTCGCCGTCGTCGCCGTGTACATCCACGGGATGGTGTCGGCCATCGTCATCTACCAGGCGACCGGATCGGCACTGATGGTCGGACTGGTCGGCGTGGTGCAGTTCGGCCCCCAGCTCATCCTGAGCCCGACCAGCGGCAAGTGGGCCGACCTCGGCGATCCGGCCAAGCAGATCCTGTGGGGGCGGGTGATGTGTGTGCTCGGCTCCGGGTCGACCGCACTCTGGTACGCGCTGGACCCCGGGCTGACGGGCAACGCGGCGGCGGTGCCGATCCTGGCGGGCACCCTGCTGGTGGGCATCGGATTCGTGATCGGCGGGCCCGCCATGCAGTCGATCGTGCCGAGGCTCATCCGCGACGGCGAACTGTCCACCGCGATGGCGCTGAACAGCTTCCCGATGACGGTGGGACGGGTCTTCGGGCCGGTCATCGGCGCGTACCTGGCGGCGCACCTCGGCGCGGCGACAGGCTTCGCGGTCAGCGCCGGACTGCACTTCGTCTTCGCCCTGTCCCTGCTCTTGGTGCACTTCCCCAAACCCCCGAAGCGGCTGGCGGGCACCGATTACCGGGTCCGCGCGGCGGTGAAGTACGTGTGGCGGGACCGCCCGCTGTTCCTCGCACTGGTGGCCGTGTCGGCGGTCGGGTTCGCGGCCGATCCGTCGATCACCCTCACCCCGTCGCTGGCCGCCGAACTCGGAGGCGGCACCCAACTCGTCGGACTGCTCTCGGCGGCCTTCGGGGTTGGCGCCGCGGTCGGGATGGCCGCGCTGGCGATCCTGCAGAACCGTGTCGCGTCGGCACCGGTGTCCTCGCTCGGCCTGTGGCTGATGGCGGCAGGCACCGCGATGCTCGCGGTCGAGGTGAACACGGCCGTCGCCCTGGCCGGGTTCACCATCGCAGGTGTCGGGTTCGGCTGCGCGATGACGGGTCTGAGCACGGTGGTGCAGGAGCGCGCGCCCGAGGAGTTGCGCGGCCGGATCATGGCGCTCTGGCTCGTCGGATTCATCGGCTCGCGCCCGCTGGCCGCGGCACTGCTCGGCGGTACCGCCGACGCCGCGAACGTCTTCGTCGCGTTCATCGTCACCGCCGTGGTGACCGTGGTCGTCGCGCTCCTGTGCCGGACTAAGGCGTTGAGCGGCCCGCTGCCCGGGCTCTGATCAGACCGTCGCCGCGACGGGCGGGCCGATCTCCTCGCCGAGGTCGTGCACGACTCGGGCGAGTTCGTCGACCAGCCAGCTGTCGCTGCGCTTGCGGTACACCTCGAGCAGCGAGCGGTAGTACCAGAGGTGGTCCTGCGGGTCGGCGGTGCTGAACCGGTTCCACAGCGCCGGGCCGTGCCTGCGCAGGTCGCGCAGCATGGCCCGGGCGTTCTCCAGCTTGTCGGCGACGGACACCAGGACGGTGGCGTCCTTCCCCGCGCCGAGGTGGGCGATGTAGTCCTCTTTACGCTGGCGCCACGGCGGCTTCGGCTCGACCATGGTGTCGCTGCACTCCTCGACGATGTCGGCCACCTCGTCGCCGAACCGGTCGCGGATCTCGGCCAGGGTCGCCTCGCCGCCCTGATCCTCGGCGGCGTCGTGCAGCAGCGCGGCGATGGCCTCCGTCTCGCTGCCACCGGCCTCGATCACCAGCCCCGCGGCCGACAACAGATGGCCGACGTACGGCACGTCACCGCCCTTTCGGACCTGTCTGCGGTGCAGGTTGCTTGCGTAGCCGAGCGCCTCGTCGAACTTCGTCGTCAGCTTCGGTCTCGTCGTCTCTTCCGGCATCACGTCCTCTTTTCGGTCAGCCACAGGTATGACACCGATACCGGGCAGGCAAACGTCTGCCTGCCTGTCACACCGACCGCCTAGGGTGGGCAGGCGATGGCCCTCCATCTCCACCGCGCTGAGCGCACCGACCTGCTCGCCGACGGTCTCGGCGCCCTACTGGCCACCCCACTGTCCGACCCCTTCGCCGAGGAACTGGTCATCGTCCCGGCCAAGGGCGTCGAACGGTGGCTGAGCCAGCGGCTGTCCCACGTCCTCGGCCGAGGCGCCGGCCAGGACGGCATCTGCGCCGGAGTCACCTTCCGGAACCCGGGCTCGCTGATCGCCGAGCTCACCGGCACCCGCCACTCCGACCCCTGGGCGCCCGACGCGATGGTCTGGCCCCTGCTCGACGCCATCGACAGCTCACTCGACCAGCCGTGGTGCCGAACGCTGGCGACGCACCTCGGGCACTTCGAGGACGGCGCCGAGAAGGAACTGCGGCAGGGCCGCAGATATGCGGTGGCCCGCCGCCTGGCCGGGCTGTTCGCCTCCTACGCTCGGCAACGCCCGCAGCTGCTCGTGGACTGGCTCGACGGCGACACCGACAATGTCGAGGACGATCTGCGGTGGCAGCCCGCACTGTGGCGGGCACTGCTCGACCGGGTGGACGCCGATCCGCCGCACGTCCGGCATGCGAACACCGTTGCCCGTCTGCAGGAATCGACAACCGATCTGCCGCCGAGGCTGTCGTTGTTCGGCCACACCCGGCTGCCCGGCACCGAGATCGAACTGCTCAGCGCCCTGTCCACCCATCACGATCTGCACCTGTGGTTGCCGCACCCCAGCGACGAACTGTGGACAGCACTGGCCGGGCGGCACGGTGCCATCGCCCGCCGCGAGGACACCAGCCACCGGGTCGTCGACCATCCGCTGCTGTCCACGCTGGGGCGCGACCTCCGCGAACTCCAGCGCAGCCTGCCCGTCGACCCGCGGACCGACGAGCATCTCGGCGAGGCGGACCACCCCGACACCCTGCTCGGCTGGCTGCAGTCCGACATCACCGCGAACGCGGTCCGCCCGGGCGGGCGGCGCCTGCGCCCCGACGATCGCTCCGTCCAGGTGCACAGCAGCCACGGCCCGGCCCGGCAGATCGATGTGCTGCGCGAGGTGCTGTTGGGTTTGCTCGCGGACGACCCGACGCTGGAACCGCGCGACATCCTCGTGATGTGCCCCGACATCGAGGCCTACGCCCCCCTGATCGTCGCGGGCTTCGGCCTCGGTGACGTCGTCCACGGTGCCCATCCCGCCCACCGGCTGCGGGTCCGGCTCGCCGACCGCGCCCTGGTCCAGACGAACGCGCTGCTCGGCGTGGCGGCTCAGGTGCTGGCGTTGGCAGGCAATCGGGCCACCGCCAGTGAGGTGCTCAACCTGGCCGAGGCCGCCCCGGTGCGGCAGCGGTTCGGGTTCAGCGACGACGACATCGACGCCATCGGGAACTGGGTGCGCGAAGCCAACATCCGCTGGGGCTTCGATTCGGCGCACCGCAGGCCTTACGGCGTCGACTTCGTGCAGAACACGTGGCGCTTCGGCATCGACCGGGTGCTGGCCGGGGTCGCGATGTCGGACGATTCGCACGCGTGGCTGGAGAACACGCTGCCGCTCGACGACGTCGGCAGCAATCGCGTCGAGTTGGCGGGCCGGCTCGCCGATTTCGTCGACCGGCTCAGCGCCACCGTCGAATCCCTCAGCGGTGCCCGACCACTCGACCAGTGGCTGCAGGCACTCGCCGACGGCATCGGTGGACTCACCGCGGTGCCCGATGACGACGCCTGGCAGACCAGCCAGGTGGAGCGCGAATTCGCCGACGTCCTCGCCGCCGCGGACGTCCACAGTGGCACCGTGCTGCGCCTGCCCGACGTCCGGGCACTGCTCGACCGGCATCTCGCGGGCAGGCCGACGCGGGCGAACTTCCGCACCGGCACCCTGACGGTCTGCACGATGGTGCCGATGCGTTCGGTGCCACACCGGGTGGTGTGCCTGATCGGACTGGACGACGGGGTGTTCCCGCGCCTCGGCGTGGTCGACGGGGACGACGCGCTGGCCCGCGATCCGATGACCTGTGAACGCGACATTCGTTCCGAGGACCGGCAATTGCTGCTCGACGCCATCGGTGCGGCGACCGAGAAACTCGTGATCACCTACACCGGCTCCAACGAGTTCTCCGGCCAGCGCCGGCCGCCCGCGGTGCCGCTGATGGAGTTGCTCGACACCCTGGACATCACCACGGAGGACACCACCCGCCATCGGGTGCTGACCGAACACCCGTTGCAGCCGTTCGACATTCGCAACGTCATACCCGGCATGCTCAACATGCCCGCAGCCGTGCCCTTCACCTTCGACTCGACGGCTCTGACCGCTGCACGGGTCGCCGCTGGCGAACGCGCGGAACGGCCCTCGCTGCTCGGGACACCGCTGCCTGCGCCGCCGCCCGACGACGTCGCACTCGACGATCTGATCGGCTTCTTCCGGGACCCGGTGAAGGGCTTCTTCCGAGCCCTGGACTTCACGCTGCCGTGGGACGTCGACGCCATCGACGATGCGATGCCCGTCGAAATCGATGCACTGCAGGAGTGGAAGATCGGCGCGCGGATGCTCGACGACATGGCGCGGGGGATGCGACCCGAACTGGCTCAGCAGGCCGAGTGGCGGCGCGGTTCGCTCCCGCCGGGCCGACTCGGCTGGCGCAAGGCTCAGGAGATCCGCGATCAGGCTGCCGGACTGGCCATCGCGGCGCATCAGCACCGCCGACAGACTCCGCAGGCGCACGACGTCGACATCGACGTGGGCGGCGGCCGTAGGGTCACCGGCACGGTGCCGCACGTCTACGGTGACCGGCTGGTCTCGGTGACCTACTCGAAGCTCGACGGCCGCCATCTACTGACGTCGTGGATTCAGTTGCTGGCGTTGAGCGCTCGCCACCCCGGCCGGGAGTGGTCGGCGGTGTGCATCGGCCGACCGAAGCGCAGCGGCCCACCGCGTGAGCGGATCCTCGGGGCGCCGCATGTGCCTGCGGTCGACGTGGTCAAAGACCTGGTGGCGATCTACGACGCAGGCCGGCGCGAGCCGATCCCGCTACCCCTGAAGACGTCCTACGCGTGGGCAGAAGCCAGGCACACCCGTAGCCAACCCGAACGCCAGGCGGGCTTCAAATGGAACAGCGGCAAGTTCCCCGGTGAGAACGAGGAACCCGCACACCTGCGCGTGTGGGGCTACTCGAAGCTCCCCGTGCTGCTCGACCCGGTACGTCCCGGCGAGGAACACGGCGGCGAGACCACCCGACTGGGCGCCTACGCCGCCCGGCTGTGGGCGCCGATGCTGCAGGCGGAGTCGTACGACTCATGAAGACATTCGACCTCCTGGGGCCGCTGCCCGTGCCGAACACCACCACGGTGCTGGAAGCCAGTGCGGGAACGGGAAAGACGTTCGCGCTCGCCGGTCTGGTGACGCGCTACCTCGCCGAGGGCGTGGCGACACTCGATCAGATGCTGCTCATCACGTTCAGCAAGGCGGCCAGCCAGGAGCTGCGGGAGCGCGTCCGCGGGCAGATCCTCGCCGCCGTCTTCGCGTTCGGCGACCCGTCGACCGTCGGCGACAACCAGTTGGTTTCCCACCTGCTCGACGGCACCGAAGAGGAACTCCGCGACCGCAGGCAACGCCTGCGGGACGCGCTGGCCGGATTCGACGCCGCGACCATCGCCACCACACACCAGTTCTGCCATCTCGTCCTCAAATCGCTCGGGGTGGCCGGTGACACCGATGCCGGTGTGACTCTGGCCGAAAGCCTCGACGACCTGGTGAGCGAGATCGTCGACGACCTCTACCTCGCCCACTTCGGGAAGGATCGCAACGACCCGCCGATGTCCCGCGGCGACGCACTCGAACTCGCCCGCGCCGTGGTGGCGAATCCGAGCGCCGAACTCCGACCGATCGATCCGCCGCCGGGCACCGAGGCCGCGATCCGCGTCGAGTTCGCGAAAGCGGTGTGCGCGGCGCTCGAACAGCGCAAGCGCAGGCGCGGCATCCTCGGCTACGACGACCTGCTGAGCCGCCTCGCCACCGCGCTCGAATCCGCCGACTCCCCCGCCCGCCTCCGGATGCACCGACGCTGGTCGATCGTGATGGTCGACGAATTCCAGGACACCGACCCGGTGCAGTGGCAGGTGATCGACCGCGCGTTCGGGGGACGCTCGACGCTGATCCTCATCGGGGACCCGAAGCAGGCCATCTACGCGTTCCGCGGCGGCGACATCGCCACCTACCTGCACGCCGCGTCCACCGCCGGGGAACGTCAGACGCTGGGCACCAACTGGCGCAGCGACGCGGTGCTCGTCGACTCCCTGCAGGCCGTCCTGCGCGATGCCGAACTCGGCAACAGCGAGATCGTGGTGCGCCCGGTCACGGCCTCCCATCCGGGACACCGGCTCACGGGCGCCCCGCACAACCACCCGTTCCGGCTGCGGGTGGTGTCCCGCGACACCATCAGGACGCGCCAGGACAAGACCATTTCGATCGATCAACTGCGCAACCACATCCCGGCCGATCTGGCCGCCGACATCAGCGCCCTGCTCACCAGCGGCGCCACCTACGACGGCCGGCCGATCCAGGCCGGCGACATCGCGGTCATCGTCGAGGTGCACAAGGACGGGCGGCGCTGCTTCGACGCGCTCACCGCGGCGGGCATCCCCGCGGTCTACACCGGCGACTCCGACGTCTTCCGGTCGGACGCCGCCGACGACTGGCTGTGTCTGCTGGAGGCGTTCGACCAGCCGCACCGCAGCGGGCTGGTCCGGGCCGCGGCCACCACGATGTTCTTCGGCTACACCGCCGAAGACCTGGCGACCCAGGGCGACAGCTTGACCGACCGCGTCGCCGACAAGGTCCGCGAATGGGCCGACCATGTCCGGGAGCGGGGTATCGCGGCGGTGTTCGAGGCCGCCCAACTCGCCGGGATGGGCCGTCGGGTGCTGGCCTGGACCGACGGCGAACGACGCATGACAGACCTGGCCCACATCACCCAGCTGCTGCACGAGACCTCCCACCGCGAGCATTTCGGCCTGCCCGCCCTGCGTGACTGGCTTCGCACGCAACGCGAAGAGCGAAGCGGCGCAAGCGAACGCGGCCGGCGGCTCGACAGCGATGCCGCAGCGGTGCAGATCATGACCGTGTTCGCCAGTAAGGGCCTGCAGTATCCGGTGGTGTATCTGCCGTTCGCGTTCACCCGCAACATCCGGACCGACGAGGCGGTGCTGTTCCACGACGGCGCGCAGCGCTGCCTGCACATCGGCGGTGAGACGAGCCCGGACTGCGCCGAGGTGACCAAGCTGGGGCGGGCGGAGGCGGCCTCCGACGACGTCCGGCGCACCTACGTCGCGCTCACCCGGGCCCAGTCGCAGGTGGTGGCGTGGTGGGCGCCGTCCTGGGATGAGCCCAACGGCGGCCTGTCCCGGCTGCTGCGCGGCCGCCGGCCCGGCGAGAACACCGTGCCCGGTCGCTGCGACCCGGCGATCGTCGACGACGCCGACGCGATGGCGGCACTGCGGGCGTGGTCGGACATCGGCGGCCCGGTGCTCGAGGAGTCGGCCATCGCCCCGGCTGCGGAAGTCGGACGACCCGATGCGCCAACGAATCTCAGTGTCCGCCACTTCCACCGCCACATCGACACCCTGTGGCGGCGGACGTCGTACTCCGGTCTGCTGCGGTCCGCCGAGAACACCACCGGGGTGTCCAGCGAACCGGAGGTCGTCGAGCTCGACGACGAGGTGGCCGACGTCCCGGTGCACGATCCCGGCCCGGCAGGCCCACCGGTGCCCGCGGTCGCCTCGCCGATGGCCGATCTGCCGATGGGCGCGAAGTTCGGCACGCTGGTGCACGCGGTGCTCGAGACCGCTGATCCCTTCGCAGCCGACCTGGCCACCGAACTGGAGCAGCAGGTCCGCGAGCACTCGATGTGGTGGCCGGTCGACGTGGCGCCCGGCGAGCTTGCGGCCGCGCTGCTGCCGCTGCACGACACGCCGCTGGGCCCGCTGGCCGCCGGCTCCACACTTCGTCAGATCGGTCTTCGGGACCGGTTGCGGGAACTGGACTTCGAGTTCCCGCTCGCCGGCGGCGACGTCCGTGGCGACGCCCCCGCGATCACGCTGGCCGACGTCGGTGCGCTGTTCGCCGCACACGTCCCGGCCGACGACGTGCTCGCCTCCTACGCCGACCGTCTGTCCACCGGCGCGCTGGCCGTGCAGCCGCTCAAGGGCTATCTGACCGGATCGGTGGACGCGGTGCTGCGCATCCCCGACGGCGGGGGGCACCGCTACCTGGTGGTCGACTACAAGACGAACTGGCTCGGCGAACCCGACCGGCCGCTCACCTCCGCCGACTACACGAGGGCCAGGATGGCCGAGGCGATGCTGCACTCGGACTATCCGCTGCAGGCGCTGCTGTACTGCGTTGTGTTGCATCGCCTCCTGCGCTGGCGGCAGCCCGGGTACGACCCCCAGCGTCACCTCGGTGGCGTGCTGTACCTGTTCCTGCGGGGCATGTGCGGCGCCGGCACCCCGACCGAGGGCGGGCATCCGGCGGGCGTGTTCAGCTGGCAGCCGCCCACAGCGCTGACCCTCGCGGTGTCCGATCTGCTGGGCTCATAACACGACACTCGTTTTGTATTGACGAAACCGACGAATTAAGCGGGAAAACACACTGACCGCCGAATCGGACGCATGTTCGAGGTAAGCTCAACGCAGGTTGAAATCCCAGCCGCAATCCGTCGCAGAATCCGGAGCCTGAAAGTTCCGTGTGCGATGTGCGTCCGACGCCAAGCCGTTACACACCTACGCAGAACTGCGCAGCGACTTTCGGAGTTGATTTCCCATCACCGCTTCCACCGCACCCATCCGGCACCGAACATTCTCGGCGACCGTCATCACCTCGTCGATCGCCGAGCCCATCGCCCGGTTCTCCGCTGTCGAACCAGCGGTCGGACGCCTGTCGATGACCACCGAGGAGCTCAACCCCGAGGCGGTCCGGATCGCCGTCGCCGGTGACCTGGACGCCTCGAACCACGACCAGTTCGCCGATTACGTGTGGCGGCGCACCGCCGACTGTCGCCGCCTGGTCCTCGATCTGCGCGGCCTCGAGTTCTTCAGCACCGCCGGCATCAACGCGATCGCCGCGATCGACGGCTGGTGCGCCGAAGCGGGCATCGAGTGGACGCTGCTGGCCAACCCGATGGTGACGAGGGTGCTGCAGATCTGCGACGAGCACCCCGGGACGGCCGTCGCCTCGGTGTGACGCGCCGCCACAGTTGCGGGGATCGCGGCTGGACGTGCCGTCGATGGCCCACACTGATCGGATGACGGAACCGGCCAACCCGCGCGTCGCGGTCTACCTCGACTTCGACAACATCGTCATCTCGCGCTACGACCAGGTCAACGGCCGCAACTCCTATCAGCGCGACAAGACCAAGGACGCCGGCGAGTTCGCGGACAAGCTGCAGCGGGCCAAGGTGGACGTCGGCGCGGTCATCGACTTCGCGTCGTCGTTCGGCACGCTGGTGCTCACCCGCGCCTATGCGGACTGGTCGTCGGACGTCAACGCCAACTACCGCGATCAACTAGTGGGCCGCGCCGTCGACCTGGTGCAGCTGTTCCCCGCCGCTGCCTACGGCAAGAACGGCGCCGACATCCGCCTCGCCGTCGACGCGGTCGAGGACATGTTCCGGCTGCCGGACCTCACCCACGTGGTCATCGTCGGCGGCGACTCGGACTACATCGCGCTCGCGCAACGCTGCAAGCGCCTCGGCCGCTACGTCGTCGGCATCGGCGTGGCCGGCTCGTCGGCCCGCTCCCTGGCCGCGGCGTGCGACGAGTTCGTCACCTACGACGCGCTGCCCGGCGTGCCGGTGTTCGAGCCCGACCCCGAACCCGCCGAGGCCGCCGCGCCGAAGCGCCGCAGGAGCACCCGCAAGGCCGACAATTCCGGTGACGGCGACGAGCCCGATCCCCAGACCCGCTCCACCGCACTGCTGACCAGGGCGCTGCAGATCGGCCTGGAGAAGGACGACGTCGACTGGCTGCACAACTCGGCGGTCAAGGCGCAGATGAAGCGGATGGACCCGTCGTTCAGTGAGAAGTCGCTCGGCTTCAAGTCGTTCAGTGACTTCCTGCGGTCGCGTTCGGATCTCGTGGAGCTCGACGAGAGCTCGACCGCGCGCATGGTCCGGTTGAAGAACGGTGGCGCTCCGGTATGACGGTCGCCGCCTCGGGCACGCTCGGCGAGTTCACCGATGCGGGGGTGTTCGAGGCCGCCGACGTCCATGTGGCGCGGCGCCTCACCGTGCTCGGCAAGGAGCCCGACGAGTCGGTGGCGCTGGCCGTGGCGTTCGCGGTGCGGGCACTGCGCGGCGGGTCGGTGTGCGTGGACCTGCGGTCGGTGCCCGCCCAGATCGGCCTGCCCGACCTGCCGTGGCCTTCGCCCGGCGCCTGGCTGGCGGCGGTGCGCGCGAGCCCGTTGGTCGCCGACCCTCCGGTGCTGCGCCTGCACTCCGACGCCGCCGCCGACCTGCTGTACCTGGACCGGTACTGGCGCGAGGAGCAGCAGGTCCGCGACGACGTGCTGGCACTGCTGGCGCCGTCGGACACCGCGCCGCTGCCCGACCTGACCCGGCTGTTCCCCGATTCCGAGGAGCAGCGCCGCGCCGCGCACGTCGCGCTGACGCAGCCGTTGACCGTCCTCACCGGCGGGCCGGGCACCGGCAAGACGACGACGGTCGCGCGCCTGCTGGCGCTGCTGGCCGAGCAGGCGGCCCTGGCGGGCAGGCCCCCGCTGCGGATCGCGCTGGCCGCGCCGACCGGCAAGGCCGCCGCGCGGCTGCTGGAGGCGGTGCTCCTCGAGGTCGGCAGGCTCGACCAGGCCGACCGCGACCGGCTGCCGAAACTCTCGGCGTCCACGCTGCACCGGCTGCTGCGGTCGCGGCCGGACAACTCGTCGCGGTTCCGTCACCACCGGGAGAACCGGCTGCCGCACGACGTCATCGTCGTCGACGAGACGTCGATGGTGTCGCTGACGCTGATGGCCCGGCTGCTGGAGGCGGTGCGGCCGGACAGCCGCCTGCTTCTGGTCGGCGACCCCGACCAACTGGCGTCCGTGGAGGCGGGCGCCGTGCTCGCCGACCTGGTCGACGGGCTGGGCGGTCGCGGCGACGCGCGGATCGCGACGCTGGTCACGTCGTGGCGGTTCGGCGAGACGATCGGCGGGCTGGCCACCGCGATCCGCGACGGCGACGCCGACCGGGTGGTCGAGGTGCTGCGCGCCGGCGGTGAGCACATCGCCTGGCTCGACACCGACGATCCGGGCGAGCGCCTTCGCACAGTGCTCCTGCCGCAGGCACTTCGACTGCGCGAGGCGGCGATCCTCGGCAATGCGGCGGTCGCACTGCAGACGCTCGACGAGCACCGGCTGCTGTGTGCGCACCGGCGCGGCCCGTACGGCGTGCAGCACTGGAACCGCCAGGTGCAGCGGTGGCTGACCGACGCGACGGGTGAAGCCATCTGGACGGACTGGTACGCCGGGCGGCCCGTGCTGGTGACGGCCAACGACTACGGCCTCGGCCTGTACAACGGCGACACCGGCGTGGCCATCGCCGACGGCGACGGGCTCAGCGTGGCCGTCGGATCGCAGACGTTCGCGGCGAGCCGGCTGTCCGAGGTCGACACGATGCACGCGATGACCATCCACAAGAGCCAGGGCAGCCAGGCCGAGGAGATCACCGTGCTGCTGCCGCCGGAGGAGTCGCGGCTGCTGACGCGGGAGCTGTTCTACACGGCGGTGACGCGGGCCAGGCAGCGCGTTCGGGTGGTGGGATCCGAGCGTGCGGTCCGCGCCGCGATCGGCAGGCGGGTGGTGCGGGCATCTGGTTTGCGGCAGCGCCTGCACGGCTGAGCCGGATCCGGAGCGAGCCGAGCAAACACCTCATCCGCGGTTCGAATTCCATTCCGGGGGGTCGCGCTGTACCGTCGGACGCGGTTGACAACCCAGCCAAGCGGAACGTCACGGTGGCGAGCGAGAGAAATGCTCCCCGCCGCGGGGGTCCTCACGACGTGACCGCGGCCGTATTACGGTGCCCGAGGGGCTGGGGAGTCTCGTGCCAGGGGGTTCAATCGTTATCACGACGTCACGCGAGGGTGCTCGTTCGATGGCGCTTGGCTCCGTACAGTCAGACCGTCTGACACGCATAGCACCGTGCCTCTCCCGGGGCGACGGACCCACCGAGGTGAGCGCGAAGGGTTCACCCGCCGACGAGTTTCCGTCACCACCCACAATTCACCCACCTGAGCCGAACGGGCGCCTTCGCCCTGCTCATGGCGGGATGTCACCGATGCCGCCTGCGGCGCACCTACCGGAGGGACTCACGTGAGCAGATTCACCGAGACCATGTACCGCAACGCCCAGTGGAGCCTGAAGGGGCTCAACACCGGCGAGCCGCACGCGCCGATCCGGCAGACCTGGGCTGAGGTGCATCAACGCGCCCGTCAGGTGGCCGGTGGTCTGGCCGCGGCCGGTATCGGCCACGGCGACGCCGTCGCGGTGCTGGCAGGCGCCCCGGTGGAGATCGCGCCGACCGCGCAGGGCGCCTGGATGCGCGGCGCCAGCGTGACCATGCTGCATCAGCCCACCCCGCGGACCGACCTGGTGCGCTGGGCCGAGGAGACCACCGCGGTCATCGAGATGATCGAGGCCAAGGCCGTGGTGGTATCCGATCCGTTCATGGCCGCCGCGCCGGTGCTGGAAGGCATCGGGATCACGGTGCTCACCATCGAGAACCTGCTGAAGAGCGACCCGATCGACCCGATCGACACCGACGACGACGATGTGGCGCTCATGCAGCTGACGTCGGGCTCGACGGGATCGCCCAAGGCGGTGCTGATCACGCACGCCAACATCGTGGCCAACGCCGAGGCGATGATCGTCGGCTGCGACTTCGACATCGACACCGACGTGATCGTGAGCTGGCTGCCGTGCTTCCACGACATGGGCATGACCGGCTACCTGACCGTTCCGATGTACTTCGGCGCGGAACTGGTCAAGGTCACGCCGATCGACTTCCTGCGCGACACGCTGCTGTGGGCCAAGCTCATCGACAAGTACAAGGGCACCATGACGGCCGCCCCGAACTTCGCCTACAACCTGTTCGCCAAGCGGCTACGGAGCCAGGCCAAGCCGGGTGACTTCGACCTGTCGTCGCTGCGCTGGGCACTGTCCGGGGCCGAGCAGGTCGATCCGGCCGACGTTGAGGACCTCTGCGATGCCGGCGCGCCCTTCGGGCTGCGCCGCGAAGCGATCATCCCGGCCTACGGCATGGCCGAGACCACGGTGGCGGTGTCGTTCTCCGAGTGCGGCGGCGGCATGGTGGTCGACGAGGTCGACGCCGATCTGCTGTCCGTCCTGCACCGCGCGGTGCCGTCGAACAAGGGCCACACCCGCCGGCTGGTGTCCCTCGGCAAGCCGCTCAAGGGCCTCGAGGTGCGCGTCGTCGACGAGGACGGGGCGGAGATGCGGCCCAGGGCCGTCGGCGTCATCGAGACCCGCGGCACGCCGGTGACCAGGGGCTACATGACGGTGGGCGGCTTCATCGCCGCGCAGGACGAGCGGGGCTGGTACGACACCGGTGACCTCGGCTATCTGACCGAGACCGGCGAGGTCGTGGTCTGCGGGCGGATCAAGGACGTCATCATCATGGCCGGCCGCAACATCTATCCCACCGACATCGAGCGCGCCGCGGCGCGGGTCGACGGCGTGCGGCCCGGTTGTGCGGTGGCGGTGCGGCTGGAGGCCGGACGGTCCAGGGAGACGTTCGCCGTCGCCGTGGAGTCCAAGAGCTATCAGGACCACGACGAGGTGCGCCGCATCGAACGCCAGGTGGCGCACGAGGTCGTCGCCGAGGTGAACGCGCGGCCCCGCAACGTCGTGGTGCTCGAACCGGGCACGATCCCGAAGACGCCGTCGGGCAAGCTGCGGCGGGCACACGCGCTCACCCTGGTCACCTGACCCACCTCCCCACACCGGTTGTCGGCATTCGGTAGATTCATCAGCCAGATGCGCGATTACGAATGCCAGCCAGGCCGGGCGGTCCCACCCGAGCCCGAGCTGTCGCGCGCCGAACTGGACGAGCACGAGGCCGATCTGTACGCCGGGCTCAGCGGCGTGGCGGGCATCGTGGCCGGCGCGAAGCCGGTGAACGAGCTGATGCAGCAGGTCGCCGAGTTCGCCGTGCACGCGATTCCCGGCATGCAGGGCGCAGGCCTGACCGTGGTCGAGAAGGTCGGCGACACCCCGCGCATCGAGAGCTGGTCCGTCACCGCAGACTTCGTCCGGCAGATCGACAGCGTGCAGTACGAGACCACCGGCGAGGGGCCGTGCATCACCAGCATGCGGTCGCGTTGCCCGGTGGTCAGCGGGTCGCTGGGCTGCGACCCGCGCTGGCCGCACTTCGGCGGGCACGTCGCCCGGATGGGCGTGCATTCGGCGTTGTCGCTGCCGCTGATCGTCGGTGACGAGGTGATCGGCGCCATCAACGGTTATGCGTTCGAGCGCGACGCGTTCGCTGAGCATGCCGTGACGTTGGGTGCGCAGTTCGCCGGGCCCGCGGCGGTGTCGGTGTACAACGCGAGGCTGCTGGCAAGAGCGCAGAAGCGCACCGATCAACTGCGCCGGGCGCTGGAGAGCCGCGCGGTCATCGACCAGGCGATCGGCATCCTGCGCAGCCGTACCGGCAGCACCGCGGAGGAGTCCTTCGACCGGTTGATAAAGATCAGTCAGACGGAGAACGCCAAGCTGCGGGACGTCGCCGAACGGCTGGTCGAGGAGGCCGCCCGGCGAGCCCGGGCCAGGATTCGCAGCTGATCAGCCCGGCGGGTGCACGCGCAGTGCGGCGATGCCCGACAGCAGCGCCGGGCGCTCGGCGCGCTGGGTCACCAGTCGCCGCGCGATGTCGGTGAGGTGCTCGTTGTGGGCCCGCGCGTAGGACCGCAGCAGGGTGAACGCCTCGTCCATGGACACGTCGAGGGTCTCACGCAGGAACCCCTTGGCCTGCTCGACGACGACCCGGCTGCTCAGCGCGGCCCGTAGCCTGCCGAACACCGTCGACGGGTTGGCCGGATGTTCCTGCAGGATCGCCACGCAGGCGACGTGCGCGAGGGTCTGTCCGACCAGCCGGTCGGCCTCGTTCAGTTCGCCGCGGTGGGTGCCGAACAGTCCGAGCGCCCCGAGCACGATACCGGCGGCCCGCATCGGGACCGCGTGCACCGCGACGAAGCCGGCGTCCACCGCCGCGGGCACGAAGTGCGGCCAGCGGGCGCTCTCAGTCTGGAGATCGGCAATCGAGACGGGCTGACCCGTTGCGTAGCAGTCGACGCACGGTCCTTCGTCGGCCTGAAGCTGGAACAGCTCGAGCTCGCGGGCCTGCTCGGACGTCGCGGCCACCAATCGCAGTTGGTCCAGGGGGTCGGCGAGCAGGATTCCGGCGGCGGTCACATCGAGCAGCTGGGCGCACTGCTCGGTGAGCTCGGTGAGCAGGTCGACCACGTCGAAGTCGTCGAGCAGGCTGTCCACGAGTTTGACCACCGCCTCCAGGACGCGGGTCTCGCGAGGCGTGTCGGTCACGTGGCCTCCTTTGTCGCGATCGTGGTCGCCGGCATGTCAGTCGGCGTCCAGCCGCAGGCGGCGGTCGAGGATGTCGCGCGCCACGTCGGTGGCGCTGCGGCCGGTGGCGTAGGCATGCGCTCTCAGCCGCACCAGCGCCTCGGTGGGGTCCACGTCGAGCTGCGCCACGAGCATGCCGGTGGCCTGGCTGACTTCGGCCCGAGACAGCGCGTTGAGTTCGGTCCAGGCGTCGCTACCGGGGTCGTTGGCAGCGGCTTGCAGGTCCCCGTCCAGCAGGTCGAGCAGCGGGATGCCGGCGACCTCGGCGGCGACGAAGGCGCCGGAGAGTTCCTCCGCCTGCAGCGGGCCTGGTCGTTGACGAAACAGGTCGAGTGCCCCGACGTATTCACCGGCGATGACGACGGGCATCGCGAACACGCCCCGGATGCGTCGGGACAGCAGCGCCGGTGCGTAGGCGGGCCACCGCACCTCCTCGGGGTGCGCCAGGTCGGACGCCAGGACCGGGGCCCGGCGGGCGATCGAGTCCAGGCAGGGCCCCTCTCCGAAGGTGAACTGCAGGTCGTCGTACTGCCGGGCCAGGTCACTGCTGCTGCCCATCGTCGCGCTGCTGGCGCCGCTGAAGATCAGGGAGATGGCCGCGGCGTCGATGTCGAGCACCGCCACGCACGCTTCGCAGAGGTTGTTCGCCGCCGCCGTCCCGCGCCTGCCGTCGACCGCGGCGCGCAGCTGCTCATGTACGGCCACGTCAGGCCGACGATTGCCGGGTGCGGGAGGCCCCCGGGTGTAGTGGAGACGCGGTCATCTGTCCAGCCTCCTCTACGTCGGGGTATTTGACGAGCACATCGGGGCCGTGCGTCACGATCGCCGCCGGTCGATCTGAGAAGATCGGTGCATCATGCGGGTCGACGGGCGGGAAATCACCGTATCGGGGAGCCTTCTCCAGCCGCTGACCCGACGGACGAACGACATCCTGCGCCTGGCCATCGCGACTGTGGTGCTGGCCGTGGTGGTGACCAGTTCGCTGATCACCCGCTACGAGTGGGACGCGCTCGAACGGTCGATCTCGGAGATCGTCAGCTTCCTGACGCCCACCCAGTCGAATCTGGTCTACCTGGTCTATGGCCTGGCGATCCTGGCCTTGCCGTTCATGATCCTGTTCGGGCTGCTGGTCGGCAGGCAGTGGCGGCTGCTCGGCGCCTACGCCGCCGCGGCGTTCATCGCGGGCCTGGCGCTGTCCATCACCGGCAACGGGATCGCCGCTCCGCAATGGCATTTCGATCTCAACGACCGGCTCGACACCCAGCTCTCGCAGTTCCTCGACGATCCGCGCTGGATCGCGATGCTGGCGGCGGTGCTCACGGTGTCGGGGCCCTGGCTGCCTGCGAAATGGCGGCGCTGGTGGTGGACGCTGCTGCTGGCGTTCGTGCCGATCCACCTGGTGGTCTCGGCCGTCGTGCCTGCCCGGTCGGTGCTCGGGCTGGCGGCGGGCTGGTTCGTCGGCGCGCTGGTGGTGCTCGTGGTCGGCACACCGGCGCTGGAGGTGCCGCTGGACAGCGCGCTGCGCAGGATGGCGCGGCGCGGGTTCGTGGTGACCGCGCTGACGGTCACCCGCCCGGCGGGCCGGGGGCCGCTGCTGCTGACGGCGACCGCCGAGTCCGGCGCCCGGCTGACCGTGGAGATGTACGGGCCCAATCAGCGCAGCGGCGGCGCGTTGCGCCAGATCTGGCGCAAGCTGCGGCTGCGGTCGAGCGAGACCGCTCCCCTGCACGCGTCGATGCACCGCACGGTCGAACACCGCGCGCTGATGGCGATCGCGATCGGAGACCTCGGCGTCGCCAACACCGCCACGGTGGCGATCGCCACGCTCGAGCGCGGCTGGACGCTGTACACGCATTCGCCGGTGCGCGGCCTCCCACTCGACGCCGACACCCCGCTGTCGAAGGTGTGGGGCGCGCTGCGGGTCTTGCACGAGCACCAGATCGCACACGGCGACCTGAGGGCGAGCGAGATCACCGTCGACGAGGGCACGGTGCTGTTCGGCGGGTTCGGTTACGCGGAGTACGGCGCCACCGACGCCCAGCTGCAGTCCGACATCGCCCAGCTGTTGACGACGACCGCCGGCGTCTACGACCCGAAATCCGCAGTCGAGGCGGCGATCGAGGCATTCGGCAGGGAAGAGGTGCTGACCGCGTCCGGCCGATTGACCAGATCCGCTGTCCCACAGCGCATCCGGACTGCAGTGGCCGACGGCAAGGCGATCATCGAGTCCGCGCGCGAGGAGGTGATGCGCCAGACCGGGGCCGACAAGATCCAGGCGGAGAACATCACCCGGTTCACCCGCAGGCAGATCATCCAGCTGGTGCTGCTCGGCGCGCTGGTCTACGTCGCGTACCCGTTCCTCGCGACGGTGCCGACGTTCGCCGCCGAGCTGCGCACCGCGAACTGGTGGTGGGCGCTGCTCGGGCTGGCGGTGTCGGCGCTCAAGTACCTCGGGGCGGCGGCGGCCCTGTGGGCCTGTTCGGACGGGTTGATCAGGTTCCGGTACCTGACAGTCATGCAGGTGGCCAACACCTTCGCCGCGACGACGACTCCTGCCGGAGTCGGCGGGCTTGCGCTGTCGACGCGGTTCCTGCAGAAGGGCGGGCTGGGGGCGTTGCGCGCGACGACCGCGGTGGCGCTGCAGCAGTCGGTACAGGTGATCACGCATGTCTCGCTGCTCATCCTGTTCAGCGCGGTGGCAGGCGCGTCGGCCGACCTGTCGAAGTTCGTGCCGTCGGCGACGCTGCTGTACCTGGTCGGCGGGGTCGCGCTCGGCCTGCTCGGGACGTTCCTGTTCGTCCCTAAGCTGCGGCGCTGGCTGGCGACGGCGGTGCGGCCGCGGCTGCAGGAGCTGCTCGGTGACCTGGCAGCGCTGGCGCGGGAGCCGTGGCGCCTGGCACTGATCGTCCTGGGTTGTGCGGCAACGACACTCGGTGCGGCGTTCGCGTTGTGGGCCAGCATCTCGGCGTTCGGTGGCGACGTGTCGTTGGTCACGGTCACAGTGGTGACGATGGTGGGCGGCACGCTGGCGTCGGCGGCGCCGACCCCCGGCGGTGTCGGCGCGGTGGAGGCGGCCCTGATCGGCGGCCTGGCCGCCTTCGGCGTGCCCGCCGCGGTGGCGGTGCCGTCGGTGCTGCTCTACCGGGTGCTGACGTGCTGGCTGCCGGTGTTCCTGGGCTGGCCGATCCTGCGGTGGCTGACGCGTAAGGAGATGATCTAGCGGTCGGCCAGGCTCACGCGTGCCTCGCCGCCTCCTGGACCAGTTGCACCCGGGAGGCCAAGCCCAGCTTGGTGTAGACGTGTGTGAGGTGTGTCTGCACGGTGCGCGGCGAGATGAACAGGCGCGTCGCGATCTCCCTGTTGGACAGGCCGTCACTGACCAGTCGGATGACGTCGAGTTCGGCGGGTGTCAGCGATTCCCACCCGCTCGACGGTCGCCGTCGTTCGCCGCGTCCGCGCTGGGCGTAGCCGATCGCCTCCTCGGTGGACAGGCCCGCCCCCTCGGCGTAGGCGGCCTCGAACTCGTTTGCGCCCATGGCCGTCCGCGCCTCGCGAGCCGCCTCGTCGTAGCTCACCTGGTGGATCTTGAATCGCACGCTGCCGATGCGTGATCGCATCGCATCCGCGGTCCCCAGCAGGCGCGAGGCGATCTGGTGCTCGCCGTTGCCGACCATGAGGATCGCCAGACACTCGACGATCTCAGCCACCCAGAGATATCCGTGGGTGCGCGCGCAGATCGCCAACGCCTCGTACGCATCCCGCGCGGCCTGCTCCGTCTCGCCCTGCGCGATCGCGACGCGGGCGCGTGCTTGCAGGGCCGACATCTTGTGCCAGCCCAACACGATCGCGACGGTGTCGTCGGCCCACTGTCGCGCCGCGACCACCTCGCCGCAGGCCAGCAATGCCTCGGCCATCGGGTTGATGCTCCGGATGAACACCACCCTTTGCGGCACGGTGTGCTGCCAGCTCGTCTCGCACGCCTTCTTGGCGGCGGGCCCGTCCCCCTCGGCCAACGCGGTCACCGCCAGGACCACGTGCGTGGTGTCCTCCGCCCACCCGCCCATCGCCGTCGAGTTCACGAGGGCCGTCTCGCCGCAGGCCCGCGCGGCCGCCAACTGCCCTTTCGACGAGAGTGTTTGGGCGAGACCGATGTTGGCCAAGGTGGTCATGAAGCGCTCGCCGGTCGCGGCGCCCTGCTGCGCCGACGGGCGAAGCACGCGCTCCGCCTCGTCGAGGTCGCCCAGCATGTACAGGGTGAGGCCGAGCCAGGTCCGGATGTTCCAGGACATGAACCGGTCGCCGAGCTGATCGGCGAGGTCGCGCCCCTCCTCGGCCGGGCCGCGCGCGCTCATCGGGTCGCCCGAGAAGGAGCCCGCGATGGCCTGGATCAGCCTGACCCTGCAGAGCAGCCGCGGGTCCTTCGAGGCCTGCGCCACGACGGCCGCCTCGTCCATGAAGGCTTTCGATGTCTCCGGCTCGGGCAGAGTGAGTGAGGCGGATGCGTTGAGCGCCCCCACGATCAACGCGGGGTCCTCCAGCCTCCGGGCGGTGGCCAACGCCGATCGCGCCCTCGCCATGTTGACCGGGTGTACGGCCCAGAGTGAGAGCACCCCCTGGTCGGCCGCCGCACACGCCCACACCGCGGAAGACACGTCTTCGCCGGGCTGGTCGCTCAACACGGCGTCGAACCACTCCCAGCCCTCCCGAAAACGCCCGCGGGCCAACCAGAACGACTGCAGCGCGGACGCCAGCCGCAATGCGTCTTCGATCTCGTTGCGCTCGCGGCTCCACGTGAAGGCGGCCCGCAGGTTGTCGATGTCGGCGTCGGCCAGGTCGATCGTCTGCTGGTTGTCCTCGCTGCGCGGCGACGACGCGAGGCCCGCGGCCGTCTGGGTGTAGTGGTCGCGGTGTCGGTCCCGGACGGCGTCCGCCTCTCCGGACTCGCCGAGTCGCTCCAGTGCGTACTGGCGCACCGTCTCCAGCATCCGGTACCGCATCGCCCCGGAGGCGTCGTCGGCGACGACGAGCGACTTGTCGACCAGCAGGCCCAGCTGATCCATCACCTGGTACTGCTCGACCGTACTGCCGGCGCCGACCCCCTGGGCGGCTGCGAGGTCGAACCCGCCCATGAAGACGCCGAGCCGGCGGAACAGCACCCGCTCGGGCTCCGTGAGCAGGGCGTACGACCAGTCGACGGATGCGCGCAGCGTCTGCTGGCGGCGCACCGCGGTGCGCGCACCTCCTGTCAGCAGCCGGAACCGATCGTGCAGGCTGTCGAGGATCTGAGTGAGCGACAGTGCGCGGACCCGGGCCGCGGCGAGCTCGATCGCCAACGGCATGCCGTCGAGCCTGCGGCAGATCTCCCGTGCCGTCGCGGCGTCGTCACCGGCGACACGAAAGTCCGGGCGTGCCCGCTGAGCCCGGTCGCAGAACAGGTCGACGGCCTCGTCGTCCAAGCCGAGCGACGGGACGCGCCACGTGACCTCGCCTGCGATGCCGATCGGCTCCCGGCTGGTCGCCAGGATCGTCAACTCCGGGCACCCGCTCAACAGCGCGGTGGTCAAATCGGCGCACCCGTCCAGCAGGTGTTCGCAGTTGTCGAGGACCAGGAGCAGCCGCCGGTCGGCGACGAACCGCAGCACCGTGTCCATGGGCGACCGGCCCGGGTGTTCGGGGAGCTCGAGAGCCTGCGCGACGGTGGCCGCGACCGCATCCGCATCGGTGATCGGAGCGAGGTCCACGTACCGTGCGCCGTCCCCGAAGTCGGGGACGACGGAGGCCGCAACCTCCACGGCGAGCCGTGTCTTGCCCGACCCGCCGGCACCGGTCAGCGTGACCAGCCGATGCGCGCCGAGGCTGCGGCGCAACTCCGTCATTTCTGCGCGGCGTCCCACGAAGTTCGTGAGTTGCGCCGGAAGATTGTGGGCCCGAGCCGGTTTCGCGGTACGCAGGGGCGGGAACTCGTTGCGCGTCTCGGGGTGGCACAGCTGCGTGACGTGTTCGGGCCGCGGCAGATCGCGAACGGGATGGCTGCCGAGGTCGGTCAGCCACGTGTCGGTGGGTAGCCGGTCGGCGACGAGATCGGCCGTGGTGCTGGACATCACGGTCTGCCCGCCGTGGGCGAGGTCGCGCAGGCGCGCGGTGCGGTTGATCGTCGGGCCGATGTAGTTGGCCTCGTCGCGTAGCTGCACCTCGCCGGTGTGGATCCCGATGCGTAACCGGATCGGATCGAGCTCCGCGCGCTGCAGCTCCAACGCGCAGGCCACCGCATCGCTGGCCCGGCCGAACGCCACCACGAAGCTGTCACCCTCGCCCTGCTCGACCGGCCGCACCCCGCGATGCGCGTCCACCACGCGCGCCAGCACCCGGTCGAGGCGCTCGAACGCCGCCGTCATCGCATCGGGCCGGCTCTGCCACAGCCTGGTCGATCCCTCGACGTCGGCAAGCAGCAGCGTCACCGTCCCGGTTGGTACCAGTCCACCCACGCCCAGATCCCCCCAGTTCAGCGGGGTTGCAATGTCGATCATGCTAGCCAGCCTGGCGCGTCGGCGCGGAGAAAACGTCGGCACAACCGCGTACTCGCGCGCCCGTGCGGGGCGCATCTACGACCCCCTCACCCACACGGATACGCGGTTCGACCGATGGTCGGCTCCCGGCGCACGGCGATTCTCGAGTCACACCACAGGGAGGATCACCATGACCATTTCGAGGACCATTGACACCGCGGCTGGGACCGGCGTCTTCGACGCCGACCTTCCGGTCCTGGACTACCTGCACGTCCACGACCCGCAGGAGGCCCATCGCGCGATCGCCGAAGCGCGCCTGCGCGCACCGATCGCCATGGGTGCGCTGGGGCCGGAAGTGCTCACCTACGAACTGGTGCGGGCCGTGCTGCGGGACCCACGGTTCGCGGTCGCCCATCGTCCGCTGACCGAGTTGCAGGGGGTCACCGAAGGGCCGCTGTGGCAACGGATCACGTCGTTGATCCTGGCGATCGACGGCGAGCGGCATCTCCGGCTGCGCCGACTGGTGGCCAAGGCGTTCACGCCTCGCGCCACCGCGCGGCTGGAGACGTTGGTCGTCGACGTCATCACCGACCTCGTCGACGCGCATGTGTCCGCGGGGCGGTGCGACATCGTGAGTGACGTCGCCGAACAGTTCCCGATCCCGGTCATCTGCGCATTGCTGGGCGCACCGCGCAGCGACTGGCAGCTGTTCTCCGGCTGGGTGGCCGACATCAGCATGATCTTCACGTTCGACCTCGCCGCCAACGCGGATCGCATCATCCGGGCATGGCAGGCGCTCGACGCCTACCTCGACGACATGATCGCCCGGCGGCGCCGGGCACTGACCGACGACCTGATCTCGGACCTCATCCGCGCGGAGGACGGCGGCGAAGAACTCAGCCATGAGGAGCTGCTGTCCCTCGCGGTCGCGCTCCTCGGCGCGGGCATCGACACCACCCGCAACCAGCTCGCCGCCGCCGTCTCGGTGTTCTGCGACCATCCCGACCAGTGGGCGATGCTCGGCGAACACCCCGCACTCGTGCCTGCGGCGGTCGAGGAGGTGATGCGGTACCAGCCCATCGGCTTCAACGCGCCGCGGATCACGACCGAAGCCGTCGCGTTTGGCGGGGTGTCGATTCCCGCGGGCACGATCGTCTTCGCGAACGTCGCGGCGGCGAATCGCGACCCCGCGGCGTTCCCCGATCCCGAGCGCTTCGACATCACGCGCGAGAAGTCGGTCGGCGTTCTGAATTTCGGCAGCGGTGCACACTACTGCCTCGGCTCACACCTCGCCCGCCTCGAGCTCACCCGGGCGCTGACCTTGATGGCGCAGCGCATGCCCGATCTGCGTCGGACGGGGCCGGCGCCGTGGCCGACGATGGCGGGAGTCACCGGGCCCGGCACGGTGCCTGTGGCGTTCGGTGGTTAGCGCTGTCCCGGCGTGGGCGCCACGCGCAGATGCCGGCGCCGCGCCAGTTCCTCCTCGCCCACCATCTCGAGCATCGGCTGCCCGGGCACGCACAGCATGGTGACAGTGAACTGGACTTTCACGTCGTCGCGGTTGTTGCCGTCCTGGTAGTGGATGACGTCACCGCCGGGCTCCCAGAAGGCCTCGCCCGCCCGCACGACACGGGGCGCCTCGCCCTCCAACTCGAAGAGCATCTCGCCCTCCAGCACGTACCCGAAGGCGGGGCCGCCGGGGTGCCGGTGCGGCGGGGTGCCGCGGTTGGCCGGCGGATATTCGATGTGCACCGTCATCGCATGGGCGCCGGCCGGAATGACCGGCGGCTGCACCTCCTGCAGCACCGTCAGGGCGGTGTGCCAGGCGTCGTCGTAGTCCTTGTTCTGCGGCATCGGTCTCCTCGTTTCCTCAGGCGGCTTGGTGGTCGGCTGCGGCGTCGACGCGCTTGGCGCGGTGGGCCAGTGCGACACGCAACCGCTCGCGGCCCCGGTAGATCCGCGACATGACGGTCCCGATCGGGACGTCCATCAGCGCGGCGGTCTCGGCGTAGGTGTAACCCTCGATGTCGGCGTAGTAGACCGCGGCGCGGAAGCCCTCCGGCAGGCTCTGCAGAGCGGCCCTGATGTCGTTGTCCGGCAGGCGGTTCAGCACCTCGTCCTCGGCCGACCACAGGCCGGCCGATTCGTGGGACGCGCTGGCGGCCAGGTCCCAGTCGTGGATCTCGTCGAACGCGGTCTCGGTGACCCGCGACTGCTTGCTGCGGTACGTGCTCACCCAGCGGTTGTACTGGATCCGGAACAGCCACGCCCGCAGGTTGGTACCGGGCCGGAAGTTGTGGAATCCCGCGAAGCCGTGCAGCAGGGTGTCCTGCAGCAGGTCCTCGGCGTCGGCGTCGTTGCGCGTCAACCTCCGTGCGCCGCGCAGCAGGACGTCGAGAAGCGGCTCGACGCCGCGGGCGAAGTGGGCGGCGAGCTCGGCGTCGGGCCGGGCCGTCGCGGTGGTGCCGGTTGCTACGACCTTCACGGTGAACCTCCGAGTGAGTGGGATGTCGATGTCCTACTCAGACTCGCGGCTGGGGGGCCCGGGGGGACCCTTGGAAACCCGTGGTCCGTAGTCAGTGGTCCGTGGTGGACACCCCGGGGCCAGGGGTCAGACGGCCCACGAGACCGTGCGCAGCTGCCGGCGCGAGGTGACGCCGAGCTTGACGAACACCTTGCGCAGGTGCCACTCGACGGTGTGGGTGCTGATGAACAGCTGCGCGCCGATCTCCTGGTTGGTCAGGCCCTCACCGGCCAGCTTGGCGATCTGCGCCTCCTGCGCGGTCAGCCGGTCACCGGAGGCCATCGGCTGTTTGCGCACCTTTTCACCGGTGGCCAGGAGTTCGCGGCGGGACCGCTCGGCGAACGCCTGGGCGCCCATCCGGCTGAACAGGTCGTGCGCGGCGTTGAGCTGTCTGCGCGCGTCGATGCGACGGTTGATGCGGCGCAACCATTCCCCGTAGCGCAGCTGGGCCCGCGCCACGTGGACGACGACCTTCGTGCGTGTGAGCCGCTCGACGGCTTCGGTGTGCAGGGCGTCGACGGTGTGCTCGTCCGCGGAGTCGTGCAACAGGGCCCGCGTGCTGGCCAGCACCCCGAGACCCCAGTCGGTCCCCGCGGCAAGGGTGCGCTCCTGCAGTGCGGCCAGCGCCCTGACCGCGGCCGCCCGCTCACCGGTGTGCACGGCCGCCTCGACCAGTTCGAACAGCGCCCAACCGTGGATTCCGAGGTCCTCGCGCGCGGCCGCGTCGCTGACGGCGACGTACGCCTCCTCGTAGCGGCCCAGCCCGTTGTACAGCACGGCGGCGGCGTGGCCGACGACGCCGAGCAGCCGGCCTTCGCCGCGGGCACCGGCTTCGGCGGTGGTGGCCTCGAACATCTCGACGGCATCGGCCGCCACCCCCCGCGACGCGGCGAGCAGCATGGACTGGTGCGTGATCGGCGAGTAGTAGCCGGTCGACCTGATGATCGACTGCGCCTCTTCGATGAGCGTTGCGGCCGTGTTGAATTCGCCGGTCAGCAGATGGAAGCCGGCCCGGTATCCGAGCGTCTGCGGCAGCCCGGCCAGCGCACCGGCCTCGCGCGCGCGACGCACCGCGGCGGTGGACAGTTCGTCGAGCAGCGCCTCGTCCCACAGTTCGAGTGCCGCGGACTCCTGCAGCACGGGAAACGCGGGCACCAGCCAGCGCAGCACGTGCACGTCGTTGGACCGGGCCTGGGCGCGCATGTGGTCCAGCCCCGCCCGCAGCGCCGGGCTGCCCGCCCGCACACCGTCGGTGATGCGGATCGCCCACCCCCGCAGGAGGTAGTCGACTGCTCGCGGGAAGTCCTCGGCGTCACCGATCGCGGTGCGGGCGGCCGCGGCGGCATCGGTGAGCGCACCGGGGTCACCGAGTCGCCCGGCGAAGATGATCGCGGCGATGGCCTCGAGATAGCTTTCACGCGAGGAGAAGTCGTCGACACCCATCAGCTGCTTGGCGGCGTCGAGCAGCGCGGGCGCGGTGTCGGCGAGCCGCTTGGCGCGGGTGTCGCCGCCGCGGGCGCGGACGAACTCCATCTGCGCGCGCAGCCGGGTGACCTGGGCTTGCTGCAGATCGGTCAGTGGTCCGACTTCGGCGATGGACAGCAGTTCATGTGCGGCGGCCGGCGCCGCGGCGTCGCGTTTGGCGCGGGCGGCGGCCAGCGCTCTGGCGCTGCGGTGCGCGGGGTCCGCGGTCAGCGCGGCGGCGCGCTCGAGGAACTTCGCCGCGGCCGCGATGCCGCCGCGGCTCTGGGCACGATCGGCCGAGGCTTCGAGTTCGGCGGCGACGGCGTCGTCGGGTCCGGTGGCCGCGGTGGCGGCGTGCCAGGCCCGGCGGTCGGGGTCGAGCGCCGGGTCGGTGGCGTCGGCCAGCGCCTGATGCACGGCGCGGCGTTCGGAGAGGTCGGCCGCACGGTAGACGGCCGAGCGCACCAGAGGGTGGCGGAACCGGATGCGGCCGGCGAACTCGATCAGCTCTTCGGCCTCGGCGGGGCCGAGCGCGCCGATCGGTATCCCGAGTTGGTTTGCGGCACCGAGGAACACGGCGGCGTCGCCGACGGGTTCGGCGGCCGCGAGCAGCAGCAGCCTGCGGGTGTCGGGCGGCAGCGCCTCGATGCGGCGGATGAAGCCCTCTTCGATCTGGCCCGCCGACCGGCCGGCGCCGACGGCGAAGTAGCCGCCGCCGAGTTCGGACGCCGGGTTGTTGCGCGGCATCTCCAGCAGGGCCAGCGGGTTGCCCCGGGTCTCGGCGACCACGCGGTCGCGCACCCGCGGGTCGATGCGGCCCACCATCACGGAGTCGAGCAGCTCGCGGGCGTCGCTGTCGGACAGGCCGCCGACCGCCAGCGCGGGCAGGCCGGCCAGCGCCTCGGCGCCCTCGTCGCGCGCCGCGCACACGATGGCGACCGGCTCGGCGAGCAGCCGGCGGGCGACGAACGCCAGCGTCTGCACCGACACCTCGTCGAGCCACTGGGCGTCGTCGACGATGCACAGCAGGGGCTGGTCCTCGGCGGCGGCGGCCATCAGGCTCAACACCGCGAGCCCGACGAGGAACCGGTCGGGGGTCGGGCCCGCACCGCGGCCGAAGGCGACGTTGAGTGCCTCGCGCTGAGGTTCGGGCAGCGAGTCGAGCTGCCCGAGCAGCGGCGCGCACAGTTGCTGAAGGCCTGCGAAGGCGAGTTCCATGTCGGATTCCACGCCGCCGACGCGGGCGATGTGGAATCCGGCGGCGCCCTCGGCGAGCTGTTCGAGCAGGGCCGTCTTGCCCACGCCGGCCTCGCCGCGCAGCACCAGGGCCTGGCCGCTGCCGGACCGGGCCGACGCGAGCAGTGCGCGCAGCGCCTCCGATTCGCCGGAGCGTCCGCGCAACCGTTGTCCTCGGCCTCTGCCTGCCATCGCCTCCACCGTGGCGACGACCCTACCGGCAGGATCCGGTCGGCCGTCAGTCGGTGATGAAGGTGACGGTCTCGGCGAGCGGCGCGCGGCCGGTGCGGGGAAGCGCCTTGGTGATGTCCTCGTAGCCGATCGACATACCGCAGAACAGCATCAGGTGCTCGGGCGGTGAGGTGGCGTCGGCGACCGTCTCACGCACCTGCGACCACGCCATCTGCGGGCAGCCCCTCGGCGCGCAGCAGCAGCATCACGCTCTGCAGGTACATGCCGAGGTCCGACCACTGGGCCACCCCGAGGCCGCGGTCGATGTAGCAGAACAGCGCAGCCGGGGCGCCGAAGCAGTCCCAGTTACCGATCGCGGCGCGGATGCGGGCCTCCCAGTCGTCGCGCTCGATGCCCAGCGCGGCGTAGCGCTCCTTGCCGAACGCCGCGCGCCGGTCGGCATAAGGGGACCTCATGTCGGGCGGGTACATGACGTATTCGCGCTCGTCCCACGGGTCTCCTGCGGCGACCCGCTCCACCGCGATCTTCTTGAGCCGGGCCAGCGGGTCACCCGTCAGCACGTAGATGTGCCACGGCTGGATGTTCGATCCCGACGGGGCCCACGCCGCCGCCGACAACACCTTCTCCAGGGTCTCTCTCGGCACCGGGCGGTCGGTGAATCCGCGGACCGCGCGGCGGGTGGTCACTGCCTCGTAGACGTCCATGGGTCAAGCGTGGTCGCAGCGGCGGTCATGGGGACCCCGGAAAGTTCGTGGTCGTCACCCCGGTCGAGTCTCACGTCAACGTGCGCAGCTGTCTGCGCGAGCTGATGCCGAGCTTGACGAACACCTTGCGCAGGTGCCATTCGACGGTGTGGGTGCTGAGGAACAGCTGCGCGCCGATCTCCTGGTTGGTGAGACCGTCGGCGGCGAGGCGGGCGATCTGCGATTCCTGGGACGTGAGCTCATCGCCCGATCGCATCGGTTGCCTGCGGACCTTCTCTCCGGCGGCCACCAGTTCGCGGCGGGCGCGCTCCGCGAACGCCTGCGCCCCCATCCGGCTGAACGTCTCGTGCGCACGGCCGAGGTGCTTTCGCGCCTCGGTTGTGTGGTGGCTGCGGCGCAACCATTCGCCGTACCGCAGCTGGGTGCGCGCGAGCTGGGTCACCACCCGCGTGCGCTCGAGGCGTTTGATGGCCTCGGTGAACAGCGCGTCGGCTTCCTCGTTGTCGGCGAGCAGCGCCTGGGCGCCGGCCAGCGCGCCGAGGCCCCAGTCGGTGCCGCTGTCGGCGGCGCGGCGCTCGAGCCGAGCCACCGCATCCTCGGCGGCATCGCGTTCGCCAAGGTGCGCGGCGGCCTCGGTCATCTCGACCAGACACCAGCCGGAGAAGCCGAGATCGTTGCTCGCGCAGGTTCGGCGGGCGCCGGCGAACGCCTCCTCGTACTGGCCGAGGCCGTTGTGGAGGATGGCCGTGGTGTATCCGGTGAGGCCGAGCAACCGGCCCTCCCCCTTGGCGGAGGCCATGTCGGTGGCGACGTCGATCAGCGCCGCGGTCTCGTCGGGATTCCCACGCCACGCCGACAGATGCAGCCGGTGGTATTTCACCGGTTTGTGATTCGTCGCGGCCGAGATGGCATCGGCTTCTTCCAACAAGGTTGCCGCGTCGTCGAACTCACCGGCCAGCACGTGCACTCCGGCGCGGAACGCGAGTGCGGACGGGAGCGTGGCGAGCGCGCCGGCGTCGCGCGCATTGCGGACCATCGCCGTCGCGAGGCGATGCATGATCTCGTCGTCCCACAATTCGCCCGTCGCGGATTCCTGGACGATCGGGAACGCCAGCGACAACCACCGCAGCGCCTCGCCGTCGTTGCGCTGCGCATGGGTGCACCATGATTCGAGTGCGGTGCGCAGTCGGTCGGCCCCGTCGGTCAGGCCGCCGGTGATCAGGTCGGCCATGCCGCTGAGCAGGAGGTCGGTGGGGCGGTGTGGATCGGCCGCGTTGTCGATCGCATGCCGGGCCGACTCGGCGGCCGCGACCAGTGCGCCCGGCGGCGCGCATTGCGACGCGTACATCGCCGCCGCCAAAGCCTCGAGGTGCGCCTCCCGTGCCGACTCGTCGTCGATCGTCTGCAATCGCCGCGCAGCATCGATCAGGTCAGCGGCCGCCGCCGAGACCTGCGGCGCCCCGGGCTCGCCGCCACGGCCGCGGGTGAACTCCATCTGGGCGCGCAGCCGGGCCATTTCGGCACGCTGCAGTTCGCTCAGCGGGCTGAGTTCGGCGATCGCGAGCAACTCGTATGCCGCTTCGTAAGCCGCCGCGTCACACTTCGCCCTGGCGGCGACGAGCGCCCTGGCACCGCGCAGCCGCGGGTCGGCACTGAGGGCGACGGCGCGCTCGAGGAAGGTCGCCGCGGCGGCGATCCCGCCGCGGCTCTGCGCCCGGCCTGCGGACGCCTCGAGTTCCGCGGCGACTTCGTCGTCGGGACTCAGGGCGGCGTTCGCCGCGTGCCACGCCCGCCGGTCCGGGTCCAGCTGCGGGTCGGTGACTTCGGCCAGCGCGCGGTGTACCGCCCTGCGGTCGGCCAGGTCCGCCGCGCGGTAGGCGGCCGACCGCACCAGCGGATGGTGGAACCGGATGCGCGGACCGAACTCGATGACCCCGGCCGCCTCGGCGGGCGCCAGTGCGTCGACCGGAATGTCCAGGGCGGCCGCGGCGCGTAAGAGCAAACCGGCGTCGCCCACCGGTTCCGCGGCCGCGGCGAGCACCAGCAGTCGGGTGTCGCGAGGAAGCGACGCGATGCGGCGAACGAAGCTCTCCTCCACGTGACCCGCGGACGGGCGCGTGGTCGATGTCTCGAAGCCACCGATGAGTTCGGCCACGGAGACGTTACGCGGCACCTCGAGCACGGCCAGCGGGATGCCCCGGGTCTCGGCGATGATGCGGTCGCGCACCCGCTCGTCGATGCGCCCGAGGACCACACTGTCGAGCAGTTCGCGGGCGTCGCTGTCAGAGAGGCCGCCGACCTCGAGTTCGGGTAGTCCGTGCAGCACCTCGGCGCCGTGGTCTCGTGCAGCGAACACCAGGGCCACCGGCTCGGCGAGCAGCCGTCGTGCGACGAATCCGAGCACCTGTGTCGACACCTGGTCGAGCCACTGCGCGTCGTCGATGACGCACAGCAGCGGTTGCTGTTCGGCGGCCGCCGCCAGCAGGCTCAGCACCGCGAGGCCGACGAGGAAGCGGTCGGGGACCGGCCCGACACCGCGGCCGAACGCCACGGCGAGCGCGTCACGCTGGGGTTCGGGCAGCCCGTCGACGTGCGTCATCAACGGGGAGCAGAGTTGCTGGAGGCCGGCGAACGCGAGTTCCATGTCGGACTCCACGCCCGCGACATGCGTGACGCTGAAGCCGCGGGCCTGAGCGATCAGGTACTCCAGCAGTGCGGTCTTGCCGCCACCGGCCTCGCCACGCAGCACCAACACCTGACCGCTGCCCGACCGCGCGCTCGACAGCAGGCGACGAAGCTGCTCACATTCGTCGCCACGCCCGCGCAGTCCCTGACCCCGACCTGTGTTTGCCATCCGCGCCATCGCTGGTTTCGTTTCGCGGATAACCGTACGCCTATCCCAGGTCGGCGTCAGCCCCCTGCGCGGGGCTGACGTGACTCGCAGATCTCGGGCATCATGGCAAGATGGCATCCGATTCGTTGAGCGACGAGGTCGTTGCGTTCCTGTCAGAGGGCACCCGCACCGGCAAGCTCGGCTATGTCGCGGCCGACGGCAGGCCCCTGATCGCACCCGTCTGGTTCCTCGTCGAAGGCGGGCAGCTGGTGATCAACACCGGGAAGAACACCGCGAAGGGCCGTGCGCTGCAACGAGATCCGCGGGTGGTGCTGGTCGTCGACGACGAGCGGCCGCCGTTCTCCTTCGTCCAGGTCCAGGGGATCGCGGCGCTCACCGACGACGATCCCGACATCCTCGACATCGCGACGCGGATCGCGACGCGCTACATGGGCGAGGAACTCGGTCCGCAGTACGGAGCCCGCAACGGCGTCCCCGGTGAGCTCGTCGTCCGGATCACCCCGACCAAGGTGATCGCGGCGTTCGACGTCGCCGACTGACGGCTACCGGGAGGCGACCGTCTCGCGGACCCAGTCGGCGAAGCGGGTGTCGAACAGGGTCGCGCCGTCGCCGGGCACCAGGGTGTCGTCGTCGATGTCGACACCCCAGTAGCGTGCCGCCGGGTCGGTGACGACCGTGCGCGGGTCACCCTTGGCGGCCAGCGCGGTGCGGACGAGCTCGTCGAGGCCGAAGCGCTCCGGGCCGCCGATCTCGACGATGCGGTTCTGCGGCTCACCCACGGCGGCGATCGCGACGGCCTCGGCGACATCGGCCGACGCCATCGGCTGCCACTTAGCGTTCGGCAGCCGGACCGTGTCACCCTCGGTGGCCGAGTCGGCGATGGTGCCGACGAACTCGAAGAACTGGGTGGCATGCACGATCGTGTAAGGCGTTGCGCCGGAGGCGATGAGCTTCTCCTGGGCGAGCTTGGCCTTGAAGTAGCCGCTCTGCGGGGCCAGCCGGTCGGTGCCCACCACCGAGAGCGCCACGTGGTGCTTGACGCCGGCCGCGGCCTCGGCGGCGAGCACGTTGGTGGTCGCGGCGGTGAAGAAGTCCATCGCCGCGTCGTCGAGGGTCGGTGAGTTGGAGACGTCGACGACGACGTCGGCGCCGGTGAAGACGTCGGCGAGGCCCTCTCCGGTCACGGTGTTCACGCCGCTGCTCGGCGATGCGGAGATGGCGTCGTGGCCGTGTTCGGTCAGGTCCTGCACGACCTTGCGGCCGATGAGGCCGGTTCCTCCGATGACGACGATCTTCATGATGGCGTTCCTTCCGCTGTGGCGTCCTTCTCGACCGCCAGAACGGATGGCCGCCCGCGGATTCATCCCGGGCTGGAGCACTTTGTTGGTGAGCACAGTCTCTGATGGACACTCTGCGCTTCTGGCTACTATTCCGTGATGGGGATGTCCGCGGGGGACGTGTTCGCCGGGTACAAGGTCGTCAGTGCGCTCGGCGCCGGTGGCATGGGTGTGGTCTACCTCGTGGACCACCCGCGGTTGCCCAGCCGAGATGCGATGAAGGTGCTGCCCGCCGGACTCTTGGCGGATTCGACCTTCCGCGAGCGGTTCAACCGCGAGGCGGATCTGGCTGCGAGCCTTTGGCATCCGCACATCGTCGGTATTCACGATCGCGGTGAATTCGACGGTCAGCTGTGGATCACCATGGACTTCGTCGATGGCACCGATGCGGCTCGCCTGCTGACCGAGCGCTATCCGCATGGCTTGCCGGCACCGGCGGTGGACGCGATCGTGTCAGCTATCGCGAGCGCACTGGACTATGCGCACAAACGAGGGATGCTGCATCGGGACGTCAAACCAGCCAACATCATGGTGTCCCAATTGGACGACATCGGTGAGCGTCGCATCCTGCTCGCCGATTTCGGCATTGCCCGGCCGCTGCACGAGATCAGCGGTTTGACGGACACCAACATGACCGTGGGCACAGTGGCCTACGCTGCCCCGGAGCAGCTGATGGGCGAGAACGTCGACGGCCGGGCAGATCAGTACGCGCTGGCAGCCTCGGCGTACGAGCTCCTCACCGGTGCCCGCCTGTTTCCCGGGGCGAACCAGGCCGCCGTCATCAGTCGGCACCTGAGCGCGCCGCCACCGACCCTAGGGACAACACACCCTCACCTCGCCGCTCTCGATGCCGTTCTGGGAAGAGCGTTGGCCAAGCAACCCGCCGACCGGTTCCCGACATGTTCCGACTTCGCCAGGGCGTTCACCGCGGCGCTCCCCTACGACCCGCCGGAATCGGCGGCGGCGCGGCCGATCGATCCCGCCGCCTCGACGCAGGCGACCCCCACCACGGCATGGCCCTACCCCCAGTCATTCTCGACTGCACCGACTGAGCTGGCGCAGGCCGGATGGACAAGTTACCCCCAGGCCAACGGTCAACCGCCGACGCGGCGTCCACAACGAGCACGAGTGGCCGTCCCCCTGCTTCTGGCCATCCTGTTGGCGGGTGCGGCAGCATTCGCCGGCCTGCAGTTCACCCGGGAGAGCCCCAGCGCAGGCGAGCCAGAATGGCAGCCATACGTCGAGGCGGCGAAGTCCTTCACCGTCGACCTCATGAGTCTGACCGCGACGACGGCAGACGACGACGTTCAACGCATCATCGACGGGTCCACCGGCCAGTTCCGGGACGACTTCCTCCAACGGCGGGGCGAGTTCACGCAGACTGCCCGCGAGGCCGGCGTCACCACCAAGGCGACCGTTTCCGAAGCCGCACTCGACTCCTTCGAGCCCCCGGAAGCCACGGTTCTGGTGGCTGCCAACTCGACGGTCACGAACAATGCGGGGCAGGATCAGGAGCCGCGAGGTTGGCGGCTCGACATGACGGTGGTGAAGCAGGCTGAAGAATTCAAGATCTCACGAGTCGAGTTCGTTTCGTGACGCCCTCGACCAGACCCGGACCACTGTGGTGGACACTCGTCAGCGTTCTGCTCGCAGGGACGATTTCTGCGGTCTTGCTCGGTGGCTGGCAGATGACGGTCAAGAACCGCGCCGTGACGTCACCGGCAGACCACGTGGCGGCGCGCCAGGAAGTCGTCGAGGCCGCGACGAACGCCACCGTCAAGATCCTGAGTTACACGCCGGAAACCGTCGAACAGAATGCGTCGACCGCCGAGACGCTGCTCACCGGTGAATTTCTGGACTATTACGTCGATTTCATGAATAGGACCGTCATTCCGGCCGCCCGGCAGAAGCAGGTGACCACCACCGCCACTGTCGTGCGAGGTGGCGTCGTCGCCCTCGGCGACTCGGCCGCGTCTGTGCTCGTCTACGTCAATCAGACGACGACTGCAGGCACCGAGCCGCCGAAGAAGGCGGCGAGTGCTGTACGCGTGGGACTGCAACGCATCGACGGGGTTTGGCGGGTCGGCGCCTTCGATCCCATCTGAACCTGCCTCCCCCGAAGCCCGTCCTCAGGCGGAGCCGAGGTCGACGGCGTCACCGTCGACCGGATGCACCTCGATGCCGTCGCCCGTCAGCACCGCCGAGCACTGGTCGCACGCGAGCTGCGGTGTGAAGTCGTGGCCGTCGTGGGTCATCAGCAGCGCCGGACCCTCGGGTGAGGAGTAGTGGGCCTGCGCCCAGTGGATCGCCGTCGCGACGACGGGGAAGAACGCCCGCCCCTTCGGCGTCAGGTGGTACTCCGACCAGTCGGCGCGCTTCGGATGCGCGGCGGCCTGCAGCACGCCGATGTCGCAGAACGCCCGCAGCCGGTCGGCGATCAGCGCACCGGGCGCCTCGAGTCGGTTCTGGAAGTCGCTGAACCGTCGGGTGCCGAGGAACGCGGCGCCGATCACCGCCGAGGACCACCGGTTGCCGACGATGGCCATCGTGTCGGGGAACAGGCCGGCGGGGTCGCTGCCTGTGCGCCGCCGGGTGGCCGCCCGCGGCACCGAGCGCTGCCAGCCGCCGCTCGGCCCCCACTGCCCGGTGATGTCCTGCGACTCGACGGTCTCACCGCAGTGCGCACAGTGCAGGACAGGTGAGAAATCGTGGCCGCAGTCGCGGTGGTGCATGTCGGGCAGCGCGTCGGTGCGGTGGTCGGACCATGTGCGTTCCCACTGCCAGATGGCGACGAGCATCGGCCACAGCGCGCGGCCCTCCGGCGTGGCGACGTATCCCGCGCGCAGCGGCTGCTGCTGGTAGATCTCGCGCTGCAGCAGCCCGTCGCGGACCATGGCCTGCAGCCGGCCCGTGAGCACGGCGTTGGAGATCGGCAGTACCGCGAAGTCGCTGAATCGAGTTGCACCTAGCAGTGATTCGCGTACCAGCAGCAGGGTCCACTCGTCGCCGAGCAGGGCGAGTGCCCGTCCGATGGCGTTGGTGTCGCCGGCCTGCAGCTCGAAGGGCGAGCTCATCGCATGGTGTGCCACTGCCGCAGCTCGGCGCCGGCCACCCAGGTGGAGTGCGTGCCGCTGCAGACGCGTTCGGGCAGCCGCAGCTTGCAGACCGGGCCGTCGCCGATGCGGGCGGCGTCGTAGACCACGCAGTAGGAGGCGTCGTCGTTCATGTCCATGGTGAGGGTGACCAGGTAGCCGTCGTCCTCGCCGGTGGAGCCGACCCGCGGCGCCATCGCGGTCTCGCTGCCGAACACGCCGTCGCCGAACGTGATCCGCTCCTCGGTGCCGGCCCGCAGGTCGTGTTTGACCAGGCCGTCGAAGAGGAACCAGCCGGGCTTGCCGGTGGCGGCGTAGACGTAGCGGTAGTCGCGGGTCTGGTAGTCGCCGTTGATCATCCCGAATTCGGTGAGGTGGTCACCGAGGCGCTCCTCGGTGGCCGTGCCGGTCGTCAGGTTGAACCGCCACCGGTGCAGCTGGGACTCGAAGGCGTCGAGCGCGAGGTATCGGTAGGCGGCGTCCTCCAGTGACTTCGCACCCTTGGTGGACGGCGACGGGTTGCCCTGGAAGAAGCCGTCGAGGACGATCTCGTCGCCGTCCTCGTAGGCGTTGGTGAAGTGCAGCACGTAGGTGGGGTCGGTCTCGAACCACATGACCTTCGACTGGTCGCCGCGGCGCGGGACGACGGCGAACCGCGACGGCAGGTCGGGGTGCCATGCCGGGGCGTGCACGTCGTGCTTGAGCAGTTCGGGCGACCAGAACAGCGGGAAGTCGTTGAGGATCACGTAGTTCTCGGTGTAGGCCATGTCGTGCGGCATGCGCGGGCCGGGCAGCGGGACGTCGGTGGTGTGCAGCAGGTTGCCGTCCTTGTCGACGGCGCCGTAGCGCAGGTACGGCTCCTCCTTGCTGTAGCTGAAGAACAGCAGTTCGCCGGTGACGGGGTCGACCTTCGGGTGCGCCGAGACGCCCCACTCGGGGACCCAGTCCTCCTTGCCCGCGGTGTCGGCGGTGAACGGGTCGACGCGGTAGAGGTCGCCGCACATGTAGAAGCTCGACAGCGCCATGCCGCGGTGCACCACGATGTCGGTGCTCGAGGCATCCTTCATCCGGGTGCGGGCGCCCCAGCCGTCGTCCCGCTTGGCCGATCCCGGCATCTCGAGGAAGCCGGCCCACAGCGATTCGCCGGCGTCCTGTTCGGCGAGGAAGCCGTCGGTACGGACGAACCTGTTGCGGTAGTTGGCAGTTCCGTTGTGGAACTCGACGAGGTGGATCATGCCGTCGCCGTCGAAGGGGTGGTAGTTCTCGATCGGCGGGTGCAGCGGGTTCTCGGTGTTGCGCAGGTAGACACCGTCGAGATCTTCGGGGATCTCGCCCTGGACGACGTCGAGGTCGTCGGCGCGCCACTCGTTGAGCTGAGGGCGCCACGGCCCGGTGCGGTAGCGGTGGGCGTCATCCGCGGGCAGCGTCGACGCGTGGGTGTTGAGCAGTTCGACCCGCATGAGTTCAAACTATGGTTGACAGAGTCACTCTGTCAACTGAACCATAGGGGCATGGCTGAGGACATCTGGATCGCCGGGGCGTACCAGAGCGATTTCGCCCGCAACCTCACGCGCGAGGGCCGGGACTACGCCGACCTCGCACGGGAGGTGGTCGACGGGACGCTGGCATCGTCGGGCCTGAGTGGTCGCGACGCCGGGACGGTGCACGTCGGCAACGCCTTCGGCGAGATGTTCAGCGCGCAGGGGCATCTCGGGGCGATGCCGGCGACGGTGAACGACGAGTTGTGGGGTGTGCCTGCGTCGCGGCACGAGGCGGCGTGCGCGTCGGGCAGCGCGGCGGTGCTCGGCGCGGTCGCGGAGTTGCGGGCAGGCTTTCACGAGGTGGCGCTCGTCGTGGGGTTGGAGCTGGAGAAGACGGTGCCCGGCCGGGTCGGCGCGGAGTTCCTGGGGGCGGCGGCGTGGACGGGGCACGAGAAGGTCGACGCGGACAACATGTGGGCGTACGTGTTCTCGCGGGTGGCCGACGAGTACGACCGGCGGTGGGGCCTCGACCATGCACACCTTCATGCGATCGCTTCGACGAACTTCGCTGCCGCCAAGCGCAATCCGAATGCACAGACGCGGGCGTGGTCGCTACCGGACCTGACGGTGGACGGTGACGACGACGAGGCGAATCCTCGGGTGGAGGGACGGCTACGGCGATCGGACTGCACGCAGTTGACCGACGGCGGCGCTGGCGTGGTGCTGGTGACCGACACCTATCTGCGGGCGAACCCGGCGGTACGGCCACTGGCGCGGATCAGGGGCTGGGGTCACCGCACGGTCGGGTTGGGACTGGCGCAGAAGCTGGGCCGGGATCCGGAGTCGCCGTATGTGATGCCCCATGTACACGCGACGGTGCAGGATGCGTTCGGCCGGGCGCAGGTGAGTCTCGACAACGTCGACGGCTTCGAGGTGCACGACTGCTTCACGCCGAGTGAGTACATGGCGATCGACCACATCGGGCTGACGGGCCCGGGCGAGTCGTGGAAGGCGATCGAGAACGGCGACATCGCGCTCGGCGGGCGGTTGCCGATCAATCCGGGGGGCGGCCTGATCGGTGGCGGCCATCCGGTCGGCGCGACGGGAGTGCGGATGCTGGTGGACGCCGCCAGGCAGGTGAGCGGGACGGCCGGCGAATATCAGGTCGAGGGCGCCCGAACGTTCGGCACGTTGAACTTCGGCGGCAGCACGGCGACGACGATCAGCTTCGTGGTGGGGGCGCCGGGCTGAGTTCCGCCTCGCGAATCCGGGGCAGCACCTCCCGCGCCACCAACTCCAGGTGTCGCATGGCGCGGTCGTGCCCAATGCGCGGTATCCGGTACCAGAACACCACCTCATGGAAGGGAGCCGAGGCGCGTATCTCGCGGAGGCGGCGTGCAATGTTCTCGGGGGTGTCGACGAGCATCGACTCCCGGCGCCACGGCGTTTCCGAGTCTGCTTTGACACCGACTTTCGACGGGTCGCCCGCCCAGTTCTCGTACTGGCGGTACTGATACTCGATCGCGCTGCGGTAGAACGTCTCCCAGTCACGCTCGGGATCCTCGGACGCCCAAAGCGGCACATTGATCGTGAATCGGAAGTCGCCGAGGGTGCGGCCGTGCTGCTGCATCGCCGGCGCCAACCGGTCCGACCACAGCTCCGCGAATGCGTGATCGGGGTCGAAGAAGTCCACCGGGATGACGCCGTCGGCCAACCGTGCGGCCCGGTCGAAGACCCGCCGCGCGCCGCCGCCCAGGTACACCGGAATCCGCTCCTGCACCGGCCGCGGCAACACGGGCACGTCGGCCCCGCCCGGCCCGTCGGGCAGCGTCCCCTCGGCGAACCCCTGACGCAGGAATCGCAGCCCGCGCTCCATCATGTCGCCACGGCTGCCGAAGTCCACGCCGAACAGGTCGAACTCGCGCGAGTAGCCACCGGCGGCCACCCCGAGCGACAGGCGTCCACCGCTGAGCAGATCGGCGACGATCGACTGCTCGACGACGTGGCGCCACGGATGTAGGGGGAGTAGCAGCGCATTCGTCATCAACCGGATCCGCTCGGTCGCCACGCCGAGTGCGGCGAGCACCGGCAGTTGTGCGGGCAGATAGCCGTCGTCGACGCCGTGCTGTTCAGTGGTGGCGAACGAACTGAAGCCCAGCTGATCAGCGAGCCGAGCTTCGGCGACCGCCTCGCCGTATCGTCGCCGGCCTTCCCGGTCGCCGGGTTCCGGCCGGAAGTCCGTCCACACGCCTAGCTCCATTGCCGTCAGCGGGGTCACCGGGACCGTCCTTTCGCGTCTGCGGGTCGCGCAGCCGACGACTGGCCGTGTCGTCGCTGATATCTGCAACGACAGGAGCCGTCCGGTATTCCTCCCGGGCGCCGGCCGGTCGGCGCGCCCTAGTCGGGCTTGACGGGGTGACGGCTGAGGATCGACACCCGGTTGAACGCGTTCATGGCGGTGGCGACCCAGATGACGGCGGAGAGTTCGTCGTCGTCGAGAACCTCGCGCGCGCGGGCGTATTCGCGCTCGGCGGTGTCGTGGTCCGGCAGTGTGGTGGTGATCTCGGCGAGGCGGAGCGCGGCCCGCTCGCGGTCGTCGAACAGCTCGGTGTCACGCCAGACCGACAGTGTCGCAAGTTGTTTGACGCTCACGCCGGCGCCGCTCGCGCGGCGGACGTGCACCTCGAGGCACGACGGGCAGCCGTTGATCTGCGACACCCGCACGTTGATGAGTTCGATGAGGCCACGCGACATGCCGGCGTCCTTGGCTACGGAGGTCACGCTGGTCGCGACACCGATCAGCGCCTTGTAGGCCTCGGGTGTCTGCTTGTCGATGTGCAGGTGCGCGGTGTCCACCGCGCCGATGCTACGCAGAGTCGCCCGCCGCGCAGGCGAACGTGGCTAAACAGCGATGCGGGCGAAGAACGCGCCGGCGACGATGCCGATGATGATGGCGACGGTGGTCTGGCCCATCATGACGGCGACCACAACGCCGGAGATCGCAGCGACGACGCCGATGATCGCCAGAACGAAGCCGAACACCCAGCGCGGATCCAGCGGGGCACGGTCATGCGCAGCAACTGAGCGCGAGGAGAGTGACCCGTGGTTCAGGGCGTCCATCAGCGGCCTTTCCGTTGTGGTGGCGAACACAATTAAACGTGTTCGTGATCCGGATCACAACTAGATCATCTAACGATGTTGCCGCCGGAATGAACAGTCCGCCAAGCGCTTCAGCCCCGCCGTTGATCTAGATGTGGGAACATCTGCGGTTATGGACCCGAACGACGACCCGGAAGCCCGGATTCGGGACCTCGAGCGTCCGTTGGCCGACCGCGCGCAGAACTCCGAACTGGGCACACAGTCGTACTCGACGCCGTACCCAACCGACCCGTACACGACCCAGCCGTACACCACCCAGCCGTACACCACCCAGCAGCACTACCCACCCCCGCCTCCGCCGCCCGGCTACCCGACGCCGTATTCGATGGCGCCGACGGTGTCGCATTCGAGTTCGAAGGCAGGGTGGGCCGTCTTCGCGGCGGTCGTGGTGATGCTGCTGATCGCCGGCGCCGGCGCGCTCATCTACTTCGCGATGCGACCCGCCGACGGCCCGATGTCCGGCAACCCGACGGTGGCCGGTGGCGGCGGGCTGCTCGACGAGCCGCAGGTGCCGCAGATCCCGTCGATGCCAGTGCTGCCGAGCGGGATCCCCGGCATACCGAGCGGGCTACCGGGGTTGCCGGGAACCAGCGAGACGCTCGAGGCGGGGCCGGGCGAGTCGGTGAACGTGTCCGGCATTCAGACCGTCACGACGGTCAACTGCGACGACGGCATCGTCAACATCAGCGGCGTGGCGAACGTCGTGACGATCACGGGCGAGTGCGCGGTGGTGTCCGCGTCGGGCGTCAACAACGAGATCACGGTCGACTCGTCGGCTCAGATCAGCGCGTCGGGCTTCGACAACACGATCATCTATAAGTCGGGGTCGCCGGAGATCGGCCACGTCACCGACTCGAACGTCATCAGGCAGGGCTGACGCTCACCCCTCCTTGGTGTAGTCCGTGCTGAGCCAGCGCGTCGGCCGCATCCGGATCAGTACCGATGTGTCGGTGAGGTTCTGGTCGGTGAACTGGTTGCCCTCCTCGTCGCCGAGGTAGCGGATGGCGATCTTGCGGACGGCCTCGTCGGTGGCGGGCTCGATGCCGGTGACGTCGCCCTCGGCGGTGACGTAACGGTAGGGCGGCTGCTCGTCCTGCGCGGTGATGGCGAACCGGCCGGCGTCACGAATGAGCTTGAGCTTGATGGAGTCCGCCTCGGTCCAGAGCACGACTTCGCCGCCCGGCTCGTACCAGTACCAGATCGGAACGACCAATGGAGCGCGGTCGGGCCGCTCGACGCCGATCACTCCCACGTGCAGTTCGGACAGGTAGGTCTCGCGTTCGTCGCTCGTCATCTTCGCCATGCCGGTGCCAACGATTGTGGCGCCGGTCTCATTCCTGTGTAACAGCAGCCCCTCGAGACACGATCACAACATCAGTAACTGATCAAGATCATTGAGTCGGCGTGTCGGGGAGGTCGGGTGCGGAACGGGTGGAAGGCCGCCTTGGGGGCGGTCGCACTGGCGGCTGCCGCGGTGATGGGTGACGTGTCGGCGCCCGTCGCGCAGGCCCAGCCGGCAGCGGCGACGAAGGACTTCAGGAAGCCGGCGATCGTCATCCTCGGATACGGGCTGAACCCGGACGGGTCGATGCGCACGATCCTGCGGCGCCGGGTGTTGACGGGTTTGACGGTGGCGCAGTTCTTTCCGCAGTCGCCGGTGATCGTCACGGGCGGCAATCCGCGCAACGGCGTGACCGAAGCCGCGCAGATGCGGCAGATGCTGACGACGCTCGGACTGCCGCCGAACCGGATCATCGTCGAGGACCGGGCGAACAGCACGGTGCAGAACGCCCGGTTCTCCGTGCCCTTGGCCAAGAACGCCGGAGCGACGGGGATCATCTTGGTGACGTCGTCGACGCATCAGGATCGTGCGGACACGAACTTCATCGACGCCGGCGGCAACGTGCTCGCCACGGTGAGCTACCCGGACGGCAGCCCGCAGGCCAATGTCTTCCAGTTCGCACGCGACGCGATCAGTCCGTTCATCGGCGTCAGTTAGCGCCCCGGTGCGTTGACTTTGCACTGAGGGCGCCGAAGTGCGAGTGGCGGGCGCTCTGGAAGCAAAGTCAACGTAGGGCGGGCGGCCGCTAGGCGACGGGTGCGAGTTCGAAGATCGGGATGACGCGGTCGGTGCGCTTCTCGTACTCGGCGAAGCCCGGCGCGCGCTCCTTGACGATCTCGAAGACACGGTCGCGCTCGTCCCGCGCCAGCTCGTGGGCGGTGTAAGGCCTGCGCGGGTTGTCGCCGATCTCGACGGTGACGGCGGGGTTCGCGCGCAGGTTGAACACCCAACCCGGGCTGGCGTCGCGGCCGGCGGCGGAGCCGACGACGTAGAGCTTGTCGTCGATGTCGAAGTAGGCGATCAGGCTTTCCCGCTCGGTGCCGGACTTGGCGCCGGTCGAGGTCATGATGATGAGCGGAAAGCCCTCGAACTGGCCGCCCACCTTGCCACCGTTGTTGCGGAACTCCTCGATGTTCTGTCGGTTGAACTCGCGCTCGGACTGCATGTCGTCGTCGGCCATACCTCGATGGTGGCACGGCGCGCTTGGCGCATACCAGTGCGCATAAACCGTTTGTCGCGTCGTCGCCGCCCGTGGTGGAGTTGGCCGTGCGCCCCGACACCGCCGACCGGCTCGCGATCGCTGCCGCCGTCATCACCGTCCTGCTGTGGGGATCTGCGTTCGTCGTCATCCGGGCGGTCGGCACTGAGTTGTCGCCGGGGCCGCTCGCGTTCGTGCGCCTCGTCGTCGGCGCCGTCCTGCTGGTCGGCATCGCGCTCGCGTACCGCCGGGTGTCGATTCCCCGCGGCCGGGCGCTGGCGCTGATCGCCGGCTACGGGCTGCTGTGGTTCGCCGGGTACATAGTGGTATTGAACTGGGCGGAACAGCATCTCGACGCCGGAACCGCCGCCCTGCTGGTCAACTTCGCCCCCGTCATCGTCGCGGTCCTCGCGGGACTGTTCCTCGGCGAGGGGTTCCCGCGGCAACTGATCGCGGGCATCGTCATCGCGTTCCTCGGTGTCGCGCTGATCGCGGTGTCGAGTTCGGGAGGCGCCGAGAACGACTGGCTGGGCGTGGTTCTCGGCCTACTCGCGGCGGTGCTGTACGCCGCGGGTGTGCTGCTGCAGAAGGTCACGCTGCGCACGGTCGACGCGATGACCGCGACCTGGCTCGGATGTGTCGTGGGCATGGTGGCGACACTTCCCTTCGCCCCCCAGGCGATCGACGAGATGCGGGCGGCCTCCGCGGGCGCCGTCGCGGGTGCGGTGTACCTCGGCATCGGGCCGACCGCGGTGGCATTCACGACGTGGGCCTTCGCCCTGAGCCGCACGAACGCCGGGGCGATGGCCGCGACAACGCTGGCGGTCCCGGCGGTGGCCATCGCCGTCTCGTGGGTGTTCCTTCGGGAGATTCCCACGGCGCTGGCACTCGTCGGCGGCGCGCTGGCGTTGGCCGGTGTCGCACTCACCCGCCGTCGGCCGGCGCCGGCACCCACGCCCGAGGCCACCGGTCGCTGAACAATTCTCGGGACACAAACGTCCTGCGCGCGTCAACATTCGTTGACGGACGCCGTCTACGGCACGCTGCCGTGCCTGCACTGCGCCGGCATCGGCGGACCCTCGCGCAGCGACTCCGCCAAGGACACGGCTCCGTCGGAGTCCCGCAGCGCGACCACCGGCGGCAGCGACAGCCGCACCTCGACGACGACGGCTCCCGCCCCGGCCGCGTTCCGGCAGCCCAGCCCGACCCGCTCGCCTGTCCCCGCGCCGAAGGTGTCGTCGACACGCGCACGGACGGCGGCCAGCGTCAGCCGCCCGCCCGGCGGGTCGCGCAACACCGGGTCGAGGGCCTCGCGCGCCTCGTCGGTCAGCGTCGTCGCATCGCCGAAGTAGGCGTCCGGCGAGACCCCCGCACACGTGCCGTGGGTGTACCACTCGTGGTGCACCAGTGACGCCGTGTCGACCGTCGTCGACCGCAGCCGGTCCCGCGTCTCGTCCGACAACTGCACGGGCGGCAGCTCGGACTCCCTGTCCCGCAACTGCCCTGGCAATCCGCAGTACTGGCGGTCGCGCGGCTGCGGCCACAGGCCGTGCAGCACCAGCGTCCGGCCCACCGTGCCGACCTCGCCGGACTCGCACGCCTCGTTCCGCGGTTCGACGGTGCAGAAGCTGGGCGCCCAGGTGAGCACCAGCCAACTCGCGGCGCTCTCGTCGGACACCAGCGCCGACGGGTTCGGCGTCCGATCGAGCACGGTCACGCTGTAGGTGACCGCAGCGACGACGACCGCGGCCAGCGCCGCGGAAATCGACAATACGGCTGCGTCACTCCGCCGCATGGCGCACCCTTCTAGGCAGGGAAAAGCAGGTCACCCGAGGCACCAGCCTCCCACGGCAACGCCTCGTCGTTGCGCGATCGCCGACGAAAGGTGTGCGGACGTGTCGCCGTCGTGGAGGAACAACGGGTGAACGACATCGACCGGTGGTTCGACCGCACCGGCCGCCGCAGGCAACGCACGGTCTCGCTGTACGCCTGCCTGCTGACCGGCAGGATGTTCGAGTACTTCCGCTACCGCCTGCGCTACGCGCTGGTGGTGGACGGCATCGCGTTCGTCGTCCACGTCGCCGAGTTCCTGATCATCCTCACCGCCCTCGGTGGGCTGGCGGCGTTCACGGTGATGATCCTGCGCGTCGGCAGCCTCATCGTCAGCGGCGCCTGGTGGGGGCTGCTGGAGGTGATGCGCGAACGTCTGCGCGCGTTCTCCCTGACCCGCGACCGCGACGCCGTCGAACGCGAGATCGGCAGCTGGCTGGTGCTGTCGGTGATCGCGGCGACCACCGTGGCCGTCGCCGGCGCGGTGGTGGTGCTGTCGCTGCTGCCCTCCGACGGCGACCCGATGGGAATGCTCTACGCGTTCCTGGTCGTCATCGAGCTCGCGCTGCGAATGCCGGTGCGGGTGCTGCACTCCGGCATGTTCGCCACCCGGCGGATCTGGCGGCCGCTGTGGTCGCTGTTCGCCCCGACGGTCGTGCAAGTCGTGGTGATCGGCGCCGGGGCGATGTTCTATCCGACCGCCGCGGTGGTGGTCGCGATCATCGCCTCCAACGCTCTTTCCATCTGGATCACCGTCCACTACACGTTGCGCCTGTACCGGCTCAACGGCGTCACGCCGAGTCACCGGGCAGCGCGGCCGTTGCGTGCCCGCCTGCCCTCGATCCCGTTCCGGCAGGGTGTGGACACCACGCTGGCGGGGCTCGGCCTGCGGCTGGACGCCATCGCCGTCCTCGCGATCGCCGGGATCTACGGCACCAGCACGCGCTCGTTCGATCTGACCGCCGGGTTCGAGGCGTGGCGCGACATCGACGCCTTCCAGTTCTTCTACCTGGTGCTCCCGCTGTTGCGCGGCGCCTACGAGGCCACGGCCGTGTTCTACTTCGATTTCGTTCGGCTGCGGCGCATTCCGGCGCTGCGGGAGTACCGGTTGTTCTTCTTCCACCGGCTCCTGCTCATCACGCCGGTGGTCACGCTGTACTTCTGGGGGCTGGCCGTGCTGCTGGGGCTGTTCGTGCTGCCCGGCATCCCGTTCGGGTTCCTACTGGCGCTGCTGCCGCTCTTCATCGTGCGCAGCTTCATCGGCACCTATCAGATCCGGCTATTCGCCGAGGGCCGGTTCCACGCACTCAACCTGACCATCGTGTTCTCCGGCCTGCTGTTCGCGCTCGTGTGGATCGACGTGAATCCCGCTTCGGACCTCCTCGAGTTGACCGCGGCGATGATCGTCCTGCTGATCGTGCACATCAACGTCCAACACCTCGAGGACCGCACCCCGCCGCCGGCCACTCAGTTGCCGCTCGGCGACTGGATCCGCGCACTGGCTGGCGAGTCGGAACCCGTGCGCGCCGGAACCATCACCGTTCCGGAGTGGATCCCGCAGCGGCAGCGATCAGCCGCCGTCGATACGATGCGAAACACATTGACGGGCAGTGGATGTCTCGCGTTCTACTCGGCGACGTCTCTGGTCTTCTACCAGCGCGAGTCGGCGATCGACCCGGACCGGCAACCCCACCTCGAGGTGCAGACCGTCACAGGCGGCGCCGCGAACAGGGGCCGGTACTGGCAGGACCCGGCGGCTGACGGCAGTGACGCGCTCGACCGCATCGTCACCGCCCAGTGGATCAAACCCATTGCGGGAGTGCCGCGAGCACCGCAGAGCCCAGACCACCTCGGGCCGGAGTTCCTCGACATCTTCCCCGACGGGACGGTCGCCGATCTGGACACCCGCGCGGGCGCCCGGGTCATGCGGACGCTCGACGAGGACCTGGTCCCGGCGATCCTGCCGTCGGCCATGAAGAGCCTCGACGACGACGCGTTGGTGGTGTCGGTGGCGGGCCGCTGGCTGTCGCCGATCTTCCACGAGAACAAGGTGCGGATGATCTTCCTGCTGCCGCCGGACCCCGAGCCGGCGCCGTTCCAGCGCTGGCTGCGGACACTGCGGGCGTGGCGACTCGGCCAGTGGGACGGCGCCGGCCATGGCGCTTGAACCCGTCGACATCGACCGCTGCCTGGTCGACCCCGCGACGTACGAGTCCACGATCCTGCGCATCTACGCCAAGCGCAACGAACAGGGCCTCGGCTTCAACGAGGTGTGCTCTAACGTCAGCTATTTCGACGCGGCGACAGACCGCAAGAAGCTGTCCCGGGCCATCGCCACCAGCATCGCCGACGGAACCTACCGGCCCCAGCCCGTCGACCTGTGGTTCCTCGAAACCGGCGGCAAGCGCCGCACCGCCCACCTGGCGGGCTTTGTCGACCACGTCGTCGGTTCGGCGCTGTTCAAGGTGTTGTCGAACAACGCCCGTTGCTACGGGCTGCCGGGTGTCTGGTCCTACCTGCCGGGCCTGACGAACGTCGGGGCGATGCGGGCGTTCGCCGCGTTCATCCGTGCTCACCGCGAGCGGGTCGGACCGAGGGGTGGGCCGCTGTACGTGCTGCAGTCCGACTTCGAGAAGTACGGCGACAACCTGCCGGTCGGTCCGGACGCCGCGCTGTGGCACACGTTGCGGGAGGTGGCGTCGCTGGGCAGCGCCGGCGGTGAGATCGGCGCTGCCGCCTGGGATCTGATCACCACGCTGGTGCGTCCGGTGGTGCGCGACGAGGACGGCTCAGAATTCACCCGCCTGAACGGAGTCGCGATGGGCACTCCCCTGGTTCCCCTCCTGGGGAACCTCGCCGTCGTGCCGATGGACCGGGCGCTCAGCGACCTCGACGGCGTGTTCTACGCCCGCTACAACGACGACTTCATGATCGCCCATCCCGACCTGGCGGTGATCCAGGAGGCGGACGCCCGCATCGACACGCTGGTCGCGGACTTGGGAGTGAAGCGGAAGCTGAGCAAGGAGATCCGCACAGCGCTGAGCGCGAACGGCCGTCCGTGCCCGGTCGACCCGGCGTATAGCGGCCGGGACCGGATCGACTGCCTCGGCATGTCGGTGACGTCAGCCGGCACGGTCACGCTGGGCCCGCATCGGTTGCGCCGCTTCGTCGCTCGCATCGCGGCGCGGATCGATGCTGCGGCGCCGACGCTGGCGCAGATGACGGCGCGTGAGCGGGCCCGCCACCTCGTCGCGGCCACCAACGTCATGCTGGACACGACGAGCCCGTTCGCGGTGGCCGGGTTGTCCGCGCTGCTCGACGCGGTCACCGACCGGGGCTCGCTCAAGGACGTCGACTACCGGATCGCCCGCAAGATCGCGCAGGCCGCGACGGGCATCCCGGGCGTCCGCGGCTTCCGGCAGCTTCCGCCGGAGTTGCTGTACCGCGAGCTGGGTCTGGTGTCGCTGGTGGCTCTGCGCAATGCGCGGTGACCTTGCGGGACGTCGCGGCGTGCGGCTAGCTTGAGGATGGCGCGGATCCCGCACGTGTGCGGTCATCCCGAGAGACCACAGAGGTTGCGGCTTTCGGTCTCTCTTTTTCGGCGTTTTTCCCCGCGCCCCCTACTTGTCGTGCGCCCAGATGGGAGTGGAGTGCGCCTCGAGCCGCGGTTCGAAGACGCCGCACCGATGACCTACGTCGGGGTGAGCGCGACGATGTCGTTCGACACCGACGTCACGGTCTCGCTGTGGCGGTCGTTCATGCCCCGACGCCGCGAGATCGCGCATGTCATGGGGACGAGCTCTATTCGATCGAGCAATATCCACCGCGCTTCTTCGACGTCTTCGACCCCGCCACATCGTTCGTCAAGTGGGCGGCGGTCGCGGTGAGCGACGATGTCGGAGCTCCGCCGGGCATGGACCAGTTGCTTTCGCCCGCCGGCCGCTACGCGGTCTTCCTGCACCGAGGTCCCGCTGCCGATGGCCCTGGGACGTATCGGTACATTTTCGGCGACTGGATTCCGAAGTCCGGCCACACCGTTGACGACCGTCCGCACCTGGCCGTCATGGGTGAACGGTACATACCCGACAGTCCGGACTCCGAAGAAGAGCTGTGGATTCCGATCCGGCCGACGAACACCTGAATTGCGGAGACGTCGGCCTTCCCCGCTCTCGTCAACATATGTTGACGAGAGCGGATGACTAGTGAGCTCGTGCTGGGCCGGCCGCCAGATCGGCATCAAGTGCACGCGCTCGGTTCACGCATCGGCCCGCCGGCATCGCCGATGGCCACACTGGTGCGATCTTGTCCGCTGTGGAGCACAATGCCGGATACTCGTCCGCACATGCCGATTGGAGCCGCGTGACCCGAAGCCTCGAAGACGTGGACTCCCCGTGGTCGCCGCGGGAGTGCGAGCTGCTGGCGGTCACCCTGGAGTTGCTCCAGGAGCACGGCTACGACCGGCTGTCCTTGGACGCGGTCGCCACGACCGCACGCGCGAGCAAGGCAACGCTCTACAAGCGGTGGCCGACGAAGGCCGAACTCGTGCTGGCCGCCTTCGTGGAGGGCACCCGGCACGTCGGCGTCGACCCGGACACCGGGACGTTGCGCGGCGACCTGCTCAAGCTGGGTGAGACGATCCGCCAGCACGTCGGCACCCACGCGGGCACCATCCGTGCGGTGCTCGTGGAGGTCTCCCGCAGCTCCGATCTCGCCGCCACGATGCAGGAGCAGTTCCTCGACCAGCGCAAAGCGCTCATGTCGCACGTTCTCGCCCGGGCCGTCGACCGCGGCGAGATCGCCTCGACCGCCGTCACCGAGGACCTCTGGGACGTGCTGCCGGGCTACCTCATCTTCCGCACCCTCCTGAACGGCCGAGCCCCGTCCCGTCGCACCGTCACCGACCTCGTGGACAACGTGCTCATCCCCAGCCTCACCCGTCACAACAATCGATGATCTTGACGCGAGCGAAGGGTTGAGCAGTACGGTCCCGTACCGTACTGTCAACGAAGTTGATATGACTCGAGCCGGCGGGTCGCCGGTCGCCGAGCCCTGCCAACGTGCCGCCGCCCGTCGAAAGGGTCACGTATGCAGCGGGTTTCACTCGGTGGCCGCCTTCTGCGGCAGTGGATGATCCTGGTGGCGATCGTCGTCATCGCCATAGCAGGCTTCGCGGTGTACCGGCTGAACGGCATCTTCGGATCCAAGGACGTGACGTCCACCCCCAGCGGCGCAGCGAACGAGATCGTCCCGTTCAACCCCAAGCGCGTCCTCATGGAGGTGTTCGGACCACCGGGCACCGTCGCGACCATCACCTACACCGACATCGACGCCCAGCCGCACCGGGTCGACGGCGCGACGCTGCCGTGGACGTACGACACCACCACCACCCAGCCCGCGGTCTTCGTCAACGTCTCCGCCCAGGGTGACAGCGATTCCCTCGGCTGCCGGATCACGATCGACGACGTCGTCAAGGACGAGAGAACGGTCACCCAGTTGAACGCCTACACCTTCTGCCTGGACAAGTCCGGATGAGCCAGCACCTCGCCGAGCGCCCGGCGAAGACCGACCGCGTCGCCACGTGGATCCGCCGGCTGGCCCTGCCGATCGTACTCGCGTGGGTGGCGATCGCCGCGCTGACGAACGTGCTGGTGCCACAGCTCGAGGTCGTCGGCGAAGCACAGAACGTGGCGTTGAGCTCACCCGATTCACCGTCGCTGCAAGCCTTTCAGCGGATCGGCGAGAAGTTCGACGAGTTCGACTCTGACAGCGCCGCGATGGTGGTGCTCGAAGGCGAACAACCCCTCGGTGCCGAAGCGCACACCTACTACGACGAACTCGTCAAGCGGTTCGAGGACGACACCACGCACGTCCAGCATGTCCAGGACTTCTGGGGCGACCCGCTGACCGCCGCGGGTTCGCAGAGCCCGGACGGTAAGGCCGCCTACGTCCAGGTGTTCCTCGCCGGCAATCAGGGCGAGGCGCTGTCGCTGGAGTCGGTCGACGCGCTGCGGCAGATCATCGCCAATACGCCTGCGCCACCAGGCATCAACGCCTATGTCGCAGGCTCGGCGGCGCAGATCGCCGACCAGTTCGAGGTCGGTAATGAGAGCACGGTGCTCGTCACGCTGCTGACCGTCGGCGTGATCGCGGTGATGCTGCTGATCGTCTACCGCTCACCGGTGACGATGATCCTCGCCCTCGTCACGGTGCTCATCATGATGTCGGCGGCCCGCGGAATCGTCGCGTTCCTGGCCGATTCCGGATTCATCGGCCTGTCGACGTATTCGACGAACATCCTCACATTGCTGGTGATCGCCGCCGGCACGGACTACATGATCTTCTGGCTCGGCCGCTATCAGGAGCGGCGCAACGAGGGCATGGACCGCGCGGCCGCCTACATCGACGCGTACCGCGGGACCGCGCACGTCGTCCTCGGCTCGGGGCTGACCATCGCGGGCGCCGTTGCGTGCCTGCACTTCACCCGTTTGCCCTACTTCCAGAGCCTCGGCATCCCGGCGGCCATCGGCGTGCTCGTGGCGCTGGCGGCCTCGCTGACGCTGGCGCCCGCCGTGCTGGTGATCGGCAGCCGCTTCGGCCTGCTCGACCCCAAACGCAAGACGGCCAAACATGGTTGGCGGCGGATCGGCACCGCGATCGTGCGGTGGCCGGGGCCGATCCTGATCGCGACGATGGCGCTGGCGCTCGTCGGACTCGGGGCGCTGGGCGGGTACAAGGTCAGCTACGACGTGAGCCCGTACATGCCCGACGACGCCCCGTCCAACGTCGGGTATGCGGCGGCGGAGCGGCACTTCTCGAAGGCACGGCTCAATCCCGAACTGCTGATGATCGAGACCGATCACGACCTGCGCAATCCGACGGACATGATCCTGCTGGAACGGGTGGCCAAGGCCGTGTTCCACACGGAGGGCATCGCGCAGGTGCAGTCGATCACGCGGCCGCTGGGCACACCGCTGGACCACACGTCGATCCCGTTCCAGATCAGCGCCAACAGCGCCGCGCAGATCAACAACCTGCCGTATCAAAAGGCCAGGGCGCAGGATCTGCTCAAGCAGGTCAGCGAGATCAACACGTCGATCGACACACTGCGGCAGCAGTATGCGCTGCAGCAGCAATCCGGCGAGATCACCCACGAGCAGAGTGAGGCGTTTCAGAACACGGTGGCGATCGCCGCGGAGCTGCGGGACAAGATCGCCAACTTCGACGACTTCTTCCGGCCCATCCGCAACTACTTCTACTGGGAACCGCACTGCTACGACATCCCGATCTGCTGGGCGTTCCGGTCGCTGTTCGACGCGCTGGACGGCATCGGCGAGCTGACCGATCAACTCGCCAGCGTGTCGGGGAGTATCGCCAAGCTCGATGAGCTGCAGCCGAAGCTGCTGGCGTTGATACCGCCGCAGATCGCGGTGCAGGAGACCAATCGCGACCTGACGATGACGAATTACGCGACGACGTCAGGGATCTACGATCAGACGCAGAAGGCGCTGGAAAACTCGACGGCGCTGGGCAAGGCGTACGACGCGTCGAAGACCGACGATTCCTTCTATCTGCCGCCGGAGGTGTTCAGCAACTCGGAATTCATCCGCGGGCTGAAGCTGTTCCTGTCACCGGACGGCAAGGCGGCGCGAATGATCGTGACGCACGAGGGCGATCCGGCGACACCCGAGGGCATCTCGCACATCAACGAGATGCGCGACGCCGCAAAGGCGGCGGTCAAGGGCACACCGTTGGCGGGGTCGAGCATCTACATCGGCGGGACGGCGTCCACGTACCAGGACATCCAGGAGATGGCGCACTACGACCTGATCATCGCCGGCATCGCGTCGCTGACCCTGATCCTACTGATCATGATGTTCATCACCCGCAGCATCGTCGCAGCGCTGGTGATCGTCGGCACGGTGGCGCTGTCACTGGGGGCGTCGTTCGGGGTGTCGGTGCTGGTGTGGCAACACATCCTCGGCATCCAGATGTACTGGGTGATTCTGCCATTGGCGGTGATCCTGCTGCTGGCGGTGGGGTCGGACTACAACCTGCTGCTGGTGTCGCGGTTCAAGGAGGAGATCCACGCCGGCATCAACACAGGCATTATCCGGTCGATGGCGGGCAGCGGCTCGGTGGTGACGGCGGCCGGCCTGGTGTTCGCGTTCACGATGGCGTCGTTCATCTTCAGCGATCTGCTGGTGCTGGGGCAGATCGGTACGACGATCGCCCTGGGACTGCTGTTCGACACGCTCATCGTGCGGTCGTTCATGACGCCGTCGATCGCCGCGTTGCTCGGGCGGTGGTTCTGGTGGCCGGTGAAGGTGCGCCAACGGCCGGTGCCGCAGAAGTTCGGCGACGAGGACACCCGCCAGCTCTCGCTGTTCTGAAGCTTGCCGACTGAACCACGCGGGAGCGGGCACCCACCCCTACAGTGACCAGAGGTCCAGACAGGGGGCGGGATGACATCGGTGAGCACAGCGGCGACGTCGACGTGGGCTCCGCTGCGCTCGCCGGTCTACCGCGCGCTGTGGATCGCGCAGCTCGTCTCCAATCTCGGCACCTGGATGCAGACGGTGGGCGCGCAGTGGATGCTCGTGGGCGATCCGCGGGCGGCCGTCCTGGTCCCGCTGGTACAGACCGCCACGACGCTGCCGGTGATGCTGCTGGCGCTGCCGTCGGGTGTCCTCGCCGATCTGATCGACCGGCGCCGGCTCCTCATCGCCACCCAGGGGGCGATGGCCGCGGGAGTGGGCCTGCTCGCCACGCTGACCGGTTTCGGGTTGACAACGCCGGCGGTGCTGCTGACGCTCTTGTTCGTCATCGGCTGCGGGCAGGCCTTGACCGCGCCGGCGTGGCAGGCGATCCAGCCTGATCTTGTTCCCGCCGAGCAGATTCCGGCCGCGGCCGCGTTGGGCAGCATGAGCATCAACGGTGCCCGGGCGATCGGACCTGCGATCGCCGGGGTGCTGGTGTCGTTGTCCGGACCGACCCTGGTGTTCGCGCTGAACGCCGTCTCGTTCGTGGGCATCGTGTTCGTCCTCATCGCGTGGCGCCGCCCCGCCGTCGACAACGGCTATCCCCCCGAGCGGGCGCTGGCCGCGCTGAGCGCGGGCGGACGGTTCATCCGCAGCTCCCCCATCGTGCGGCGAATCCTGTTACGGGCGGCGCTCTTCATCGCACCGGGCAGCGCCATCTGGGGTCTGCTGCCGGTGATCGCGAGCGACCGGCTGGGGTTGTCGTCGGCGGGGTACGGGTTGCTGCTGGGGGCGCTCGGCGCGGGTGCGGTGCTCGGCGCGTTCATGCTGTCCCGGCTGCGGGCGCGGTTCGGCCAGAACACCATGCTGACGCTCGGTGCGGCGGGCTTCGCGGTGGCCACCGCGGTGCTGGCGCTGGTGCCGAACTTCACGGTCGTGTTCCTGGCCCTGGTTGTCGGTGGCGCGTCATGGCTGCTGTCGCTGTCGACTCTCAATGCGTCGATGCAGTTGAACCTGCCCGCATGGGTACGGGCCCGCGGATTGTCGGTGTATCAGCTGATCTTCATGGGTGGGCAGGCGTTGGGTTCGGTGGTGTGGGGAGTGCTCGCGGGGACCACCACCAGTTCGATCAGCCTGCTGGTGAGCGCCGCGCTGCTGGTGGTGTGCGGACTGTCGTCGTTGTGGTGGCCGCTGCACGCCGGCACCGGCAATCTCGACCTGACGCCGTCCGCGCACTGGCCCGAACCGACGCTGACCTTCGAGCCCGAACCGTTGGACGGGCCGGTCCTGGTGTTGACCGCGTATCGCGTCGCGGCATCGGACGAGGAGGGCTTCCTGTCCGCGATGGCCGTGCTGGGTCGGTCACGTCAGCGCACCGGGGCGGCGGAGTGGCGCCTCTTCCGGAGCGTGGAGCACGAGTCGACGTTCGTAGAGTCGTTCGTCGTGCGGTCGTGGGGCGAGCACATGCATCAGCACTATGTCCGCCTCACCGGCCAGGACCGGCTGATCGAGGAGGCCGTCGAGCGCTACCTCGACGGCCCAGCGGTGTCCGAGCACTATCTGGCGGTGCGCGACAGGAAGTGAGTTGGGCCCAAGGCGCTTTCGTGAAGGCGGGAATTCACACGCGGATGACGGTCAGCCCGGCGACACCGTCGAGTGCGTCGAAGTCCCCGTCCTGGGTGACGACGGCGAGGCCGCGCGATGCCGCAATGGCCGCGATCCACAGATCGTTGATGCGCACGCGACGACCGGCCTCGGCGAGATGGACACGCATTCGTGCCCACATTCGCGCAGCATCTTCGTCAACGGGCAACGCAGCCAGGTCGGAGACGGCGTCGAGCGTTGTCAATCGCTGCGCTCGGGTGTCGGCGTCTGCGGCAGCGAGGACTCCGGTGTTGAGTTCGGCCACGGTGATCACGGTCGTCGCGACTTCGTCCGGAATGCGCGAAGCATCGAGCGACCGACCGCTTTCGTGGGCGATGAACACCGACGTGTCGAGCACACCGGCCGCGGTCACCGTAGCGGCTCGAGGTCGTCGGTGGTTTCCCCGGCGAGGGCGGCGAGGTCGTCGCGCAGGCCGGGGTCAGCCTGTGCACGACGCATCCGGCTGACGAACTCTTCTCTGCTGAGCCAGCGTCGCCGCGCGGGCTCGAAGGGGACGAGGCGGGCGACGGGCCGGCCATTGACCGTCACGGTGATGTCCTCGCCCGCCTGAACGCGGCGGAGCAACCCCGCCGTCTCGTTGCGCAGTTCCCGGGAGGCCACTTCGCTCATGCTACGATCGTAGCACTTGTGTAGCACTCACGGCTCGCGCCTCTAAGTGGCCCGACGTCACTGCGCCACGACTTCCTCGCCGAAGAGGTCGCCATGGTCTCTCGCCGAGTCGATCAACTCTTCGTGATAAGCCGGAGCCAAGTTGTCGATCGCCGCAAGAGCTTCGTCGGTCAGCTCCTCGCGAATCCCGCTCCGTGCGTGGGCGAACGGCACGTACGCCCTCAACAATTCCGGCGCGTTGATCTGAACCTCGAGCGGAATGCCGTCGTCGTCATACGATGCACCGGCCAGCGCATGCCGGATCCGCGCCGCACTCCAGCGCAGCGGATCCCCGGTCCCCGTTTCCAGAACTGCATCCAGCACCTCCCGGTAGCCGGAGCCGGCGAACCGCCTTCCCACCGTCGACGCGAAGAACTCGTCGATCACTGCTTCGGCCTCCTGCCAATCCCAGGATGGACGGCGATAGGCTTCACCGCCGTCGGGGAGGTGACCGACAAGCCACACCAGCAGTGGGCGACAGCCCGGAGATGAGTCGGAATCGTCAGGGAAGAAGGCATGTTCGAGTCCATGACGGATCCACGCTTTCGCATCGGCGAGACTCAGAGCGGCGCTGCTGAAATCCTGCCGGTCATCGCCCCGCATAACCTCGTCGATAGGCGTCGCCCACACCGACACGTCGGCGACCTCCGAGAACATGTTGTGGTTTATGGCCACCGCGCAGGTCAGCTCCTGCCCGCCGGCCAGTCGTGCGCCGAGCCACAATTCATCACGGTCACCAAGAATGTGCGTCTTGCGCACTACCCGGTGAACGCGAATGTCGGGCAGGTGAGCCAGCCACGTCGGCAACAGGTGCGTCCGTGTCTCCACCTCCAGTCGGCAGCGAGCTTTCCACTCCGCGTCGTCGGGCAGGAGTTCGGCCAACACGGCCAACATCGCCGTGGACTCCCGGACCTTCATGCCGATGTAGGCGGCGATCACGACGTCGAGCGGAAACGGCTCTCGCTTCTCCGCTTTCAAGTAGCCCCACCGGTCCGGTTTCGACAGATGGATCATCCCGCTGGCGAGCGCGAGCAGCTTGATCGGATGTCCGCGCGTCAAGGCGCGGCGCACCTCTTTGATCAACGGCAACTCACCTGCGTCCTCGTTCCTACTTCTCCTGCGGCGTGCGTCGCGCCGCCCCTGCTTGGCTCTTCTCCGCCTGCGTCCGTCGTCCATGGCGCGGAAGCTACTCCCGACGGGTGACATCGCCGGACTACAGTGCGGCCATGGCCGGCATCGTCCTCACCGACGAGTTCCGTCATGCGCTGGACCTGTTGGCCGGCGGCCGCCACCTCTTCCTGACCGGAAAGGCCGGCACCGGCAAGTCCACGCTCATCCGGCTCTTCACGGCCGACACCGACCGCAACGTCGTGGTGGTCGCGCCCACCGGGATCGCCGCGCTCAACGTCGACGGCTACACCATCCACCGGCTGTTCGGCTTCCGCACCACCACGACGCTCGACGACATCCGCAACGGCGCCTACCGCCCGGGACGGTTCACCAAGACCCTGGCATCGCTGCAGACGCTGATCATCGACGAGGCCTCGATGGTCCGCGCCGACGTCTTCGACATGGTGGCCGCGGCGCTCCTGCGGTTCGGACCCGCTCCCGGCGCACCCTTCGGCGGCGTGCAGATCGTCCTGGTCGGCGACCTCTACCAACTGCCGCCGGTGGTCAGCGAACACGAAGCGGGCTTCTTCACGTCCACGTACGAAACGCCCTACTTCTTCTCCGCCCGCAGTTTCGACCGCGACGACTTCCCCACCATCTCGTTGACGACGGTGTTCCGGCAGCTCGGCGATGACCGGATGACAGCGATCCTCAACGAGATTCGCGAGGGCGTACTCCTCGGCCACGCGCAGCAGCAGCTCAACGCCCGCGCCGACGCCGACTTCGTGCCGCCCGACGGCGAGTTCTGGCTGACCCTCGCCCCGACCAACCGGCTCGTCACCGCACGCAACCGCCAGCACCTCGAACGGCTGCCCGGCGACGAACTGGTCCACCAGGCGCGCGCATCCGGTGACTTGTCGCTGTTCGACCCGCCGGTCGAGGAGACGCTGCGATTCAAGGTCGGCGCGCAGGTGATGATGCTCAACAACGACCAGAGCGACCGCTGGGTCAACGGCAGTATCGGCCGCGTCGTCGGTGTCGGCTACGACCGCTACGGCGCCGTCGTCGAAGTGGAGTTCCCCGACGGCTCGGTCGCCGACGTCGCTCCCTACACGTGGGAGGCCACCCGGCCGGTGGTGTCCGGGTCCTCGCTGGGGCGCGAGGTCATCGGCTCCTACACCCAGCTGCCGTTTAAGCTGGCGTGGGCGATCACGATCCACAAGAGCCAGGGCCAGACGCTCGACCGGGTGATCGTCGACCTCACCGGTGGCATGTTCTCCACCGGCCAGCTCTACGTCGCGCTGAGCCGCTGCACGTCGCTGGCCGGACTGGTACTGAAACGCCCTGTGCTGCCAAAGGATCTGAAGACCGACCGTCGCATCGCCCGCTTTTTGCGCACCGTAAACGGCGGCACGGGCACGCGACGGTACTGCGCGATCGGCATGCTAACCGTCGGCGACGAGGGCCGGATGTCGCGGCCCCGGCCGGTCGAGCTCGCGGTGGCGTTCGACGACGGCACCGCGCTCTCGACGCTGATCAACCCGCAGCGCGACCTCGCCGATGCGCGAACGGCCTACGGCATCACCGTGTCCGATGTGCTGCTGGCGCCGACACTGCGCGAGGCGTGGGCGGTGATCACACCGATGCTGGCCGGCTGCACCCCCGTCGGGGTCGACGTCGATGACCAGCTCGGCCTGATCGACTTCGAACTCAAGCGCCTGGGCTTCGTGACGGCGATGCCGCTGGGCGTCGAGCTGCGCGGTACGCGGATCTCCGGGCGCACCGCGCTGGAGCGGGCCCGCTCGGCGTTGAGCGCCCACGGCGGCATGCCCGCCGAGGACGGCTCGTCACCGTTCGAGGACCCCGACGCCGTCGAGTCGTCGGGCCTTCTCGTGAGCCGCGACCCCGACGCACCCACACCGGTCGCCGACCACCTGCCGGGGCTGTCGGCGCTGCTGCGGGTCAGCCGCGATGTCAGCGCGGTGCTGCTGGGCGCTTCGGTGCCACGGGACCTCGACGCGCCGGCGGATGCGGCGGCACGGCAGTCGGTGGCCGACCAGCTGCGGGTGGCGGCGGCGCGGGTGCAGCTGCCGAAGGAGGTGGCGGCCCGGCTCGAGGAGGCGTCACGGCTGCTCGGCGTGGACATCGACACGGACGCGCTGTGTGCCGGCGTCGACGACATCGCGGCGACGCTCGCGCCGGGGATGCGCATCTGCTTCACCGGCACGGCGCAGGACAGCTCGGGCCGGATCGTCGAGCGGCCCGAGATGGAGCGGCTGGCCGCCGAGGCGGGGCTGACGCCGGTCAAGACGGTGTCGAAGACCCGCTGCGATGTGCTGGTGACCGCCGAGGTGGGCACGCAGTCGGGCAAGGCGCGCAAGGCGCAGGAGTACGGCAAGCCGGTGTTCTGCGCAGACGACTTCTTCGCCTGGCTTGATACCCGCTAACCGGTTGTCCCGCTTGGGTACTGTAGGCGCGGCGAGGAGAGGGCACGCTGTGATCACCCACGTTTTCTTCGATTTCTTCGGCACACTGGTCGATTACGACCCGTCGGTGCATCCGGCGAATCGCAATGCGCCGTGGGAGTTCGCGCGGCGCGCGGATGTGCCGATCTCAGAAGACGAGTCGGATAAGAAGTGGCAGAAGGTCTGGGACGATCTCGACGCCGACGCCCATCGAACAGGCCGAGAGTTCTCGATGCACGATGTGGCGCATCACTTTTGGCGTTCCATCGGATCGCCCGCGGTCGGCTCGGATTCCACCGACGCGTTGATCGCCGAGTATTTCGAGGCGTGGACGGCTGACGTGTTCGTCGCCGCCGGAGCCTTGGAATGCGTCGCCGATCTGGCGTCCGACCACACCCTGGCGATCGTCAGCAACACCCACGATTCACGGTTGGTTCCGCGGCTCGCACGCCAGTTCGGGTTGCACGATCACTTCGACCGTATCGTGACGTCCGTCGACGTCGGCTGGCGCAAGCCTCATCCGAAGATCTACGAAGCCGCCCTTCGTGACTGCCAGGCATCTGCGGGCAACGCGGTCTTCGTGGGCGACAACTGGACGGCCGACGTCGAGGGACCGCGACAGGCGGGGATGTCGGCGATCTATGTCGGTCCGCCCGCCGAGGAGCGCCCAACCGTCACGTTGAAGGAGCTTCCGGAGCTCGTCCGGTCACTGGCTTGAGCAGTGGTCACCCGCTTGCGCTCGAACCTTCGGTGTTGAGCAGCAGGACCCGCGTGTCAGGGCCGAGTCCGAATCGCGAGCGCGCCGGTTCGGCGGCCAGGATCCTCAGCGCGGCGAGTCCCGCGGCGCCGCAGGGACCGGCATCGAGCCCCTCTGCGGCGAGATCAGCCACGGCCCGCGTGGCCGCCTCGTCGTCGACCACCACAGCGCCCACGAGCCCGCGCTGCAGATCGGGCCAGGCGAGATAGGCGGGGGTGCCGCAGTTCAGCCCCGCCATGTTGGTCTGCCCGGTGGGCACGGTCGTCAGGGCGCCCGCGGCCAGGCTGGCCCGCAGGCAGTCGGCGACCTCGGGCTCGACGGCGATGACGCGGCAGTCGGTCCGGGAACGGGCGAAGGTCACCGCGGCGTGGGCGAGCGAGCCGACTCCGGCGGGCACGACGACGAGATCGATGCCCGCGCTGAGCTCTGCGGCCTGTTCGGCCGCCTCGTCGAAGAGAGTGGCATAGCCGTCGACGATCCACTGCGGAACGTCCTCGTATCCCGGCCACGAGGTGTCCTGCACCAGAAGCGCTTCCGGATCGGCATCGGCGAGCTCGGCAGCCTGCCGGACCGCGTCGTCGTACGACACGTCGAGGACGCGCACCTCGGCGCCTTCGGCACGGATCAGGTCGATGGCCCGCTCGGAGACCCCGCGCGGGATGACGATGGTCGCCGGCAGCTTCATCAGCGCCGCCATCCGCGCCACCGCGCGTCCGTGATTGCCGTCGGTGGCGGTGACGAGCCGGGGCCGGTCGACCGTGCTGCGTTGCAGCGCACAATGGACGGCCCACGACGCGCCGAGCATCTTGAAAGCCGGCAACCCCAGTCGCAGCGACTCGTCCTTGACCAGCACCGCGCCCAGTCCGAGCGTCTCGGCGATCGCCGGAAGCGTCAGCAGCGGGGTCACGGCGTAGCCCGGCAGGGTTTCGTGGAAACGCCGGATGTCCTCGGTCCCCCGCGGTTCGGCGGTACGGCCGGGGGTCCAGCCGGGGTTGAGCAGAAACGGTTCGGTCGTCAGCACGACACACCTCCTGCCGACGAAGACTAGGCGCAGTCCGGGCGGCGCAAAATCTTCGATTCCTGCCGTTGATCCGGCAGCATCGCTGAAGTGTTTCCCTAGACTCGAGTGATGTTGGATGTGCGCCGGTTGCGATTCCTCGTCGAGCTGAGCCAGCGCGGCACCATCGCGGCGGTGGCCGCCGCTCTGCACATGAGCCCTTCGGGTATCTCCCAGCAACTGGCGCTCCTCGAACGGGAAGCCGGTGCTGCACTGCTCGAGCGGATCGGTCGCGGGGTGCGGCTCACGGAGGCGGGACAGCGGCTCGCCGATCGGGGCGCCGACATCCTGGCCGCCCTCGAGTCGGCGCAGTCCGAACTACGGTCACCCGAGGAGCCACCGACAGGGACGTGTCGAGTGGCGGCCTTCGCCAGTGCTGCCCGGGCGCTGGTTCCTGCGCTGCTCGACTGCCAACAACGTCATCCGGGCCTTCGGGTCGAACTCGTCGAATCCGAACCCGAGGTCGCGGTGCCGGCGCTGCTGACCGGCGATTTCGATCTGGTCGTCAGTGAGGAGTATCCCGGCGGCACACCGGCGTTGCCCCGCCACGTGCACCGCGAGATCCTGGCGGAGGACCCCCTGGAGATCGTCGTTGCGTCGTCGTTGCTGGGAACGCGCGACTTCGCGAGAACGGCGAAGAACCTGCCCTGGGCGCTGGAACCCGTCGGCGCCGCGTCGCGCTCCTGGGCAGTGCAACACTGCCTGGGCCTGGGCTTCACACCCACCGTGCAGTACGAGTCCTACGACCTGAACCTGCTCCTTCTGGTGGTACATCAGAGCGCCGCGGCCAGCATCCTGCCGCGATTGGTGCTGCCGCCTCAGCGGGAGACCGCCTCGCTGGTCAGGTTGGAGACCGGCTGGTCACGACGACTCGTGGCACTCACCCGCCGCGCGCGGGCCGGTGACCCGTCCGTCGCAGCCGTCCGGCGTTCGCTGCAGGGGCAGTTCCGCGAATCGGTAGTTCCAGTGACGAATCGACTGCAGTGACTCACGCTGTTCCTGGGTGTGCAGGCCGGGGATACTCGGAGCACGACGACCCCTACGAGGGCAGGAGGCCCATGGTGCCGCAAGTGGCGTTGACGACGGATATCGGTGAGGGACTTGGCCGTTGGAGCCTCGGGGACGACGATGCCCTGCTCGAGATCGTCACCAGCGCGAACATCGCCTGCGGCTTCCACGGCGGCGACCCGGGCATCATGCGACGAACGTGTGCCATCTCGGTCAAGAACGGCGTGGCGATCGGCGCGCAGGTGAGCTACCGCGACCTGCACGGCTTCGGTCGCCGCTACATCGCCATGCCCGGCGACGAGCTGCGCGACGACCTGCTCTACCAGATCGGGGCGCTCGAGGTGTTCGCCCGACTGGCGGGCGGCAAGGTCGGTTTCGTGCGCGCGCACGGCGCCCTGTGGACCGTCGTCACCAAGAACACCGAGCACGCCCAGGCACTGGTGGACGCCACCGTGGAGTACGGCGGAGACCTGCCGCTTCTCGCGTCGCCCGGCACCGAGGTGTGGCGACTCGGCGAGCAGGCCGGCCTGAGAATGGTCGCCGAGGCTTTCGTCGACCGCGCCTACACCCCGGAGGGGCTGCTGCAGTCCCGCCTCGAGCCGAACGCGTTGCTGACCGACGCCGACGCCGCCTCGGCACGAGCCGTGCAGATGGTCAAGGAGGGTCACCTCACGGCCAACGACGGCAGCGAGGTCGACGTCACCGCGGAGGCGCTGCTCGTGCACTGCGACACCCCCGGCGCCGTCGACATCGCGAGGAAGACCCGCGCCGCGCTCGAGGCTGCCGGGGTCGAGCTCGTACCCATTCGGTGACTTCTCGAGTCGCCGACGTGCCGGCATTGCGGCCCTGCGGCGAGCACGCATGGCTCCTCGACCTCGACGACAACGCGATGGTCCACCGTTGGGCCGCGGCGATCCGCGAGGCGGAACTGCCAGGTGTGCGCGAGGTGGTACCGGGACTGACCACCGTCCTCGTCACCTTCGACGCCGGCCTGACGAACGCATCCGCGCTGCGCGCCGCGCTCGGCACCCTGCAGCCCCGTCCCGACCAGTCAGAAGGTCACGATCATCACGTCATCGACGTGCGGTACGACGGTGAGGACCTCGACGACGTGTCGAAGCTGACCGGCCTCACCGTCGCCGAAGTGATTGCCGCCCATACCGAAAGCGTCTGGACCGTCGCCTTCTGCGGCTTCGCTCCGGGTTTCTCCTACCTGGTGGGCGGTGATCCACGGTTGTACGTGCCCCGGCGCGACGAGTCCCGCGTGCGGGTGCCTGCCGGTGCGGTCGCCATCGCGGGCGCGTTCTCGGCGGTCTACCCCCGGGTCTCCCCCGGCGGCTGGCAACTGCTCGGCCACACCGACGCGGTGCTGTGGGACTCCGCTGCCGACCCGCCTGCCGTCCTCCGCCCCGGGGCGGTGGTGCAATTCCGTCGTGTCCGCCCATGAGTCGGCTCACCGTCGAGTCGGTCGGCGTGTTGGCACTGCTGGAGGACCGCGGCAGACACGGGCTGGCCCACCTCGGCGTGGGGCAGTCCGGCGCCGCCGACGGCGCATCGTATGACCTGGCGAACAGACTCGTCGGCAACGTCGCGGGCACACCGTGCCTCGAAGTCACCTTGGGGCGCATGGCTTTCAGCGTCGATGCTCCGACGTTGATCGCGGTGACCGGCGCGCCGGTCAGCATCACGTGCGGCGGCCGCGCACACGGCATGAACGCCGCGTTCACGGCGCCGGCCGGACATCGCATCACCCTCGGCGCCCCGACCGCGGGGCTGCGCACCTATGTCGCGGTCCGCGGCGGCCTCCGCGGCCAGGACGTGCTCGGATCGATGTCGTGGGACACCATGGCCCGGCTGGGGACGCCACCTCTGCTAGCCGGTGACGTCCTCCCACTCGGCAGCGCCGCGGCGGACTGGCCCGCACTCGACTTCGCTCCCGTCGCGACGTGGGGCGCCGAACCGCTGGTATTGCCGCTGCACCTCGGGCCCCGCGACGACTGGTTCTGCGACGAAGCCCTGGACCGGCTGGGCAGCGCCGAATTCACCGTCACGTCCGACGCCGATCGTGTCGGGATCCGGCTCGCCGGTCCGGAGCTTCCGCGGCGGCGAAGCGGTGAGCTCGGCAGCGAGGGCGTGGTCCTCGGCGCACTACAGGTCCCCACCCGGGGTCGACCGACACTTTTCCTGGCCGACCGGCCGGTGACCGGCGGATACCCGGTCATCGGTGTGGTGCCGGAAGCGGCGGTCCACCGGGCCGCCCAGGCAGTACCCGGCACCTGTGTCCGCTTCGCTGTCGCCGGCCGATTATTCACTGGCAACGACTGACAAAGAGCGACTCTCCACTTGGCTAGTAGTGACATGGATGGGCGGCAGCTTCGTCACCTAACGTGGCGTACCTCACAGCGAATAAAACAGAGAGGACGGTCATCCATGCCCGCGACCTTCGGGCTGGCCGTGGAGAATTTCACCTCGGCTCAGAAGACCCCCCAGATCGAAGAATTGCTCGTCACGGCTCGCCGCGCCGAACAACTCGGATTCACCTCGCTGTGGGCGTGGGACCACCTCTTCCTCGGCAGCCGCCAGCCCTTCCCCCAGCTGGAGGTGCTGACCACGCTGGCGGTGCTGGCGAGCCACACGACGACGATCACCCTGGGGACCGGAGTCCTCGTCCTGCCGATCCGGGATCCGGCCCTGCTGGCCAAGACCGCCGCCACCATCCAGGCCGTCTCCAACGGCCGGTTGCGCCTCGGTGTCGCTGCCGGTTGGTACGAACGCGAATTCGAGGCGACGGGAACGCCTTTCAAGGGCCGCGGCAAGATCTTCGAGCGCAATCTGGAGATCTGCATGAATCTGTGGACCCAACCGGAGGTGACCGGCACCTGGGACGACCGGTCGTTCCGCCGCGTCAAGATGTTGCCACTCCCGCAGCCGCGTCCCCAGGTCCTGATCGGCGGCTACGTCGACCGCGTGCTCAAACGCGCCGCCACCCTCGGGGACGGCTGGCTGACCTACTTCTACACGGCCGAGGCCTTCAGCGAGTCGTGGGCCAAGATCTGCCGATTCGCCGAGGAGGCCGGCCGCGACCCGGCCGACCTGCACTCGCTGAACCAGCTGCCGATCTGCATCGGCCCCTCCAAGGAGAAGGCGCAAGCCCTCACCGGGCCGTGGCTGGCGTCGTACTTCGACACTCCGGACTGGAGCAGTGCGACCCCGGAGAGCGCGATCTGCGGCACTCCGGAGGACTGCGCAGAACAGATCGCGGCTCACCTCGACGCCGGCGTCCAGGAGATCTGCCTGGTGCCGCACGCCTACGATCCCGAGCAGGTGGAGTGGTTCGCCGCCGAAGTCCGTCCGCTGCTCGGCAGTATGGTGGGGGCCGCATGAGTGGACGCCTGACGACGCTCGGGGTGCTGGACGCCCGCGCCGAACTGGAAGGGCTCAGCCGCACCGATGCCGACAAGCTGACCACCGCCGCCGAGGCGGTGCGCCGGCTCGTTCCCGACGACGCGGTCGTCGGTGTCGGCGGCACCAACCACGCTCGCACCCCGATGGCGTTGCTCATCGAGATCCTGCGCCAGGGCCGTTCCGGATTGACGATGGCCCGGCCGCTGTCGTGCATCGAGGCCGAACTCATGCTGGCCACCGGTACCGCCGAGCGGATCATGACCAGCTGGATCGGCGTCGGCCACGGCTGGGGCCTTGCCCCGGTCGTACGTCGCCTGGTCGAAGAGGGCCGCCCCGTGTTCGAGGAGTGGAGCCATCTCGGAATCGGCCTGCGCTACAAGGCCGGAGCCATGGGGGTGCCCTACCTGCCCACGGTCAGCATGCTGGGCTCCGACATCGACCGGAAGCTCGACCTGGCCAAGGTCGCCTGCCCGTACACCGGGCAGACGCTCAACGCCGTCCCCAGTCTCAACCCCGACGTGGCACTCATTCACGTGCAGCGCGCCGACCGGTTGGGCAACGCCCAGATCGACGGATACCAGCTGATGGACGCCGACCTGGCACTGGCCGCGCGGCGCGTCATCCTCTCCGCCGAGGAGATCGTGGACACCGACCAGTTCCGGCTCGATCCCGCACGCACGGTCATTCCCGGCTTCGCGGTCGACGCGGTGGTGCATCAGCCGATGGGCGCCTACCCCCACGAGTGCTACGGGCACTACGAAGCCGACCTCGACGAGTTCACCGCCTACATGCAGGCGGTCAAGTCCGGCGGCATCCAGGGTGCCCGGGCGTACGTGGAGAGCCTGACCGCCCATCCCGACCATGACGCCTTCTGCGCCGCGATCGACCCGACCCGGCTGTCGGCGCTGCGACGTACCGCCGAGGAGATGCTTCCGCGATGACCGACTCCCTCACCCCCACCGTCGACCTGGAATCGCTCAGCGGCGCACAGCATCCCGACGCACGACCCGACGAGATCATGACGATCGCCGCGAGCCGTCTGCTCGAGGACGGCAAGGTGCTGTTCGCCGGCATCGGACAGCCGCTGGTGGCCGCGGCGATCGCCAAGCGCCGCCAGGCGCCCACCCTGACGGTGCTGCTCGAAGGCGGCATGATCGGCATCGAACTGCTGCCCGGGCACCTGCCGGCATCGACGAATGAGGTCCGTGCGGCCGTCGGAGCGCAGATGCTGACCGGTGCCGCCGACATCTTCCTGATGGCCCAGCGCGGCTTCTTCGACTACGGCTTCATCGGTGTCGCCCAGGTCGATCAGTACGGCAACGTCAACACCAGCATCGTCGGCGATCACGAGCAGCCGTCGGTGCGGCTGCCCGGTCCCGGCGGCGCCAACGACATCGCCTCGATGTGCAACCAGGTCGTCGTCGTCACCCAGCACGAGCCACGCCGGTTCGTCGAGAAGGTCGACTTCATCACCAGTCCGGGCTTCTTGACCGGTGGCACCAGTCGCCGCGACAGCGGGCTCGTCTACGGCGGGCCCGCCTGGGTGGTCACCGATCTGGCGATGCTCGACTTCGCCCCCGACTCACACCGGATGAGGATCCGGGCCCTGCAGGCCGGGGTCACGCTCGACCAGGTGCGGGCGGCGACCGGGTTCGAGTTGCTGGTCCACGACGACGTCCACGAACTCCCACCGGTCGCCGACGACGAACTCGCGCTGTTGCGATACCTCGTCAACGGCGGGACACCAGAGCTGGAGGTAACGAGATGACCGTGCAGGAGACGCTGCCGACACCCGCGGAGCGCACCGCGGCCACCTGCTTCGAGTACCAGCGCGCCCAGACCTGGTCCGATGCCGTCGAGCTGCTGGAACTGTGGGACGGCGAGGCCAAGATCCTCGCCGGCGGGCAGAGCCTGATCCCGATGCTCAACTTGCGGTTGGCCTTTCCCGGCGCACTCATCGACGTCAACCCCATCGCGGCCGCCGACCCGCGCGTCGAAGACGGCCACCTCGTGATCGACGCCAACACCCGCCACAAGACGCTGATGACGTCAGACGCGGTGCGCACCCACGCGCCACTGCTCGCCCACATCATTCCGTTCATCGGCAACGTCCGGGTACGCAATCGCGGCACCTTCGGCGGCACACTGTCACACGCCGACCCGACCGCCGAGATCGCCGCGGCCGTCATGGCCCTGGGCGGGGAGATCCTCCTGCAGGGACCGGCGGGCCGGCGAACCGTCAGCGCCGACTCCTTCTTCATCACCTACCTGACCACCGCGACCGAACCGAACGAGGTGGTCGTCGGCGCGCGCATCCCCGTCGGCGGCGCGGGACGCTGGGGGTTCCACGAAGTAGTGCGCCGCTACTCGGATTTCGCGACGGTCAGCGTCTCCGTCATGGCGCGCCCGGCCTCGGACGGAGAACCGGGACTGCGCGTCGTGCTCGGCGGCGTCGCCGACCGCCCCCTGCTCGTCGACCAGGAGATGCTCGCACCCGCGCGCGCCGACCCCGGCAGCCCCGACGGCGCCCGGCAGAGCGCCGACGCGATCGCCGCCGCACTGGACCCCGACAGCGATCTGCACGGCAGCGCCGACTACCGGCGCCGCCTCGTCGCCGTCCACACCCGCCGCCTGCTGCAGCAGGTGTTGAGCGAACAGGGAGATGCCGAATGATCCGGACACAGGTGGTTCTTCGGGTGAACGGCCGCGACCACGAGGTGTGGGTGCGCAATGACCGCACACTGCTCGACGTCCTGCACGACGACCTCGGCATGCCCGACGTGCGGTACGGCTGCGCCGAAGGCGTGTGCGGCACCTGCACCGTGCTGATGGACGACGACCCGGTCAGCGCGTGCGCCGTATACGCCGTCCAGGCGGAGGGCCACGAGATCGTCACTCTGCGCGGGTGGTCGGATCCTCAAGAAGAGGCCCACCCGCTACAGAAGTGCTTCCTCGAGCGCGGCGCCTCCCAGTGCGGATTCTGCACGCCGGGAATGCTTCTGACCGCGGCCACGCTCGCCGAACGCAATCCGGACGCCTCCCGCGAGGAGATCCGGCACGAACTCGTCGGCAACCTGTGCCGCTGCACCGGCTACCAGGCCATCGTCGACGCGGTGGAGGATTACCTGCACCTGTCGACACCCCCATCGCCTGAGAAGGAGGATGCCCAGTGACGACCGTCGAACCAGGGACCACTCCCGACACCACCGAACCGCCCAGCGCGCCTGCCGAGTTCGATCCCGACGTCGACTCCGGCCCCCAGGACCGGGAGCGCAACTTCCGCGTCGTCGGGCAGTCACCCGCGCACCACGACTTCATCAACAAGGTCCGCGGCACCCTGCTGTACGCCGCGGACTGGAGCCTGCCGGGCATGCTGCACGGGAAGATCGTCCGGTCCGACATGGCCTCGGCCAAGATCGTCCGGATCGACACGTCGGCCGCCGAGCGACTCGAAGGTGTCGAAGCGGTGCTCACCGCGGCCGACGTGCCGCACAACGCGGTCGTCGAGCACGCCAGCGGCGGCCTCGGTGAGTTGACGGTCGAACAGCCCGTACTCGCGGCCGACCGGGTCCGCTACGTCGGCGAGCCGATCGCGGTGGTGGCCGCCGTCGATCCCGAGACCGCCGCGGAGGCAGCCGATCTCGTCGAGATCGAATACGAGCCCCTGCCCGGCGTCTTCAGTCCCGAAGAAGCGCTGGCCGACGGTGCGCCCCTGGTCCACGACGAGGGCAACGTCCTGGTCAACTGGCACATCGAACGCGGCGACCTCGACGCCGCATTCGAACAGGCCGACATCGTGGTGGACCGCACCTATCGCAGCCAGCCCGTGGAGCACGCCTACCTGGAGACCGAAGCCGGTGTCGGGTGGATCGAGAACGACGTTGTCACGCTGCGCATCTCGACACAGGTCATCGAGCACGCGGTGGAGATCGCCTCCATCCTCGGATTGCCGCAGAGCCAGGTCCGCCACATCGCGTCCTACATGGGCGGGGGTTTCGGCGGCAAGGAGGACATGACGGTCGAGCCGTACCTGGCGCTGCTGGTCTGGCGCACCCGCCGCCCGGTGCGGATGATCTGGTCACGGCAGGAGTCGATCCTGGCCAGCTCCAAACGCCACCCGTTCACCATGCACTACCGCACCGCCGCGACGAAGCAGGGCGAGATCCTCGCCGTCGACGTCGACGTCATGGGCGACGCCGGCGCCTACCCCTGCCTGAGTGCCCGCGTGCTGTTCGCCGCCGCAGCCCTGTCCCCGGGGCCGTACAGGGTGCCCACCGTCCGGATCCGGTCACGCGCGGTGTTCACCAACAACACCCCTACCAGTGCGTTCCGCGGGTTCGGCGCCATGCAGGTCACCCTCGGTTACGAATCCCAAATGGACACGCTGGCAGCCGAACTGGGACTCAGCCGCCAAGAGGTGCGCGACCGCAACTACATCGAGACCGGTGACCTGCTCGCCGGTGGCGAACCGATCACCACGGCGGTCGCCGTCCGGGAGACGCGCGATGCGGCACTCGCGATGCTCGGCGAGCCGAGCCCGCCCAGCGACCCCGACAAGGTGGTCGGCCAGGGATTCGCGTGCGGCATGCAGCCCTACGGCCGATCGATCTGGTTCCGCGACCACGCCGCGGCCTGGGTCACCCTGCAGGCCGACGGCACGTTGCTGATCCGCAGCGGCGTCACCGATCTCGGCGCAGGCCAGGCGGCAAGCCTCTGCCAGATCGCCTCGGAGATCCTCGGTGTCGCACTGTCCGACATCAGTGTGTACATCGGCGACACCGCGCTGACGCCGCCGGCCGGTGGCACCTACGCCACCCGGCAGCTCTACATGTCCGGCAACGCCATCCTGCGGGCCGCACGCACCCTCCGCGACCAACTCACCCCGGTGGCGGCAGAGGAACTCGGCGTCCCCGAGGACGCGCTGATCTGGGTCGACGGGATGGTCCGCACTGAAGACGGCGCACGCGGGTTGAGCCTGCCCGAACTGGTGCGCGCCGCGAACGAAGCGCGGGTGGACACCGCTGTGCTGCACACCTGGCGCGCCCGCTCCGGGGGGTTCGACCCGCAGAAGGGCCAGGGGCACACCTATCCGGACTACACATTCGGCACCCACGCCGCCGAGGTCGAGGTCGACGTGGAGACCGGCGAGGTGCGGCTGCTCAAGTACGTCGCCTGTCACGACGTCGGGCGCGCGATCAACCCGACGCGGGTGCGCGGCCAGATCATCGGGGGCGCGGCCCAGGGCATCGGCTACGCGTTGACCGAGGACTGTGTCACCGAGGCCGGCCATCCGTCGTCGTCGCTGTTCGCCGATTACCTGATCCCCACGGCGATGGACCTGCCCGACATCGGCGTGGCCATCATCGAGAGCGGTTCCGGCCGCGGGCCTCTGAACGCCCGCGGCATCGGGGAGCCGCCGATCGGCCCGCCGGCAGCCACCATCGCCAGCGCCGTCGAAGCGGCCATCGGATCCCGCCCACAGCAGCTACCCATCACCGCCGAACGGGTGTTGGCGCTCATCGACCAGCAAGGCCTGCAGGACCAGACGAAGGGACGAAGCGCATGAAACTCCAGCATCAGACCGAGGTCGGCGCCTCACCCGAGCACGTGTGGAAGTTCCTGCAGGACACGGCTGCCGTCGTGGAGTGCATGCCGGGCGCCGAACTCGTCGACGACCTCGGCGACGACCGCTACGAAGGCGTGCTGCGCGTGGCGATCGGGCCGCTGAAGATGAACTACGCCGGCCGGGCGTCGGTGGTCGAACGCGACGAGTCGTCGCGACGGATCGTGCTGGACGCCACCGGTCGCGACAAACGCGGGTCCGGCTCGGTGGTCGCACATGTCGCGATGCAGATCGAACCCGTCGACACCGGCACCCGCATCGACGTCGTCTCCGACATCGACCTCACCGGCCGCATCGCGTCTCTTGGCCGTGGGATCCGGGACGTGTCCAACCAGATGTTCACGGCATTCGCCGACGAGCTCGCCGACCGGATCGAGCAACCCGGTCAGCCGGCTCCCGCGGTGGCCGGCATCGCCGCCGGGAACGGCCAGCGGACGGCCGCGGCGGCGACCACCACCGCCGAACACACACCACCCGCCGCCCCTCGGCAGCGCCCTCCCCGCCCCACCGGCGGTGGCGGTGAGATCAAGGTGCTGCCGCTGATCTGGATGGTCACCCGCGAACGCCTGGCCGGCTTCCTGGACCGCGCGGCCGCCCGCGTGCGTCCCAACTGACCGGCACGTCGACACGCACATTCCACGCGCCCCGCGTCGGGTGCGGTACGACGCTGCCTGCACTCTCCGAGCCACCGAACGAGAATCGGGTGATCAGCTATGCGTGAGGTCCTGGCCGAGCTGCTCCCCTGGTGGCGGGCGGGTGAGAGTATCGGTCTCGCAACGGTCGTCGCGACGTTCCGGTCCGCGCCGCGGCCGCCGGGCGCCTCGATGCTGGTCGGGCCGGGTGGGTGCGCTGTCGGGTCGGTGTCCGGAGGCTGTGTCGAGGGTGCGGTCTACGAACTCGCGCAGTCCGTGGTCGCGTCGGGGCGACCGGTGTTGCAGCGTTATGGGGTCTCCGACGACGACGCCTTCGACGTCGGGCTCACCTGTGGCGGCGTCCTCGACGTCTACGTCGAGAAGATCGATCGGTCGACCTTCCCCGATCTGGCGGAGGTCGCCGCTGACATCGACGCCGGCCGGCCGGTCGCGGTCGCCACGGTGATCGAGCATCCCGACCCGGCATGGTTCGGTCGCCGCCTGACCATTCGTCCAGGCGCGGCCGGATCGCCCTCCGTGACGGGCGGTCTGGGATCCGGCCGTGCCGATGACGCGATACGCGACGACGCGCTCGGCCTGCTGGCCACGGGCACCAGCGCCACGCTGACCTACGGGACCGACGGCCAACGTCGTGGCGAGGGGATGCGCGTCTTCGTGTGGGCGTTCGCCCCGAAGCCACGCCTGCTGGTCTTCGGCGCCATCGACTTCGCCGCCGCCGTCGCACGGGCCGGTTCGTTTCTCGGCTACCACGTCACGGTGTGCGACGCGCGGCCGATATTCGCCACGCGAGCACGATTCCCGGATGCCGACGAGGTGGTGGTCGACTGGCCGCACCGTTACCTCCGCGACGAGAAACAGTCCGGAAAACTCGATGCGCGCACCGTCGTGACGGTGCTGACCCATGACCCCAAGTTCGACGTGCCGCTGCTGCAGGTGGCCTTGCGGATCCCCGAGATCGCCTACATCGGCGCGATGGGTTCGCGGCGGACACATCATCAGCGTCTGGACCGGTTGCGGGACAACGGATTGACCGACGACGAACTGGACCGACTGCACAGTCCGATCGGGCTGGATCTGGGTGCGCGCACGCCCGAGGAGACCGCCGTCTCCATCGTCGCGGAGATCATCGCCAGACGGTGGGGCGGCAGCGGCCGGCATCTCAGGGACATCGCCGGAGCGATCCACGCAGGGTCGGAACAGATGTCGGCGCTGCGGGGATAACGGGCCCACGAGTTTTCTGCGAGAACGGAGAGTGCACGATGCTGTCGAAGGTGCTGGTCGCCAACCGCGGCGAGATCGCGATCAGAGCGTTCCGCGCAGCGTACGAGTACGGGATCGACACGGTCGCGGTGTACGCGTTCGAGGACCGCAACTCGTTGCACCGGCTCAAGGCCGACGAGTCCTATCAGATCGGCGAGGTCGGCCATCCGGTCCGGGCGTACCTGTCGGTGGACGAGATCATCCGTGTCGCGCGGGACGCCGGTGCCGACGCGGTGTATCCGGGCTACGGATTCCTCTCCGAGAGTGCGAAGTTGGCGTCGGCATGTGCTGATGCCGGCATCACGTTCATCGGACCGAACCCGTCGGTGCTCGATCTGACGGGCAACAAGACGCAGGCGATCGCGGCCGCCCGCGAGGCCGGGCTGCCCGTGTTGGCCTCGTCGGCGCCGTCGGCGTCGGCTGACGATGTCATCACGGCCGGGCAGTCGATGCGGCTGCCCCTGTTCGTCAAGGCGGTCTCCGGCGGTGGCGGCCGGGGCATGAGACGCGTCACCAACCGCGACACACTCCGCGAAGCGGTCGAAGCCGCCTCGCGCGAGGCGGAGTCCGCCTTCGGCGACCCCCGCGTCTACCTCGAAGAAGCGGTGCAGGATCCGCGCCACATCGAGGTGCAGATCCTGGCCGACTCCACCGGCGAAGTGGTGCACCTGTTCGAACGCGACTGCAGCGTGCAGCGCCGCCACCAGAAGGTCATCGAGATGGCGCCGGCGCCGAACCTCGACGACGACCTGCGACGACGCATCTGTTCGGATGCCGTGGCTTTCGCGCGTCACATCGGCTACACCGGCGCGGGAACGGTGGAGTTCCTCCTCGACCGGTCCGGCGATTACGTGTTCATCGAATGCAACCCGCGGATCCAGGTCGAGCACACGGTGACCGAGGAGATCACCGACGTCGACCTGGTCGCCGCCCAGATCCGCATCGCATCCGGGCACACCCTGTCCGACATCGGCATCGATCAGGCGACGCTCGCCATCCGCGGCGCCGCCGTGCAGTGCCGCATCACCACCGAGAACCCCGCCGACGGATTTCGGCCCGACACCGGCCGTGTGACCGGGTACCGGTCGCCGGGAGGAGCGGGGATACGTCTGGACGGCGGCACCCACATCGGCGCGGAGATCCTCGGGCACTTCGACTCGATGCTGGTCAAGCTGACCTGCCGGGGCAGCGATTTCGCCGCCGCGATCTCGCGCTCGCGCCGCGCCCTGGCCGAGTTCCGCATCCGCGGTGTCTCGACGAACATTCCCTTCCTGCAGGCCGTGCTCGACGACGCCGACTTCGCCGCCGGAAACGTGACCACGTCCTTCATCGACGACCGGCCCGAACTCCTCACCGCACGCTCCCACGCCGACCGCGGCACCAGGATCCTCAACTACCTCGCCGATGTGACCGTCAATCAACCGCACGGCGCCCGCCCGTCGACCGTGTACGCGCATGACAAACTCCCCCCGATTGACCTCCATGCGCCGCCGCCGCAGGGCAGCAGGCAACGCCTGACCGAGTTGGGCCCCCACGGCTTCGCGCAGTGGCTGCGCGATTCGCCCGCACTCGCGGTGACCGACACGACCTTCCGCGACGCCCACCAGTCACTGCTGGCCACCCGGGTGCGCACCTCGGGCCTGCTGGCCGTCGCTCCCCACGTCGCACGCCTGACACCACAGCTGCTCTCGGTGGAATGCTGGGGCGGAGCGACTTACGACGTGGCACTGCGCTTCCTCAAGGAGGACCCGTGGGAGCGCCTCGCCGCGCTGAGGGCCGCGATGCCCAACATCTGCCTCCAGATGCTGCTGCGTGGGCGCAACACCGTCGGCTACACCGCTTTCCCGCCGCGTGTCACCCGGGCGTTCGTGGCCGAGGCTGTCGCGACGGGCATCGACATCTTCCGGATCTTCGACGCGTTGAACAACGTCGAGAACATGCGCCCGGCCATCGACGCGGTCCTCGACTCGGGCGCAGCGGTCGCCGAGGTCGCGCTCTCCTACACCGGCGACCTGTCCGATCCCGACGAGAACCTCTACACCCTCGACTACTACCTCAAGCTGGCCGAGCAGATCGTCGATGCCGGCGCCCATGTGCTGGCCGTCAAGGACATGGCCGGACTGTTGCGCCCTGCGGCGGCGGCGACCCTCGTCGACGCCCTGAAGTCTCGTTTCGACCTGCCGCTGCACATCCACACCCACGACACCCCCGGTGGGCAACTGGCGACCTACCTGGCGGCGTGGCAGGCCGGGGCGGACGCGCTGGACGGCGCCGCGGCACCGCTGGCCGGCACCACCAGCCAACCGGCGCTGTCCTCCATCGTGGCCGCGGCGGCCCACACGCGATTCGACACCGGACTGAGCCTGGACGCGGTGTGCGAACTGGAACCGTACTGGGAGTCGTTACGGAAGATGTACGCCCCGTTCGAGTCTGGTCCGCCCGCTCCGACCGGCAGGGTGTACACCCACGAGATCCCCGGCGGTCAGCTGTCGAATCTGCGGCAGCAGGCAGGCGCACTCGGCCTAGGCGACAGGTTCGAAGAGATCGAAGCCACCTATGCCGCCGCCGATCGCATCCTCGGCAGGCTGGTGAAGGTGACACCGTCGAGCAAGGTGGTGGGTGATCTGGCCCTGGCTCTGGTGGGCGCCGGAGTGACCGCAGACGAGTTCGCCGCTGATCCGGCACGCCACGACATCCCCGACAGTGTCATCGGTTTCCTGCGCGGCGAGCTCGGCGACCCACCCGGCGGATGGCCTGAACCACTGCGCACCAAGGCGCTGGCCGGACGCGGTGAGGCCAGGGCCGAGGAGCCGCTGTCCACCGAGCAGGACGAGGCACTGCGACATCCGGGGAAGACCCGACGCGACACGCTGAACCGGCTCTTGTTCCCCGGGCCTACAGCGGAATTCGAGGCGCACCGCGAGGAATACGGGGACACCTCACAGCTCAGTGCCAACCAGTTCTTCTACGGTCTGCGGCACGGTGAGGAACACCGGGTCGAACTCGAGCGCGGAGTGCAGTTGCTGATCGGGCTCGAAGCGATCTCCGACCCCGACGAACACGGGATGCGCACGGTGATGTGCATCCTCAACGGACAGCTGCGACCCGTCCTCGTGCGCGACCGGAGCATCGAGGCCGTGGCACCCACCATGGAGAAGGCCGACCGCACCAACCCCGACCACGTGGCCGCGCCGTTCGCCGGAGTCGTCACCGTCGGTGTCGCGGTCGGCGCCGAGGTGTGCGCCGGTCAGACCGTCGCCACGATCGAGGCGATGAAGATGGAGGCCGCCATCACCGCGCCCCACGCGGGCACCGTCGAGCGGATCGCCATTGCTCCGACCTCGCATGTCGAGGGCGGAGATCTGCTGATGCTCGTCACCTGAAAGGGCCGGCGCGCGAGCAGGTCTCACCGGGGGCGTTGGGCGAGGATCCGCTGCATCTCGGTGATCTGCAGGGCGATCCCGATCTGGATCGCCAGCGGTGTGCTGGTGCTGAATGGACCGAGGAGTCGTTCGAGCTTGGCCAGCCGGTAGCGCAGCGTGTTGTAGTGGAAGTGCAGGTTCCGCGCCGCCTCGGCCATGTTCATGTTGTGCTTGATCAAGGTCTCCAGCGTCTGGAACATCTCTGACCGTTCCGGCTCGCTCATCCTCAGGACGGGTCCGAGTGTCTCCTCCGCGAAGGTCTGCAACTCGTCGTCACCGACCTGGGCGAGCAGCCGGAAGAGGCCGAGCTCGCCGTACGCGGTCACCGCGCCGGTCCCCGACACCCGAGGTCCCAGGCGCAGGGCGGTGCGTGCCTCCTGATAGGCGGTCGAGACCTCGGCCGGCCCGGGATACGGTCGGCTGACACCGATTGCGTACTGGCTGTGCGTGAACCGCGCCACCTCGTCCTGGACGGCATGTGCGACGGTGAGCACGTCCTGATCGGCGCCGATGACGGCGACCAGTTCGGAGCCAAGGCCCGCTGCGGCGGCCATGCGGTCTCTGCTGCGGACCGCCGACGCCCAGAACTCGACGGCCCGGTCGTCGGCCAGACGGGACCGGCGTTTGGTCGGCCGGGCTTCGTCGGCGGCGCCCTCGCGCCGTCCCACCAGCACGACGATGTCGCGCTCCAGATTCCATCCGAAACCCGAACCCAGCGAGGCGTAGTCGTCCGACTGGGTGTCCGCGCCCGAGATCAGCTCGAACAGCGCATTGGAGGAGAACCGGCGCTCCACCGCCGTCACCGCGAGGTCGCGGGTCACCTCCAGCGCCGCGACGATGGCTGCCTGACCGACCGCCACCATGCTGAACTCGCCGAAGGGCCGGTCGGATTCGACGGCCACCACGAAGCCGTGATGCAGACGGCCCGCCCGAATCTCACTCGAAGCCCAATGCTTTCCGGTGGTGCCGTGAGTGTGCGAGCCGGTTGGCCCCAACCGCAACACGTCGGCGGATTCTGCGTCCACCAGCTCGACGTCGGCCAGCAGCGTCTGATCGCCGGCGTGGGCCAGCACGGCGCCGTGCCGGTCTGTGATCGCGACACCGGCGTCGCCGAGCAGACTGGACAGACTGCCGGCCAGCTCGTTGAGGCCACCGCCCGACAGCGTGATCGCCAGGAATGAGTGGTGGATCTCCTGGGCTCGCTCCAGCGCCGAGGCCTGGCGGTTGACGATGATGCCGAAGGCCCTGCTCAAGATGTCGTCGAAGCGAATGGACTCCGGGATGACGACCAGCGGGAGCCCGATGTGTTCGGCCGCGTCGATCATCGCCTGACTCAGCTCGGGCATGTATCGGTCGAGTTTGATGCCGATACCGGCGATGCCGAGCCCGTGCAGATCGGTCAGCAGCCTGCCCTGGTCCTCGCCGTCGCGAGGCAGGGGATATCCAGTGGCGAGCAGGAACTCGTCCTTGCGGACCCACCGGCCGATGTCCGGGACCGTCATTACGTTCACCGCGCTGATCGCCCGGTCCAGCCTTGATCCGCCCGCCACCAACTCGGCGCCGGCCAGCACCCCGTCGTTGAGCAACTCGCCGAGAGTGAGGGTCTCACTCGCATTCGGGGTCGTCGCATCGGGCGTATCCATGAACCCTCAATCTAGCGTTGATTGCCAACAATCGCGGCATTACTTGGCAGAAGTCGCCATGGGGCGAAGTGGTCGGCGGACCCTACGGTTGCTGTACCCGGCCACTTAATCAGTAAGGGCTGATCCCGATGAGGAGCGTGCCGTGACGCACAGCCTGAAGTTTCCCGCAGCAGTCGACGGCGATGCGCACGAGACGGTTTCGATCCTGGGCGGTACCGGGAAACTGGGCTTCGGCCTCGCACTGCGACTGGGGCGGGCCGGGTACACGGTCTGCATCGGATCCCGTGACGCCGACCGCGCTCTGAGTGCGGCCGAGGAGGCGTGCGCGCTCGTGGGCACCGACGTGGTGACGGGATGCCTGAACGAGGACGCCGTCGCATCGGCGGACCGCCTGGTGATCGCCGCGGTGCCGTTCCTGAGCCACGTGACCACTCTGCGCAGCGTCGCCGACCACTGGCGTCCCGGACAGGTGTTGCTGGACACCACTGTTCCGCTCGCCACCGCCGTGGGCGGTCGTCCCACTCACCTGGTCGAGCCGTGGCACGGGTCGGCGGCCCAGCAGGCACGGGCGGCGATCCCCGACCAGGTCGCGCTGGCCGCCGGGCTCCACACGATCAGCGCTGCGGTGCTGCGCGACATGGATCGTCCGCTCGATCAGGACACGCTGATCTGCGGCGACCGGCACGCCAAGACAGTGGTCACCGAGGCCCTGGACGGCATCGAGGGACTCCGCGTCGTCGACGCCGGCCCGCTGGAGATGAGCCGCCTGCTGGAGGGCCTCACGCCCCTCCTGATCGGCATCAACATCCGCAACAAGACCCACGCCGGCATCCAGGTGACGCATCTGCATGCGCGCCCGATGCCCGAGGCGGTCACGGCCTAGCGCCATCACGCGACTTCCACGATCAGCTCCACCTCGACGGGTGCGTTCAGCGGCAGTTCCGCGACACCGACCGCTGATCGTGCGTGCTGGCCCGCGTCGCCGAACACCGACACCAGCAGATCGCTGGCGCCGTTGATCACGATGGGCTGACCGGTGAATCCCGTTGCCGAGGAGACGAATCCGACAGCCTTCACCACTCGCGCGATCGAATCGAGGTCGACGAGGGCGCCGATGGCGGCCAAAGCGTTCAGCGTGCACGTGCGCGCGGCGTCGTTCGCGTCCTCCGGCGACACGTCGGCGCCGACCTTGCCCAGATGCGTCAGCGTGCCCGACACGAGGGGAAGCTGGCCCGAGGTGTAGATCAGGTTCGCCGTCCTCACCGCCGGGACGTAGCTGGCGACCGGCGCCGCGATCGCCGGCAGCGTGAGCCCGAGTTCGTCGAGCCTCTGCAGTGTTCTCGTGTGCCGGTGTGTGGTCGGGGACGCTTGTGTCATCGTGATCCTTTGGTGGCGAGTGGCGGTACCTCGCCTATGGTCCTCGCGAAACCGCTGGACGGTCCAGTAGTCACTTCTGCGGTGTGCTGGGCAGTGTCAGTGACCAATCCTGCTGTCACGCAGTGCTCAGAGCTTCGAGCGCAGGGCATCCTTGAACAAGGCCATGACCCGTTCGGCGTCACAGCTCATCGCGATGTCGATGAGTGGCCAAGGCTCACGACTGCTGTCGTGCACGGCGTCTTCCCCGAGTGTTCGCCGCCGGTCGACCAGCGTCTGCCCTCTGCTCAGTCCGCGCGCGAGTTCGACCTGCACCGGCCAGGTCTCGAACTCGAAGAGCTCGGGTGTGACCAGCGCGCATACCGCGCCGGCGTCGCCGATCAGTGGGTTGGCGTAGGTCTCGCCCGTCGGCGCCGCGACTTCGAAGCCGAGCAGAGCACCGACGGCGCGCTGTAGTGGATTCGTCGACGCCGTGAGTTCACCGAGCAGCGCGGTGTCGGCGACCACGCGACGGTAGACATCGAGGCCGTACATCATCAGTGGCACATTGCTGTTCAACACGATCGCCGCCGCTTCCGGATCGTGCCAGACGTTGTACTCGGCGACCGGGCTGGCATTGCCGGTGGACGCGGAGCCGCCCATGAACACGATGCGCTCGATCCGGTTCACGACGTCCGGATAGGTGCGAATCAACAGGGCCAGGTTGGTCAGCGGCCCGAGCGCGACGATGGTCAGCGGTACGGCGGCGGCGAGGATCTCGCGACGCAGGATTTCAACGGCGTGCAGTGCGGCGGGCTGCCGTGCGCTGGGCGGGAGAGCGAGGTCGGCCAATCCTCCGGCGCCGTGCACCCAGGAGGCGTCGCGTGGCGGCTCGACGAGCGGACGGGTGGCGCCCGCCGCGACCGGAATCTCGGGTGCTGCGAGCAGGTCCAGCACCGCGCAGGTGTTCGCGACGACTTGGTCGACGCCGGTGTTGCCGGCGACGCAGGTGATCGCTCGTACGTCGAGATCGCTTCGCCTGAGAGCGAATATCAGCGCGAGGGCGTCGTCGATGCCGGTGTCGACGTCGAGGATGACAGGTCGCGCCACATGAGCTCCTGACGGGAAACGCATCAGCCGCCGGACTGGATCGACCAGTCCGGCGGCGTCAGCGTATGACCTAGGCCGGTGTGCGGTCCACCGGGGTCTTCACCACCGCCACGTGGTTTTCGGGATGGGTCGGCGCCACGACGTCGTCCGGCTCCTCCTTGTGTGCGGTGAGATAGATGGTGGCAGCGACCGACAGCACCGCCGCCACACCGATGTAGACGCCGAACGTGACCACCGTTCCCGTGGAAGCGATCAGCGCGGCTGCCGCCAGCGGGGTCAGGCCGCTGCCGATGATCGAGCCGAGCTGATAGCCCATCGAGATTCCGGAGTAGCCGACCCGGCTGTCGTAGATGCTGGCGAAGAAGGCGGCCATGGTTCCGTAGGTCGCGGCGTACGGGATGAAGATCAGCAGGTAGCCCAGCAGTGCGAGGCCGAAGCTGCCGGTGTCGAGCAGCATCACCCACGGAATGCCCATGAGACCCATGCCGACGTTGCCGATCAGGAAGACCTTCTTGATGCCCACCTTGTCGCCGATGTTGGCGAACGTCGGGATCAGAATCAGCACCACGATCTGGCACAGCAGGATCAGCAGGAGCATGTCGCTGTAGCTGAAGTCGAGGCGAGTGGTTCCGTAGCTGAGGCTGTAGACCGCGGCACCGTAGATGACGACGCCGTGCACGAGGTACGCGCCGGCCATCAGGACCACCTGCTTGCGGTACTTGCGCAGGACGCTGACCAGCGGGCTGGTCACCTTCTCGTTGGTCTTCTCCAGCCGCTTGAACTCCGGGCTCTCCTCGACGCGCAGGCGAATGACCAGCCCTACAGCCACGAGGATGAAACTCGCCAGGAACGGGATGCGCCAACCCCACGCGAGGAGATCCTCCCGCGACATCATGGTGGTGGTGATCAGGAAGACGCCGTTGGCGATGATCTGGCCGGCCGGCGATCCCGCCTGGACCCAGCTTCCGTACAGACCGCGCCGGTGTTTGGGGGCATGTTCCACGGTCATGAGGACGGCGCCGCCGTATTCGCCGCCGACCGAAAGTCCCTGTATGAAGCGCAGACCCACGAGGAGCAGAGGCGCGGCGATGCCGATCGACGCGTAGGTGGGGAGCAGGCCGATCAGGCCGGTCGCGGTGCCCATCACGACGAGGGTCAGCACGAGCATGGGCCGGCGGCCGACTTTGTCGCCGAAGTGGCCGACGATGAGCCCACCGAGCGGCCGGGCGAGGAAGGCGACGCCGAAGGTCGCGAACGAGAGCAGGGTGCCGACCACCGGGTCTTGGGCAGGGAAGAACACGTGGCGGAAGATCAGCGCGCTGGCCGTGCCGTAGATGAAGAAGTCGTACCACTCGATCGTCGTGCCGACGAAACTGCCGAGCGTGGCTTTCTTTGCTGGCGTGAGCATCGCAGCCTTTCTGTCCCCTCAAAACCTGGGGAGATACGTGAGCGGACAAGTTGTGAGGTTCATCACGCTAGGTTCGGCGGGTGAGTAAGCACACATGACGAGGAGACAAGTTCGACGGGGAGACTTTGGCAGACAATGCCAACGGAGGCTTTGAGGCTGAGGCAGCACCCGATTGCTGTGTTCGGCGCTCACGCAGGTATGGACCGTCGATGGGTTTACTCGCGGTTCAAACCGCAGGCCGCGGGCCGAGGCGAATGGGCGGGCGTACAGAACTGCCGCAGGTGCCGTCCTCCGGGCCGGCACGGGCGGAGAACACATCCGGTGACGCGAGGACTCGCGGTGGCTGCAGATGCGTGTGAGACGGTTGACATCCCCGACGACCAGATCAGCCCTGCGGTGGTTGTCGATCGTCAAAGGCTACCGGCGTGGCCATCTCCGGTTCGCGACACCAGTGCGACCGGGGCCAGCAGTGCTGCGAGCCGGCCAATGTGCCGTGGCGGCACTCGCGCGCACGAACGGCTGATCGCGGAGATTGCACGCGAAAGCGCAGCCATGGCCGTCATCGGCGGGGCCGATCACGACCGCGACTGCTCACTCGCGGCGCTGCGGCCCCCCGCGCCGGTGTCTAGCCGTCGCAGCCGTCGAAGAACCGAGACACAGACATCTCGATGTCTTCGCTCGGGGTGAATTCCGTACCGGCGGCGGGTGACTGGGTACAGACCTCCCAGTACATCAAGTCGATCTGCTTCTGCTGTGTCGGGCCGTCGATGTTGTGAGACTTGATGACGAATTTCGTGTTCGGGTCGAGCTTGTCGATGGTCTTGGTGGCTTTTTGGAGGCTCATCTTCTCGACCGACGGCATGACGAACGTCGGCCCATCGGCTGCCGCCGGCCCGGCGAGTCCGATCGCGGCGGGGGCGAGCAGCGCGAGAGCGCCTGCGGCGCGGAGAGCGTGCATCTTCATGGGGACTCCTGTCAGTGCTCGAGCAGTGGCGCGGACCGTGGGCAGTCGGGTCGGCGTGTCGCAGTGCTACAGCGCCGTAGGGTCCGCGATGAGCGAAGAATGCCTGTCACAACCCTGGCAATACCAGAGTTTTCTCATGGCAACATGCTGCCGAGCGGCTGTGCGTTTTCGCGGTTTCCTGTGAAGCCGCCGCACCCAAAATGCCGCGTCTCTCGTAGCTGCGGTCGGCTTAGGCTCGATGGGTGGATGTGTGGTCGTCGGCCGACATCGCCTTCTGGGCGGGATTCGGTGTCGTCGCCATTGGCATGGTCGGCGGGGCTTTCCTGTCCACGAGGCGCGAGCGCCGACGGGCGTACTGGATCTGCTGGCTGGCGGGTGGCGTGCTCATGGCGCTCGCCGCCGGCCACGACGATGCACACCGCGGCCTGACCATCGCGGGGTTCTGCGTCGTAATGTCGGTGATCACCGCCATCTTTCGGTCTCCACACATCAAGATCGGAGGCATCATCTTCGCGGCCTCGCGTGACGACCGGCAGCCCGACCCGCCGGAGGACCAGCAGCCGCCGCGATAGTCGCGGCACGCACGCTCCTCAACCGACGCGACGATGCCTCCAGGAGCTTGAGAAATGTTGCGACGGCGCCCGGAACCACACACGAAACTGACACACGCCGCGCACGGGCGAGGAGCGGGATATGCACCGTTCGCCTGGCTCGCGACTCGCTGAGCGCCCGACGTTCTTGTCGGTGGCTGCTGACACCACGCGTCGGCCGTACACGCGAAAGGGATAGGAGGGGGCTGCGGTCTGGAAGACGCACTTCATCGTCGCGACCGCCTTCCGCCGGCGAGTCGAGGACTTGGAACTCCATGAGGACGATCGCGAACGGACGGCGGCATCGGCGCGATGACTGGCCGACCGGTTCAACCGACGGCATCCATCTTTCAGGCACGAGTGGTTCTTCGGCGCGTGCGGCTTGGACATAGGGGTGATCTCCCGCCGGCGTTCCGGGCCCGCGCGACGGTCCGTGACCTCGGATTCGACCGCCGAGAACTCGCGAAGCGACCAATCGGTGCGCTTCATGCGGCGAGCGTGCGACGGCTGATCGTGCAGGCGCCTTTCCTGGGACCGTTGTCGGCTGCAGTCGGACCGCGTTGTGTTTGATCTTCATGATGGCGCCGATGGCCCCTCGTTTCTCGACCATCGAACTTCCAACCTCGTTCGCGCTATTGACGTTCAGCGATCAATCTCCGCGAGCCCGCCGAGCGCGTCGTATCGCTGCACTAGCATCACTTACGCGGTCCGACGGACTTCCGTGCCTACGCGGGCACTATCGGATATGTCCCCATCCGCACGATCCGTTCGTGCTGCTTAAAGGGACTTTCAGATTGACTCTCGTCCGAACGACCGCAAACCGCATATGCGCTCTGCCTCCACAGTCCTTGGTTGAGCAGCTCTTAGAGCAGATGTTGTATCAGACGGGACGCCGCGCCGGGCCATCGGAACAATCGTCCTGGCGGAAGAGCCTTCCGGCGTTCGCCGTGGATCTAGTCGACGCTGGCTTGGGTGACGTAGAGATGCTCGTCGAGTACCACCTACCGCTGACATCCCAACGCGCTGATGTCGTACTTGCCGGCATACATCCAGCGACAGGTGAGCCTTCCTTCGTGGTCGTGGAGCTCAAACAGTGGTCGGCAGCGTCGGCCTTTGAGGGCGAAGCCGAACTCGTTCAGGTACCTGGGATGCCGGGACCTCCCAAGCTGCATCCCGTGCTACAGGTAAGGGGCTATTGCGAGTACATTGCCACCTTCGCGCGCGTAGTGGCTGAACAGCCCGATGCGCTGGCCGGAATGGCGTATTTACACAACGCTGTTTCTCCCGCGGAGACCAGAGATCTCCTTGCTGTTCCTATCTCCACAACTGGGCGCCTGTTCACTGCGGCCGATAAGGCCGCGATGTCGAAATTCCTTAAGTCACGGCTAGTTGCGGCGCGAGGTCACACTTCCGGCGACATGCTACTGCACTCCGCGATCGCACCATCGAAACAACTTCTCAAGGTTGCCGCATCGGAGATTCGCGACCGACCACAATTTCAATTGATCGGCAACCAACAGCTTGCAGCCGATTTGATTCTTCACGCCGTGGAACACGCGCGTGCAGGCAACAAGAAGCGCGTTATCGCAGTAACTGGCGGTCCCGGTTCCGGCAAGAGCGCAGTTGCGTTGTCGGTCCTCGGGGACCTGGCGCGACGGGGCCGTTCGGTCCTGCACGCGACGGGATCGCGCTCATTCACACAGACGCTGCGGAAGGTAGCAGGTCACCGTGCGCGACCGGTACAGGCGATGTTCAAGTACTTCAACCAGTTCATGGACGCAGACCCAAACGGACTCGACGTCCTCATCTTGGATGAGGCTCACCGCATCCGCGAAACGTCGGCCAACCGATATACGAGAACTGAACTTCGAAGTGATAGGACGCAACTCGATGAACTCATCGGTGCAGCTCGAGTACCAGTCTTCCTACTCGACGAGAACCAGGTCGTTCGGCCTGGCGAGATGGGAACCTTGGGCCAGATTCAACGACACGCGTCCTCCCTTGGGCACGACTTCCAGCACATAGAGCTCGACGCCCAGTTCCGTTGCGGTGGTAGCGAAGAGTACGTCCACTGGGTCAACAAGTTGCTGGGCCTCGCAGAAGAACCGCCAGTCGTATGGCAGCAGGACCCTCAATTCGAAGTGCAGCTAGTCGATAGCCCGGAAGACCTAGAAGATGCGCTTCGGTCCAAGATGACGCTCGGATACTCAGCGCGGATGACTGCAGGCTTCTGCTGGCGGTGGAGTGACGCTCGAAAGGACGGCACCCTCGAGCTTGACGTCAAGATCGGAGAGTGGCAACGTCCGTGGAACAGTAAGAGTGATCGTCGAATTGGAGACGCGCCCCCGAGTGCGCTGTGGGCGACGGAAGATGGCGGCTTCGGGCAGGTCGGTTGTGTATATACCGCGCAAGGCTTTGAATACGACTGGAATGGCGTGATCATCGGTCCCGATCTGCTCTGGCGCGACGGAAGGTTCGTGTCCGTTCGGGAAGCAAATAAGGATCCCGACTTCCGAAACAGAAACTCTGTGACCGATCGCCGCTTTGATCTGCTTGTACGGAACGTATATAAAGTCCTGCTGACCCGTGGGATGATCGGAACTATTATCTACTCGACCGACGAAGAAACTAGGGAAGCGCTGGAATCCCTCATCAAGCCGTAACAGAATTCCTGCCGGCATGGCGACGGTGCAAAACGCCACCACCATTCAGCCCTACATCGACAGTGTGGTGATGGTGTCAAAGACGGAGGCGACGGGCCGCGATGCCGGTCCGGTCGCGACGGTGGCGACACGGACGATCTCGGAGTTCACGTCGCTACGGCAGGAGATGCGGGCGAAGGAGCGGGTGCCGGCGGGGTGTGAAGAGTCCTCATGACTCGATGACAGACGCCGCTCGAATGACGTCCCACCAAGTCACAACAACGGGAGCGCCGTGACGGACGTTCGCTGTCAGGGTCTCTAGGTCGATCGAGTCGGCCCACGAAGGCAACTCTTCGACGAGTTCAAGGTCGGCCAAGAAGTAGAGATCACCGCCAGGGTTGGGGTACCCGGTCGCCATTAAGTCGGCTGCCGTCGTTGGCCGCCAGCGCAATACCTTTGCGACGCCAACGACGTGCAGGGTGCCGTTCCGGTTCTCGTAAAGAAGAAGTAGCTTGGCCCCGAGCTCGCGGCCACCAATCTCGACGGCGCCGGCCCGGTCCCCCGCACGAATGTTGTACTGACTTGAACGTTCCACCCAGGAGCGCTGTTCGATATTTCGGACAAAGCCGAGAAGCACATCCGTATCGGCCGGAGGTTCGTCCAGGAAGTCCGTCGTCAATCCTGACGTGAAAACGGGTTCACTATTTCGATGCACGGTCGCGGTCCAGAAGCGATGCCGTTCGTCACGTGTGACTTGACTGGCGACGTGTGTGAGCACGTTGTCCAAGAACCGATCAAGGGCCTGCGATGACGAGGCCAAGCCATAGCTGCTGGGCCTAAGGGGGAAGGCACCGAGGCCAGGCAGAATTTCTTCGAAGCCCGGATGTCGACGAATGTCTTTCACTTCCGCTCCGGGATAAAGCACGTACGCTCCCGCTGTTCGCGAGATCGCGTCTCGATACGCGTGCATCTTGAGCAGGTCGTCGCGCTTGGCGCCACCAGCCGCTGAGTCCCCGAGCAACTCGTCTGAATCTGAGGCTGATGTCAGTTGAGAAAGGAGATTGTCGACACGGTACTTCGCGTCGAAGTGCAGCCAAATCTCGAGCTCTTGGATGGAAACGCTTGAAGGCGTGCTGCCCTCTGGTCGAATGCGCACCGAACAGTCGGGACGCATCGCTTGGCTCCAGGAGCCCTGTCGATCGTCTCTTCCGGCGAAGGTTCGGTTGAAGAAGACCTCGACACGAAGCGGGCGGCCGCCTCGTATGACGGACCACGACAACTTCGACGCCCGGCCTGACCGCATAGTCATCGAGGTGCCGTCCCGAGCGACAACGAAGGCACGCGCCGTCCGGTCTTCCCCGCAGACTCGACCCAGCGAATCCACCAGTGCGAGAAAACACCAGAATTCGTAGAGCGTTGCGATGTTGCGTTGCGAGGCCGCGAAAACATCGGTCATGTCGCCGCGGTCAATGCGCACAGTGGGGCCCGACTCAGTCACGGCGAACGTTCGGAAAATCTCGCGGTAGCCCGCGCGCTTAAGCAACACCTGGTCCGACGTTGGCATTCTTCTCAAGGGACTGACATCCCGGAACAGCGGATGCGCCAGGTACTCGTCGAGCTGGGCACCAACATCTGTGGCGATCTGCTGACCGCGGCGCAGCGGCCCCGACTCGATTTTCCGCGAGGCTAGCGACAGGCCGTCCAACAATTCCAGCGCGACGGTTCGCCAACGCTCAAGCGCGAACTTGACGAACTGATTAGCCGAGTTGTCGACACTCGCTTCGGTGCGATTACGGGTTAGTGCAGCAGGCAGAGACGCGAGCGTGCTCGAACCACCCGCCCACGGGACTCGCCGACCAGGCGCGCGAACCGCGCGATGAAAGGCGGCTCCTGCCGGAAACGGTGACCCAATCGGACGGACCTCCTCTTCAGACACCCATGTGCGGTGTGGTTGCGAGGTGACACGCGCGATTGCCGCGCCGAACAACGAATCCTGTAGGTACGCTGCGATCATCGCGAAGCGGAGATAGAGCAGTTCGGCAGGCAGCTCGCTTGGCGCAAGATCCACCAAACTAGGCGCGAATCCCTGCAGCACTGCTTCGGCAGCGAGCGAGGAGACGTCAGTCAGCATCTGGCGGTACTCGGTCTCGTGGTCCAGCTTGACCGCCAGAACGTCGACATCGGCTGACCCCGCAAGCTTCGTCGCGCAATCAACGACTTGGATCCGTAACCGTCCCACGGCTTGCCCGGGTCGCAGCCGCCCGTGCATCCAACTCGCATCGTCAGGATCGAACAACTCGCGCGGCTCAAGTTGGACATGTGTTGTATCCGTCACTACCTCGTACCGGTATATCGCAGCTTCCCGCAAAGCAACGTCACCGTGCGCCGTGATCGTCATATCCTGCCGACCCGGAAGATTGGCGACCCGAAGTCGACCGACGATATGACCATCGTCATCTCGAACCGCCAATTGCATCGAATCCGCGGACATGTTACTCAGCGAAGCTGACGAACTGATTCGCGCGAACGGAGTCGATCATGCGAGCGATCTTCGCGTGTGTGATAGGTAGCCGTGGGGCCGAGCCCGCCCCCTGGGCCAAGGCACTCAACTCAGTGAGAACCGGCTCAACTCGTCGCCGCGAGCCATGCACCTTTGGCAAGACTTTCTGCATTATCGCGAGGTCGAGCGCAGTATCAACATCGGCGTCCCCTGTCCCTGCGAAGAACGCACAGAACCGCAGGATCTCGTACAGCGTGCGGTGCCCGAATTCCTGGTTGGCACGAGCCAAGATTGCGTGCGCCTCTCGAAGCGTCGACACAATTTGATCGCGGGCCGGGTGAGGATGCTCGCGCTGCCAGTCGTCGCTTTCCGCCAGCGACGCGAAAGCGCGCACTCGCTGGTCCTCAGCTGCCGGCGCCGCAATCGGTCGCTCTAGCTCGGCATCAAGCTCGTCAGAGGTCACCCGAAATTCAAAGGTGAACGCCCTGTCGAGAACCTTCGGCGAAAACATGTAGGTGGTCTCGTCTACGTTGACTGTGCCAACTACGAACAGATTTCGGGGCAATGGCAGCCGCTGCGCTTCTACGTCGCGCACGATCCACTGATTCGATTGTTGGTCGAAGACCAGATCCGGCAAGACAGGGCGTCGCGATTCGACCCCGGAAAGAAAGTCCGAAAAATACCGCTCAACGTGGGCCAAATTCATCTCGTCCAGAATCAGCAGGTAGGGGTATTGGGGGTCGCTTGCCGCGCGCAGAACAAACTCGAATGCTTCCGGAACGAACCACACCGGCGCCCCAGAAGCCGACGTACGTAGTGCGTCCTCGTAACCGAACATGGATTCCGGGCCCGTCCAGTCAGGCCGCACGGGTACGACGACGTGGCGATGACGTCCGTGTTCATCTGTGCCGAACCATTCACCGAGTCTCATCGCGAGCTGAGTTTTGCCCGAACCGGCGAGTCCGGTCAGGATCGCGAAGGGTTTGGCAAGCAGGCTGCTCAAGAACGATCGAACGAGGTTCGAGCCTGCTGGAAACCGGAGCCCGGAGGCTTTTACCGCGAGGGCAAAGTCATGAAATAGCTCGGGCGGCAGCATCGGCGCCTCGACAGATGTCGACGTTGAACGTGCGCCGGCCGGCATCGGAGGTAGGTGCGTCGCAAGCTCTGGGAATCGCTGAGTCAATTCGCTCACAAATTCCGCCTGTAGGCGAACGAGATACACCTGCTGAACGGATCCGGCGACGGTGAATGGCGAGCCCTGCTTAATCCGCGCACCCTCGTCGATAGCGGCAAGCGCGACCGGCTCATTCAGCTCCTGGTACTGCGACTCAACCAGCCGGCCCGCAGCCTCCCAAGCCTGGTCGTCGAGCGGGTTCGGCGCAGGACGCGCGGCTGCGGTTACATGGCTTGCGGCTCGCAATGAGCCATTGCTGTAGTGCAGAACGACGTCGCCTTCGCGAACCTCGTCCATGGTGTCCCAGTGATACTGCGGGCGGCCGGCCTTGTTCAGCATTGGCGCCCAAAGGAACCCGCCATCGCGTTCCTTCGCGTAAGTGGCGCCTTGATTCACCCACCAGACCGATGGCTGTGGTCCGAGAAAGACGACCCCATGATCGGTCAACTCACCGCGTCCATTGATGAGCCCTGTCTCGACGAGGAGTTCACGGTAGCGGGCACCCTGCGATTCGAAGGTCCGGTCGGCCTGCCACTGGCCCGTATCCGCATGCTCTGCTAGCGCGCGCCCTAGATCGTCGTTGGAGAAGTCTGCGGGCAAGTCGCGAACGATCTGCAGAGCAATCTTGGCGTCCCCACCCAGCGGAGCGCCACCACGAGACAGCTGATGGCGAAGGACGCCAGCCTGTACTTCATCAACGATCCACGGGTTGCTTAGATCAACCTTGGCGGCGTAGTCATCTCCCGGTTCGGTGAGCGTCCACCCGCGCTCGTCTTCGACCACCAAATCGAGCATTCGCGCGAACCGAAGACAATCACGCGCGCGTCTCTCTGGGTTCTCGTGCGGCCCCTCGGATTTGAAGAGCTGCCCGGGCATGTCGCCGAGCAATTCAGTGGTCGTAGCTGACCCGACCTCGCGAAGGCGGGCGAGGAGCAAATTGCCGTAGCTGAACTTGAGGGTCGGGATGTTAAGCACAGTCTCAGGCTAATTGGGCGAGCCGGCGGCGTGCGTGGCCTTTAGCTACGGCGATTCAGGAAACGTCAGCGTCGGCTCGTCATAGGAGCCCCCGCCACTCGACGGCAACTCCGGCTCCACCGGTTCCGGCGCAACCGGCGCCACGGGCTCCGGCGCCACGGGCGCAACAGGCTCCGGTGCAATCGCCGGCGGCGAGTACTCCGGCTCGGGTGCAACCGACGGTGGCGAGTACTCAACCTCCGGCTCGGGCGCCTCCGACGTCGGTGGTTCTGGCTCCGGCGGCACCGTCGGCACCGTCGTCGGCGTGCTCGGCTCCTCCGACGTCGTCGTCTCGGTCGTCTCCGTAGTCGTCGTCGGGCTCGTCGTCGTGGGGCTAGTGGTAGTTGGAGAAGTCGTTGTGGTCGGCGTCACCGACGTCGTCACCGTCGTCGTCCACGTCGGAATCGTCGGGTACGGGTTGAGGGGGTTGAACGGCACGATCGGCACACCCGGGACCGGCACCGCCGGCACGATCGGTGCTCCCGGCACCGGCACGGGAGCCGGGATCTGCACCGGTGCAGGCACCACCGGATTCGGTCCGCGATTCACCGGCACTCTGACCGCCGGAGCCGACGGCGCGGGCGACACCACCGCGATCGGCAGCGCCACCGGGTCCGGCTGGTGCGGCACCTCCGGCAGGAAACGCCCCGGCACCGTCTGCGGCTGCACTGGCGGCGCCGGCTGCGCCTGCACATCGGCCACCGGCCGGATCGTGATCGCCACCGACGCCGCCAGCGTCGCGAAGGCCACCACCACGAACGCGAACGCACTGCCCATCAACACCGTCTTCGGCGGGGGCGGCGCGATCATCGCCGTGTACGCCTGCTCGTCCTCCAGCTCCGGAACGAACTCCTCGAGCTGCTCGAACGGCACCTCGTACTCCGCCGGCCCCTCCTCCGAGTACGCCAGCTGCGGCCCCACCGCCGCCGAATCCGTGACCGGCGCCATCTGCGTCGCCGCACCAGCGACCGGCGCCATCTGCGTCGCGTCACCCGCCACGGGCGCCATCTGCGTCGCGTCACCCGCTACGGGCGCCATCTGCGTGGCCTCGACCGCCGCCGGCGCCATCATCGTCGCCGCACCCGCCGGCAGTCCCGAGTCAGACGCCGTCTGCGCCGCGCCCCGCGCGATCGCATAACCGGCGTCCGGCGGCACTTCTACCGGCACCGTCGTATTCAGCTCAGCGGCGATCGACTCGAGATCCAGCCGCTGACCCACCAGCACGATCCGCACGGTCTCCCCGCTGGGCACCGACTGCAGCACCGCCGCGCTCGCGACGGCCGCACCGGACAGACCGATCGGCAGCGACGCCAGCACCGACGTCGAATCCTCGTCCTCGCCGACCCTCGTCAGCGACACCGTGTCGTCGTCGGACAGCAACAACGCCGCGTCGGCGCCGACACTGCGCGCCAGCGCCGCGGCCGCCTCCGTCTCGGCCACCACGTCGACGTTCGGCACTCCCGCGCCCACCACCGACTGCCGCAGTGTCTCCGCCTGTGACGGGTCCGGCACCACCAGCCGGATTGCGGCCACCCGGTTACCCGACTCGGCCACCTCGCGGTACGTGCCGACGATGGTCTCGGCCAGGTCGGTCATCCCGCCGTCGGGCAGGTCAAGGGCGTACTGGTCGAACACCTGGCCACCCGAGGCCTGCGAGCCGACCATCGCCAAGCGAGCGACCCGCCCGGTGACCGCCACCCCCAGGACTACGTCCACCGGCCAACTCCTTCACTCACTCGTCGAACCGCCTCGAAGCTACCCGAGTCCCCCCTTGTAGACAGGGGCGAAAATGAGCACGCTGAGGTGCCAACACCGCAAGGTGTCATCACTGAGAGGATCGTCAGGTGAGCGACCAGCGTTACGACGCGCCTCCCACCGCCGCGGCCCCGCCCGGCGCCGGCCGGTCATCCCGCGCCGGCTACGTGCCCGCCCGCCCCAACCTGGTCCGCGACGTCAAGGCCGTCGCGCTGCTTGTCCTCGGCCTTCTGCTGCCGTGGAACCTTGACTTCGGCCTCGGCGCCTTCGGCGGCAGGGCGTCGTTGTGGGTGCTCGTGATCGTCGTGACGCTCCTCGCCATCAGCGCCGCGCTCGACGCACACGTCGGGCCGCTGCGGCTCACCAATCCCGACCTCGACGTCCGCCTGCTCAGCCGGGTACGGCTGCTCGTCTGCCTGCCCTACGTCCTGGTCGCAATCGGCTTCGTCGGCTACCACCTGCTGGAGACCCTGCGCGACGGCGGCACCGGGCTGGTGCCGCCCGGTATCGGCCCCGGCCTGATCGTCGGACTCGGCGGCGCGCTGCTGGCCGCACAGCCGCCGATCACCAGCGTCACCATCGAGGAGAACCGCTTCCGCCGCTGGTATTCGGTGGCCCGGGTGCTGGGCGCGGTGTCGATCGCACTGGCGACGCTGGCGGTGGCCTGGAACCTGTACTGGCGGCTGCGGTACCTGTTCGTCACCAACGTCGACTTCGGCGGCCAGGACGTCGCCGTCATCGTCACCACCCTGCTCTACGGCGCCGTCGCGCTGATCGCGGTCATCATCGCGTCGCGCTGGCTGCTCGAGAGGTCCGCCGCCGCCCGGCTGGCCACCACCGCGCTCGGCGGTTCGGCGGCGCTGGCCGCCACGCTGGTGTGGGTCCTGCCCATCGGCCGCGACATCGACGCCTTCCACGGCATCGCGCAGAACACGTCGACCGCGGCCATTGGCTACGAGGGCTATCTGTTGTGGGCGGCGGCCGCGGCGATCGTCGCCCCGACCACCCTCTACGCCGTCTTCCAGATCCAGCCGCCGACCCTGGGCGCATACCGCTCGGCCGCGCAGAAGTGCCGCACGCTGATCGCGTTCTGGGCGTTCGCGGCGGCCGCCTGCCGCGTCGTCGACTACCTCATCGCCCAGTCACTCGACCTGACGCGCGCGCTCTACGACACCGTCGCGATGACGGTGTTCAACCTGATCACCGGCATCATCGCGCGGTGGCTCCACCGCCAGCTCGGCCGCGGCGACACCACCGCGAGCGTCATCGCGGCGTTCAGCGCCGTACTGACCGCCTTCACCGTCGCGAACCTGGCGATCGGCCTCGCACTGGCCCCGCGCTACGCCGAACCCTCACCCGACGCGGTCTACGGCAACAACCTCGCCCAGCAGATCACCAGCACCTTCGATGTCGTCGTCTGCCTGCTGAGCCTCACCGTGTTGATCGCCATGCTGTTCACCGGCCCGCTCGCCGGACTCCTTGCCCGCCGACGCGAGTCCGCCGCCGCGACGCCACCGCCCGCACCCCTGCCCGAGCCGGAGCCTGCGACCGCCGTCGTCCCGCCGCCGCTGCCGAGAATCGTCCGGCGACCGCAGGATTCGACGACGGTCATCCCGGCGCCAGCGACCGAACAGCTCGCCGCACCGACCACCGCGCTGCGCATCAAGCGCCCCGAGCCGCAGACTCAGGCATTCACGCCGCCGCCCGATGACGACGCCCCACCGACGACGGTGCACGAGCGACCGCCCAGCTGACCGGCGCGCTGAGACACGACCTCGCCGGCGTCGAACCTGCTCACCGACGCTTCAGCGCACAAATTCGAAGCTCCCGCGGCGGCGCACGGAATCGGCTTCACCTTGCGGCCGCGGACGGTGCCGAACTTGAGCGCCATTGATAGGCAAATTGGCGTCAATGTGGCTGCAAACAGTGGGGTAACGTCGCGACCAGTGTGTTCGCCAGTGGGGGATCGGCATGGCAAACGAGTTGGACGTCAACACAGATGGCTTGCGGATAGCGTCCGCGAGCAGCAGCGTCACGGCCGTAGGTCTAGAGGGAGCAGTACTTGGTGGTCCCTCCGCATCCAAGCCCAGCAGCGCCGGCGTGGCCGCGGTCAACGCCGCGCTCACCGAGGTGCGAGGGCGGCAGTCGAGGCGGATGACCGGCCAAGCCGACGATATGTCGGTCAGCGCTGCCCGCTATGACACCACGGACGAGGACGGATCCACCGCCATCACCGTGGTATCCGTGTGAGCGCTGCTCCCTCCGACTCGGGCGGCGCCCTACCCTCGCGCTCGGAGATCGAGGAGTGGGACACCTCGGACCTGAGCACCGCCGCGACGGCGTGGAGACAGGCGGCGACAGCGAGCGAGGACGCCTTCGAGCAGCACCGTCAGAACATCGCCGCCCCCGGCGGCACCACCTGGGAAGGCGACGCCAAGGACGCAGCCCTCGACAGGGTGACCGCCGACATCGCGGTGGTGCGAGGCCATAGCGAGGCCCTACAGGCGGCCGCCGGCATCGCCGGGAACGGCGTCATTGATATCAAGGCAGCCCAACGCGAAGCACTCGACGCGATCATCGCAGCCGAGAACGACGGGTTCAGTGTCGCCGAAGACCTCTCTCTCACCGATACGCAGACGGTCGACGCCACCAGCATGGCCGCGCGTCAGACCGCGGCCACCGAACATGCCGAGGACATCCGCTGGTACGCCGAGCGTCTTGCACAGGCCGATGCGTTGGTCGGCAAGCGGTTACAGACAAAAGCCACCGAATTAGGGGGGATCCGCTTCGAAGGCGAGGGAGGTGACAGTTCCTCCGACACCGTGCAGCTCGTCAACAACGAAGTCAAACTCAATCCACCCGGGGAGCCTTCCGAGGACGGCAACGGAGAGCCGCGCGAAAAACCGGGTGAGGCACCGGGCCAGATCGGTCCATTCCCGGTGCCCAAGGTCGTCGAGGACGCGGCGAAGAAATCCGAGGCGACGTCCGAGGACAAGCCCACCGGCGACGTCGGCGGCGACCTCGGAGACCTATTGGGCACAAACAACGCTTCGGAGGACAAGCCGGAAGGCGGACCGCCGGGCAAGCCCGAAGACAGACCCTCTGGCTTACCACCCGTGCTCAGTCAGATCCCGCCGCCACCTGACAAGACGGCAATAGACCGACAAGCCGCCAAGGTGGAGTCCGCCCGGCAGGACTTGGCCGCCGCGCAAGCCCGTGCGAACGACACAGCCGCGCAGGATTACACCCAGGGCGCCGGCGCCGGTCCTGGCCGCGATGTGAGCGACCCGTTGACCCAAGAGGTTTTCGACGCCCGCGCCGAGCTGACCGAGCAAACCCGGATCCTCAACGAGCTCAACTACGCTTCGTCCGCTCATGGTGGTCCGACGGCACCTGTCGCACCGCTTCCGGAGAACGCCCACGTGCAGGGGCTTCCGCCTGAACCGCCGGTCATCGAAGCAGCCGCCGAAGCCTTCGCCGAAGGCAGCAAGGACGCTGCCGAGACCGTGTGGGACGCGACGATGCCCGACGTGGCCAACATGCACGAGGTGGCAACCAACTGGGACGAGGCATCCACCGCTGACCGAATTCAGGCTGGCCTCGATGCGGCTGGAATGGTGCCTCTGCCCGGGGCCAAGATTCTCGGCGAAGGAATCGAGCACGGAATCGACGCCCTCGGCGGGGCAACTCGTCATGTCGATGATGTCGCAACGCCGCACGTCGACGTCGGTGATGTTCCGGCACTTCACGTCGACACGCCTCCGGCGCCGCAGACCGACGTCCCCATACCGCACAGCGGCGTCGACACTCCCGTCTTCGACCTCACCACGGACCACGCCTTGGCTCTGGGAGCCGACCCGGCCAGGGGTGGCGCTTTCGTGGCAAGCGAAGCTGAGACCGGCCTCAGAATCGAACATGAACTAGGCGTCAACCTTTCGCGTGCGGAGTCGGGGGCATCACACGATTGGGTTGATGCCAGCGGAAAGACATACGACGCGGTGGGGAACTTTCCCTCGAAGTTCTTCGATGCGCAATGGGCCAACCTGCAAGATCAAATCGTTCGTCACGCCGATCTCAAGGCCGAAATAGTTCCCGTAGACGTGTCGAGGTTTACAGCTGCGCAGCAAGAAACTGTAAAAGAGTTCGTGCAAGGCCTGAACAATCCCAATATCATCGTCATAGGAGGGCAGTGAGATCAGCGGATTTGTCCGGTTCGCGGAGGACGACTGGTCATGGAGTTCATCCATGACACGACTGTTGTTTGATTTCCTGGTCGACCGACTCCCCGAAGGCCGGCTCAGATCCGATATTGCGGAGTTGCGGGATAACAACGTTCTGATGTTGGATTTGCGCACCCCTGAACAAGATTCAGTTGTCAAGACGATTGTCGACGGCCTGCCAACGTACCTGGACCGCCTGGATTCTGATCTGCAAGCCTCCCTCCGACCCGGCTTCACCGAGTTGCTCGAACTTGCCACTGCCCAGCACCGCCAGAATCAGGCGACAACGAGCGATTAATCGTGGTGGTTCTCTAGTCAAGCCGAACCTGCCGTGGCCTGTTGTGACTACTAGCCCTCGTATACGCGGCAACGCTGTATCGCCGTGGGCGCATGGGCTGCAGCCGCATTCACGTTCGAGCGTGGGGTTGGAAACCGGGATTCTCCGAACCGCCGAGGGTGCTATGCGTCGCTTCACGGTGCGCATGAGGTCGCCATCCTGGGACGAGTGACCTCCTGTACGACACCGTCGCGATGACGGTGTTCAACCTGATCACCCGGCATCATCGCCCGCTGGCTGCACCACCAGCTCGGCCGCAGCGACACCATAGCGAGCGTCATCGCGGCGCGCGGCACTGACCGCCTTCACCGCCGCGAACCGCAGACTCAGGCACTCACGCCGCCGCCCGACGACGACGCCCCACCGACGACGGTGCACGAGCGACCGCCCAGCTGACCGGCGCACCTCGACACCGAACTTGGGTTCGGTAGCGGCCGCCACGTCGTCGAATTGCTCCACGACCCGTCGTCGACCGACTGCGGGCTGAGGCAGGGGACGGCGATGACGGCATACACCGCGAGCAGCACGGCCGCCGTGCTGTCTGCCGTGGTGATCCTGATGTCGCCGACCGCCGGCGCCCAGACCCACTGTGCCGACCTGGGCGGCGCCGTCGACCCTGCCGGCACCTGCCGCATCCACGGCAGTGCCCCCGGTTATCGCCTCGACATCACGTACCCGACCACTTACCCCGACGAGGCCGCGCTCGCCGCCGCCATCGAACAGGAGCGTGACGAGTTCGTCGAGTGGGCGGAAGACGTCGAGGGGCCGATCCAGAAGGAACTCGACATCGTCCCGCACGTCCACCGGTCCGGCCGCACCGAGAGCGTCGTGCTCACCATCGGCACGAACACCGGCGTCCGCCCGGTCACCACGTTCAGGTCGTTCACCTATGACACCGACCGGCACACACCGATCACCATCGACACACTCTTCAAGCCCGGCGCGCAACCGTTGTCCGTGCTCAACCCGATCGTGCAGCGCGAGTTGATCGCCCGCGGCTCCGGACTCCCGGACCGGGCGCTCCCGCTGCACGACTACCGCACCTTCGCCCTCACCGACGACACCGTGACGTTCTTCTTCCCACAGGGCGTGCTACTCCCGCACGTCGACGGACCACTCACCGTCGACATACCCCGATCCCAAATCTCCTCCCACCTCGCCTGATTGGACACACTCATGACACAGCACCTCCGGCGTCTCGCCGCGCTCGCGGCGCTAAGCCTCGCCCTCGCCGCCTGCTCGTCGAGCACCGAGACCGGCACGGCGACCACGGCGACGACCCCCGCGGCCAACACTTCCGACTGCGCGGCCAATCCGGCGAGCGCGCCCGTTCCCACCGCCGAGCCGTACGAGGCGGTGCCGGCCGATGCCCGAGTGTCGTTGTCGGTCAACGGCATCCCCTCCGAGACGTTGCAGCCCGGCGCGGCGCCGGTCGAGGTGGACGTGACGGTGTGCAACAACTCGCCGGTCGCCTACCCGAAGATCGGTATCGTGCTGACCCTCGAGCACTGCAGTTGCGCGCCGAATCCGCTGACCATTCCCGAGGGCACCATCGAGCGCTTCGATTCCGCCACCCAGACCTGGATCGCACTCGACCACCCGGCAATGGGCACCGGCATGGACTATCTCGGCGGCTACACCAACGAGCAGGAGCTGCCGAAGGGCAGGAAGGTGACCGTGAAGTACCGCGTCGCCCTTGACGGGTCGATGACCGACGGCAAGGGCGGCCTGGAGGCCGTTGCGGTGACCACCGATCCGCTCAACGAGATCGGCAAGGCCAACCTGCCGTTCACCGCGACGAAGACTCCGTCGTCCACGCCCGCGCCCGATCCGCGCCAGTCGACAGTGCCGCTGCAGGGCGTCACGTCCCCGTTCGGGGTCGCCACCGGCCCGAAAGGTGACGTCTTCATCGCCGACCAGAACAAGGTGCTGAAGGTCGAAGCCGGCTCGAACGACCAGTCCGAGGTGCCGTTCACCGGGCTCACCCAGCTCGGCGGGATCGCCGTCGACCCCGAGGGCAACGTCTACGTCACCAACGACAAGAAGGTGCTGAAGTGGACCGCCGCCACCGGCGAGCAGACCGTACTGCCCTTCACCGGCCTGGAGAACCCGCAGCACCTCGCCGTCGACGACATGGGCAACGTGTACGTCGCCGACGGGCAGCGGGTGGTCGGCTATGCCACCGCCCTCGAGCTTCAGGCGGTGCTGCCGTTCACCGACCTGGCGTGGATCCGCGCGGTCGCCGTCGATAAGGACGGCAGCGTCTACGCCAACGACGGCGCGCACCACCGCGTGGTGAAGCTGGAGTTCAACAGCAAGGATCAGACGGCGATGCCGCTGTCCGAGAACGTCGAACCGGACGGCCTGGCCATCGGCGCGGGCGGCGAGGTCTACGTCGTCGACACGAACGGCCGCCAGGTCGTGACGCTGGCAGCCGGCTCCGGCGAGCAGTCGGTGCTGCCGGTCAGCGGCCTGAGCGGTCCGCGGGATGTAGCCGTCGACCCCGCCGGCAACGTATTCATCCTGGATGGCAACGGGTTCGGGCAACTGGTGAAGCTGACGGCGGGCTGATACAAGCCCTCACCGCCCCCTCCCCCGGATCGTCATGAACACGCTCCACCCGATCAGCGTTCCCAGCGCGATCGAGAAGATCGCCGCGACCGTCGTCCCCAGCGTCGACAGGTCGTCGCCCTCGCCGGCCACCGCGGCGCCGAGCGACTCGAAGCTCAGCGCGCCCGGCACCAACGACCAGAACGCGGCCAGCATCATCACGATCGCCGGCGGCGACGTCTTCACCCGCGCACCCAGCATCGCGAACGGCACCACGACGAACGCGCCGACCGCGCCCGCATGCGTCGGCGACAGGAACAGCCCACCCACCTGCTGGCCGACCAGCGCCACGCCGACCGCCGCCACCAGCCACAGCAGGGAGCCTTTCGGCGCCGACAAGTAGAAGTAGATCCCGACGGCGATCACCACGATCGCGACGTAGAGCGACCAGGGACCCATCTGCGGGGACGGCGGCTGGGGCGGCAGCTGACCCGCGACGTGTATTCCCAGCCCGACCCCGAAGACCAGCAGCGCCAACTGCGTGACGCCGTAGATGAGCCGGGTGGCGCCCGAGATCACCTGCGCACTGGCCAGTTCCATCGCCGCGATTGTCAACGCCAGACCGGGTAGCAGCGCCACCAACGGCGGGCTGATCACCCGCAGCAACCCGTCGTTGGCGGCGTCGGCGACGAACCAGGTCGCCAGCATCGTCACCACGGCGGCCGCCAGCGTCGGCAGCACCGCGCTCAGCGTCGGGAACGGCCGGCCCAGCATCAGGATCACCCCGACCACGAAGCCCAGGAACACGTAGCCCCACAGCGACGCCCACGTCGGATTGATGACCATGCCGAAGCCCAGGGTGGTGATCGTGTAACCGACGACGGTCGTGACGGGTCCGAACCGCGGCGGCATCGACCGGGCGAGAGCAGTCTCGCGTGCCGCGTCGGCCGGGGTGATCGCACCGACCTCGGCGAGCTCGGCGATCGCGTCGACCCGGCCGGCGAGGTCGAGCTGGGTCGTCGGCCTGACCACCGTCTCGACCTCGTAGGCAACGTTGCCGACCTGAACAACCAGCGCCGTCGGCAAGGCGACGATCCGGACCGTCTCGTCGGTGTACTGCGCGGCGATCGCCAACAACCGCGTCTGGACCATCTGCGCGGGTTGCTCACACTCGATCAGTGCGATGCCGAGCTCCCGCAGCATGGCCGCGACCTGCGCGTCGTCGTGGTCCTGTCCCTCGGCCAATGCCTCCGGGATCTCCTTGCGAATGGAGTCCAGGAGCCGCCTGGATCGGCGAGGACGGGAGTCAGCCATCCCGCGATTGTGCGCGTGCCACCTGTACGCCACACGACCGCCGGGTCCCCACGTCGCACCAAAGTTCGCCGTAGAGGCAACGGCACCGTTACATTCAGTCTCCGAGATGACATCTTTCAACGACTTGGTCCGTCACCCCTACCGCGTCCCGCGCGTCGACGACCCGCGCTCCGAAGGCCGGTTCACCCTGCCCGACGGCCGCCGCATCGGCTTCGCCGAGTTCGGCGATCCCAACGGCGCCACCGTGCTGTGGTTCCACGGCACCCCGGGCGGCCGCCGCCAGTTCCCGCTCTGCGGCCGCCGCGCCGCCGTCGAGCTCGGCCTGCGCGTCATCGTGCTCGGCAGGCCCGGCTCCGGCCTGTCCGACCCGTACGCCTACGAGGCCATCGCCGACTGGGTCGCGGACGTCAACCACGTCGTCGACATCCTCGGCGCCGAGCAGATCTCCGTCGTCGGCCTGTCCGGTGGCGGTCCCTACGCCCTGGCCTGCGCCGCCGTCCCACCCCTGGCGAGCCGCGTCCAGGCGGTCGCCGTCCTCGGCGGCGTCGTCCCCTCGGTCGGACCCGACGCGCTGGCCACCGGTGCCGTCGAGCTCGCACGCAAGTTCGCCCCGGTTCTGCACAGCCTGCGGCGGCCGCTGGCCGCGACGATGTCCGCGCTGCTGACGCCCGTCCTGCCGATCGCGCACTTCGCGTGCCAGGCCTACGCCCGGACCACCCCCGAGGGCGACCAGAGGGTTCTGCACGATCCCGAGATGGAGGGCATGTTCATCGACGACCTGGTGCTGCTGTCCAAGGGCGGCTTCCAGGCGATCGTCGACGATGCCCGGCTCTTCGGCCGCGACTGGGGCTTCAAGCTGGCCGACGTGCAGGCGCCCGTGCGCTGGTGGCACGGCGACTCCGACCACATCGTCCCGCTGGCCGACGCGCAGAAGGCCATCGACATGATGCCCGACGCCACCCTGGTGCTGCGGCCCGAGGAGAGCCACCTCGGCGGCTTCGCCACCGCCGACGAGGTGCTGCACTTCATCCGCGCGCAGGTCAGTCCTTCGCAACCTCCGCCCTGAACGACACCGCCACCGCATCCTCGACCTTCATCGCGCCCATCACCATCGAGTAGGGCTTCATCTGGAAGTCGGAGTGCCGGACCTCGGCGTCACACGCGATGCGCCATGAGTCGTCGGCATCGGACACCTGCACGTCGACCGTCCGCTCGCGCGCGACGCCGTGCATCTCGAGGGTGCCGGTGAACTGGTAGCCGCCGTCCGCCGGCGCGACGTCGTCCGCCCGGAACGTGATGGTCGGGAACTTCTTGGCGTCGAATACGCCCAGCGCATTGGACCGCGCCAGCATCTTCTCCGGACCCGACAGTCCCTTCACGCCGCCCTCGCCGCGCAGCACCTCGAGCGAGTCGACGTCGACGGTCACCTCTACCGAGACGGGCTCATCCGAAGACGTCCGCACGATCGCCTGCCACGACGTCATCGCGATTGTCAGCCGGTGGCCCATCTTCGCCGCCGGGCCGGTCACCCCGGTCGTCACCACGAGCTCGCCGTGCGAGGCGTCCAACACCCACTCCGTCGCCGTCACCGTACGAATCTACCGGCCGTGTCAGGCCCGCCTGCTGTGTGACGCCAGCTGCGTGACCACGGACCGGCCCCGGCCGCGCGGCGACTGTCGGGCCGCCGCCACCAGGACGTCGACCGCCTCCGCGATTCCGCGTGCGATGTCCTCGACGTCCGGGACGTTGTCGGGGCAGGCGCTGACGCACACATCCATCGTGTCGGAGTGCGAGGTCACGGTGATGTTCAGTCCGCACCCTTCCACCAGCGGTTCGGCGGTGTACATCCCCACCACCTCGGCACCGGCACACACGAGCGTCTCAGCGCTGTCCCCGAGGAACGAGATGCTTCCGTGGCAACTCGGGCCGCCCCGCCGCGCCAGACCGAGTCCGGTGTACACGTGCATGCCTGCGCGGACAGCCCACGGCCACAGCATCGAGACGACTTTGGTGACATCGTCTGTCGCGCCCATGATTTCGTCGGGACCGCTGTCCGCGATGTTCGCTCTCTCGGTTGCGGTGTGCATGTTGGTGAGCACCTGCACCGGGTCGTCGAGCTGTACCGGTACACGTATCCGTCCTTGCGCGACCGCGATCACCAGCGGTTCGTCGGGCACGACGTCGTGACGCTGCAGCCAGGCACGTATCGACAACGTGCACGCTGCCAGAAGGACGTTCGCCGCACTGCCGCCGAACGCGTCGCTGACCAGTTCGACGTCGCTTCGCAGCGTCGTCGCGAACGCGAGGGACCGCCCCTTTTCCAGCGGCGCGTTGAACACGGTCATCGGTACCGGCCCACGCATGGACGACACGGCGGGCCCGAGTAGCACCTTCACCCGCGCCTGCTGCAATCGATCACGTACCGAGTGCAGCGCGTCTGTCGCCGCATCCGCCGCCATCCACGCACCGGTGATCTGGTTCTCCACCATCTCGCTGAGCATGTCGGCAACCAGCTCGCCCGTCGACGGTGCCGTGCCCACTCCGGCGTCCGCCACGATCTCGTCAGCGTCCGGCCCGCTGGTCAGCACTGCGTCCCAGAACGCCGCCACGCCGCGGCCGTCCTCGGCCAGCACCGGCGACATCCGTATTGCCACCGCCCACCGGCCGCCCACCAGGTGGTCGATCGTCCACGCCTCCCACAGCGCTCGGCGCGGGTGCGAACCGCCACACACGAGCGTGATCAGGTCGGCGAGCTCACGTACGCCCCCGGGTACCGGCACAGCGGCGCGGTGGATGTGGCGCGCAGGGTCGAAATGCGCGATCTCCGCCCAAATGGGTTGTCCCATTCCGAACGGCTTGCACACCAGCCGGCTGCGGAAGCGCGCCAGCCGCGGGATCGCCGCGGCGATCCGTTGACCCAACACGTCGTGGCTGAGCTTCTTCGACGGTTCGAGGATCACCAGCGACACCGTGTGCGCCGGTGTGGTGGGAGTCTGGGTGTGCAGCGCCATCGCGTCGGCCGGGCCGAGTCGGGTGGTCACCGGCCGGCGATGGTCGCGTTGGGACGCCGGGCTCAAAATGCCTTGCCGTCCGTGGCGAGCAGATGCTGGGTGCTCGACGCGTCACCCGCCCCTGACGCGGCCATCACGATGGCGTGTGCGCGGTCGGGTTCGGTCTTGGCGGGCACCACCAACAGGATGACCTCGTGGCCGCGGCCGTCGGAGACACCGATGGTGTTCGACGGCTGGCGGCCGTAGCCGTCCATGCGGACCACCCCGCCGGCGGTGATGAGCTTGGCCGGGACGGGCGCCCACTCGGCGAGGCCGTATGTCACCCGGGCGATCGGATTCACGTGCCCGGAAAGGCCCTCGAGCAACTCAGGAATCTCGGTCGTCAGGTCTCCGCTGTGCGGCCACCAGGCGCCGTCCACATATCCGGTGGCGAGCGCCGAGTCCTTCAACCGCAGCCTGGGCCGCTCGGCTTCTGCACCGGACGCCGCGCGGATGTCTTCTTGTACTGCCATGGGAAATGATCCCGTCTGGGCCGCAATGGCCAGTCGTGTGAACCGGCGGCGACACAATCTCAGATGGTCGCGCGCGAGGTACCGCCGGTATGGCCCATCATACGCCTGCCCGCCCCCGATTGCGGACAGTCTGACGGTTAAAAGCGGTGTACCCGAACTGATTTCGGGCATCTACCGGAGATGGACCGGCGGGTCGACCCCCGCCGGTCCACATCACGCGCACCCCTCGCACCGATGACGCGCGACCCGCCGCGGCCATGACCGCGACACCTCCGTCGATTTGGTGGAGCCGGCCTAGAAGGGCCAGAAGCGGCGCACTCTGCGTGTCCGCTGATCACCCTCGACACCGGTCCACTCACCCGCGGCGTATCTGAACGGCTCTGCGCCGCCGCGTGACACGTCCAGTGCGCCGTCGGCGCGTTCTTCGTAGGCGTCACCGAACCGCATGTACTTGTCGGTTGCACCGTCGGGCAATGTCACTCTGACAGTCATGATCTGAACCTCCGGCTCACACCGCAGAGCGTCAGCGAACGCGCTCGGGAATCGAACTCAGCGCGTGCAACACGTGCACGGCGAGTTCGCCGGCGACATCGTCTTTGAGCTTCGAGTGAGCGGTGATCGTGTCCTTCACGAGCTCGACACGTACGTCGTAGGGACTTTTGAATGTTGTCGGCGACGCCATGAGATTGTCCTTTTCAGTCAGGCATGTTCGCTCGCAACCGAGCTGCCCGATATCCGCGACGTTACGCCCTGAACATAAGAGGTGGGCGCGACAATCTGCTAGATGTGGAAGCCATGAGTGAGACGGAAATCGATCTTGAAGCCCTGTCGACCACCGACCACGGCTACACCGTCGACGACGAGGACGACGACGACCCCGTCCTGCTCGACCGCGACGGCAACCCCATCGAGACCTGGCGCGAGCACTACCCCTACGACGAGCGCATGCCGCGCCGCGAGTACGAGCAGTGCAAGCGCAAGCTGCAGATCGAGCTGCTGAAGCTGCAGAAGTGGAGCAAGCGCACGGGCGCCCGGCACGTCATCGTCTTCGAGGGCCGCGACGCCGCGGGCAAGGGCGGCACCATCCAGCGCTTCATGGAGCACCTCAACCCGCGCGGCGCCCGCACCGTCGCACTGGAGAAGCCCACCGAGGAGGAGAAGACGCAGTGGTACTTCCAGCGCTACGTCCGGCACTTCCCCACCGCCGGTGAGATGGTGCTGTTCGACCGGTCCTGGTACAACCGCGCCGGCGTCGAGAAGGTGATGGGCTTCGCCACCAAGGCCCAGCAGGGCGAATTCATGCGTCAAGCACCGCTGTTCGAGCAGATGATCGTCAACGAGGGCATCCACCTGACCAAGTTCTGGTTCTCGGTGTCACCGCTCGAGCAGCGCACCCGGTTCGCGATCCGGCTCGTGGACCCGTTGCGGCACTGGAAGTTCTCCGACATGGACCTGGAGTCGGTGAAGCGCTGGGACGACTACACCCGCGCCAAGGAGCAGATGTTCGTCGCCACCGACACCGATTACGCGCCGTGGATCGTCGTCAAGAGCAACGACAAGAAGCGCGGCCGCCTCAACGCGATGCGATTCCTGCTGTCGAAGTTCGACTACGACGACAAAGATGCAGACGTGGTCGGCGAGCCCGACCCGCTGATCGTCGGCCGGGCGTTGGAGGACTAGACCAAACGGCCTATTCGCTCGCTGCCTTCGCCTGCTCCTCGAGTACTCCTGCATAGAAGTCGTATTCGTCGGATCTCTCCTTGAGACCGACGCCCAACGCCAGTCCGCCGAAGGCGATGAGAATGGGAACGGCCTTGGCGACTGTGTCAGAGATGGAGTCTGCGAGCGCTGGAAGTAGGTGCGCATGCGCGGTGACCTCGACGGCGAACGCCCGGTCGAACGACGTGAACACGTAGCGCGCGAGTGTCAGCCCGCCGATTGCGGCGGCCACCGCAGACCCGTACCGGTCGACGCGAACACGTGAACGTGCATAGCCCGCATACCATGCGGCTTCAAACCTCGTCAGCCGCGAAAGCGACTTGGTGCCCAACCATTTCGGAAGCGGTCCGGAAGGGGTCAGCAGGAGTTGCACTTCGTCCGGTTCGAGCAGACAGAGGATATCCGACTGGGTATCGCTCGACCGAAGTTGTTGGCGGCGTGCGGCTTTGACTGACTTGAGTTCTTTCAATTCACGTCGGGCTCGAACGCTCCTTGTGACGAGGAAGGCGGCGGCCACAAGCAACGCCGTCATGATGATCAAGTCGACGATGAACATGACGTCAATCCCCTTCGGGAAGCATGCGCACACTGACCCGCTCGGGGGGTTCCGAGGCGATGGACACGAGCAGGTAGCCGATGAGGCCCAGAAATGCAGCGAGAACACAGGAGACAATCACAAGGAACTCGATCAAGTCTCTGTGCTCAGGCATCAGCTGCTGAAGAAACCCGCCCACCACGCCGAGAAGGACCGGCGCCGCGAGAAGCACGGCGATCAAGAGGTACCCGACCGATTGCCGCCGCAGGTCCCGCTCACGGAAATCGCCGATCAGATGATGCGGCCTCCACGGCCTCGGTTTGATGATCGGTCCCGGGGGTTCGCCATAACCCCACGCCCATCGCCAGCACCGCGACGCTCCTGTGGTCTCCGAACTCATTGCCGCAGCGTCGCACAGCCCTCTGACATGTGGACCGCAGCACCGCATGACCCGCCCGTGCGAACGCGGCCGAGGCGCAGTTCAGCGTGCCGTAAACACCTGGTCTCTTCGCGCTTGGCCGACCCGAGGACTAGACCGCGGTTTTCGTCTTGCGCACAGACTTTTTCGCCGCGGCCTTCTCGTCGCGCATGAGCGCCGTCCACTTCGCGCTCTCGACCTCTGCGGTCTGCATCACCAGCTCGGCGGTCTCGGCCTGCTTGCCGCCCCGGTCCTCCTCGCGCACCGGCTTGGCCGCAGCGCAGCGCATCACGATGGAACCCAGCGCCGGCGATGTCATGTGCGGGATCACCAGCAGTTTCAGGCAGCCGTCGCGGCCGTCGACGACCATCAGGCGGGGCCGCCTGAACTTCGCCGACTCCACCGAACGTGTGCCGTTGACGATGGTGTCGAGGTCGAGTGGCCCCTCGGCGACCGACCAGTTGATGGCGATGTCGAGGATCTCACCGAGCGGCTTGTGCAGACACTCGATCAGCCCCGGTAATTCGTGGGCGACCGAACCGGTGTGCGGCCACCATGCCCCGTCGATGTGGCCGCCAGAGCGGCTGGCCAGGGCGAGCCTGACGGGGCGCGCCAATCGGCGCGACCCGCTCAGACCGTTCACGAGGATTGCGAATCGGGCGTCGGTGAGTCGCCGTCGGAGAATGCGGGTGACTTGACCGGTTCCGGCGTGAGCGTGTGCGTGACCTCGTGCCGGTCAGGGTGCGAGAAAAGGCTGGAGGAATCCATGTATCAATCCTTCGAAAGCGGACGTGCGTCCGTACGTCGGGCCGAAAGCGAGCGAGATTCGAATCGCAGGCTGATCGTCTCTGAAGTGCCACGCTTGCCATGACGGCAGCGCAGGGACGAGAACGGCCTACCCTCCAACCTACAGCCGACCCGCGAACGGCGCGCGGGCGCGCACCCCTCTACACCCCGAGACGCCCGGAAAGCCTGGTCAGACGCTCGAGGCTGGCCCCGTCCAGTCCGGTGAGCCGGACGGTCTTGCCCCGCGCCGCGTACTTCTGCCGGATCGCGTCCAGCGTCGCCACCGACGACGCGTCCCACACATCGGTGCCCGAGAGGTCGATGGTCACGTCGTCCGGATCGTTGGCGTAGTCGAACTGGTGCACCAGGTCGTTGCTCGACGCGAAGAACAGCTCGCCGCGCACCCGGTAGGTCCTGCTGCCCGACGTCGCCGAGTCGCTTTCGACGATCGTCAGGTGCGCCACCCGCCGCGCGAAGCCGACCATCGCCGCCAGCACGCCCAGCCCCACACCGATGGCGAGGTTGCCGGTCGCGACGGTGCCGACGACGGTCACCACCATCACCGCGGTCTCGCTGCGCGGCATCACCCGCAGGGTGCGCGGGGCGACGCTGTGCCAGTCGAACGTCGCCACCGACACCATCACCATCACCGCCACCAGCGCGGCCATCGGGATCATCCCGACGACGGGTCCCAGCGCCAGCACCAGCACCAGCACGAACACCCCGGTCAGGAACGTGGACAGCCGCGTCCTGGCGCCGGCCACCTTGACGTTCATCATCGTCTGGCCGACCACCGCGCAGCCGCCCATCCCGCCGAACATGGCCGTGACAATGTTGGCCGTGCCCTGACCCCATGCCTCGCGCGTCTTGTTCGACGGCGTCTCGGTGATGTCGTCGACGAGCTTGGCCGTCATCAGCGATTCCAGCAGCCCCACCAGCGCGGCGCCCAGCGCATAGGGGGCGATGATCTGCAGCATCTGCCACGTCAGCGGCACGTCCGGGAATCCAGGGATCGGCAGCGAATCGGGCAGCGCCCCTTGATCACCCACGTCGGGCACCTGCCAGCCGAACACCGCGACCGCGGCGGTCAGTAGCAGCACCACCACCAGCGGCGCCGGCACCGCAGTTGTCACCCTGGGCAACAGCACCATCACGACGATGCCGGCCGCGGTCAACGGATACACCAGCCACGGCACGCCGAGCAGATGCGGCACCTGTGAGACGAACACCAGGATCGCCAGCGCGTTGACGAAGCCGATCATCACGCTGCGCGGGATGAACCGCATCAGCTTCGCGACGCCGACGACCGCCAGCACCAGCTGGAAGATGCCCGCCAGCACGATCGTCGCCACCAGATAGCCCACCCCGTGCTCGTGCGCCACCGGAGCGACCACCAGGGCGACGGCCGCGGTGGCCGCCGAGATCATCGCCGGCCGCCCGCCGGTGAGCGCGATGGTGATCGCCATCGTCACCGAAGAAAACAGCCCCACCCGCGGGTCGACGCCGGCGATCACGGAGAACGCGATCGCCTCCGGGATCAGTGCCAGCGCCACCACCAGGCCGGCCAGCACCTCGGTGCGGAGCCGCGCGGGCGACCGGAGTGCCTGCCGCACAGTATTTTCGGCGGCGACGGCTGGCTTGCCGGAGGTCGGCAGGGTGAGGCTCACGAGATTCTCCTGGTGATGGCAGTCAGGCGCTCTGCGCGGGACTGTGGCCGAGGAAGTCGAGGATGCTGCGGCGGCGCCGCTGGTAGTCCTCGTGGAACTGCGCCTCGGCCGAGCGGGGCTGGTCGATGGTGATGATGTCGGCGACGGTAGCGGGCCGGTGGCTGAGCAGCACCACCCGGTCGGCGAGCAGCAGCGCCTCGTCGACGTCGTGGGTGACGAACAGGATCGTCATCTGCTGGGCCTTCCACACCGACACCAGCAGCTGCTGCATGTCGAGGCGGGTCTGGGCGTCGAGCGCCCCGAACGGCTCGTCCATCAGCATCACCCGCGGTTCGCAGGCCAGCGTGCGGGCCAGCTGCACGCGCTGGCGCATTCCGCCCGACAGCTGGCTGGGCAGGTGGTCGAGGTATGCGCCCAGGCCGACCTGCTCGAGCCGCTCGGTGGCCGCGCGCTGGAGTCACGGCCGCGCACGCCGCGCAGCCGCAGCGGGTACTGCACGTTCTTCAGCGCGGTGCGCCATGGGAACAGCGCGTCTTCCTGAAAGACCATGGCGCACTGGGCGGCATTACCGGTGACCGGGGCGCCGTCCACGGTCGCGGTGCCGGACATCGGGGTGAGCAGCCCGGCCAGCGCGCGCAGGATCGTGGACTTCCCGCAGCCGGACGGGCCGAGGAAGACGACGACCTCGCCGGGTTCGACCGCCATGGTGATGTCGGCGGCGACGACCCCGTTGAACCCGAGCTTCAACTTGTCGAGGACGACGGCTCCGGCGCTCATCGGGCGGCCCTCGGCAGCCAGCGGTTGACCCGGCGGCCGACGTACTCGACGAGCCACGCGGTCATCAGGCCGAGCGCGCCGATCGAGATCATGCCGACCACGACGCCCGCGTAGTCGAGCAGCCCGTAGGACTGCCAGGTGTAGTAGCCGATGCCGAACTGGCCGGAGATCATCTCGGCGCTGACGACGCAGATCCAGGCGACGCCCATGGCCACCGACAGTCCGGCGAAGATGCCGGGCAGCGCACCCGGCAGGATCACCTGGAACAGCAGCGACACCCGGCCCGCGCCCATCGTCATCGCGGCCTCCTCCCACACCTTCGGCAGCGAGTCCATCGCGTGGATGGTGCTCACCACCACGGGGAAGAACGCGGCGAAGAACGTGATGAACACAATGCCCTGCTCGCTGGACGGGAACAGCAGGATGGTCAGCGGCACCAGCGCGATCGCCGGGATGGGCCGCACGATCTCGATGAAGGGACGCAACGTCATTCGCGCGATCTCCGAGCGGCCCACAAGAATGCCCAGCGCGACGCCGACGACGGCGGCCAGTCCGAACCCGAGCAGGATGCGCTGCAGGCTCGCCAGCAGGTCGTCGTAGTACGAGCCGGAGCCGACCCGCGCCACCAAGGCGTCGAACACGCTCGCCGGCGTGGGCATCCGGTTGAACCGCAGCCAGGCGACCACGCCGTAGGTGGTCAGCAGATGCCACAGCGTCAGGAACGCGGCGATCGGAATCATCGGCAGCACCACCGCGGCGGTGCGGGTGCGCAGCCGCGCGGGCAGCATCTCGGCGATGGCCTCCCGCAACGGGGTTCGTGGTGGTGCGGCCGACGCCTGGGTGGGCACGGCCCCCACGTCGTTCAGGGTGAGCGTCATTTTCTCTCCTTCGGATCGGTTGGGTCGGGGGTGACTAGCCGGACGATCGCGACTGCGAGACCGCGGCCGGATAGCCGATGGTGGTCGCCTGCGGATGCCGGGCCCGGTAGGCGTCGGCGCCGGCCTCGGTGGCGAACGGCTTGTAGCGCTGCGTCGGTGGCGCGCCGGGATCGCGGAGCCAGACGGCGTGGTCGGCGAACAGCCGGATGCCGGTGGCAGTGTCGGGGACGTAGGCGGCGCGGACCTCGGCGGCGGTGGCGACGCGCCGCAGCAGGCAGGTCGGTGTGGCGGCGACCTCGGTGTCGTCGGCTCCGGACATCCACACCTCCGAGGCCTGCGCCGGGTCGCCGACAGGCAGCCGGCACAGGTCGTCGGTGCCCGTCAACGCGGTGGGATTCCTGACGTCGGCGCGGCGGCGGTCGTAGTCCGGGCCGAACAGCTCGCGCAGATAGCCGTCGTCCACGAACTCGGCGACGTCGAAGTCGGCGGTCACCGAGCCGCGCTTGACAAGGAAGTCCTTCACCTTCGTGAACGCCGTCCCGAACTCGCGTTTGATCGTCATGTCGAAGGACACCAGCCCGTTGGGACCGTTGTAGAGGTAGACCACCTCGGGTTCGATGCCGGTGAGCGCGCTGACCCGCTGGGCGGCCTGCAGCGGGTCGGCGACGATGGCATCGGTGGTGGCCTTCACCGCCTGCATGAAGGCGGTCATCACCTCGGGGTGGCCGTCGGCGAACTGTTTGCGGACGACGACGCCGTGGAACGTCGGGATCTCGTTGTCGCCGCCGTCGTAGAGCAGCCTGCCCTGGTTGCGGTAGATCACCAGCTGCGGCCATGGCACGAACTGCGCAAAGGCGTCGACCTGTCCCCCGTCGATCGCGGCCGCCCCGACTGCCGGGTCCTGGTTCAGGATCTGCAGCGCTGCCTTGTCGATGTCGTTGCGTTGCAACGCGGTCGAGAACATACCGTCGCCCGCCGAGCCGAGGCTGGTCGAGACCCGCTGCCCGCTCAGGTCGGCCAGCGTGCGGGCCGACGACGAGGCGGGCACCACCACCTGGTTGAGCGACCCCCGCAGGTTGTAGCCGGTGGTGGCGATCAGCTCGGTCTCGGCGTCGGCGTACTTGCGGGTCTTCGACCCGTTCGTGAGCAGCGGGTAGTCGCCCATCGACCCGATGTCGACGTGCGTCGCCATCATCTGCGCGGTGAGCGGGGCTCCCGACGAGAAGTCCTGCCAGACAACCCGGTACCGCTTACCGTTGGCGGCGCCGACGCGTTCGAGGGCGTTCTCCAGTTCTTCCCGGTCGCGCAGCAGAGTGCCGGCGTTCACCGTGTTGATGGTCTTGGACTGGTAGCCCACATTGACGGTGACCGTCGGGTCGGTGAGCAGCCCGCAGCCGGTCAGCGCCTGTGCGCCCGCCACGGCGAGCGCCGTGAGAACGGCGGCGGTGCGGCGGCGCCTCGGCCGCAGGGTGTCGGTCTTGTTCACGATCCCCAGAGTCGGCGTTCTCTGTTACCTCGCCGTCACTGGACGTTGCGCAGCAGTTACGCCAGCGACGCGGGTCGACATGGCGAGGTGGTAGCGCCGTGACCTCGTAATTCTCAACCGGTCCGCCGGGGCCGGCGATGCCGGACGGGCACCAGGTGAAGTCTTGGTTACGCCACCGGCAGCGCACTGGTGATGGACGGAGCGGCGCCGAACACTGGTACGGTGAGCGCTGAACACGTTGCAGCTGAACGAGAATCGCTGACGATCGAGCCGGACTACCGGTTCACCCTCGCCAACGAGCGGACGTTCCTCGCGTGGCAGCGCACGGCGCTCGGCCTGCTCGCCGCCGCGGTGGCGGTGGTGCAGTTCATGCCCGAACTCGCCGTCCCGGGCCTGCGGCATGCGCTCGGCGCCGTCGTCGGTGTGCTGGCGATGCTGACCTCCGGAGCCGGGCTGCACCGGTGGTATCAAGTCGACCACGCGATGCGGCGCGACCGGCCGCTGCCGCGCCCGTCGACGCCGGTGTACCTGGCGGTGGGGCTGATGGTGATCGGCCTGGTGACGGTCGCACTGGCTGTCGCGGCGTCGTGACCCGTCTGGCGCTGGCGCAGGACCGCGGTCTACAGCCCGAACGCACGGCGCTGGCCTGGACCAGGACGTCACTGGCGGTGGTCGTCAGCGGCGGCCTGCTGCTGCTCAAGGACCGCGACGTGGCGCACCTGTTCGACCATCCGGCGCGGACTGCCGTGGCTGCCGTCGTCGTCGCCGTCGCCGCCGCGGTGTTCCTGGTCGGTGTCCGCCGCCGCCGGATGCTCAGTGCCCGCCCGGCCGCCACGCACGGCGCCGCCCGGCGCGAGGTGCTCGGCGCCGGGGCGGCGGTGCTGGCGTTGACCGCGCTCGTGGTGACGTATCTGGTGCTGCCGATCGTCGCTTGATTCAAGCCGGAAACGTGTCGGACCCCTCTGCGATGATGGGGTCATGTCGTCGAGCGCAACAGCTTTCGCTCCTTCGGTGAGGCCGAAGGACCGGCTGGCGGTGTTGTTCGACGAGATCGCGGAGCTGTGCGGTCAGCGCAATGCGATCGACGGGCGGCTGGTGGAGATCGTCGCCGAGATCGACCGCGACGGGTTGTGGGGCATGACGGGCGCGCGGTCG
>NZ_JAPZPY010000015.1:0-151979 GCF_027529605.1 Mycobacterium hippophais | reverse complement strand
CCGCGCCGTCTGCGACGACGACCCCCGCACCCTGAGCGAACGACGCGCCGACGCCCTCGGCGCACTCGGCGCCGGCGCAACAGTCCTGGCCTGCGCCTGCGGCGAGACCGACTGCCCCGCCACCAGCGACACCCCCACCCCCGCCCGCAACACCATCGTCTACGTCATCACCGACGCAGACGAGAGTGCCGGCGAAGCCGCGGCTGACGTGGAAGAGGCCGCGGACGAAGGCGACCACGGGGCGGGTGCTGACGAGGCGGCAGACACTGGGGCGGGCGGCGCTACCTACGCCGAGTGCCGGCCACCTCACGGCGAAACCCCCGGAACGCCATCTGAGAACACCGCCGACGCCGTCCCCGCGGATCCAGCGTCCGCCCCGGAAGCAGCAGCCCCGGCTTCGCCACCCGAGGACACCGCCGTCCCCGCCGATCCGGCGCCCGAACCCGCGCCCGCGCCGACCCGCAAGTCACAGCGGCCGATGGCGTTCGTGCTGGGCGCCGGGATACTGCCCACCGCGCTGCTGGCCGAGACCACCGGCACAGCCCGCCGCCGCACCGTCCGCCATCCCGGCGACGCCGCACCCGAACCCCGCTACACCCCCTCACGCGCGCTCGCCGACTACATCCGCTGCCGCGACCTGACCTGCCGCTTCCCCGGCTGCGACAAACCCGCCGACCGCGCCGACATCGACCACACCATCCCCTACCCCGCCGGACCCACCCACGCCTCGAACCTCAAGTGCCTGTGCAGGTTCCACCACCTCCTGAAAACCTTCTGGTGCGGGCCATCGGGGTGGACCGACGTGCAATACCCCGACGGCACCATCGTGTGGACCGCACCCACCGGCCACACCTACACCACCCGCCCCGGCAGCGCCCTGATCTTCCCCACCCTGTGCCGACCCACCGGCAACCTACCCCCACCACCACCAGGCACATTGCCGGACAACACATTCCGCGGCGTCAAGATGCCCACCCGCCGACGCACCCGCGCCCAGAACCGCGCCCAACGCATCGCCGCCGAACGCAAAATCAACGACGACTACGTCGCCGAACGCAACACACCCCCACCCTTCTGAGGCACTGGGTCAACACCCGGTCGCCGTATTGTCGGGGCATGAGTGTCAAGGTGGACATCGCCGAACTGTCCGGTGCGCTGGCCGACTACTCCTATGCCTACCTGGTCACCGTCGGCGACGACTACCGCGCTCACACCGTCGCGGTCGAACCGTCACTGGCCGGCGGCGTCCTCTCCATCACCGGAGTCGGTCGTCGCACCGGCGACAACGCAACGCGGCACAGCGACGTCACCCTGGCCTACCCGCCGCGGGACGCCGGCGGCTACACCTTGATCGTCGACGGGAAGGCCGACGTTTCCGGCGACACTCTGACCATCACACCCAACGGCGCAGTGCTGCATCGCAGAAGGGCAGCAGATTCGCCGGCGACTGCCACCGGATGCGGTGACGACTGCGTGCCATTGTCCGGCGAGTGAACCGAGCCGACCGGGTCAGCCGGTGGCGTCCTCCGACGACTTCTCGTCCGACTTCTCGGCGCGCTTCTCTGACTTCTCCGACTTCTCGGCGCGCTTATCTGCACGCTCTTCTGCCCGGTCAGCCTCAGGCTCGCCCGCCTCGTCGCCTGACGTGTCGCCCTTCTCGGCCGAACGACCGCCGTGCACAGCGCGTTTGATGCTCTCCCGCACACCGATCCTGATGTCCTTGATGCCCTGACGGAGCGACGCCCGCGGCTTCGGAGCCTCCGAGGGCGCGTTCGCCTCGGCATCGGCGTCCGCATCGACGGTCTCGGCTGCCGCGTCATCGGTCTCCGACGCCTCCACCGACGTCTCGATCGACGGCCGCTTCCAGTCGAACCGCATCTCGAAGCCGCTCAACGGATTCGGATTCAGCTCGGCACCTTCCGGCAGCTCGGCACCTTCCGGCAGCTCGGCGCCTTCCGGCAACTCGGCGCCGAGAAGCTCCTCGGTGACCTCCGGCGCGTCAGCGGCTTCGGGTGCCAATCCCCATTGCACCTCCCGCTCCGGTGGCTCCTGTCCCCACGGGGTGAGCAGACCAGGTGCCGGGATCGGCGTGCCGCCGACCTCGCCGGTCACCAGCGGACTCAGATCGCCGTACCCGCCGAACAGCAGGCCGTCGATGACATGGCCGGGTGCGGCGGCGATCCCCTCGAAGAACCCCGCCACGTCACCCGTCGTCGTCGGGTAGTAGATCCCCTCGTGCGCGATGCCGGCGGCGCCGATCGCACTCAGCAGCGGACCCACGAGCCGCACGGTGGTGTACTCCACCAGTCCCGGCAACTGCCCGATCGCCTCGGCGTGGTCGGGGAACGCATCGGCGAGCACCTCGGCGACCGCATCGTTGAGCGGTCCGATCACCAACGGCGCCACGGGCGCCAGGAACGAGTCGGCCACCAGGGCGTAGTTCCAGTGCAACAGCTCCGCGTCAGGCCACTGGGCATTCACCTGCTCCCAGATGGCCGGGAAGTCGTTGGCGAGTCCGTCGACACTCTGCTCGAGCGCGGCCACGGCGCCGGCCACCAGGGTTTCGGCGTAACCGGTCAGCGCCACCGACTGCGGCCCGGCGACGACGACGTGCGGCGCCACCGCAACGGCCTCCTCGCCCGGCAGCGAAACGACCGCCGACCAGGTGATGGCGCCCGCACCGGCAACAGCAAGGCCAGCAGTGAATGACCGTCGAAACACTCTGCAGCCCAGACCTTCTGCGGCAAGCGCACTTGGGGTAACCGGATATCGGGACAGACAGTAGCCGAGTTCGCCCCAGGAATGGGGCCTTCCCTTGTGCAGCGCCTGTCAGTCCGCGGCGCCGACGATGCTGCGCTTGACTTCCAGCCTCTTCAACTTGCCCGAGGACGTGCGCGGCAGCGACCCGGGCCGGACGAAGGTCACGTCCGACGGCACCACACCGCATTCCGATGCGACCTGCTGGATGACCTGGGTCCGCGCGTCGTCCTCGTTGGGTCCGCGGAACTCCGCGACGATGGCCAGGCCGGGCCGGATCGATCGTTCTCCGACGCCGACCGCGACCACGGCGCCCTCGCGCACGCCGTTCACCTGTGCGGCAACTCCCTCGACCTCGGCCGGGAAGATGTTGCGTCCCGCGACGGTGATCAGTTCCTTGGCCCGTCCGCACACCACCAGTCCACCGTCGACGAAGTAGCCGAGATCGCCTGTGCGGAACCAATCGCCGGGACCGTGCGCCGTCTCGCCGACGTATCCCGACATCATCGACGTGCCCCGGATCAGGACCTCTCCCACCTCACGGTCCGAGCCGTCGGCGCTCACGTCGTCGCGCGGTTCGATCCGCACCTCCATGCCGTCGATCGCCTCGCCCAGCACGGTGTGCCTGCGCGGGGTGGCGCCGGTGTCCGTCTGCACCACCGTCTCGTCGACCATCAGACCGCGTCCCGGCACGGGCACCGTGACCGCACACGTCGCCTCGGCCAGACCGTAGGACGGCGCCAGGGCGCCGGCGTCGAAACCGAACCGGGCCATCTCCGTCGCGAAGCGCTGAGTGAGTTCGAAGTCCACCGGCTCACCGCCGTTGAGGGCGAATCGCAGGCGACTCAGGTCGATCCCGGTGACTCGCCGGGAGTACTTGCCGATCATGCCGTACGCCATGTTCGGCGCGGCCGTGATGCTCGCGCCGCCCTCGCTGAGCCAGTTCAGCCACCGGAACGGCGACGCCTGGAACGCCGCGGTGGGCGCTTGCCACACCTCGACGCCCGCCAAGGCCCCGGACAGCAGGAAACTCAGCCCCATGTCGTGGTACAGGGGCAACCAGGAACATCCGACGTCGTCGGAGATGTCGACGCCGATGCGGGCGTTCAGCCCCTGCAGGTTCGCCAACACGGCGTCGGGCGACAGTCGCACGGTGCGCGGAGATCCGGTGGATCCCGCCGTGCCCTGCAGGATTGCGACATCGACCGATGCCGCGGGAGCGGTGAACGTGCTGGAACGCCGGGGGTGCGCGACGGCGGCGACGTCGTTCAGCATCTGCGGCTCGACGATCGACCCGAGTCGCTCCAGGTAGCTGCCGTTGCTCAGGATGCGCTGCACACCAATGTTCTTCAGACGGTCGACCGTCGAGAGCGCCCACTGTCCGGAGTCGGCGCCGCGCACGGGTCCCGGCAGGATCGACACCGCGGCGCCGGCGACGAAGGCGCCGACGATCGAGGCGATGAACTCGACTGTGGGCTCGCCGACCAGGCCGACCGCGCTCACCCCGTCGTCCAGCAGCCGCTCCGCGACGTTCTCCGCCCTGACGAAGACCTCGGGCCAGGGGTGCCGAACCCAGTCACCGTCGCCGAGGACCACCAGATCGTTCGGGCTGTGCCTCAGAGTGTCGGCCAGCGCCGCCCCGAGCGAACTCGTCATCGGTTCCTCGGCCCTGAAGTCGCACAGCGGCGCAAAGAAGTGGTCGGAGAACCGGGGAGGACCGGACGCATGTTTGCGTGCGTCCACGACAGCAACAACACGGGACGACGCTACGCAATTCATTGACGAATTGGTAGTTCTACGTGCACGCGCATCGCGAATCACGCACGCCGCGCACGGTTGCCGCACTCCCGCACGGTGACTCGCGATCTTGATCTCATGCAACAGCTGTCACACCGCGCGAAGAGATACGCATGCGGGCGAGCCGCGAATCGGTTCGATCGGCCAGGCTCGGCGAACGATCCCGCCTGCGCCGCCGGACGCCCGTCGAGCGCGCACGAAAAAGCCCGGCCTGCAAGCAGGCCGGGCCTTCCCGTGTTGTTCTGGTTGAGCAGGACTCAGAAGTCCATGCCGCCCATGCCACCGGTCGGGTCGCCCGCGGGTGCGGACGACTTCTCCGGCTTGTCGGCGACGACGGCCTCGGTGGTGAGGAACAGCGCCGCGATGGACGCCGCGTTCTGCAGCGCCGAGCGGGTGACCTTCACCGGGTCCGCGACGCCGGCCTTGAGCAGGTCCTCGTACTCACCGGTGGCGGCGTTGAGGCCGGTGCCGGCAGGCGAGTTGGTGACCTTCTCGGCGACGACGCCGGGCTCGAGCCCGCCGTTGAACGCGATCTGCTTCAGCGGGGCCGACAGCGCGACGCGAACGATGTTCGCGCCGGTCGCCTCGTCACCGGTGAGCGACAGCTCATCGAGCGACGGAGCCGACTGCAGCAGAGCCACGCCACCACCGGCGACGATGCCCTCCTCGACGGCGGCCTTCGCGTTGCGGACGGCGTCCTCGATGCGGTGCTTGCGCTCCTTGAGCTCCACCTCGGTGGCAGCTCCGGCCTTGATCACCGCAACACCGCCGGCCAGCTTGGCCAGGCGCTCCTGCAGCTTCTCGCGGTCGTAGTCGGAGTCGCTGTTCTCGATCTCGGCGCGGATCTGGGCCACCCGGCCCTGGATCGCGTCGGCATCGCCGGCACCCTCGATGACCGTGGTCTCGTCCTTGGTGACGACGACCTTGCGGGCCTGGCCCAGCAGCGTGATGTCGGCGGTCTCGAGCGACAGACCGACCTCTTCGCTGACGACCTGGCCGCCGGTGAGGATCGCGATGTCCTGCAGCATCGCCTTGCGGCGATCACCGAAGCCCGGCGCCTTCACGGCGACGGACTTGAAGGTGCCACGGATCTTGTTGACCACCAGGGTCGACAGGGCTTCACCCTCGACGTCCTCGGCGATGATCAGCAGCGGCTTGCCGGCCTGGATGACCTTCTCCAGCAGCGGAAGCAGATCCTTGACGGTCGACACCTTGGAGCTGACCAGCAGGATGTAGGGATCCTCCAGGACGGCTTCCTGGCGCTCGGCGTCGGTCACGAAGTAACCCGAGATGTAGCCCTTGTCGAAGCGCATGCCCTCGGTGAGCTCGAGCTGCAGGCCGAAGGTGTTGGACTCCTCGACGGTGATGACACCCTCGTTGCCGACCTTGTCCATGGCCTCGGCGATCAGGTCGCCGATGGACTGGTCGCCGGCGGAGATGCCCGCGGTGGCAGCGATCTGCTCCTTGGTCTCGACCTCCTTGGCCGACTTCAGCAGCGTCTCGGTGACCTTCTCGACGGCCTTCTCGATGCCGCGCTTGAGGCCGAGCGGGTTGGCGCCGGCCGCAACGTTGCGCAGACCCTCGCGCACGAGCGCCTGGGCCAGCACGGTGGCGGTGGTGGTGCCGTCGCCTGCGACGTCGTCGGTCTTCTTGGCGACCTCTTTGACCAGCTCAGCGCCGATCTTCTCGTACGGGTCCTCCAGCTCGATCTCCTTGGCGATGGACACACCATCGTTGGTGATCGTGGGGGCGCCCCACTTCTTCTCCAGGACGACGTTGCGGCCCTTGGGGCCCAGCGTCACCTTTACCGCGTCGGCGAGGGCATTGAGGCCCCGCTCGAGGCCGCGACGGGCCTCTTCGTCATACGCAATTGTCTTGGCCATTGCGAAGTGATTCCTCCGAACAAGGGATTTGCACGTCTTTGTGGCCGGGCCCAGTGCCCGCGACGGACGACTCGGGTGTGCTCCGCATACGCGGACCCGTGTCTCACCGTCCCGACCTAGCACTCACTGGTCGCGAGTGCCAACTGCATTTCTAGCACTCGACCAGGGCGAGTGCAAGGTAGTTCAGCCCGCGCGGAGGCCGTCGACGATGACCGCCACCACCCGGTCGGCGATACCGGCGCCGTGATCCTGGGTGGACTTGCACACCATCAGCAATGCCTTCACTTCGGCCGGACCGACGTCGGCCCGAACGGTGCCCGCGCGCTGACCGGCCGCCAGCAGATCGGTGAGCACCTTGACGAACGCGGCTTCGGCGCCGGGTGCGGCCTGGTCGATGTCGACGCCGTAAGTCGCCAGCGCGTCGGCCATCCCGTGGTCCACCGCGGCCGTCCGCACCATCTCGCGCAGGAACTCGAAGAGCGCCGATCCCGGATCGTCGGCGAGCAGGGACTCGGCGGCGGCCACGATGCTGCGCACCCGGTCCTCGATGACCGCCTGGAACAGCGCCTCCTTGGTCGGGAAGTGCCGGTAGACGGTGCCCGGGCCGACGCCGGCGCGGCGGGCGATCTCGTCGATCGGCACCGCGACGCCCTCGGCCGCGAACGTCTCGTAGGCGACGGCGAGAACCCGCGCACGGTTGCGGGCGGCGTCCGCGCGCAACGGCCGTGACGTCTCGGTCACCACAATCGGTCCTTCCGGTTGACAAAACGGAGCGCGCGTTCCGTATAGTCGGAGGAACCGGAGCGCACGTTCCGAATTCATTCTAACGAGGAGGACCCATGTCCCGCTGGAGCACCGCCGACATCCCCGACCAGACCGGGCGCACCGCCGTCATCACCGGCGCCAACACCGGCCTCGGCTACGAGACCGCCGCCGCCCTCGCCGCCCGCGGGGCACGCGTCGTGCTCGCCGTGCGCAACCTCGACAAGGGCAAGGCCGCCGCCGACCTGATCGCCGCCCGAAACCGCGGAGCCGACGTGTCGGTGCAGGAACTCGACCTCACCTCACTGGAGTCGGTGCGCGACGCGGCCGAGGCGCTTCGGGCCGGTCTCGACCGGATCGACCTCCTCGTCAACAACGCGGGCGTGATGATGACGCCGAAGGCCACCACCAGCGACGGGTTCGAGCTGCAGTTCGGCACGAATCACTTCGGCCACTTCGCCTTCACCGGGCTGCTCCTCGACCGGCTGCTCGAGTCGCCGGGATCGCGGGTGGTGACGGTGAGCAGCATCGGCCACCGCTTCGGCCGCATCCGCTTCGACGACCTGGGATCTGAGCGCGGTTACTCCAGGATCGGCGCCTACGGACAGTCGAAGCTGGCCAATCTGCTCTTCACCTACGAACTGCAGCGCCGCCTCACCACCACCGCCACCACCGCCCTCGCCGCCCATCCCGGAGGGTCGAGCTCCGAACTGGCGCGCTATGCGCCGCCCGTGGTGCAGCTCCTCTTCCGCCCGCTGGAACAGAGCACCGCGATGGGCGCACTGCCGACGCTGCGCGCGGCGACCGACCCCGGCGCGCTCGGTGGCCAGTACTTCGGTCCGGGAGGTTTCGCCGAGCTGCGCGGCTTCCCGAAGGTGGTGTCCTCGAGCGACCGGTCGCACGACGTCGCGGCACAGCAGCGGCTCTGGTCGGTGTCGCAGGAGAAGACCGGCGTGATCTTCCCGGTCTGATCCCGTATCGGGCGGGATACGCTCGACCACGTGTCGCTGGTCGTTCCGCCCTATCCCCCGCCCCGATACACCGAGGACGAGCCCGAGGTGAGTGCGTGGCTCAAACGGGGTGACGAGCCGCCGGACTACGACTCCTTCGGCCTCGTCCAGTACCACTACCTCGCCAACCAGCAGGCGACCGGCGGCGACTACGGGCTGTACCGCGTCGAGATCGCGCCGAAGGGCGGCGGACCGGGACCGCACTACCACCGGGCCATGTCCGAGGCGTTCTTCGTCCTGTCCGGCAGCATCAAGCTCTACGACGGCACCGACTGGCTGGACGGGACGCGCAACGACTTCCTCTACGTGCCGCCCGGCGGCATCCACGGCTTCCGCAACGAGGCCGACGAACCGGCGTCGATCCTCATGCTGTTCGCACCGGGTGCGCCGCGCGAGCACTACTTCGAGGGGCTGGCCCAACTGGGAGAGCTGACCGACGAGGAACGCCGCGAGTGGTTCATCGCCAACGACAACTTCTTCGTCGAGCAGTAGCGGCCGCTGTCGCGGTCGGCCTGACTCTCGTGCTCGCAGGCTGCGTGACGTCGGATGAAAGTGGGGCGGCGCAGCGAATCGCAGACGCGATCCGCCCATTGCCCGGGGTCGCCGCGGTCGACAACGACTACCGGAAGACCTTCACCCACGGCGAGAATTTCGACCTCACCGTCGAGCTCGCCCCGGACGCCACCGCGGATCAGGCTCAGCGCGTCGCCCGGACCTTCGTCGCCGAATCCGAAGGTGTGGGGTTCGGCGAGCCGATCGCCGCGGCACTGAACCGGCTCGACCGGCCGGTGGAACTCACCATGGACGGCGCCGGCGACTACATCCGGATCACCGTCGGCGGGTGCCGCCGCCACGATCCGGGCCACCGCCCATCGCGGGGCGAGGCGAAGTTGGCCCAGATCCACGAACGGTGCTGATGACGGCGGGCGCGGTCGTTTGCTCCGCGGAATGGCCCGGCGCCCCGCAGGCGGAGTGATCGCCGCGACCGGCCGCTCCGGGGCGCGGACCGCCCAGCGCCGCGCCCACCCAGCGGACACGCCGGGCCACCCGGCGCGGGCTGCGGATGTGCGCCGCCGGAATCCGTTGTAATAGACTGCCCCTCGATCGGTGAGGAGACCTTGGGTGCGGGCATACGCAGCGCCCGACACCCAGGCCTTGCGAGGCTGGCAGCGTCGGGCATTGGTGAAGTATCTCGGCGCCAAGCCGCGGGATTTCCTCGCCGTCGCCACCCCCGGTGCAGGTAAGACGGCGTTTGCCCTGCGGATCGCCGGGGAACTGCTGGCCGACGGCACCGTCGACCGGATCACCGTCGTGGTCCCCACCGAACACCTCAAGGTCCAGTGGGCCGCGGCCGCCGCACGCGTCGGCATCTCGCTCGACCCGCGGTTCAGCAACTCCGCGGCGCAGCACTCGTCGGAGTTCCACGGCGTGGTGGTCACCTATGCGCAGGTGGCCAGCCACCCCTCGCGGCACCGCGTCCGCACGGAGAACTACCGGACCCTGGTGGTCTTCGACGAGATCCACCACGGCGGCGACGCAAAGAGCTGGGGCGAGGCGATCCGCGAGGCGTTCGACGACGCGACGCGCAGACTTGCGCTCACCGGCACGCCGTTCCGCAGCGACGACTCCTCCATCCCGTTCGTCCGATACGAGCACGGCCCCGACGGATTCGCGCGCTCGCAGGCCGACCACACCTACGGGTACTCCGACGCGCTGGCCGACGGCGTCGTGCGGCCGGTGGTGTTCTTGGCCTACTCCGGCGAGTCACGCTGGCGCGACAGCGCCGGCGAGGAGCACTCGGCCCGGCTGGGCGAACCGTTGAGCGCCGAGCAGACCGCCCGCGCCTGGCGCACCGCGCTCAACCCGGCGGGCGAATGGATGCCCGCCGTCATCGCCGCGGCCGACCGGCGGCTGGAGCAGAAGCGCCGGCACGTGCCGGACGCCGGCGGCATGATCATCGCCTCCGACCAGACCGCCGCGCGCGCCTACGCCGAGCTGCTGACCCGGCTCACCGGCGAAGCGCCGACGATCGTGCTGTCGGACGATCCGGGCTCCTCGGACCGGATCAGCCAGTTCTCGGCGGGTACCAGTCGCTGGCTGGTCGCGGTGCGGATGGTGTCCGAGGGTGTCGACGTCCCCCGCCTCGCCGTCGGCGTGTACGCGACGAGCGCGTCGACCCCGCTGTTCTTCGCGCAGGTGATCGGGCGCTTCGTGCGGTCGCGCAAGCCCGGCGAGACGGCCAGCGTCTTCCTGCCGTCGGTGCCCAACCTGCTGCTGCTCGCCAGCGAGATGGAGGCGCAGCGCAACCACGTCCTCGGCAAGCCGCACCGCGAGGAAGAGGGCCTCGACGACGCCCTGCTCGAGGACGCCAACAAGGCCAAGGACGAGCCCAGTGATCTGGACAACGGCTACGAGATGCTCGGCGCCGACGCCGAACTCGACCAGGTGATCTTTGACGGCTCGTCATTCGGCACCGCGACACCCGCGGGCAGTGAGGAGGAGGCCGACTACCTCGGCATCCCGGGCCTGCTCGATGCGACACAGATGCGGGACCTGTTGAGCCGCAGGCAGGAAGAGCAGCTGACCAAGCGGACCGCGTCGGGCGCCGCCGCCGCCGAGCCGGCCCTGATGCGCGCCACCCACGGTCAGATCCGGGAACTGCGCCGCGAGCTCAACGCGCTGGTGTCCATCGCCCATCACCGCACCGGCAAGCCACACGGCTGGATCCACAACGAACTGCGCAGGCTGTGCGGAGGACCTCCGGTGGCCGCGGCCACCACCGATCAGCTCAAGGAACGCATCGAGGCGGTCCGCACCCTCAAGGCTTGATCGCTACAGCCCGAGCAGCGGCGGCAGGTCGGCGACCGAGTCGATCACGTGGTTGGGCTGCATCGCGAATTCGTCTGCGGCCCAGCGGTCGAGCGTGTCCTGGCGGAACTTGCCCGTGCGCACCAGCACTCCCGTCATGCCGACCACCTGGGCCGCCAGCACGTCGTTGTTGAGGTCGTCGCCAACCATGTACATCTCGTCGGGGTCGACGCCGAGCCTGCGCGCCGCGGCCAGGAAACCCTCGGGTGCCGGCTTGCCGACGGCGGTGGCCTTGCGGCCCGACGTCTCCTCCATGCCGAGCAGATACATGCCGGTGTCGATGCGCAGGCCCTCGGTGGTGTTCCACGACGTGCTGCGGTGCATCGCCACCACCGGCACACCCTGGGCCATCCAGTCGTACACCCAGCTGAGGGTGAGGTGGTTGTACTCGCGGCCCGCACCGCCCAGCAGCACGACGTCGGGCCGGTCGGGCGTGCCGCCGTCGTCGAACTCGTCGGAGTACACCAGGTCGACGCCCGGCATGTCCTCGCCGATCCGGCCGCTGTTCACCAGGAAGCACTGAGCTCCGGGATACCGCTCCCGGACGTACTCCGCGGTGAGGACCGCGGCGGTGATCACCTCGTCGGCGGTGACGTCCATACCCGCGCCGGACAGCAGTTCGGCGATCTGCCTGCGTGTCCTGGTGGTCGTGTTGGTCAGGTACGACCGTGCGATCTGGTTGTCCGCCAGCGACCTCAGCGTGTCGGCGGCTCCGGCGATCGGCTGCCATGACGTCACCAGGACGCCATCGATGTCGAACAGCACTCCACCGACGGCCATGCTGCAAGACAGTAAACGGCGAATGCTTCAGCGCAACTCGGGCCCGGCTCCGGTGCGCGCCCATCCGGTGCCTGTGAGCCACGGCGACACCCCGGCGGCGACCGACCACGCCGCCCCGGCGGGCACGTCGACCACCCGGTAGGCCTTCACCCCCGCGGCGGTCGCGGCGACCAGCGTGGCGACCCCGGCGCGCCGCTGGAACCAGGACTGCCGCACCGTCCAGCCGACGACGCCGGCACCGTCGACACAGTCCCGCCGCCGCTCGAGGCTGCCCGAACGGGCGACCAGCCAGCCGTCGTCGACGCGGTGGCCCAGCGACCGCGACCGGTCCGCCGCGAGCAGTGCGCAGCACACGGTGAGCACCGCCCACACCGGCCATACCCAAAGAGGCATCGAGACAACGAAACTCGTCCCGCCCATGACGATGGCAAGCAGTGCGGGACCGATCAGCGCGCGCGTCCAGCGCCGCCGGGTGGCGGCCGGGCCGTGCGCACGCAGCGCGCCGGTGACGGCGGCAGGATGGTCGATCAGGTCCGTGAGCACCCACCGCGCGGTGTCCGCCGGGCAGGGCGGCAGCAGCAGCGACGACTCGCCCGCACCGTCGACGCCGGTCATCACCGCGTCCAGCCGGGCGCCGCCGAACATCCGCACCAGCAGCGGCTCCCGCAGTGTGCCGCCCCGCAGCCGGCGCATGTCGTAGGTGTGCTCACGCACCCGCACCACACCGTGCACGAGGTGCAGTACGTCACCGTCACGGCGAAGCACGAGGTTCCCGTACGTCGTCAACGACCTCAGCACCGACAGCACCACCGACGCGACCACCACCGCCAGCACGACGACCGTCACGCTGGCCACCACCCCTGCGCGCTCCGCGGCGTCCAGACCGGAGCGCACCAGCCCCGAATCCTGCACTTGCACAACGTATCCCACCTGATACACCAGCCCGAACGCGGCGGCGATCATCGCCAGGCCGGTGAAGCTGAGCGGGCTGTACCGCAGCCAGGACGGCTGCCACCGGGCGAGCACCCGCCCCGGTGGCGCCGGGTCCTGCTCGGTGTCCCCGCCGGCGCCGGCCAGCGAGTCGGCCAGCAGCACGGCCCGCAGCCGTGGCACCTCGACCGCCTCGACCGCGTCCAGTGCGAACGCCGCGTCAGCGCGGGCCTCCTGCCCGGTGCTCAGCCGCAGCACCGTCAGCCCGAACACCCGGTGCAGCAGCCGGGCGTCCGTCGACACCGAACGAATCCTGTTGCGCGGCACGGACAGCACGTTGCGCTGCAGCACCCCGGCGCGCAGCTGGACCTCGTCGGCGTCGATACGGTAGGCGGTGGTGAACCACCGCGCGACGCCGTACCCGACGGTCGCCACCAGCGCGGCGACCGCCCACAGCGGGTTGCCGGTCGCCGAACCCAGCACCACCGAACCGATCAGCACCGGCACCTGGCGCACCACCTCGTGCACGGGATGAACCAGCAGCATCCGCGGGCTCAGCCGCTGCCACACCGGCGCGGGCTCGGTCACGTGGCGTCCTGCTCGCCGAGTGCGGCGATGTCGGTCAGCTGCGCCACGACGCGGTCGGCCACCTCGGAGTCGAGCGCGACGATGTGCACCGCCCCCGCCGAGGACGCCGTCGTCACCGTCACGTTGGCCAGGCCGAACAGCCGGTCGAGCGGACCGCGCTGGGTGTCGACGGTCTGCACCCGCGAGATCGGCGCGATCCGGCGCTCCTGCATCAGCCAACCGGTGCGGGTGTACACCGCCCGGGAATCGATCTCCCAGCGGTGCACCCGGTACCGCCACATCGGCGCGATGCCGACGAACACCACCACGCCGACCGCCGGAACCGCCAGCACCAGCCACGCCACCCACTGCGGCTGCGGGTCGAGTGCCAGCCACACCAGCAGCCCGGCCAGCAGCGCCAGCCACGGCACGGCGGCGCCGATCGCCCACACCAGGGGCGCCTTCCGGCTGGGCGGGTTGGCCGGATCGGTCAGCGTCACGGTCTGACGGGGCGCACCGTTCATCCTTCGAGCATGACCGATCGGCGTGGGTAGGGTTTCGATCATGAGTGCTGACACCAAGTGGGGCGCGGGCGACGTGCCGGACCAGACCGGGCGCGTCGCCGTCATCACCGGCTCCAACACCGGGATCGGTTACGAGGCCGCCGCCGTGCTGGCCGCCCGCGGCGCGCACGTGGTGCTGGCCGTGCGCAACCTCGACAAGGGCAAGGCGGCCGTCGACCGGATCACCGCGGCGACGCCGCACGCCGACGTCACGCTGCAGCAGCTCGACCTGACCTCACTGGACAGCGTCCGGCGGGCCGCCGACGACCTGCGTGCCGAGTACTCCCGCATCGACCTGCTGATCAACAACGCAGGCGTGATGACGACGCCGAAGGCCACCACGTCCGACGGCTTCGAGCTGCAGTTCGGCACCAACCACCTCGGCCACTTCGCGCTGACCGGGCAGGTGCTCGACAACATGCTGCCCGTCGAGGGGTCGCGGGTGGTGACGATCAGCAGCAACGGCCACCGCTTCGGCTCGATCAACTTCGACGACCTGCAGTCCGAGCGCGGCTACAACCGGCTGCGTGCCTACGGCCAGGCCAAGCTCGCCAACCTGCTGTTCACCTATGAGCTCAACCGGCGGCTGTCGAAGAAGGGCGCGCCGACCATCGCCGTCGCCGCCCACCCCGGCAGCTCCAACACCGAGTTGACCCGAAACCTGCCCGGCGTGATCCGCAGGCCCGTCGAGCTGGTCTGGCGCCAGATCGCCCAGGACGCCGCCGGCGGCGCACTGCCCACGCTGCGCGCGGCCACCGACCCGCAGGTGCGCGGTGGCGAGTACTACGGCCCGGACGGCATCGGCGAGCAGCGCGGGCACCCGAAGCTGGTGCAGTCCAACACGAAGTCCCACGACGAGGACGTGGCGCGGCGGCTCTGGACGGTGTCCGAAGAGCTCACCGGCGTCACGTTCCCGGTGTAGCCGTCGATGCGCTCCGTCTCCGAACACCAGAGTGTTGTCGCCGGCCTGATCGCCGCCCGGCCGTCTGTCACCCTGCTGCTGACCGAGGCGCTCGGGCTGGTGCTGGCCGCCGACGTCGTCGCGCCGCTGTCACTGCCCGGCTTCGACAACTCCGCCATGGACGGCTACGCCGTGGTGGCCGACGACGTCGCGGGGGCGAGCGCCGAGCACCCGGTGCGGCTGCCGGTCGCCGCCGACATCCCGGCCGGCCGGACCGATCCGCTGACCCTGGCGCCGGGCACGGTGCACCGCATCATGACAGGGGCGCCGCTGCCGTCGGGCGCCACCGCAGTGGTCCCGGTCGAGGCCACCGACGGCGACTTCACCGCCACCCCCGACACCGTGGAGATCCGGATCGCACCCCGGCCGGGCCAGCACGTCCGCCGCGCCGGCGAGGACGTCACCGCGGGTACCACCGTCCTCACGGCGGGCCAGCCGGTCACCCCGGCCGCGCTCGGGCTCGCCGCAGCGCTGGGGCTCGGTGAACTCACCGTGGTGCCGCGGCCCCGCGTGCTCGTCATGTCGACGGGCACCGAGCTCGTCGCACCCGGCACGCCGCTGCTGCCCGGCCAGATCTACGAGTCCAACGCGGTGATGCTGGCGGCGGCCGTGCGCGACGCCGGCGGCGAGGTGGTGGCGGCGCCGATGACCGGTGACGACGTCACGGCCTTCCACGACACGCTGGCCCGCTACGCCGGGCAGGCCGATCTGATCATCACCACCGGCGGGGTGAGTGCCGGCGCCTACGAGGTGGTCAAGGACGCGCTCGCCGCGACGGTCGAGTTCGTCAAGGTCGCGATGCAGCCGGGCATGCCGCAGGGCGCCGGGCGCGTCGGCGGCACGCCGATCGTCACCCTGCCGGGCAACCCGGTCAGCGCGCTGGTGTCGTTCGAGGTGTTCCTGCGCTCGCCGCTGCGGGCGGCGATGGGCGCCACGCAGCCGCGACGGCCCCGGCGCGCGGCCGTGCTCACCGAGGACCTCACCTCCCCGCGCGGCAAGCGGCAGTTCCGCCGCGGTGTGCTGGACGCCGACAAAGGCACCGTCACCAGCTACGGCCCGCCCGCATCCCACCACCTGCGGTGGCTCGCCTCGGCCAACTGCCTGCTGGAGATCGGCGAGGACATCACCGAACTCCCGGCCGGGTCGACGGTCGCGGTGTGGGATCTGAGCTAGCTGGCCGGATTCTCGACACCGTCCGCACGTAGAATCCACCCCGATGGCCAGACGCCCAAGAACCGAAGAGCTCCAATCCGGCCCCGAGCGGTTGATGGCCCTGGTCCGGACAACCGTTCCGCCGGTGCACCCGGCAGGCCTGCCGTTCATCGGCGCCGGTCTCGCGCTGGCGGCCGCCGGTCGCCGGAACCGCTGGCTGCGGGGCGCGGGCCTGCTCGCCGCCGGCGCCAACGCCGCGTTCTTTCGGCATCCGCCGCGGGTGCCGCCGACGCGCCCCGGCGCGATCGTCGCTCCGGCCGACGGGCTGATCTGCCTGGTCGAGGACGTCGAACCGCCCGCAGAACTGGGGCTGCCCGCGCGTCCCCTTCCGCGGGTCAGCATCTTCCTGTCGATCTTCGACGCCCACGTGCAGCGCGTTCCGATCAGCGGCGAGGTGACTTCGGTGGTGCACCGGCCGGGGCTGTTCGTCTCGGCCGAACTCGAGGCCGCCAGCGAGGACAACGAGCGCAACAGCCTCGTCATCCGGACGGAGTCGGGCGCCCAGGTGATCGCGGTGCAGATCGCCGGCCTGGTCGCGCGGCGCATCGTCTGCGACGCCAAGGTCGGCGACAAGGTCTCGATCGGCGACACCTACGGGTTGATCCGCTACGGCTCCCGCCTCGACACCTACCTGCCGGAGGGCTCCGAGGTGCTGGTGCTGCCCGGGCAGCGCGCCGTCGGCGGGGAGACGATCCTCGCGGAGCTGCCGTGATCAAGCCCAGGGTGAAGCGTCCCGTCGTGAGCCTGCGCATGCTGCCCAGCGCGATGACGGTGGCCGCGATCTGCCTGGGGCTGTCAGCGGTGAAGTTCGCGCTCGACGACCGTCCGACCGAGGCGATGGCGTTCCTGGCCGTGGCCGCCATCCTCGACGCCCTCGACGGCCGCACGGCGCGGCTGCTCAACGCCACCTCGAAGATGGGCGAGGAGATCGACTCGCTGGCCGACGCGGTGAACTTCGGTGTGGCGCCGGCGTTCATCGTCTACGGCACGCTGCTGTCGCAGTCGCGGATCGGGTGGATCGTGGTGCTGTTGTACGCGGTGTGCATCGTGCTGCGGCTGGCCCGGTTCAACGCGATGCTCGCCGAGGACCAACCGGGTTACATGAAGGAATTCTTCGTGGGCATGCCCGCGCCGGCCGCGGCCATCGGCGCGATCGGCCCCTTGGCGGCCAAGATGCAGTTCGGCGAGGGCTGGTGGACGTCGGAGCCCGCCGTCGTCATCTGGATGATCGGGGTGTCGCTGCTGGCGGTCAGCAGCATCCCGATGCGCAAGGTGCACACGTTCGCCATACCGCCGAGCGCGGTGGTGCCGCTGCTGGTGCTGCTGGCGCTCGGGGTCGCCGCGTCGATCCTCTACGGCTACCTCGTGCTGATGGCGATCATCCTGGCCTACGTGATCCACATCCCGTTCGCGATCCGCAGCAGCCGATGGGTGGCCGCCCATCCCGAAGCGTGGGACGACAAACCGAGGCAGCGCCGTGCCACCCGGCGGGCCACCCGCCGGGCCACCCGCCGCGCCCAGCCGTACCGGCGCTCGGTGGCGCGCCTCGGACTGCGCAGACCTCCGGACCGGTGACATGACCGAGATCGACGTCGCCGACGACGATTACGCGCTCACCCATCTGAGACTCACCGCCCGGCTGAACACCTCGGCGCTGGACAACCGCCGCGGTGTGGTCCGGTTGCATCCCGAAGCCATTGCCGCCCTTGGCCTGCGCGAGTGGGACGCCGTCGCCCTCACGGGTGCCAGGACCACCGCGGCGGTGGTCGGGGTGGCCCCGCCCGGCACGCCGACCGGCACCGCCCTGCTCGACGACGTCACGTTGTCCAACGCCGGCCTGCGGGAGACCAGCACCGTGATCGTCGCACCGGTGACGGTGTACGGCGCACGGTCGGTGACGGTGTCGGGCTCCAGGCTGGCCACCCAGTCGATCTCGTCGGCCACCCTGCGCCAGGCGCTGCTCGGCAAGGTGATGACGGTGGGCGACACGGTGTCGCTGCTGCCGCGCGACCTGGGACCGGGCACCTCGACCTCGGCGGCCACCTCGGCGCTGGCCTCGTCGGTCGGCATCACCTGGACCTCGGAACTGCTCACCGTCACCGGTGTCGATCCGGCCGGACCCGTGAGCGTGCAACCCAATTCGGTGGTCAGCTGGGGTGACGGCACCGTGTCGGTGTCGGACCGCAGAGGCGCAGGCGTGAACAGCAGTGTCGGCCAGGCCACCGTCACCACGCCGTCGCAGCGGCCGTCTGTCAGCGCGGACGATCTCAAGGGTGTGCACAGCCAGGTGAGCCGGCTGACCGAATGGCTCAAGCTCTCGCTCGACGAGCCCGAACTCCTGCAGACCCTCGGCGCCGCCGCCAATCTCGGTGTGCTGGTGTCGGGTCCGGCCGGTGTCGGCAAGTCGACGATGGTGCGGGTGGTGTGCGCCGACCGCAGGCTGGTCGAACTCGACGGCCCCGAGGTGGGCGCGCTACACGCCGAGGACCGGCTGCGCAGCGTCTCCGCCGCCGTGGAGACGGTCCGCGACGGCGGCGGCGTCCTGCTGATCACCGACATCGACGCGCTGCTGCCCTCGACCGCGGAACCGGTCGCCACCCTGATCCTGACCGAACTGCGTTCGGCCGTAGCGACTTCCGGTGTCGCGTTCGTCGCGACGACGGCGATGCCCGACGGGGTCGACCCTCGGCTGCGCGGGCCCGACCTGTGCGACCGTGAACTCGGTGTGAGCCTGCCCGACGGGGCGACCCGCAAAGCGCTGCTGGAGGTGCTGCTGCGCGACGTGCCTGCCGGTGAGCTGCAGCTCGACGAGATCGCGGATCGGACACCGGGTTTCGTCGTCGCCGATCTGTGCGCCCTGGTCCGCGAGGCGGCACTGCGGGCGGCCGCGCGGGCGAGCACCGAAGGCACCGCGCCCGCACTCGTGCAGGAGGACCTGACCGGAGCGCTCAGTGTGATCCGCCCGCTGTCGCGGTCGTCCACCGAAGAGGTGTTGGTGGGGTCGGTGACCCTCGAGGACGTCGGCGACATGGTCGCGACCAAGCAGGCGCTCACCGAGGCGGTGCTGTGGCCGCTGCAGCATCCGGACACCTTCGCCCGGCTCGGGGTCGAACCGCCGCGCGGGGTGCTGCTCTACGGTCCGCCCGGGTGCGGGAAGACGTTCGTGGTGCGCGCGCTGGCGAGCTCGGGCCGGCTCTCGGTGCACGCCGTCAAGGGCGCCGAGTTGATGGACAAATGGGTGGGCGCCTCGGAGAAGGCGGTGCGCGAGCTCTTCCGGCGGGCTCGAGACTCCGCGCCGTCGCTGGTGTTCCTCGACGAGATCGACGCGCTGGCGCCCCGGCGCGGGCAGAGCTTCGACTCCGGTGTCACCGACCGGGTGGTGGCCGCGCTGCTCACCGAACTCGACGGCATCGAACCGATGCGCGACGTCGTCGTGCTCGGCGCCACCAACCGGCCCGACCTCATCGACCCGGCGCTGCTGCGACCCGGCCGGCTGGAGCGGCTGGTGTTCGTCGAACCGCCCGACGCCGAGGCCAGGCGCGAGATCCTGCGCACCTCGGGCAAGTCGGTCCCGCTGGCCGAGGACGTCGACCTCGATGCGCTGGCCGACGACCTCGACGGCTACAGCGCGGCCGACTGTGTGGCGCTGCTGCGCGAGGCGGCGCTGACCGCGATGCGACGCTCGATCGACGCCGCCGACGTCACCGCCGCCGATGTGGCCGCCGCCCGAGCGACGGTGCGGCCGTCGCTGGACCCGGTGCAGGTGGAGTCGTTGCGCGCGTTCTCCGAGAACCGCTGACGCCACTTACATCTTGACAGTGCCTAGTTTTCGGGAGCAGACTCGGATCCATCCGAACTAGCCGCTGACAAGTTTGATGGGAGCGCAGTCATGACCGCCCCGGACACCACCACCCGCGCCGGCGACCGCGAGCGGGAGAAGACGGCCACCGACCTCGGGCTCGCCCTCTCGCAGGGCTACCTCGACATGGCGGACTACGAGCGCCGGGTGCAGTCGGCGTTCGCCGCGGGCACCCGTGAGGAGCTCCGCCTGCTGACCGCCGACCTGCCCGTCGCCCACCTCCGCCGCAACGATCCGCGGCGCCGCGAGGCCCAGGCCAGGGCGGTCCGCCGCGGCATCGCCATGCACCTCGCCGCGTATGTCGCGGGTTCACTGCTGATGCTGGGCATCTGGCTCGCGGTCGGCCTCGGCGGCGGCGGATGGTACTTCTGGCCGGTATGGCCGATCATGGGCTGGGGGATCGGAGTCGCCAGCCACACCCTGTCGGCCAGGTCAGGATCCGCCTGCGGGACGATGCGCCGCTAACAGCGCCCGCACCGCCACTGCCAGGTCGTCGGCCAGCCACGAGGGCGGGCGGTCGTCGCGGGCGTGGCGCCGGACGACGGCGTAGGGCAGATCGACGACCGCCCGGGTGACCGCGTCGAGATGACGGCCGGCGCCCTCGTCGCCGGGGTCGCCGTAGAGCCGCCGGGTGACGTCGTGCAACCGGGAGATCAGCGGGGCGTTCATCGCCGCGAGCGTCTCCTGCAGCGAGGGATCCGGATCGCCGTCGACCAGATCGCCGGGGCGCAACGCCAGCAGCAGGCGGGCATCGTCCGGCAGGTCGCCGGCGAACTCGACGGCCGCCACGGCCATGGCCACCGCCTCGTCCACCGGATCGTCGGCCGCCGCCGCCAGCACCCGGCCCTGGAACCGCTCGAGCGCCCGCAGCCAGGCGGCCGTCACCACCCCGTTGCGGTTGCCGAAGCGGTGATACAGCGTGCCGGTCGGGGCGCCGCTGAACTTGGCGATCGCGGCCACGCTGGCCGCACGCGGGCCCTCAGTGAGGATCAGCGCGCGCGTCGCGTCGAGTATGGCGTCGGTCTCATGCTTCCGCGGAGGTGCCACGATCTAGTATGGTCCTTCTATATGGAACGATTGCCCTATATCGATGAGCATGCCATATCGATCGCCGCCCACCGTGCCACCTGCTGGACGGCCGTGCTGTCCGTGATGTGTCGCGACCGCCGCGACCCGTCGAGCGTGCCGCCCGGCTTCCATCTCGAATCGGCCACGCCGCCCGACCGGTTCGCCATGCACGGTCGCCACCCGTTCGCGGTGTACCGGCTCGTGTTCGAACTCACCGACGACGGGCCGGGCCGCACCCGCGTGGCCGCGCAGACCTTCGCGGCGTTCCCCGGCGCCGCCGGGACGGTGTACCGGGCGATCGTCATCGGCACCGGCGGTCATGGCGTCGTCGTGCGCAGAATGCTCGGCCGGATCGCCGCGCTCGCCGAGCGAAATGCGGAGCGGGCCGTTCCGTAGGGGTGCGAGCAGCTCACCGGGCATCCGTAGAATGAGTGAGGACGGGCTGTTCCCACCACCGATGCGTTTCGCGCCGAGCGTGCATCCGAGCGGCTGACACCCACGATCTGATCTTCGCCAGTCGGCTCACCGCCGACCCGACGAGACCACGGAGTGCCTTGCTTGCCATTCTGATCGCCCACGCGGCAGCGACCGCCATCGCACCCGTCCTCGTGGCACGATTCGGCAGGCTCGCGTTCTACCCGCTGGCGCTGGTCCCCCTCACATCGCTGGTGTGGGTGGCGACGAACTGGCCGTCGCCCGGCGACGTCAAGACCGTCGACCTGGTCTGGCTGCCCGAACTGTCGATGAACATCACCCTGCGATTCGACACCCTCGCGGCGATCATGAGCGTGCTGGTGCTCGGCATCGGCGCACTCGTGCTGCTCTACTGCGCCGAATACTTCCACCACCACGACGGTCACACCGAGAAGCGACTGCCGAGCTTCGCCGCCGAGATGGTGGCTTTCGCCGGCGCGATGTTCGGTCTGGTGACGAGCGACAACATGCTGGTGCTCTACGTGTTCTGGGAGATCACCACCGTGCTGTCGTTCCTGCTGGTCGGGCACTACGCCGAACGTGCCACCAGCAGGCGGGCCGCCACGCAGGCACTGCTGGTGACCACTCTCGGCGGGCTGGCGATGCTGGCGGGCATCGTCGTGCTGGGCAACCTCGCGGGCACCTACCGGCTCTCCGAACTCGTCGCCGCCCCACCGACCGGAGTGGCGGCAGGCGTCGGCGTCGCCCTGATTCTCGTTGGCGCGCTGTCGAAGTCGGCGATCGTCCCGCTGCACTTCTGGCTGCCGGGCGCCATGGCGGCGCCCACCCCGGTGAGCGCCTACCTGCACGCGGCGGCGATGGTGAAGGCCGGCGTGTACCTGGTGGCTCGGTTGACGCCGGGCTTCGCCGACTCACCGGTCTGGCGGCCGATGGTGGTGACACTCGGCCTGGCGACGATGCTGCTCGCCGGCTGGCGGGCGGTGCGCGAGTACGACCTCAAGCTGATCCTCGCCTTCGGCACGGTCAGCCAGCTCGGCCTGATCACCGTGATGGTCGGCGCCGGTGGGCGCGACATGATGCTGGCCGGGCTGGCCATGCTCGTCGCGCACGCGATGTTCAAGGCCGCGCTGTTCATGGTGGTCGGCGCCATCGACCACGCCACCGGCACCCGCGACATCCGGCGGCTCGCATGGCTCGGCCAGGCCAGCCGGCCACTGTTGGTCATCGCCGTCGGGGCCACGGCGAGCATGGCGGCGCTGCCACCGTTCCTCGGCTTCATCGCCAAGGAGGCCGACTTCGAAACCGTCTCGCACAGCGCGTCACTCGGCGTCGCGGCGCCGGTCGTGCTGGCGGGCATCGTGTTCGGCTCGGTGTTCACCACCATCTACAGCCTGCGATTCCTGTGGGGGGCGTTCGCGCGCAAGGGCCTGTCGCAACCCAGCGTCCGCGTCGCCGAGATACACCGGCTGCCTGCGACCTTCCTGGTCCCGCCGGCGATCCTGGCGGCGGCGGGGTTGCTGTTCGGGCTGTGGCCCGCACCGTTGGACGCGGTGCTCGACGACTACGCCGCCACGGTGCCCGGCGGCCAGCACTACGAGCTCGCACTCTGGCACGGGCTGAATCTGCCTCTGCTGCTGTCGGTTCTGGTCATCGCGGCGGGCACCGCGGCCTTCTTCGGCCGCCACCGGCTGCGGCGGGCCCGCACCCCGTACCTGCCGCTGGGCAACGCCGACCACGTGTACGACTCCTTCATCCGCGGACTCGACGTGTTCTCGGTGCGGCTGACCGCGGTGACGCAGCGCGGATCGATACCCGCCACGCAGGCGGTGATCCTGTCGACGCTCGTGGTGCTGCCTGCGGCGGTGCTGGCGTTCGGTGCGCGCGACCGGCCGGAGTTCCGGCTGTGGGATTCCCCGGTGCAGGTGGTGGTCGGACTGCTGATGATCGCCGCGGCGCTGGGCGCGGTGGTGATGCGCAACCGGCTGGCCGCGGTGCTGCTGATCGGGGTGACCGGTTACGGCTGCGGCGCGATCTTCGCCTTCCACGGCGCTCCCGACCTCGCCCTCACCCAGTTCCTGGTCGAGACGCTGGTCCTGGTGATCTTCGTGTTGGTGCTCCGCTCGCTGCCCGCCGAGGCCGACCAGGCCGACATCGGCCGTCTCCGGCTGCCGCGGGCCGTGCTGTCACTGGCCGTCGGCGCGACGGTCACCTCGCTCGCCGTCTTCGCGATGGCGGCCCGCAGCGGCGCGGGCATCGCCGAACTGCTGCCCGACGCCGCGTACTACCGCGGACACGGCGCCAACACGGTCAACGTGCTGCTGGTCGACATCCGAGCATGGGACACGATGGGCGAAGTCTCGGTGCTGCTGGTCGCCGCGACCGGGGTGGCGTCGCTGGTGTTCCGGCACCGGAGGTTCGGCGCCGCACCCCGGGTGTCCGACGCCGGCCAGCCCGACATCGGCCCCGTCGGCACCTACGCCAACTCGCCCGCGGCCGGTGAGGTGACGTGGCTGCGCGGCAGTGAACTCCGCGACCCGCGGCACCGCTCGCTGGTGCTCGAGGTGGCGACCAGGGTCATCTTCCCGCTCATCATGGTGCTGTCGGCGTACTTCTTCTTCGCCGGCCACAACACTCCCGGCGGCGGCTTCGCGGGCGGGCTGACCGCGGGGCTGGCGCTGGTGCTGCGCTACCTGGCCGGCGGCCGCTACGAACTCGGCGAGACGCTGCCGCTGGACGCCGGGAAGATCCTCGGCGTCGGGCTCGGACTGTCCGCGGGCACCGCCGCGGCCTCGCTGCTGCTCGGCGCACCGGTGCTGTCCTCGGCAGTCGTCGAGTTCGACGTCCCGGTGCTCGGCACCGTCAAGTTCGTCACGGCGCTGTTCTTCGACCTCGGCGTGTACCTCATCGTCGTCGGCCTGGTGCTCGACGTGCTGCGCAGCCTGGGTGCGCGGGTCGACACGGAGATGGCAGAACCGCGAACCGGTGGCCGGCCCGCCGTCGAGACCGGAACGGCGACCCGATGACCACCTACCTGATCCCGCTCATCCTCGTCGGGGCCCTCACCAGCGCGGGTGTCTACCTACTGCTGGAGCGCAGCCTGACCCGGATGTTGCTGGGCCTGTTGCTGATCGGCAATGCGGTGAATCTGCTGATCCTGATGGTGGGTGGGCCGTCGGGCAATCCGCCGGTGCGCGGCCGCACCAGCAACGGCGAGACCACCACGGCCGATCCCCTGGCCCAGGGCATGATCCTCACCGCGATCGTCATCAGCATGGGCATCGCCGCGTTCGTGCTGGCGCTGACCTACCGGTCGTTCCGGTTGACCACCGCAGAAGAGGTGGGCAACGACCCAGAGGACACCCGGGTGTCCCGGCTGTCCGCCATGGACGCCACCCCCGTCGACGAGGACCGGCCACCGGAACCGGACACCGGCAAGGACACCGACCTGCCCGACGAGCTCGACGCCCTGCCCGGGCAGGAGGGTTCGCGATGACCCTCTCGACCGTGCTGACCCCGCTGCCGGTGCTGATCCCGACACTGGCCGCGGCACTGACGCTGTTCGCCGGCCGCACCCCCCGGTTGCAGCGCGCCATCACCCTCGTCGCGCTGATCGCCGTGGTGGCGGTGTGCGCTGTGCTTCTCTACCTGACGGACCGGGACGGCACGCTCGCGCTGCAGGTCGGCGGCTGGGGCCAGAGCGTGCCGGGCATGGGGCCGCTCGGCATCACCCTGGTGGTGGACCGGCTCTCGGCGCTGATGCTGGTGGTGTCGTCGATCGTGCTGCTGGCGGTGGTCTTCTACGCCATCGGGCAGGGCATCCGCGACGGCGACGACCGCCAGCCGGTGTCGATCTTCCTGCCCACCTATCTCGTGCTGTCGGCCGGCGTGTGCACCGCCTTCCTGGCCGGTGACCTGTTCAACCTGTTCGTCGGTTTCGAGGTGCTGCTGTCCGCGAGCTTCGTACTGCTGACCATCGGGTCCAGCGCCGAACGCGTCCGCGCAGGCATCGCCTACGTGATGGTGTCGATGGTCTCGTCGCTGATCTTCCTCATCGGCATCGCACTGGTCTACGCCGCCACCGGCACACTGAACATGGCCGAGCTGGGCGTGCGCCTCGACGAGGTCGCGCCGGGCACCCGCACCGCGCTGTTCGCGGTCCTGCTCGTCGCGTTCGGCATCAAGGCCGCGGTGTTCCCGCTGTCGACCTGGCTGCCCGACTCCTACCCCACCGCACCGGCGCCCGTCACCGCCGTGTTCGCCGGACTGCTCACCAAAGTCGGTGTGTACGCGATCATCCGGGCGCACTCCCTGCTCTTCCCCGGCGGCGGCCTGGACGCGGTGCTGCTGGTGGCCGCACTCATGACGATGGTGATCGGCATCCTCGGCGCCATCGCGCAGAGCGACATCAAGCGGCTGCTGTCCTTCACCCTGGTCAGCCACATCGGTTACATGGTGTTCGGCATCGCGCTGTCGAACGAACTCGGCATGTCCGGCGCCATCTACTACGTGGCGCACCACATCCTGGTGCAGACCACCCTGTTCCTGGTGGTCGGGCTGATCGAACGGCAGGCAGGCGCGTCGACCATGCAGCGGCTCGGCGGACTCGCGGCCGCCAGCCCGCTTCTGGCCTTCGTCTGGGTGGTGCCCGCGCTCAATCTCGGTGGCATTCCGCCGTTCTCGGGTTTCATCGGCAAGGTGGCGCTGATGGAGGCCGGCGCGGCCAACGGTTCCGTGCTGGCCTGGTTCCTGGTCGGCGGCGGCGTGCTCACCAGCCTGCTGACGCTGTACGTGGTGGCCCGGGTGTGGACCAAGGCGTTCTGGCGAGCCCGGGTCGACGCTCCGGAAGGCCATCTGTCCGCGGCCGTCCCGGCGGCGCTGCTCGTCGAGGACGAGGACGTCGAGTACGCCGACCGGGCACACGTCGGCCGGATGCCGATCGGCATGCTGCTGCCCACGGGCGCGCTGATCGCGGTCGGCCTGATGCTGACGGTGGCGGCGGGACCGATCTTCGCCTACAGCGTGCGCGCCGCTGAGCAGGTGCTCGACCGCGAGCAGTACATCACCGCCGTCGTCGGGGAGCGGCCGTGACCGGCGACAGCGTGCGGAGCCGGTGGCCGATGCGGCGGATCGCCCTGCGGGCGTGGGTGCTGTGCTGGCTGATGCTGGTGTGGATCTTCCTGTGGGGCACCTTCTCCGCGGCCAACGTCCTCAGCGGGCTGGCCGTGGCGCTGGTGATCACGGTGCTGCTGCCGCTGCCGCCGGTGCCCGTCGAGGGCCGGATCCATCTGCTCTCGGTGCTCCGCCTGATCGCGACCGTCGCCTACTACCTGGTGCTGTCCTCGGTGCAGGTGGCGTGGCTGGCGGTCAAGCCGGGTCCGCCGCCGCTGACGGCCGTGCTGCGCGCGCACCTCGCACTCAAGTCCGACCTCGTGCTGGCGCTGGCCGTCAACATCATGAACCTGACCCCGGGCAACATCGTGCTCGAGATCGACCAGGCCCGGCGGATGATCTACGTGCACGTCATCGACGTGGGCTCCGACCGGGCCCTCGCCCGGTTCTACCGCCAGGTCGACCAGTTCCAGCGGTTGCTCATCGCGGCGTTCGAACGCGATGCGGACTGGCGGCCGTCGGCCCATCCGGTGGACGCAGTGGAGGAGGAGGATCGCGCATGACTTACGTGTGGATCGTCGCCGCGGTGATGCTCAGCGCCGCCGCGGCCATCGTGATGTTCCGGCTGCTGGCCGGCCCGAGCACACTGGACCGGCTGGTCGCGCTCGATACCCTGGTCGCCGTCACCATGTGCGCGATCGGCACGTGGGCTGCGTTCAGCCTCGACACCACCGTCACCTACAGCCTCACCGCGCTGGCGCTCATCAGCTTCGTCGGGTCGGTGAGCGTGGCGAGGTTCCGGGTGCCCGATGTCGAGAAGCGGAGGACCCGGTGAGCAGTCCCGACATTCCCGATGTGGTCGCCGCCGTCCTGGTGCTCGGCGGGTCGACGCTGGCGCTGACCGCGGCGATCGGCGTCGTCCGGTTTCCCGACACCCTGTCGCGGATGCACGCCGCGACCAAGCCCCAGGTGCTGGGGCTGCTGCTGGTGCTGGCGGGCGCCGCGATCCGGCTGCGGGGCAACGTCGATGTCGGCATGGTGATCCTGACCGGCCTGTTCACCATCATCACCGCCCCCGTGGTGGCCAACCGCGTCGGCCAGCTGGCCTACCGCGAGCAGAACATCCGCGACGACCTGTTGACCAGGGACGAGATGCATGAGTTCGCGGCCGATGGGGAACACCGACCGCATGGCACGGACGGACTCTGACACCTGGAGCATCACCGAAGGCGTCGGTCCCACCGCGCTGGGGGTGGCGATGGCCCGGGCCGGTGAATCCTCGGCCGGCTGCCCGCTGTTCGACGATCCGTTCGCCCAGGTGTTCATCGACGCCGCGGTCGCCCTCGGCTGGGAGCTACCGACGGGGGCGATGGCCGAGAGGATCCGCGCTGTGTCGGGGTACGCGGCGTCGCGTACCAAGTGGTTCGACGAGTTCTTCATCGCCGCGGGAGCACACGGTGTCGAGCAGTCGGTGATCCTCGGCGCCGGCCTGGACTCGCGCGCCTGGCGGATGCCGTGGGTGAGCGGCAGCGTGGTCTACGAGATCGACCAGCCCCAGGTACTCGAGTTCAAGTTGGACGTGTTGCGCGCCCACGGCGCCGAACCGAATGCGCGGTATGTCCCGGTGCCCGTCGATCTCCGGCACGACTGGCCGAAGGCGTTGCGCGACGCGGGATTCGACGCCACCCAGCCGGCAGCGTGGTCGGCCGAGGGGCTGCTGCCCCACCTCCCGGCCGAGGGCCAGGACCGGTTGTTCGCACAGATCGTCGAGATGGCCGTGCCGAGCAGCCGCATCGCGGTCGAGGCGTTCGTCGAGGAGCGCACCGACGTCGCGCAGTGGCTGACCGCGCAGGGCTGGGAGGTCACCTCGATCGACGCCCGCCGGCTGATGGACCGCTACGACCGGTGCACTCCCGACGACGCCGAGGACGCCTTTCCCAACACCGTGTTCGTCGACGCGAAGCTCAGTTCCGCGGCGTCGTCGGGGCCCACCGCGGCGACCGCCTAGGGACTACTCCGAGAGCTGGAACTCGACCCGGGCGGTCACCGTGTCCACGGCTTCGCTCAAGGCATCCAGCCGCGCCGCCGGGCCGGGCGCGGCCAGCACCGCGTACCGGTCGGCAGGACCCATCGGCAGGCGGTTGGCCAACGCGTACAAGCGCTTCGGCACGTCGGGTTCGGCGCGGGCGAGCAGCCCGTCGCGGTCGCGGATTTCTCCGCCGCGGGCGGCCGCGATCCGCTCGAAGAGCGCGATGATCCGGTTCTCCACGTCGGCGAGCCGGGCCGGATCGACGCCGGCGTCGGGCTCGTCGGGCCACGGTTCGACGTCGGCCCGCGGATACGGATCGTCGTCGAGCCACTCGGTGACCCGGATTCGTTCACCCAGCGGGCAATTCATCCGGTAGCGGCCCTCACCGGTCGCAGCGCACTCGGCGATCCGGGCCAGCACACCGACCCGGCTGCGCCGGTCCCCGCCGCCCACTTCGCGCCCGGCCTCGATCAGCACCACCCCGAACACCGGGTCGTCGGCGGCCAGGCAGTCCCGGACCAGCGCGGCGTACCGCGGCTCGAAGATCCGCAGCGGCAACTCCTCGCCGGGCAGCATCGCCACTTCGAGCGGGAACATCGGCGTGACGCTCATGGGTCCAACCTATAGTTCGAGCTCGCCGACGATGGCGTCGACGACCGCACGCAGGTCGCCGTCGCTCTCCTCGGCCACCCGGCGCTGCCGCTGGTAGGACGCGCCCAACCGGTGGATCTCACTGACCGAGGCCAACTCGTCGACGCAGCCCAGGGACTTCGCCACCGGTTGCAGCCGGTCCACCAGGTTGTCGAGATCCTCGGTGACCAGCCGCTCGTTGCTGTCGGCGTCGAGGATGATGATGGCGTCCAGGCCGTACCGCGCGGCGCGCCACTTGTTCTCCTGCACGTGCCACGGCGGCATCATCGGGAGCTCCTCGCCGGCGTCGAGCCTGCGGTCGAGGTCGACGATCAGGCAGTGGGTGAGCGCCACCAGCGCGCTCAGCTCCCGCAGATTCGACACCCCGTCGCACACCCGCACCTCGACCGTGCCCAGATGGGGCGAGGGCCGGATGTCCCAGCGGACCTCGTTGATGTGGTCGATGATCCCGGTCTTCTTCTGGTCGTGGACGAAGCCCTCGAACTCCGACCACTGCCGGAACTGGAACGGCAGCCCCGCCGTCGGCAGCTGCTGGAACATCATCGCCCGGTTGCTCGCGTAGCCGGTGTCCTCACCGTCCCAGAACGGCGACGACGCAGACAGCGCCAGCAGGTGCGGGAACTGGTTGAGCAGCGACGAGATGATCGGCATCACCTTGTGCGCCGAGGACACCCCGACGTGGACGTGCACCCCCCAGATCACCATCTGACGGCCCCACCACTGCGTGCGCTTGATCAGCTCGGCGTACCGCGGCGCATCGGTGAGCTGGGCCGCCGACCACTTCGCGAACGGGTGGGTGCCCGCGCTGAACAGGTTCATCCCGCGGTCGCGCACCACCTGCTGCGCCGTGACCAGGCTGCCCCGCAGGTCGTCCATCGCCTCCGGCACGGAATTGCAGACGCCCGTGACGATTTCGACGGTGTTGCGCAGCAGCTCCTTGTGCACCTTCGGGTTCTCGCCGATCTCGGCGATCACCGCGGCGGCCTCGTTGCTCAGGTCGCGGGTGACCGCGTCGACGAGTGCGAACTCCCATTCGACACCGAGCGTCGGGCGGTAGGACCCGGCGAAGTCGATCCGGCTACTGCGCGGGAGCGATGACACCGCAGGCCACCCGGCCGCCGGCGTCACCGGTCGCCAGCGTCTGCTGGTCGGGTCCGGGTGTGCCATTGACCTGCTGATACTTCTCCGGCGGGATGTTCGCGAAGTTGTCGGCCTTCTCGTGGATGACGATCGCCGTCTTCTGGCCGGCCTGCAGCTGCTCGGCGGTGAACGCGTCGGTGGTGGTGACGAGCATCGCCGAACCGTCCTCCCGCACCTGCAGCGAGCTCAGGTCACCGCTCGCCGGGTGCGTGGTGTGGCCGGGCACCTGGAAGTGCCCGCCCGCGGAGTTGAAGTTCCCCGGCGCGCCGCCGGTGGGGGCCACCGAGTCGGCCTCGCACTTGCCGACAGAGTGGATGTGGATGCCGTGGAAACCCGGCGTCAGCTGTCCGGATGCGGTGGTGCGCACGGTGACCGTCGCATAGCCGCCGGTGAAGTCGATGTCGGCGGTGGCCACCGTGGTGCCGTCCGGGCTCCGCAGTTCGGCGGTCATTTTCTCGCCACCGGCGCCCTGACCCTCGCTGTGGCCCTCGCCGTGCTCCTCGCCCGGCGCGGCCGACGGCGACGGGGAGCCGGTCCACACCGAGGGCGTGGTGCCGGGAGTGCTGGACGCCTGCTCCGGGGGGCTGCAGGCGCTCAAAGCCAGGGCGGGAACGGCGAACAGGGTGGCGACGGTGGCGGACTTGCGCATGGCCACGAGCCTAACCGGTGACCGCCACGATCACGCCTGGTGGTTGGTCGGCGAGCGCGGGCGTGCGCGGCTCGACCGGCGCCTCGAGGAGCTTGCCCACTTCGTCGGCGGCTTCGCGTTCGCCCGGCGCCTCGCCGAAGTACACCGTGGTGGCGGTGACGCCGTCGAGCGTGAGGTTGTCGGTGTCGGCGACGTTCCAATCGGCCTCGCGCAACTGGGTGGCCACTCCTTCCGCGGCGCCGGCCACGTCGGAGATGTTGTAGACGCGGACCTCGGGGCGCGCGGCCGGAGCCTCCGACGACGCCGGGGCCGCGGAGGTGGTGGAAACGGCGGACGCCACGGGCGCGTCGTCGTCGCCGGAGTCGTCACCCGAGCCCATCGCCTGGAAACCGACCAGCAGGAAGACCACACCGAGGAACAGCAGCACCATGACCATGGCCCGCAGCGGCAGCCCGGAACTCTCTCGCTGGTTCATCGCGCCCACTCTAACGAGTGCGCCTGCGCCGACCGACCGCTCAGGTGACTTCGAAGCCGAGCCTGCGCGCCGCGCGGGCCTTCTGCCTGCTCGCGCGCAGCCTGCGAAGGCGCTTGACCAGCATCGGATCCGCGGCGAGCGCCTCCGGCCGGTCCACCAGCGCGTTGAGCACCTGGTAGTAGCGGGTCGCCGACATGGAGAACAGCTCCCGGATCGCGTCTTCCTTGCTGCCGGCGTACTTCCACCACTGGCGTTCGAACGCCAGGATGTCGTGCTCGCGCCGGGAGAGTCCTTCGGGGAGATCAGAGTCATCGCCGGAAGGCTCAGTACGCGCGATAGCGCCGTCCATATTGCTCCTCGGACCTTTCCGACCTGAAAAGAATGACATCCCTGTAGTTCGCGCTCATTCAATCACGGGTTGCTGGGTTGCGACGTCATCAATGCGGGCGAGTCGGCTGGTGCGTCGTGCGGACATAGGCCGCCGACTTAAGCTCTCCCGCATGGCCGTCGTACCCATCCGGATAGTAGGAGACCCCGTCCTGCGCACCGCGACCACTCCCGTGCCCGTCGGTCCCGACGGTTCATTGCCCGCGGATCTGGCGGATCTGGTCACCGACCTGTACGAGACGATGGACGCGGCGTACGGAGTGGGCCTGGCCGCCAACCAGATCGGCGTCTCGAAGCGGGTCTTCGTCTACGACTGCGCCGACGCCCGCGGCCGCACCACCCGTCGCCGCGGCGTCGTCGTCAACCCGGTGCTCGAGACCTCCGAGGTGCCCGAGACGATGCCCGATCCCGACGACGACGAAGAGGGCTGCCTGTCGGTGCCCGGCGAGCAATTCCCCACCGGCCGCGCGGAATGGGCCCGCGTCACCGGACTCGACGCCGACGGCACCCCGATCACTCTCGAAGGCACCGGCCTGTTCGCCCGGATGCTGCAGCACGAGACCGGGCATCTCGACGGGTACCTCTATCTCGACCGGCTCGTCGGCCGGCATGCCCGTGCGGCCAAACGGGCGGTCAAGTCCAACGGCTGGGGTGTCGACGGCCTGAGCTGGCTGCCCGGCGAGGACCCCGACCCATTCGGTCACTGAGCAGTCCGTGCCGGAACTGCCGCCCACGGGCACCAGGGTCAGCCTGCGCTACCGGCTGCCGCAGGGCTCCTCGCCGCCGCTGACCGATGTGGTCGGTCATCTGGTCGCGGTCGGTCCGACCCTGCGCGTGCGCACGAAACGGGGAGACGAGGTGGACGTCGCCGCCGCCGACGTGGTGGCGGTCAAGGCGCTCGCCGATGCACCCGTGCGCACCGCCGACATCCGCAACCTCGAACACGCCGCCGCCGGCGCCTGGCCGGGGCGCCGTCAGGAGTGGCTCGACGGGTGGCTGTTGCGCGAGGCGGGCGGCCACACGCACCGCGGCAACTCCGCGCTGCCGCTGCTGGCCGGCGCCGACCTGCGCGCGCTGCCCGGCATCGTAGAGTGGTACACCGACCGCGGACTGACCCCGTGGCTCTCGGTGCCCGACCGGCTGGTGCGGCTGCCTGCGTCGGCGCCCACCCACATCGAGTCGCTCGTGATGACGCGCGCGCTCCAGGCCGGCGGGCACCCCGCGGCGATTGACCTGTCACCGCATCCGGACGATCGGTGGCTGCACATCTATCAGCGCGACGTGCCCGTCGACGTGTTGACCGCGGTGCTCGACGGCGAGGTGACGTTCGGCCGTCTCGGCGACGCCGCCGTCGGGCGTGCCGCCGTCACCCCCGCGCCCGACGGCACCCGCTGGCTCGGCATGTCGGCGGTGCGGGTGGCCGACGACCGGCGTCGCCGCGGCCACGCCCGAACGCTGTGCGGCGCGCTGCTCGACTGGGGTGCGGCCCGGGGTGCGACGCGCGCCTACGTCCAGGTCGTCGTCGACAACGCCGGCGCCGCCGCCCTCTACGAGTCGATGGGCTTCGTCACCCAGCACCGGCAGCGCTACGTCGACGCACGTGCGCTGTGACGACGACGCGCTCGTAGGCTGTCACCCATGCGGCTGGCCACCTGGAACGTCAACTCCATCCGCGCCCGCGTCGACCGCGTGACCGACTGGTTGTCGCGCGCCGACGTCGACGTGCTGGCGATGCAGGAGACCAAGTGCAACGACGAGCAGTTCCCCACGATGCCCTTCGCCGCCCTGGGCTACGAGGTGGTGCACTGCGGCTTCAGCCAGTGGAACGGGGTGGCGATCGCGTCGCGGGTCGGCATCGACGACGTCACCGTCGGGTTCGAGGGCCAGCCGACGTGGAGCGACAAGCCTGAGATGGAGGCCGCCGCGGAGGCGCGGGCGCTTGGCGCGACGTGCGGCGGTGTGCGGGTCTGGAGCCTCTACATTCCCAACGGACGCTTCGTCGACTCACCGCACTATCGATACAAGCTCGAATGGCTTGCCGCACTGCGCAAGACGTCGAACAGCTGGCTCACCGACGATCCGCGGGCACAGATCGCACTGGTCGGCGACTGGAACATCGCACCCACCGACGACGACGTGTGGAGTGTCGAGGCCTATCGCGACAGCACGCACGTCACCCCGCCGGAGCGGGCGGCCTTCGACGCGATCGTCGACACCGGGTTCGCCGACGTTGCGCGGCCGTTCACACCCGGCCCCGGCGTCTTCACCTACTGGGACTACACCCGGTTGGCGTTCCAGAAACGGCGCGGCATGCGCATCGACTTCGTCCTGGGCTCACCGGCGTTCGCCGAGCGCGTGACCCACGCCGAGATCGTCCGCGAGGAACGAAAGGGCAAGGGCGCCAGCGACCACGCCCCGGTGCTGGTGGAGCTCGCCGGCTAATCGGCATCGTGCAGGGCCCGCCACAGCCCCGCCCGGGAGCGGATGCCCAGTTTCCGGTACACCCGGGACAGGTGCAGTTCGACGGTCTTGGTGCTGACGTAGAGCTCCGCCGCGATCTCCTTGTTGGTGCGGCCCGCGGCGGCGAGCTCGGCGGCTCGCAGTTCCGGCGCAGTCAGGCCCGGGCGCTGCCGCGGAGCCAGCTGCGTCACCTCCCACCGGGCTCGTTCGGCCCAGAACCGCAGACCCATCCGCTCGAAGGTGCGCATCGCCGACTGCAGCAGATCGGCGGCGGCCTCGCGCTGCCGCAGCCGGTGCCGCAGGTGGCCGGCGAGCAACTGGGTGCGGGCCAGTTCGAACGGCATCGCCGCCCGTCTGTGTTCGCGCAGCGCGCGGTCCGCGGCCACGGCGGCCGCCTCGAGGTCACCGCGTGCGGCGTGCAGCAGGCTGCGGCACCGGGCGGCGACCCCGCGCGTCCAGGGCCGGTCGAGTCGCTCGCCGTTGTGCTCGAGCACCTCCACGATCCGGTCGGCCTCGTCCAGCCGGCCGACGACGATCATCGCCTCTACAGCGTCGGGCAGGAACGGCGCGGTGACGATCTCGGTGGCCGCGGGCAGCAGTCGCCACTCGGCCACCAGCGGATCCAGATGTCGAAGTGCGGCTTCATGATTGCCCAGAGACAGCTCCAGAGATCCCAGCGCGGTGGCCGCCCAGGCGCTCAGCCGGCCGGAGTCGCACCGCCGGCCGATCACCAACGCCTGTTCACCGTTGCGGCGGCAGGCCTCGACCCGCCCGAGCTGGGCGTCCACCAGCGCACGGACGGTCAGCGCGATGAACATCGGTAGGTCCCCACCGAGCGCGAGCGCACGCTCCATCGTCGCCTCGGCCGCCCGCTCGGCCGCATCCATGTCTCCTCGCCAGGTGTGCGCCAGCACGAGGTTGAAGCCGATCAGGATGAGTTCGCTCTCCTCGCCGCGTTCGACGCACCGCTGCGCGATGGACGTGAGCATCGCAGCGGCCTCGTCCACCTGGTGCGACCACAGCTTGACCATCGCGTGAAGGGTTCGCGGGCGGACCGCAAGTGGCACGTCGGCGGGATCGTCGACCTGCAGCGCGCGGTTCAGCGCCACCTCGTCGACGCCGTCGCCGACCAGGAAACGCATCATCGCCCGCATCGTCGTGGCCTGGACGAGGAGATCCTCGCGCGGCAGCTGCTCGGCCAGCTCCACCGCCTGCTCCGCCCGGCGCAGCGCAGTGCCCGCATCGCCGGCGTTGTACTCGACGAAGGCCAACATCACCAGCATCGGCACCTGCCGGTCGGGCACTGCGCCGGGTTGTTCCACGGCCTCGCACAGCAGCGCGGCCGCATTGGCAGAACTGTTGTCGTACAACCGGACCAGCCCGAGCAGGTGCAGCGCCTCGGCTCGCAGCGGACCGGGTGTGAGCCGATCGACGGTCTGCTGCAGCAGTGTTCGCGCCCGTGCCGCGCCGCCCGCCTCGAAATGGTGCGCGGCCGCGGCGATGGTGCGTTCCGGCGTGTCCCCGCCACGCCCGCGGGCGAGCTCGAGGAGTTCCGCCGCGGTGGCCGGTGCGCCCCGCAGGCGGGCGGACTCGGCGGCGGCGTCCAGCGCGTGCAGGACGTGCTCGTCGGCGCCCTCCACCGACAGTGCGAGGTGCCGGGCGCCGAGCTCGGTGTCGTCGAGCACGTTGGCGAGCCGCCGGTGCATCAGCTGCCGCATGTCCGGGGCGGCCTCGGCGTACGCGCCGCGAGCCAGCAGCGGATGGGTGAACCGCAGGTGCTGGCCCGAGATCTCGATCACCCCGGCGTGTTCGGCGTCCTCCAGCAGCGCGACGACCTCCTGCAGCTCCGACTCGGTCACGGAGGCCAGCTCCGCCATGGTGGGAGCAGGCAGGCAGGACGCGGCGAGCAGCACCCACTTCGTCGCGTCGGTGAAGCCGGCGATGCGGGCCCGCACGAGATCGGCGAGCGTGGCGGGCAGCTCAGCCGCGCCGCCGTCCGCCGCACGGGCGAGTTCCACAGCGTAGAAGGGATTTCCGCCGGACTCCCGGTGAATTCGCACCATCTCGCCCCTGGCCAGGGAGCGGGTGAGCCGGCCGGCCAGCACCTGACGCAGCGCACCGAGGCTGAGCGGCCGGACGTCGAGCCGCTGCATCCGCGCGGGATCGTGCAGCTCGAGCTCGGCCAGCGCATGCTCACCCTTGACGTCGGCGCGCACGGTGGCCACGAACCCGATCCGCCCGGTGCACCGCCGTGCCACCGACGAGATGACCAGCCGGCTGGGCGGATCGAGCCACTGCAGATCGTCGATGGCGACGAGGACGGGTGACATCTGCGCGAGCCGGTCGAGCACCCCGCGGACCGCTGGGAACAACGCGCGCTGACCGGCGGCCGGATCGCCGTCGGCGGACGGGGACAGCACACGGTCGATCGCGAGCCGCTGCGGACGGGGCAGCTCGTCGAACGCCGATTCGTCCAGCACCCCCAGCAGATCGGCGAGACCCGAATAGGCGGCAACGGATCCTGTCGACTGCGCGCGGGTGCTCAGGACGCGGAAGCCGACCTCGGTGGCGCGGGCGGCGCAGACCTGCCACAGCGTGGTCTTCCCGATACCCGGTTCGCCGATGAGGGCGAGCAGCGACGGCCCCTCCGAGGCCTCGGCCAGGAACGTCCGGACCACACCGAGCTCCGGCTCCCGGCCGACCACTCGTTCCCCCATCCCGGGATACTGCCAGCCGACGGCGACTTCCCGCTCGGCAAACGCCTCATCGGTATCGCGCCTGCGGCTGGCCGCGCCCCCTTCCCCACCGGGACGCCTTGCGCTACGTTGGGGACGCCATCAACGCGGGAGCGCGCACCGAGCGTGCTGAGAGGACAGCTGGGGCTGTCGACCGTACGAACCTGACCGGGTAATGCCGGCGTAGGGAGACATGTCATGACCGACCGTTCTGTCGTTGCCGACGCTGCGATCACCACCGGCCCGATCACGGGCAGCAGCAAGGTGTATCAAGAGATCCCCGGCGTACCGGGATCCCGGGTGCCGTTCCGGAGGGTGCATCTGACCGATACCCGCGAAGACCACCTCGACCTGTACGACACCTCCGGCCCGTACACCGACGCCGCGGCGGCGATCGACCTGCAGGCCGGCCTGCCTGCGCGGCCCGGCGTGGTCACCGACCGCGGCACGCAGCTGCAACGCGCGCGGGCCGGGGAGATCACCGCCGAGATGGCGTTCGTCGCCACCCGCGAAGGACTACCCGCCGAGCTGGTGCGTGACGAGGTGGCCCGCGGCCGCGCGGTGATCCCGGCCAACCACCGGCACCCCGAGTCCGAGCCGATGATCATCGGAAAAGCGTTCGCGGTGAAGGTGAATGCCAACATCGGCAACTCCGCGGTCACGTCGTCGATCGCCGAGGAGGTCGACAAGATGGTGTGGGCCACCCGCTGGGGCGCCGACACCATCATGGATCTGTCGACCGGCCGCGACATCCACCTCACCCGCGAGTGGATACTGCGCAATTCGCCGGTGCCGGTCGGCACGGTGCCCATCTACCAGGCACTGGAGAAGGCCAACGGCGATCCGACCGCGCTGACGTGGGAGTGCTACCGCGACACGGTGATCGAGCAGTGCGAGCAGGGTGTCGACTACATGACGGTGCACGCCGGGGTGCTGCTGCGGCATGTCCCGCTGACCGTCGGGCGGGTCACCGGCATCGTCAGCCGCGGCGGGTCGATCATGGCGGCCTGGTGCCTGGCGCACCATCGGGAGTCGTTCCTGTACACCCACTTCGACGAACTCTGCGAGATCCTCGCGCGCTACGACGTCACCTTCTCGCTGGGCGACGGGCTGCGCCCGGGGTCGATCGCCGACGCCAACGATGCGGCCCAGTTCGCCGAACTACGCACCCTCGGCGAGCTGACGAAGATTGCGAAAGCCCATGGCGTGCAGGTGATGATCGAGGGTCCGGGGCATGTCCCGATGCACAAGATCGTGGAGAACGTGCGCCTCGAGGAAGAACTGTGCGACGAGGCGCCGTTCTACACACTGGGACCGCTCACCACCGACATCGCCCCCGCCTACGACCACATCACCTCGGCGATCGGGGCGGCGATGATCGCGCAGGCCGGCACCGCGATGCTGTGTTACGTCACCCCCAAGGAACACCTCGGGCTGCCCGACCGCAAGGACGTCAAGGACGGCGTGATCGCCTACAAGATCGCCGCCCACGCCGCCGATCTGGCCAAGGGGCATCCCGGTGCGCAGGCCCGCGACGACGCCCTGAGCCGGGCCCGGTTCGAGTTCCGCTGGCACGACCAGTTCGCGCTGTCACTGGATCCGGACACCGCGCGGGAGTTCCACGACGAGACGTTGCCGGCCGAGCCCGCCAAGACCGCACACTTCTGTTCGATGTGCGGCCCGAAGTTCTGCTCGATGCGCATCAGCGCCGACCTGTCGGACGCCATCCGCGAGGCCCACGAGCAGGGCATGGCCGAGAAGTCCCAGGAATTCGCCGACCGTGGCAACAGGGTGTATCTGCCTCTGGAAAACTCCGTGCCATGACGTTCCTGCCGCTCACCCCGCCGGGCGAGACGCCGCCGAGGGTGATGACCATCGCCGGGTCGGACTCCGGCGGCGGCGCGGGCATCCAGGCCGACCTGCGGACGTTCGCCCTGCTCGGTGTGCACGGCCTGGTCGCCGTCACCGCGGTGACGGTGCAGAACTCGGTGGGCGTCAAGGGCTTTCACGAGATCCCGCTGGACGTGGTGGCCGGTCAGATCGACGCGGTGGCGTCCGACATCGGTGTGCAGGCGGCCAAGACCGGCATGCTGGCGTCGTCGGCCATCATCGAGACGGTCGCCGACGCCTGGCGTGCGGTGGCGCCGGAGGGCGCGGTGCCACTGGTCGTCGACCCGGTGTGCGCGTCGATGCACGGCGACCCGCTGCTGCATCCCAGCGCCCTCGACGCGCTGCGCACCCAGCTGTTCCCCCTGGCGACGGTGGTCACCCCGAATCTGGACGAGGTGCGCCTGCTCGTCGGCATCGACGTGGTCGACGAGGAGTCCCAGCGCGAGGCGGCGCGCGCGCTGCACGGGCTGGGACCGCGGTGGGCACTGGTCAAGGGCGGGCATCTGCGCTCGTCGGCCCACAGTCCCGACCTGCTCTACGACGGCGCCGAATTCCACGAGTTCGACACCTCCCGGATCGACACCGGACACGACCACGGCGCGGGCGACACCCTGGCGGCGGCGACCGCGGCAGCACTCGCGCACGGGTACACCGTCCCGGACGCGGTCGCCTTCGGCAAGCGTTGGGTCACCGAATGTCTGCGCGCCGCATACCCGTTGGGCCACGGCCACGGACCGGTCTCCGCGCTGTTCCGGTTGCACGAGTCCGATGACGCTCGATGACATCGCAGGGGTGGCCCACCACCCCGACGGGGAGCCGGCCGGCGCGGTGGTGCTCACCCACGGGGCAGGCGGCAGCCGGGATGCGCCGCTGCTCACCCGGATCTGCGACGAGTGGGCCGCGAGGGGATGGCTGGCCGTCCGCTACAACCTGCCCTACCGGCGGCGCAGGCCGAAGGGGCCGCCGTCGGGATCCGCGGCCGCCGACCAGGCCGGCGTCGTGGAGGCCGTCGACGCGGTGCGCGCGCTGACGGACGGACCCGTCGTGGCCGGCGGGCACTCCTACGGCGGCCGCATGACGTCGATGGCGGTCGCCGAGGGGCTGGCGGTCGACGTCCTCACGTTGTTCTCCTATCCCCTTCACCCGCCGGGCAAGCCGGACCGCGCCCGCACCGAGCACCTGCCGCGCATCACGGTGCCGACGGTGTTCACCCACGGGACCGCCGACCCGTTCGGCTCCATCGACGAACTGCGGCCGGCCGCGGCGCTGGTGGGCGCGGACACCGAGATCGTCGAGATCACCGGCGCCCGCCACGACCTGGGTTCCAAGACGCTCGACGTGCCGGCGCTGGCCGTCGACGCGGCACTGCGGTCACTCCGGTGACCTGCGCACGGCCCCGGACTGGCGCTATCGTCGCCGAATGACCACACCGCCGGGGCCGCCGCCACCGCCGTACGGGCAGGGACCGTACGGACAGGGCCCCTACGGCCCGCCGCCGGGTCAGCCCTATCCGCCGCCCCCGCCGCAGCCGTACTCGACTCCCGCCGGCTATCCGCCGCCTCCGCCTCCGCCTGCGAAACGGAAGAACCGGCTCTGGCTCATCCTCGGTCTGGTCGGGCTGGTGCTGCTGCTGCTCATCGCCGCGGTCGTCGTCGTCGCGTACTTCCTCGTCGGCAGGGGAACGGTGACCGCGAACAACGTCGAGGTCGGCGACTGCCTGGCCGAGATGCCCGACGGCACCCGGGTGCTCACCGTGCGGACCATCGACTGCGCCGAGCCGCACGCCGGTGAGGTGTTCGCGATGCTGACCATGCCCGACGGCGAGTTCCCGGGGCAGACCGCCCTCGAGGAGTTCTCCGACGGCTGCGGCCCCGCGTTGGCCACCTACGCGCCCGCCGCGATCGAGGACCCGTCCGTCGGCGTGTACGTGCTCTACCCGACCGAGGAGACCTGGGGCCAGGGCGACCGCGTGGTGACCTGCATCGCCACCGTCGACCCGCCGCGCACCGGGACGCTCAAGGGCTGATCGGCGGTCCGGGTCCGGTACCTCTGGGCCACCTACCCGATACCTGGGGTACCGTTCACCCATGACTTCGGAGCACTTCGACGCGGTCATCGTGGGGGCCGGTTTCGGTGGGATCGGCGCCGCCATCCAGCTCAAGCGGATGGGCATCCACGACTTCGTCATCCTCGACCGCGAGGACGATCTGGGCGGCACGTGGTACGTCAACCACTACCCCGGCCTGGCCGTCGACGTCCCCACCACCACCTACAGCTACTTCTTCGAACCCAACCCGAACTGGTCGCGGCTGTTCTCCACCGGGCGGGAGATCAAGCAGTACGCCGACGACGTCGCCGACAAGTACGACGTGCGCCGCCACATCCGGTTCAGCACGACGGTCGAAGGCGCCCGCTGGGAAGAGGAAGCCAAGGTCTGGCGCGTGACGATCGCGGGCGGCGAGACGCTGGCCGCCCGCTACCTGATCACCGCCACCGGATTCCTGTCGCAGCCGAAGATGCCGGACATCCCGGGCATCGACGACTTCCAGGGCCGCGTCGTGCACACCGTCGACTGGGACGACGCTTACGACCCCACCGGTGACCGGGTCGCGATCATCGGCACCGGCGCCACCGCCGTGCAGCTCATCCCCGAACTGGCCGAGACGGCCGCCGACCTGACCGTCTACCAGCGCACCCCGATCTGGGTCGCGCCGAAGGTCGACCTGCACTTCTCCGAGCGGGCGAAGCGACTGTTCGCGCGCTTTCCCCTGACGCAGCGGGCCATCCGCGCGGTGACCGACAACATCTACGAGGCGATGATCGCCATCGGCGTGCTGCGCTACCGGGTGCCGCTGTTCCGGCGACTCAACATCTCCGCGATGGACCTGTGCAAGATGAACCAGTTCTTCTGGATCCGGGACAAGGAACTCCGCCGCAGGCTCACACCGGACTACGACATCGGCTGCAAGCGGCCGACGTTCTCCAATCGCTACCTGCGCACGTTCACCAAACCGCACGTGCACCTGCAGAGCGACGGCATCGAGCGGGTAGAGGCCGACGGGATCGTCAACGCCGACGGCACCCGCACCGCAATCGACACCCTGGTGCTTGCGACGGGCTTCGACCTGTGGGAGGCCAACTTCCCGGCGATCGAGGTGATCGGCCGCGACGGCCGCAACCTCGGCAAATGGTGGCGCGAGACGCAGTTCCAGGCCTATCAGGGTGTGTCGATGCCGTACTTCCCGAACTACCTCAGCCTCGCCAGCCCATATGCGTTCCTCGGCCTGAACTTCTTCAACACGATGGAATACCAGATGCGGTTGATGGAGCGGCTGCTCGGTGAGGTCAGGCGGCGCGGCGCCGCCACGTTCGAGGTGACCGAGACCGCCAACGACCGCTATCTGGAGCGGATGACCGAACTGCTCGGCGGATCGCTGTGGAAGATCGGCAACTGCGCCTCCGCGCGGTCCTACTACTTCAACCCCAGCGGCGAACCCTCGCTGCTGCGGCCTATGTCCGCCCGCGAGGCGATCAGGGAAGCCTCGGAGTTCCCGCTCACCGACTACCAGATCGCCTGAGCCGCCCCACCCCGCCCGAGAGGATTCCACTGTGCCCAAACGATCTGCGGCCAAACCCGATTCGCGTGCCGCCAGGTTCGCCGGCCTCGCCCTGGCCGGCACGGGGCTTGCACACTTCGCCAATCCGAAGATGTTCGAGCCGATCACCGTGGCGTCGTTCCCGAACAACACCCGCCGCCACGTCTACACCAACGGCGGCCTGGAGACTGCGATCGGCCTCGCACTGGCAGCACGCCGCACCCGCCGGCTCGGCCTCGCGGGCCTGGTCGGTTACGCCGCCTATTTGGCCGGCAGCACCGTACGCAGCCGGTAGCGGCCGAGCAGCGTCAGGTCCATCAGCGTGGCGACCGTCGCACGGGACTGCGCCGAGTCGCGATAGGCCATCAACCGGCCCAGGTCGACCATCAGCGCCATCGCGGCGTACACCGCGAAACGCGCCTGCCCCGTTGTCCATTCGGGACGCAGTGTGACCACGATGCCGACCCAGCCGTCGATGGTGGAGCGCTGCAGGTTGCGCAGGATCTCCTGATCGGCCGGCGCCATGTTCAGGCGTTCGGTGTAGTACACGTAGTCCAGCTCCGGGTGGGCGAACGACCGCTCGACATAGGCGTCGACGAGCCGGGCGAGCGCCACCTCCCGGTCCGGCACGGCGCTCAGCACCGTGGACACCTCGGCCGACAGCCGGTCGGCCGACCGCCGGAAACCCGCCGCCAGGATGTCGCTCTTGCCCGAGAAGTAGCGGTAGATGCCCGACGCGGGCATGCCCACCGCCGAGGCGATGTCCTCCACGCTGGTGTCGCGGTAACCCTTCTCGTTGAACAGCCTCATCGACTCACTCAGCAACGCTTCGTATTTCGAGGCGGGCGGCGGGGCGGCGGAGGCAGGCGCAGCGTCGACGTCGTCGGCCACGTCGGGCAGCTCGACACCGGCCAGGGTTGCCACGATGTCGGACATCAACATCCGGATCTGGATGCCTGGGAGCTTGGCGCCGTGATCGACGATGCTGCCGATCACGCTGAGCACCGCGGTCGACAGCGTCCATCGCTGCCGTGAGGTGAGGTCGGGCCGGATCGCGGTCAACGGCTCCTGGATGCGCCGGTGCACCTCTCGCAGCTGGGCGTTGAGGGTCGCCTGGTCGTCGCCGCGCAGGTAGCGGGCCTCCCATCGGTACAGCCCGCCCGACTCCCGGCTTGCGAGCGCGGTCTCGGTGAGCGCCACCGCCAGCCGGCGCAGCGTCTGTATCGGGTCGTCGTCATCGACCGGGTCCACCGACATCACGCTGTCGACCAGCAGCTGCCCGAGGTTGAACACCGCGTCGCGGAACAGCTCGTATTTGCTCGAGTAGTGCCGGTACAGCGCGGCCGCCGAGATGCCGACCCGCGAGGCGATGGCCTCCATGCTCACCCCGTGGTAGCCCAGCTCGCTGAAGGCCTCGGCCGATGCACGGGCGATCTGGGCTTTCCGGTCCTTCGGCCGACGCCGGACACCGTCGACACGGCGGGACGGGGTGCGCGCCATGGCGAACACGATATCCGACGGCCTGCACACATAGAGGCCGAGTTCAGGGGCTTTTTCTTACGGAACTGAGCGGCACAGTAAGAATGACGGTTAACATAGTGGGCGGCACAGGCCCGGTCGGGGGGCCGATGCGCGACGTGTTCGATCCTCTCCGCCGTGGGAGTCGTCCGGTCCCCCCGGGCGACCGTCCACTGCACGAGAAGGGGAGATCTTTGACTCATCGGGCCTGGTACATCGGTATCGCCGGCGCCGTCCTGCTGGGGGTCGGGCTGTTTGCGCTGCGATTCCCCGTCCTGCTCGACACCTACGACCAGTGGGGTTGGCAGGTCGAGTGCGGGAACGGGTTCAGCGCCGACCTCAGTCAGGCGGGCGCCGCGGGGCAGGACCTCGTCGAGCAGTGCGACTCGGCGCTGCTGCTGCGCCGGTCGTGGACGATCACGCTCTCGCTGATCGGGCTGACGGCGCTGCTCGCCGTCCTGGTGGCCGCGATCCGGACGCCGGAGCACCAATCGCTGGTCCCCGGACGAGGTGCCTGACCGGGCGGCCTCACCTACGATCACTGCCGTGACCGCAGCGGACGACTCGGCCCTGCGGCGCCGGCTCGGCACCGGCGATGCCGTCGTCATCGGCCTCGGGTCGATGATCGGCGCCGGCATCTTCGCGGCGCTGGGTCCCGCCGCCGCGGCGGCAGGCGCCGGTCTGCTTCTCGGCCTCGCGATCGCCGCCGTCGTCGCGTACTGCAATGCGACGTCGTCGGCGCGGCTGGCGGCCCGCCATCCGCAGTCCGGTGGCACCTATGTCTACGGCCGCGAGCGGCTGGGTCCGTTCTGGGGCTATCTCGCCGGCTGGAGTTTCGTGGTCGGCAAGACCGCGTCGTGCGCCGCGATGGCGCTCACCGTCGGCTACTACGTGTGGCCCGGCGCCGCGCACGGGGTCGCGGTGGCCGCGGTGGTGGTGCTCACGGTGGTGAACTACACCGGCGTGCAGAAGTCGGCGCTGCTCACCCGCGTCATCGTCGCCGTCGCGCTGGCGGTGCTGGCCGCCGTGGTCGTGGCGGTGCTCGGCGGAGCCGGCGGGGCGGACCGGGCGCCGGGGGTCGACGTCACCGTGGGCGGCGTCCTGCAGGCGGCGGGCCTGCTGTTCTTCGCCTTCGCCGGCTATGCGCGCATCGCGACGCTCGGCGAGGAGGTGCGCGATCCGGCCCGCACCATCCCGCGTGCGATCCCCATCGCGCTGGGCATCGCGCTCGTCGTCTACGCCGCGGTCGCGGCGGCGGTGCTGGCCGGTGTCGGTCCGGCGGCGCTCGCGTCGGCGAGCGCACCGCTGGCCGAGGCCGTGCGCGATGCGGGAGCACCGTGGCTGGAGCCCGTTGTCCGGGTGGGCGCCGCGGTCGCCGCGCTGGGCTCGCTGCTGGCGCTCATCCTCGGGGTGTCCCGGACGACGCTGGCGATGGCGCGGGATCGGCATTTCCCGCATGCCTTGGCCGCCGTTCATCCCACGTTCGGCGGACCGCACCGCGCCGAGATCGCGGTCGGCGCGGTGGTGGCGGTGCTGGCCGCGGTGGTGGACCTGCGGGGCGCGATCGGGTTCTCGTCCTTCGCGGTGCTGGTCTACTACGCGATCGCCAACGCCGCGGCGCTGACACTGGGGCACCGCGTCATCCCGATCCTGGGACTGGCCGGGTGCATCGTGCTGGCGTTCGCGCTGCCGGTGCCGTCGGTGGCCGCGGGTGTGGCGGTCGTCGGGCTGGGCGCGGCGGTCTACGGGGTCCGCCGGCTGATCCGCCGCCGCGACTGACTGCGGCTAGGTGGCGCCGTCGACCAGAACACTGGCCGCGCCGTCCATGTGGTCACGCACCGTGGCCGCGGCGAGCCGCCCGTCGCCGGACTCGATGGCGTCGACGATCTCGAAGTGCCGCTTGGTGTCCATGTTCTTCAACGCCCGGTCGACACCGGCGAACATGATCGACATGCGGATGCTGCCCTCCAGCGACAACCATTGGTGCAGCAGGGTCTCGTTGCCGGTCAGGTGGCACATCGTGCGATGGAAGCGCAGATCGGCCTCGATGCGATCCTCGAGATTCGATGCGGCCCACCGGTCCATGTCGTCGACGGCCTTGCTCAGCTCGGCGACCGCGGACGTGCGGTCCGGCAGTTCGGCGAGGCACTGCGCCGCCAGCGACTCGAGCGCCGCCCGGACAGCGAAGATGTCCCGGATCTCCTTGGTGTCGAGATGGCGCACCGACAGGCGACCCCTGGCGCCCGCGGAGATCAGGCCCTCCTGCTGCAGTTGCCGCATCGCCTCGCGCAGGGTGCCGCGGCTGATCTGCAACGCGTCGGACAGTTCGGTCTCCACCAGGTGGGTGCCCGGCGTCAACTGCCCCGTCGTGATGGCGCGGCGCAGCGCCGTCAGCGCCTGCTGACGCAGGCTGGTCTTCTCCAGCCGCAGCAGCGACGGGGCGTCCACCGACACGGGGCTCCCTTCCGGTCGACACGACTGTCGACAATCAGTTGTCGACAGTGATCCTACAGCCGGTCGAGCACCGAGGCGACGATGCGACGGGTGGACAGGCCGTAGCGGTCGTGCAGCGTCGGCAGCGCCCCGGCGGCGAGGAATTCGTCGGGCAGCGCGATCGGCACGACCGTGCGGTGCACGCCCCGACGCACCGCCTCGGCCGCCACCGTCTCGAAGAGCCCGCCGATCACCGTGTGGTTCTCCAGCGTGACCGCCAGCCGGTCCGAATCGATCTCGCGCAGCACCGTTTCGGCGTCGAACGGCTTGATGGTCGGCGTGTGCACCACCGCGACGTCGACGTTGTGGCCGGCGAGCTCCTCTGCGGCCAGCAGCGCCCGCATGGTCATCAGCCCACTGGACACGAACACGACGTCCGCGCCCGGACGCAGCACCTTGGCCCGGCCGAGCTCGAAGGTGTAGTCGTACTCGTCGAGCACGGTCGGCACCTGACCCCGTAGCAGGCGCAGATACGTCGGGCCGTCGTGCTCGGCCAACTGGGGCACCGCCTGGGCGATGTCGACCGAGTCGCAGGGATCCACGATGGTCAGCCCGGGCACGCCGCGAAATATGGCCATGTCCTCGGTGGCCTGGTGCGACGGGCCGTAACCCGTTGTCAGACCGGGAAGTCCGCCGATGATGTTGACGTTGAGCCCGGGTTCGGCGATGTCGAGGCAGATGAAGTCGTACGCCCGGCGAGCCGCGAACACCGAATAGGTCGACGCGAAGGGGATCAGCCCCGTCTCGGCCATGCCCGCGGCGGCGCCGAAGAGCAGCTGTTCGGCCATCCCCATCTGGAAGTACCGGTCGGGGAAGGCCTTGGCGAAGATGTGCATGTCGGTGTACTTGCCGAGGTCCGCGGTCAACCCGACGATGCGCTCGTCGGCCTTCGCAGCCTCGACCAGCGCGTGGCCGAACGGCGCAGGAGTGGTGCGTTGTCCGGGATCGGCGAACGAAGCGATCATCGCCGAGGTGCGCAGTGGGGCAACAGATGTCATGCGTCTACTCCAGCCTTCTCCTGGTATCCGGCGGTGAGCTGCTCGCGGCAGATCTGCCACTCGTCGGCGTCGATGCGCATGAAGTGCGCCTTCTCGCGGTTCTCGAGCAGCGGGACGCCGCTGCCGACCCGGGTGTCACAGAGGATGACCGCCGGGGTGCCGACGGGTGCTGCCCGCCCGGCGATCTCGTCGAAGGCCGCCAGCAGCGCCTCGACGTCGTTGCCGTTCACCCGCTGGGTGAACCAGCCGCAGGCCGCCCACTTGTCGGCGACGGGTTCGGTGCGCAGCACGCCCGCGGTGGGCCCGTCGGCCTGCAGCGCGTTGATGTCGACCATTGCCACCAGGTTGCCCAGCTGATGGTGGGCGGCGCCCATGGCCGCCTCCCACGTCGAGCCCTCGTCGAGCTCGCCGTCGGACAGGAAGTTGAACACCCGCACCGGCGAGCCCTGATGCCGGAGCCCGAGCGCCATCCCGACTGCGACGGTGAGGCCGTGGCCGAGCGATCCGCCGGAGATCTCCATACCGGGTGTGTAGCTGGCCATCCCGGACATCGGCAGCCGGGAGTCGTCACATCCGTAGGAGTCGAGCTCGGCGGCGTCGATGATCCCGGCCTCGGCCAGCGCTGCGTACAGACCGATGGCGTAGTGCCCGGTGGAGAGCAGGAACCGGTCACGCCCTTCCCATTTCGGGTCGTCCGGGCGAAAGGACAGCTGGTCGGCGTACACGCAGGCGAGCATGTCGGCGGCGCCGAGCGCCTGTCCGACGTAACCCTGGCCCTGCGCCTCGCCCATGTCCAGCACGTGGTGGCGCATCCGGTGGGCGGCGTCGCGTACTTCGTCGATGCGCATCAGGCGGCCACCACATGCGGGTCGGCGGTCTCGGCAGCAGCCTTGTCGGCCAGCGTCCGTTCCCGGGGACCCCACGTCTCGCGGGTGAGGATCGCGGCGACGAGGCCGATCGCCATATAGCCGCTGAACAGCAGCGCCGGGCCCCACCATCCGTAGGCCTCGAACAGCAGCGTGGTGATGAACGGGGTGAAGCCCGATGCGATGGCCGAGATCTGGTACGCCAGTGACGCACCCGAGGAGCGGGTGTTCGCGTTGAACAGCTCGGGGAACCACCCGCCCTGGGCGCCGGCGAGCGCGTTCTGGAACACGCCGTAGGCGATGACGAACGTGGCGATGATGAGGATGAACACGCCGGTGTTCACCGTGACGAACATCAGCACGCCGAACGGAATGCCCAGTGCGCACACCCAGAGGTACAGCGGGCGGCGGCCGATCCTGTCGGTGAGCTTGGCCCAGGCGAAGGTGGCGAAGATGCCGATCGCGGACGCGATGCACAGCGCACCGATGGTCTGGGAGCGCGTCGCGAGTTCGGCGCCTTTGAGGTAGGACAGCATGTAGGTGATCGACACGGCGTAGCCGGCGGTCTCGGCGATGCGGAGGCCGATTCCGCGAATGATGTTCCGCCAGTCCTTCTTGACCACCTCGACGATCGGCGACTTCACGATGTCGCCCTGCTCCTTCACGTCCTCGAACACCGGAGACTCCGGCACCTTCGCGCGGATGATCAGACCGACGATGACGAGGATGATGCTCGCGAGGAACGGCACCCGCCACGCCCAGTCACCGCCGAGGTGGATGCTGACGAAGAAGACCAGGTTCGCGATGAGCAGGCCGACGGGGAAGCCGGCCTGGACGATGCCGGTGTAGCGGCCCTTCTTCTTCCATGGGGCGTGCTCGTAGCTCATCAGGATCGCCCCGCCCCACTCGGCGCCGAAGGCGAGACCCTGGATGATGCGCACGGTCACCAGCAGGATGGGTGCGAGCACACCAACCGAGGCGTACGTCGGCAGCAGGCCGATCGCGAAGGTGGCGAGGCCCATCAGGATGAGTGACGCGACCAGGACCGGCTTGCGGCCGACCTTATCGCCGAGGTGTCCGCCGATGATGCCGCCGAGCGGCCGGGCGACGAAGCCGACGCCGAGGGTCGCGAACGACAGCAGCGTGCCCGCCAGCGGGCTGGAGTTCGGAAAGAACGCCGTGCCGAAGTACAACGCGGCAGCCGTGCCGAAACCGATGAAGTCGTAGGTCTCGATCACGGCGCCGACACCGGAGCCGATCGCGACCCGTTTGGCGTCGCGAGTGCCGTGCACCGGCCCCCGCATCGAGAGAGCGTCGTCGCTCATGAGCAGATCCTTTCCCAGCATCTATACCCGGAATCGGGCGATTTCCACGTCACTGTCGACGGTCAACAGTGCGCCACGTCACTCAGTGTGAGGGCGCACACACACCATTGTCAACAGTCGACACCGACTAGCAGTCAATAGTTGACTGTTAACAGTTGGCACCATACTGTGGCAGTCATCACGTCCGCTCGACGCAGGGAACCGCCATGCACGCCGCCTCAAGGCCGGACCGCCGGCTGGGTTGCTCCACGATCAGCTTCCGGCACCTCGACCTGGAGATGGCGCTGACCTGGATCCGCCAGCTCGGTTTCCGGGGCATCGACCTCGGCGCCCTACCGGGCGTCTGCGACCACGTGCCCTATGAGCTGGACGCCACGGCCGTCGCCTCGGTGATCGCGACGGTCCGCAGCAGCCGTCTGCTGGTGCGCTCCATCAACGGTGACGTCGGCGACCTCAACCTGCCGCTCGACGCGGACGGCAGGCGCAACCGCGAGGCCCACCTCGACGCACTGCTGAGCCTGACCGCAGGCACCGGCGCACAGGCACTGGTGCTGCCGTGCGGCGCACTCGCTCGCACGCCGCTGCGCTCGCTGGACGACGACCTGGACCTGGTCGCCGCCGAGCTCATCGCGGCCGCCCGGCGCGCGGCGCAGCACGGTGTCGAACTGTGGACCGAATCGCTGCACTTTCACCGGCTGTGCTCCGACCTGACGCGCGCGCAGGCACTCTCGGACAGGCTGGCCGGCAGCCCGGTGGGCATCGTGATGGACTTCAGCCACATCGTCGCCTCCGGCGGGGATCCGCTCGACTTCGTCGACCGGTTCGCCGGCCGCATCGCCCACGTGCACATCCGCGATGCGGTGCCCGGCAACATCAACATCTCCGTCGGCCGCGGCGCCGTCGACTTCGCAGGCGGGCTCAAGGCGCTCGCCGACGCCGGATACACCGGCCACTTCGCACTCGAACTCGAGACGCGCGACATCACCGATGACCAACGGCCGACGGCCACCGCCGAAGCAGCACAACACATTTCCGACCTGATCTGAGGAGACACATGACAACACCGACCAACCGCACGCAACGCACCGCCGTCATCACCGGTGCGACGTCCGACCGCGGCATCGGCATGGCCGTCGCGCAACGCTACGCCCGGGAAGGCTGGGCGGTGGTGATCCTCGACCTGGACGGCGAGAAGTCGGCCAAGGTGGCCGCCGACATCGGCAACCAGTTCGCGGTGCCCGCATTCGGCTGCGCCGTCGACGTGACATCGGAGGACTCCGTCGCGGCAGCGCAGGCCGCCGTCGCGGCCGAGGTCACCGACGGCAACCTGCCACCGGTCGGGGCGCTGGCCAACATCGCGGGCATCACCTCGCCGGTGCCGTTCCTCGAGACGACGCTCGACCTGTGGAACAAGGTGATGGCCGTCAATGCCACCGGCACCTATCTGGTCACCAAGGCGTTCCTGCCCGCGATGATCGAGCAGGGCTGGGGCCGCATCGTCAACATGTCCTCGGTGTCCGCGCAGCGCGGCGGCGGCGTGTTCGGCAAGGTGCCGTACTCCTCGGCCAAGGCCGCGATCCTCGGCTTCACCAAGGCGCTGGCCCGCGAGGTCGCCGACACCGGCGTGACCGTCAACGCCGTCACTCCCGGCGCGGTTGACACCAACATCCGCGTCGGCTCCACCGGCGAGCAGGAGGCGAAGCTGGCCCGCGACATCCCCGTCGGGCGGACCGCCACCACCGACGAGGTCGCCGCCTGCATCACGTTCCTGTCGTCCGAGGACGCCGCCTACCTGACCGGCAGCACGATGGACATCAACGGCGGCAGCCACATCCACTAGTCCGAGCGGCGGGCGGCGGGTCCGCCGGGCAATATAGGCACCCATGACCGCACCGGGGAGCCGATGGACCTGGACTCACGTCGAGTCCCGCGCCGACAGCGACTTCGTCGTCGCTCCCGACGAACGCCTGGACTGGGCCCGCACCGTGGGTCTCGGCGCGCAGCACGTGGTGGCGATGTTCGGCGCCACGTTCCTGGTGCCGGTGCTCACCGGTTTCCCGCCGGCGACCACGCTGCTGTTCTCCGGGATCGGCACCATCCTGTTCCTGATCATCACGGGCAACCGGCTGCCGAGCTACCTCGGCTCGAGTTTCTCGGTGATCGCCCCGGTGACGGGCGCGGTCGCCGCGCAGGGCACCGGAAGCGCGCTCGGCGGACTGATCGCCGTCGGACTGATGCTGATCGTCATCGGCGCGGTGGTGCACGTCGTCGGCACGCACTGGATCGACGTCACGCTGCCGCCGGTGGTGACCGGTGCGATCGTCGCATTGATCGGACTGAACCTCGCCCCGGCGGCGAAGGACAACTTCGAGAAGGGACCGCTGGTCGGCCTGGTGACCCTGGTGCTGCTGGTGGTGGTGCTCGCGTTCTTCCGCGGCATCGTCGGCCGGCTGGCGATCTTCCTCGCGGTGGTGGCCGGCTACCTGCTGGCGCTGGCGCTCGGTGACCTCGACCCGGACAAGAAGGCCGCCGTCGCCTCGGCCGCATGGGTCGGGCTGCCGGAGTTCCAGACGCCGTCGTTCACCTTGTCGGTGCTGCCGCTCTTCCTGCCCGCCGTCATCGCGCTGGTCGCCGAGAACATCGGGCACGTCAAGTCGGTCGGCCAGATGACCGGCACCGACGCCGATCCGCTGATCGGCCGCGCCCTGATGGCCGACGGTGTGGCCACCACCCTGGCCGGCGCAGGCGGCGGATCGGCCACCACCACCTACGCCGAGAACATCGGCGTGATGGCCGCGACCCGGGTGTTCTCGACCGCCGCCTACTGGGTGGCGGCCGTGGTGGCGATCGCACTCGCGTTGTGCCCCAAGGTCGGAGCGGTGATCGCGGCGACACCCGACGGTGTGCTCGGCGGCGCCACCGTGGTGCTCTACGGCCTCGTCGGCATCATCGGCGTGCGGATCTGGCTGACCAACGACGTCGACTTCGCCAAGCCGGTCAACCAGCTGACCGCGGCCATCCCGCTGATCATCGGCATTGCCGATTTCAGTTGGCAGGCAGGGAGTCTGACGTTCACCGGGATCGCTCTCGGTTCGATCGCCGCGCTGCTGGTGTACCACGGCATGCGGCTGCTGGGATTGGTGCGGGGCGTCCGCGACGACCAGCGCGACCCGGATCCGACGTCGCCGGTCGGCTAGGTCAGCGCCCTCTGCGGTCGCGCCGATCGCGTGGCGGCACACCGTTGGGGCCGTCGGTGGACCGGGCGTAGGCGCCCACGCCGTAGGCCACCGCGGGGCCCATCACGGACAGGGCGTGCCGGTCGACGTTGTCGACGGTGTCGCGCCGCGTGTGGTAGTTCGGGTCGAACGCGACATCGGCCCGGCCACCCCAGAGTCGCGCCTGCACAGCGGTCTTGCGCTGCGCCGCGCCCGTGGTGACCCCGCCGATCGGCACGCCGGCGGTGACGAAGGGGTGGTAGTCGGTGCGGTCGCCGATCGGCATGTCGGCCGGCCGGACGCCGGCGAGGTTGAGGTAGCCGGCCAGCGTGCGTTCGATGCCCGCCGAGCCTTCCGGCGTCGCACCGCCCGGTTGTGCCGAGGCGGACTGGTCGCCGTCGTAGGTGAAGTACCCGGGGTTGGGCGAGCCGAGCATGTCGAAGTTGAGGTAGAGCGCGATGTCGTCGAGCCGGTCGCGATCCAGGCCGCGCACATAGGCCTGGGAACCGGCAAGGCCGATCTCCTCCGAACCCCAGAAGGCGAACCGCACCGTGTTGCGCACATCGGGCGAGGCGCCGAGCTGCAGTGCGGTCTCGAGCAGCGCCGCCACCCCGGTGCCGTTGTCGTTGATGCCGGGCCCGCCCGCGACGCTGTCGAGGTGCGCGCCGGCCAGCACGACGTTCGCGGTGTCACCGGTCTTAGTCTGCGCCAACAAGTTCCGCGACTTGACCAGCACCGGTTCCCCGTCGAGCACCAATCGCACGGGCGCGGCGGTGCGGCGCAGCGCCGCGTTGGCGGCGGCGTCGATGATGCCCACCGGGACGTCGAGGTCGCGGTAGTAGCCGGGGGTGAACAGCCCGGGCGTCGCTGCGTCCGGCCGGGCAGCGACCACCAGCAGACCGACGGCGCCGCCCGCCACGGCGGCGTCGTGCTTGGCGACCACCGAACATCCGGCGTCGTCGACCACGGCGATGGCCCCCTCGACGTCCACACCGCGGTAGGCCTCGCGGGTGCATCCGTCGGGTGACGCGGGCCGCAACGTGACGGCGTTCAGCCCGCCCGGGCGGGTGGTCACCAGCAGCGACGCCTGCTGCACCGAGTGGTCGCGACCGGCGACCGTGACGCGGGGCTTGCCACCCCGGGTCGAGCCGTAGCGCTCGAACTCGGGCGTCTCTACGTCGAACCCCTTGTCGCGCAGCAGCTTCGCAACGTAGTCGACGCTGGCGTCGTAACCGGGTGTGCCCTCGGCCCGATTACCGCCGTGCTGGTCGGCGATGGACTGAAGGGCGTCGAGGTGCGCGGCCATCGCGTCGATGCCCACCCGGGCCGCCAGATCGCCGGCGAGGTCGGTGGGTGGTGGCGGCGCCGACGACGGGGAGCAGGCCGCCAGCAGCGCCGTCGCCGCGATCGCGACGACCGTCCGCGCGAGCATCATGCGTCGGACAGCGGATGGCGGGTGCGGTCCTCGCGCAGCGGGACGCCGTTGCGACCGCGCTGATCCTGGGCGTACAACCCGACTGCGTACGGCACTGCGCCACCGTTGATCTCCATCGAGGTGCGGTCGATGTGTTCGAGGGTGTCGTTCTTCTTGTGGTAGTTCGGGTCGAACGGCTGGTCGGCCTCGCCGCCCCACAGTTCCGCCTGCTCCTTGGTCATCTTGTTCTCCGCGCCCGAGAACGTGCCACCGGCCGGGATGCCGGCCGCGGTGAACCCGTCGTAGTCGGACCGGCCGTCGAAGTAGATGTCCTGCGCCTTCTTGTCGGTGCCCTGGTAATAGGCGACCAGTGCGCGCTCGATGCCCGCCGAACCCTCCGGCACCCGCGGCACGCCTCCGCGCGGGTCGGGCCGCGAGGACTGGTCGCCGTCGTAGGTGAAGTACCCCGGGTTGGGCGAGCCGACCATGTCGAAGTTGAGGTAGAGCGCGATGTCCTTGAGAGCCTCCTGGTCGAGCGACTCGACGTACTGGGTTGAACCGATCAGCCCGAGTTCCTCGGCGCCCCAGAACGCGAAGCGCACCGCATTGCGGACATCCGGCGAACTGCCCAGTTGCAGCGCGGTTTCCAGCACCGCGGCCACCCCGGAGCCGTTGTCGTTGATGCCCGGGCCCTCCGGCACGCTGTCCAGGTGTGCGCCGGCCATCACCACGTCGGCGGTCGAACCGGTCTTGGTCTGTGCGATCACGTTGCGGGTGCGCTCGGTGCGCACGCCGGCCTTCAACCGCAGGGTCGTCTCGCCGGGGTTGCCGCGCAACTGCGCGCCGTCGGCCTTCCCGACGCTGACGACCGGGATCTTCACCTCGGTCGTCTCACCGAGCGTGCCGCCCATCTGGTCGCCGTCCTCGTTGTCGGCGACGACGAGCGCGACGGCGCCGCGTTGCGCCGCGGCGGCCTGCTTGTCACCGAACGGGCATTCGCCGCGGTCGACGAGCACGACGGCGCCGCGCACCGGTAATCCGTCGTAGTCCTCGGCGGTGCACCCCGGCGAGTCCTCGACGCGGGCGGCCACCAGCGGTCCGGTCACCCCCTGGGGCGGCGTGCCGATGGTGAACTCGAGGGGGCGGGCCGGCACCGTCCGGCCGCTCACGCGCAGTTCCGGCTCCTCCGCGAACGGCAGTTTCACCTCGAATTCGTTCGCCTGGACGTCGAATCCCTTGTCGCGCAACGCATTCGCGACATAGGCCACGCTGGCGTCATATCCGGGGGTGCCCAATGCCCGGTTGCCGCCGTGGTCGTCCGCGATCTGCTGCAGCTTCTCCAGGTGACCCATCATCGCGTCGACCGACACCCGCGCCCGCAGCTGGTCGGCGAACTCCGTCGCGGCCGGTGACGCCTCCTGCGTCGCCGGTGGCGACTCCGGTTCGGAATCGCGGCCGCAGCCGCCCAATGCCGCGGTGACGACCAGCGCCGTCAGCACGGCCGATGTTCTGCGCCCCATGGCACACACGTTAGCCGTTCGCACCGAGTGCCCAGGCAAACCCGTTGCGACCGAGTGGCCGTCACGCGTCGCGGCGGACGAACACCACCGCCGCGGCCACCCACACCACGGCGACGGTCGCGGCGAAGAACACCAGTGACCCGGCAGGTCCCCACGCCATGTCGAAGGTCGGATACAGCCACGTGACGTCGAGGAACCTGAAGACGTTGCCGAACGGCAGCCACGGCCCGACGCGGGTGCCGAGGTCCGGCACGTTGGCCAGGATGGGCTCGGCCACCAGGGGCCACAGCAGAAGCACCGCGACCGCTCCGGCCGCGACGCGCAGCAGCGCACCGACGGCGACCCCGAGCACGGCGGCCAGCGCCGCGTACAGCGCGACCCCGCCGATCACCTCCCACACCTCCCGGGATGCCGGCGACAGCGGGCCACCGGCCAGCGGGTCGGCGGCCAACCGGGCCACCACGATCGCGGCCAGCGCCATCACCGCGGCACTGATCGCCGAGAAGGTCGCCGCCACCGCCGTCTTGGCGGCCAGCACGCCGGTGCGCTGCGGAGTCGCGAGCAGCGTGGTGTGGATCAGCCCGTGGCGGTACTCCGCGGTCATCGCCGTCGACGCCAGGATCATCAGCACCGGCACACCGAACACGGTCACCCCCAGCGCGGCCTCCTGCGGTGACACCGGGCTGTACTCGTAGGCCGTGCGCCCCTGCACCGCGGCCAGCCCGAGCGACAGCAGCGCGGCGCCTACCACCGACCACAGCGGCGCGCGGGTGGTGAACAGCTTGATCCGCTCGGCGGACAACACGGCGAGCCCGCTCATCGGGCTCCCGCCCTGTGGTCGACCGCCCCGTCGGTGAGCGCCAGGTACGCCGCCTCCAGCGAGGCCTCCCGGGTGCTGAGCTCGTGCAGCGTGATGCCGTTGCGCGCGGCCAGGTCGCCGACGACCTCGATGGCCGCACCGCGCACGGTCAGGCCGTCGCCGTCCCCGTCGGGCGCCACCTCGATGTCGGCGTCGCGCAGCAGATCGCGCAGGGTGTCCCGCTGGGGGCTGCGCACCCGGATCGTCTGGCCGCCGGCACCGACGAAGTCGGCCACGGTGGTGGCCGCGATGAGCCTGCCGCGGCCGATCACCACCAGCCGGTCGGCGGTGTTGGCCATCTCGGCCAGCAGGTGGCTCGACACCAGCACGGTGCGGCCCTGCCCGGCGAGCGTGCGCATCAGCGTGCGCACCCAGTGGATGCCCTCCGGGTCGAGTCCGTTGACCGGTTCGTCGAACAGCAGCACCGGCGGGTCGCCGAGCAGGGCGGCGGCGATGCCGAGCCGCTGGCCCATGCCGAGCGAGAGTGCGCCGGCAGGCCGGCCCGCCACCGCCGTCAGCCCGACCATGTCGAGCACCTCGTCGACCCGGCGGCCGGGAATCCGGTTGGCCGCGGCGATCCAGCGCAGGTGGTTGCGGGCGCTGCGCTGCGGATGCAGCTGCCGGGCGTCGAGCAGGGCGCCCACGGTGCGCAGCGGCTCACGCAGGTCGCGGTAGGCGCGGCCGTCGATCGTCGCGGTCCCCGACGTCGGGTGGTCGAGGCCGAGGATCAACCGCATCGTGGTGGTCTTGCCCGCGCCGTTGGGCCCGAGGAAGCCGGTGACGACGCCGGGCTCGACGGTGCACGTCAGGTCGTCGACGGCGCGGGTGTCGCCGAAGGTCTTGGTCAGTGCGGTCAGTTGGATCATCGGCGCCCATCATCCCAGGGGACGCCGATCGGGTCGGGGGTCAGTTGAAGAGGCCGGACACCTGGCTCTCGGTGTCCTTCATGAGGCCGTGCGCCGCCTCGACCGCCTGCACGAGGCGCCTCAGCGCCGCGGACTCCTCGACGGACTCCTTCTGCCACTCACGCTGACGCTGCTCCCACGACCCTTCGCCGGAGCCGGTCCACTCGCTGCCCGCGATCTGGTCGACCAGGGCGCCCTCCTCGGCCGTCAGCTCCTCGAGCTTGGCGGCTTCGGCGTTCAGCTCGTCGACGGCTTGCTGGGCCTCGTTGAATTTCAGGACGATGTCGGTCATCGCGAGTCCTCTCAGATGCCCATCTGGCCGGAAAGGCCGCCGGCCGCGTCGGCGTCGGTCTGGTCGTATTGATTGGCGGCCTGGATGAGCGCGTCGGCGATCTCCATCTCTTCGCGCCGGGTGTCGGACGCCTCCTGCACATAACTCTCCAGCGCTTTCTGCACCGCGTCCCCGCCCTGGCCGGTCCACGCCCCGGTGAACGCGGAGGCGATCCGCACGACATTCGAGACGTGCTCGGCGCGCTGATCGGCGAACTCGTGCATCCTGGCGGCCTGCTCGCGCAGGACCTTCGGGTCGACGCCCAGCGGTGAAGTCATCGTCACGTCCTCGGGTTCTCCGGTAGCTGCGGCCAGTCGCACGGCCGTCGACGATTATCGTCGCATGCACCCCGCACCCGCGGATGCACGAATTCGGCCCGTCAGCGCAGCGCGTCGAGCACCAGATCGGCGACGGCGCGCATCCCCGCGGCGTTGGGGTGCAACGGCGCCGGACGGCCGGGCAGGGGCAGGCCGGGCCGCGTCGTCCACGGCTGCGCCGACCACGCGTGGTGGGCACGGCTGGCCTCGGCGGCCCGCACCCATCGGCACCCGGTCGCCGCGGCTGCCTCACCGGTCAACCGCTCGAGGGTGTCGGCCACCCGCCGGCCCAGCGCGGCGTCGACACCGGCCAGCGGCGGTGCGGGCGAACCGGCCGGCGGCAGCAGCGTCAGGTAGTCGACGAACAGCACGGTGGCGCGCGGCGAACGTTCGCGGACGGCCTGCCCGACCCGCTGCAGCGAATCGGCGACCAGCACCAGGGCGCGGTCGCGCGCCGTCGGGTCGAGCAGGTCGCGGATCCGGCCGCCGAGCAGCGGCAGTGAGCGGGTGAACCGCGGCAGCGCGGCGACGGTCAGCAGGGGCACGTAGCCGGCGTCGTTGCCGCCGATCGTCACGGTCACCAGGCGCTCGTCACCGTCGAGCGCCTCGATCTGCGGCGGCACGCCGTTCTGCCGCTCGTCGAGCACGTGGGCGGTGGTGGCGCCGGAGTAGGTGACATCGACCAATTCGAGATCGAGCGCCGCGGCCACCAGGTGGGGGTAGTTGCGTACCGACCGGCCGGCCCGGAACGGCGCCCCGTCAGCCGACGGGCGGATCCCCGGCCCGGCGGCCATCGAGCTGCCGAGCGCGACGTAGCGGCCGTTCACAGCGACGGGCTCGACGCCTGCGCCCAGAACCGCTTGGGGATCCGGCCGGCCTGGCGGGCGAGGCGTCCGGCCGTGACGGCGGCGGCCATCGCGGCGGCCATCAGCGCCGGGTCGGTGGCGCGGGTGACGGCGGTCGCCAGCAGCACGGCGTCGCAGCCCAGTTCCATCGCCATGGCCGCGTCACTGGCGGTGCCGATCCCGGCGTCGAGGATCACCGGGACGCCTGCCTGCTCGACGATCATCGCGATGTTGTGCGGGTTGGCGATGCCCAGACCGGTGCCGATCGGGGAACCCAGCGGCATCACCGCGGCGCAGCCGGTGTCCTCCAGCCGCCGCGCCAAGACCGGATCGTCGTTGGTGTACGGCAGCACGGTGAACCCGTCGTCGACGAGTTGCTCTGCGGCGCGGACCAATTCGATCGCATCGGGCAGCAGGGTGCGCTCGTCGGCGATCACCTCGAGCTTCACCCAGTCGGTGCCGAGCGCCTCACGCGCCAGTTGCGCGGTCAGCACCGCCTCGGCGGCGCCGCGGCAGCCCGCGGTGTTCGGCAGCGGCGTGATGCCCAGCCGGTTCAGCAGGTCGAGCACGCCGGTGCCGCTCTCGGCGTCCACCCGCCGCATCGCCACCGTCGTCAGCTCGGTGCCCGACGCGACCAGCGCCTGCTCGAGTACCGCAAGGTTGGCCGCGCCGCCGGTGCCAAGGATGAGCCGGGAGCCGAACTCCCTGCCCGCGATCGTCAGCTTGCCCGGATCAGCCACCCTGCACCGCCGTCACCACGTCCACCCTCGCGCCCTCGGCCAGCGGGGTCTCCCACTCCGACCGCGGCAGCACCGACCAGTCCACCGCCACCGCGATGCCCTTGTCCGGGAAGCCCATCCGGTCGAGCAGGTCGGCCACCGTGGGCCGGCCGTCCAGGTCGACGTCCTCGTTGTTCACCGTGACTCTCATGCCCTCACCCCTGCCATGACGTTCAATTCGGCCGCGATGCGTTCGGCGGTCCACGGTGCGAGCAGGAATCCGCTTCGGCCGTGGCCTGCCGCCACCATCGTGCGCTCGTCGAGGCGCTCGACGATCGGCACCCCGTCGGGCGTCATCGGCCGGAGTCCCGCCGCGCACTCGGCGAGTTCGTACTCCCCCAGCGCAGGCACCACCGCACACGCGTCGTCGAGCAGTTCGCGCACCCCCGCGACGGCGGGCGCGGTGTCGCGACCGTGTTCGTACTGGGTGGCGCCGACCACCACCCCGTCGGCGCGCGGCACCAGGTATACCGGCCGTCCGTGCACCCGGGCCCGGATCACCCGCTGCGGCACCGGCATACACCCGCGGCGCCACCGCAGTCGCAGCACCTCACCCTTCACCGGCCGGATCGGCAGCCCGGGCCAGAGGGTGGGCGCGTCGATGCCGTTGGCGATCACCCGGACGTCGGCGCCGACGTCGGACAGCTGGTCGACCGGGCCTTCCCACCGGACCCCGAGCCGATCACAGTGCGCGGCCAGCGCGTCGACCACCAACCGGTTGTCCACCGCCAGTTCGGTTCCCGCGACGAAGCCGTGCCTGATGCCCTGGGCCAGCAGCGGTTCGATCTCGCGTGCGGACGTGGTCGGGGTGACCGGGTGCCCCTGCTCGGCCAGGAACTGAGCCACAGTCCGCAGGTCCGCCGCGTCGGCGCGGTCGACGGCCACCACCAGCGACTCCCGCGCCGTCACCACGCCGTCCGGCATCCCGTCGAGGAAGCCCTCGTGCCACAGTCGCAGCGACTCCAGTCCGATCTGCAGCAGCCGCTCCTCACCGGGCCAGCCCTCGCTGTGCGGGGCGAGCATGCCACCGGCCACCCACGACGCGCCGTGCGCGTCGGCCCGGTGCACCGAGACCTGCCAGCCGTCGAGCGCGGCGCGGCGGGCGACGGCCAGGCCGATGACGCCGCCACCGATGACGGCGAGTGATCCCTGAGGCATTGCTGCTCCCTTCGCCGGCATGATCCGGATCAGGTCCGACGGTAAGGGCGGCGCGCGCCCACTCTCAGTCCCCGGTGCCGGGACTCCCGTGTCGAGCCTCCAGACTACCCGGCGGTGCCCTCCGCAACCGGGACGCGCTCGGCCGGATGCGACCGGCGGCGCGGCGAGAGGGCGCGCAGGGCGATCCTGGGATGCAGCAACCGCTGCGGCGGGTCGAGCAGGCCCACCACCCGGATGAACTGCTCGGCGACGTCGACGTCGTGTTCGCTCGCGGCCTGCACCCGGTCGACGTACCGGCCCATGAGCTTCATCGACAGGGACCGGTGCCCTTCGACCTCGGGCAGGCTCAGGTCGCCGCCGACCGCGAACTGCCATGCCACGCCGATCGGTTCGGCGGCGGCCCGGAAGTACCGCCGGGCCAGCCCGGCGGTGCCCGCCCGCAGGCTGTCCTGCAGCGCCTTCGCCTGCAGCGCGGCCACCGTCATGCCCTGGCCGTAGATCGGGTTGAAGCTGCAGATCGCGTCGCCGAGCACGAGGAAGCCGTCGGGGAAGCGGCGCATTTGGTCGTAGCGCCGCCACCTGCTCTCGGGGTAGCGGAAGCGGCAGACGTCGGCGACGGGTGTCGCGGCGCGAACCGCCTCGAGAACGTGCCGCGGCGCGAGGCCCGCGGCGAAGTCGACCATCTCGGACAGTTCACCGGGCGGCTCGTGGCCGGCCATCCCGAACACCGTGAATCCCCACATGTCGTTCTCGTAGCCGATCAGCGCCATCCCGGTCGGACGCCCGGGAACCGGGCTGACCAGGGCGATCATCTCGTCGATGGTGTGGGCCGGCATGTGCAGCAGCTGGCTCGAGTAGATCACCCGAACGCTGACGCTCTCCTCGGCCGGGCGCCCGTATCCCAGGCCCTCGACGAACGCGGGCGTCCGCGAACCGCGACCGGTCGAGTCGACCACCAGGTCCGCGGTGAGCACCTCGTCGCCGCCGCCGTGGTGCGGACGCACCCGCGCGCCGATGATGCGGTCGCGCGAGGCGTTGGTCACGATGTCGATGAGGTCGTGGCCGTCGAGGACGGTGACGTTGGGGATCGCACGCACCCGCCGCCGGACCAGCCCCTCGAGCAGCGGCCGGCTCGGCATGTACAGCGACGGGACGTTCTTGAACCCACCACTGGGCATGCTCGGGTGCCCGCCGAGGCACAGGTACATCTTCGACATGTCGGTGTAGTCCAGCGCGGGCACACCGGCGGCATCGAGGTCACCGGTGATGCCCGGGAGCAGCTCCTCGAGGATCCCGGTCCCGCGCCCGAGCAGGGCGTGCACATGCCTGCCCTGCGGTACGCCGCGGCGGTTGGCGGCGCCGTCGGGCAGCACGTCGCGCTCCACCACGGTGACGCTGTCGTAGAGGTCGGCGAGCACCCTTGCGGCCAGCAGGCCGCCCATGCTCGCGCCCAGCACCACTGCGCGTCCGCCGATTCTGTCCATGCCGCCACCTGCCTCACCGGGTTTGACCTGCTCATGGAGCGTCTCCCCGGCTCGGGCGGCCGCCTAGAGTAGTCCGCTACCCGACTTCGGCTAGCGTCGCGATGTGCTCATGCCACGCGAACGTCTGGCCGCCGCCTCGCTGTATCTGTGCACCGACGCCCGCCGCGAGCGCGGTGACCTCGCCGACTTCGCCGACGCCGCGCTGTCAGGCGGGGTGGACCTCATCCAGCTGCGGGACAAGGGCTCGCCCGGCGAGCAGCGGTTCGGCCCTCTGGAGGCACGCCAGGAGATCGAGGCGCTCGCGGTGCTGGGCGAGGCGGCGCGACGGCACGGCGCACTGCTGATGGTCAACGACCGCGCCGACATCGCGCGGGCGGCCGGCGCCGACGGCCTGCACCTCGGCCAGGACGACCTGCCGCTGCTGCTGGCCCGCGACATCCTGCGGCCGGGACCGGTGGTGGGCCGGTCCACCCATGATCTCGCGCAGGCGGAGGCGGCCGTCGCCGAGCAGGTCGACTACTTCTGCGTCGGCCCGTGCTGGCCGACGCCCACCAAGCCGGGGCGGCCGGCGCCCGGGCTCGACCTCGTCCGGGAGGTGGCGCGGTTGGCGCCGGCGAAGCCGTGGTTCGCCATCGGCGGCATCGACGAGCAGCGGCTGCCCGAGGTGCTGGCCGCAGGCGCTGCGCGCATCGTGGTGGTGCGGGCGATCACCGCCGCCGAGGATCCGGCGGCGGCGGCGCGGCGGTTGAAGGCGGCGCTCAGCTCTGCCCGTTGACCAGCAGCGGGATCGCCGCCGTCACGGTGCGCAGCCGCTCCCAGCTGGCGGCGAATCCCGGATGCAGCGGCAGCTCCGCCACCTCCTCCTCGGCCACCCAGCGCAGTTCGGCGCTCTCTCGGTTGGGCACAGTGTCGAGCAGTTCCGGCGCGTCGGCGATCACGGTGGTGTAGCTCCACGCCGCGCCGCCGATGCCGGCCACCTCGGCGGTGACGACGGTGGTCCGCACGGTGAGCTGATCGGTGGTGAGGCCGGCCTCTTCGTGCGCCTCGCGGACCGCGGCCTGTTCAGCGGTCTCGTGGCTGTCCCGTGCGCCCCCGGGCAGACCCCAGGTGCCGCCCTGGTGACTCCACACCGCGCGGTGCTGCAGCAGCACCGCGGGTGATCCGTCCGGGCGGGGCGCGCGCAGCAGCAGCCCGGCCGCGCCGTGTCTTCCCCAGAAACGGCCGCTGTCGGAGAACACCCAACCGTCACCGTCGCCGCGCATCCGTACAGGATAGGACTGCCCGACCTCGGACGGCCGTCGCCGATCGGGCGCGCGTCCTCCCCCGACCTCTTAGGATTCTTTTATAGAGTTGATCAAGTCGTTCACGCAGCCGGATAGATGAGGACCGCGCACAGGTGACTGTGGAGTTGGCGCACCCGTCAACCGAGCCGCTGGCGTCACGGTCACCCACGACGCCGGCGCATCCGCGGTGGTGGTTCCTCTGGACGACGCCCGGCCGCATCCTGACGATCGGCATGGTGCTCTCCGCACTGGCCATCTCCTGTGCGTTCGCCACGTCGACCAGCATCAACGACCGCCAGCAGGCGCTCACCACGGTGCTCGACCACACCGAGCCGCTGTCGTTCGCCGCCGGGCAGCTCTACACCCGGCTCTCGGTCGCCGACGCCGCCGCGGCCACCGCGTTCATCGCCGGCACCGAACCGCGCGACGTGCGGCAGCGCTACGAGCAGGCGATCACCGACGCGGCCGTCGCCCTCACCCGCGCCTCGAGCGGCCTCACCGATGAGCCGCTGGTGCAGCTGCTCGGCCGGATCAACGCGCGGCTGGCCGTCTACACCGGGCTCGTCGAGACCGCCCGCACCAACAACCGGGCGGGCAACCCGGTGGGCTCGTCCTACCTGTCCGAGGCCTCGTCGCTGATGCAGACGCAGATCCTGCCCGACGCGCAGCGGCTCTACCAGGAGACCTCGGCGCGGGTGGACGAGGAGACCACGGCCTCCACCCGGATCCCGAACCCGGTGATCCTGGTGGTGCTGGCGACGCTGCTGTTCGGCGCATTCGCCAACCGCTGGCTGGCGCGACGGACCCGGCGCCGGGTCAACATCGGTTTCGTCGCCGGCGGTCTGGCCGTGCTGATTATGGTGGTGTGGGTGGGAACGGCGCTCGCGATCTCCACCGCGGACAGCCGCAGCGCCAAGGGCGCCGGGGCGGAATCGCTGCGGACCATCACGACCCTGGCCATCACCGCCCAGCAGGCGCGCGCCGACGAGACGCTGGCGCTGATCCGGCGCGGCGACGAGAACGTCCGCAAGCAGTCCTACTACCAGCGCATCGACATGATGCAGCAGGAGTTGTCGGACTACCTCGGTCGCGACAATTCGATCGACACCACCGACCTGGCCAACGCGGAGGGTCTGCTGACCCGGTGGCGCGCCGCCGACGACCGGATCAACTCCTACATCGCGGTCGGCAACTATCAGGCCGCGACGCAGGTGGCACTGGGCACCGGCGAGGACGATTCCACCCCCGCGTTCGACAAGCTCAACGACGCCTTGAACAAGGGCATCGAGGAGAGCCGCGGCCAGCTGCGCAGCGACATCATGAATGCCCGTCGCGTGCTGTCGGGCGCCACCGCGGGCGCCGCAGTGCTCAGCGTGATCGCGGCGATCGCGGTGGCGCTGGGGCTGTGGCCACGACTCAGTGAGTACCGCTGATGAGCGCTTGCGCGAAGAAGAGACAGCCGCTGATGAGGCTGCTGCTCGCCCTCGTCACCGCCGCCGCGGTGCTCACCGGATGCGGGCAGGCGACGTCCTCGACTCCCGCGCCGGGGGTGACGCTCGCGCCGCCCACACCCGCCGGGATGGAGGAGCTGCCGCCGGAGCCGGTGCGGTTGCCCCCGACCGAGGACGACGACTGCAACCGCAGGGCGAGCCTGCGCCCGTTCAGCGACCGCGACGAGGCCGACGCGGCCGTGCGCAACATCCGGGACCGCGGCCGGCTGATCGTGGGGCTGGACATCGGCAGCAACCTGTTCTCCTTCCGCGACCCGATCACCGGTGAGATCACCGGCTTCGACGTCGACATCGCCGGCGAGATCGCCCGCGACATCTTCGGCTCGCCCGCCCAGGTCGAGTACCGCATCATGTCGTCGGCGGACCGCATCGCGGCGCTGCAGAACAACCAGGTGGACGTGGTCGTCAAGACGATGACGATCACCTGCGAGCGCAAGAAGCTGGTGAACTTCTCCACGGTGTACCTGACCGCCAACCAGCGGATCCTGGCCCCGCGCAGTTCGGCCATCTCGCAGGCGTCCGACCTGTCGGGCAAGCGGGTGTGCGTGGTCAAGGGCACCACGTCGCTGCGGCGGATCCAACAGATCAGCCCGTCGCCGATCATCGTCGCCGTGGTGACGTGGGCGGACTGCCTGGTGGCGCTGCAGCAGCGGCAGGTCGACGCCGTCAGCACCGACGACGCGATCCTTGCCGGGCTGGTGGCTCAGGACCCGTACCTGCACATCGTCGGGCCGAGCATGAACGAGGAGCCCTACGGCATCGGCGTCAACCTGCAGAACACCGGTCTGGTGCGCTTCGTCAACGGCACGCTGGAGCGGGTGCGGCGCGACGGGACGTGGAACACGCTGTACCGCAAGTGGTTGACGGTGCTCGGTCCGGCTCCCGCACCTCCGGTCGCAAGGTACGTCGACTGATGCCCGCCGTCGAGGACGACGAGGGCCCCGGCACGCAGCCGGCGTCGCTGGACGAGCTCGATTCCGTCGCGACGCTGCGGCCGATGGCGACGCAGGCGGTGTTCCGCCCGCATTTCGACGACACCGACAGCATCTCGGTGCGCACCGAGGACACCGACTCGCACGATCACCCGACGACGGTGACGCGCACACTCTCGCCGATCCGGCGGCTCGGCGGCGGGCTGGTCGAGATGCCGCGGGTGCCCGCCAAGGATCCGCTGGACGCGTTGATGGTCAACCCGGTGGTGGCCGAGTCGAAGAGGTTCTGCTGGAACTGCGGCCGCCCGGTGGGCCGGTCGTCGAAGGACGGCAGGGCGCGGTCCGAAGGCTCCTGTCCGCACTGCGGCAGCCCGTATTCATTTCTGCCGCAACTCAATCCCGGCGACATCGTCGCCGAGCAATACGAGATCAAGGGTTGCATCGCGCACGGCGGGCTGGGCTGGGTGTACCTGGCGTTCGACAAGAACGTCAACGACCGGCCCGTGGTGCTCAAGGGTCTGGTGCACACCGGCGACGCCGAGGCGCAGGCGATCGCCATGGCCGAACGGCAGTTCCTGGCCGAGGTGACCCATCCCGGCATCGTGAAGATCTACAACTTCGTCGAGCACAACGACAAGCACGGCAATCCGGTCGGCTACATCGTGATGGAGTACGTCGGCGGAACGTCGCTCAAGCAGGCCAAGGGGTCGGGCCTCGGGGTGGCCCAGTCGATCGGCTACATGCTCGAGATCCTGCCCGCAATGGGCTATCTGCATTCGATCGGCTTGACCTACAACGACCTCAAGCCCGAGAACATCATGCTCACCGAGGACCAGCTGAAGCTCATCGACCTCGGGGCGGTGTCGACGATCAACTCGTTCGGCTACCTGTACGGCACGCCGGGCTACCAGGCGCCGGAGATCGTGCGCACCGGTCCGACGGTGCAGACCGACATCTACACGGTCGGCCGGACGCTCGCGGCGCTGACGCTGGACCTGCGCACCCGCAAGGGCCGCTATGTCGACGGCCTGCCGGAGGACGATCCTGTTCTGATCCAATACGATTCGTTCGGCCGACTGCTGCGGCGGGCGATCGACCCGGACCCGCGGCGCCGGTTCGGGTCGGCCGAGGAGATGTCGGCGCAGCTGCTGGGCGTGCTGCGCGAGGTGGTGGCGCTCGACACCGGATCGCCAAGACCCGGTCTGTCCACGGTCTTCTCGCCGACGCGCTCGACGTTCGGCATCGACCTGCTGGTGGCACATACGGACGTCTATGTCGACGGCCAGGTGCATTCGGAGAAGCTCACCGCACAGGAGATCGTCAAGGCACTGCCGGTGCCGCTGGTCGACCCGGCCGACGTCGGTGCGGCGGTGTTGTCGGCGAGCGTGCTGAGCCAGCCGGTGCAGACGCTGGACCAGCTGCGTGCGGCACGGCACGGTGCGCTGGACTCGGAGGGCATCGACCTCTCGGAATCGGTTGAGCTGCCGCTGATGGAGGTGCGGGCGCTGCTCGACCTCGGCGACGTCGCGAAGGCCACCCGCAAGCTCGACGACCTCGCCGCCCGGGTGGGCTGGCGGTGGCGGCTGGTGTGGTTCCGCGCGGTCGCCGAACTGCTGTCGGCCGACTACGAGTCCGCCATGAAGCATTTCACCGAGGTGCTGGACACCCAGCCCGGCGAGCTGGCGCCCAAGCTGGCGTTGGCGGCGACGGCCGAACTCGCGGGCAGCGCCGACGAGCAGCGGTTCTACGACACGGTGTGGGGCACCGACAACGGCGTCATCTCGGCCGGTTTCGGCCTGGCGCGCGCCAACTCGGTCGAAGGCAACCGCGATGCGGCGGTCCGCACGCTGGACGAGGTCCCGGCCACCTCGCGGCATTTCACCACCGCCCGGCTGACCAGTGCGGTGACGCTGCTGTCCGGGCGATCGGCCGCCGAGATCACCGAACAGCAGATCCGCGACGCCGCGCGGCGCGTGGAGGCACTGCCCGACACCGAGCCGCGGGTGCTCCAGATCCGGGCACTCGTGCTCGGCACCGCGATGGACTGGCTCGCCGACAACACCGCGAGCACCAATCACATCCTCGGTTTCCCGTTCACCGAGCACGGCCTGCAGCTGGGTGTGGAGGCCTCGCTGCGCAGCCTCGCCAGGGTGGCGCCCACGCAGTCGCACCGTTACGCGCTGGTCGACCTGGCGAACAGCGTTCGCCCGATGAGCACCTTCTGACGGCGGAGGCTTGCGGGTCAGACGGGTGAGAGCGCTGCGTGCAGGACGCGCCCGGCACCGCTCGACAGGATGCGTGGGCTACTCAGGACAAATCGCGTCTCCTTGTTGACGACCTCGGCGGTGCCCGCGGCCATCACGTTTCGCACCCAGTCCGACCGCTCCCCGTAGTTGAGCACGACACGCAGGTGGCCGTCGCCGATGAAGGCCATGACCGGCGTGCGGTACCGCCTGCCCGACGTACGGCCCCGGTGCTCGATCACCGCCATGTGCCGCAGGTGCGGTGCCCATCGGCCTAGAAGGGGATTCGTCACGAATCTGTTGAAACGCGCGACAACCCGCATCACGCGGGGACCGAGGATCCGAGCCGTCGAAGCGGCCACCAACGCAACGATGTTCGCTACTCGACCGGCCATCTCTCACCCCCTTTGGGAAAAGGTTACGGACGCCTTGAGCCCGCCGGCATCATGCCGGGGTATGAGTTCGGGCCCGTCCAAGGGAGGACCTGAAGATCGAACCGCAGGGCGATGCGCGCGGCACCCTGCAGTTCATAGCGTTCAGCCATGACAACGGCAGACCTGGGCGCACGCCCACCGATCGGTTCCCTGGCCGGATTCCATGCCGGCTCCACACCACTGACGCGCTCCGGAGCTCGACAGAAGCCGTTCGCGGCCATCAGCACTGCGATCGCCGCCTGGCTGTCCGGCCCGGCCGCACGGCCGCAGCAGCACCGCCAGGCGCGACGGGAGAGCTTCATGGAGAACGCCGCGATGTCGCGCGAGATGCACCGGCTCTGAGCGCGTCACGTCTCGGCGTCGAGATTGCTCTCACGCATGACTTGTCCCGCACTTCTTCTGCACCACGTCGATCTCGGCGCAGGACAACCGCTATTCGTCGATGACCTGCACGCAGGCCCGCGCGATCGCCAGCTCCTCGTTGGTCGGCACGACGAGCACCGTGGTGGGCGACCTGTCCGCGGAGATCCGCCGGGCCGCCTTCGCGGGGCTGGCGTTGAGGTGCTCGTCGAGTTCCACCCCCAGCGGCGCGAGCCCGGACAGGGCGTCGCGCCGGACGGCGGCGTCGTTCTCGCCGACACCGGCGGTGAAACTGATGACGTCGGTGGTGCCCAGCAGTGCCAGGTACGCGCCGATGTACTTGCGCAACCGGTGGATATAGACGTCGTAGGCCAATTGCGCCTGCTCGTCGCCTGATTCGATGCGCTCGTGCAGCACCCGGAAGTCCACCTCGCCGCCGAGACCGCGCACGCCGGCGCGCTTGTTGAGCATGGTCTCGATGTCCTCGACGCTCATGCCCGCGGTCCGCCACAGGTACATGACGACGCCGGGGTCGATGTCCCCGGAGCGGGTGCCCATCACCAGCCCCTCCATCGGTGTCAGGCCCATCGAGGTGTCGACCGGGCGCCCGCCGACGATCGCCGACGCCGACGCGCCGTTGCCCAGGTGCAGCACGATCTGGTTGAGCGATTCCGGCGCTGCCCCGAGGAAGGCGGCGGCCTGTTCGCTGACGTACTGGTGTGACGTGCCGTGGAAGCCGTACCGGCGGATGTGCCACTGCTCGGCGATGTCCCGGTCTATCGCGTAGGTCGCCGCCGCCGGTGGCAGGTCGTGGAAGAACGCGGTGTCGAACACCGCGACGTGCGGCAGGTCGGGCAGCGCCTTGCGGGCGACGTTGATGCCGAGCACCGCCGGCGGGTTGTGCAGCGGCGCCAGCGGCGCCAGCTCCTCGAGTTCGGCGACCAGTGCGTCGTCGATCAGTGTCGGCCGGTACAGATCCGGGCCGCCGTGTACGACGCGGTGACCCACTGCGACCAGCCCGACCGACCCGAGTTGCGCGCCGGCCTCCTCGAACAGCTCGAACGCGGTGCGCAGCGCGGCCTCGTGGTCGGCCACCTTGTCGTCGCGGCGGACCTCACGCTCACCGAGCGTGAGGCTCGCCGAGGATGACTCCTCACCGATCCGCTCGACGACGCCGTCGGCCAGCGACGCACCCGAATCGGGCTGTATCAACTGGAATTTCACCGACGACGAGCCGGAGTTGAGCACCAGGACGGTGCGCTCGGCGCTCACTTGCCCTGCGCCTGGATCGCGGTGATCGCCACGGTGTTCACGATGTCCTCCACGAGCGCCCCCCGGGACAGGTCGTTGACCGGTTTCTTCAGGCCCTGCAGCACCGGGCCGATGGCGATCGCCCCCGCACTGCGCTGCACCGCCTTGTAGGTGTTGTTGCCGGTGTTGAGGTCCGGGAAGATCAGCACCGTCGCCCGGCCGGCGACCGGTGAGTCGGGCATCTTCGTCTCGGCCACCGACGGTTCGACGGCGGCGTCGTACTGGATCGGGCCGTCGACCAGCAGGTCCGGCTCGCGTTGGCGGACGAATTCGGTTGCCGCCCGGACCTTGTCGACGTCGGCGCCGGTGCCCGACGTGCCGGTGGAGTAGGACAGCATGGCCACCCGCGGGTCGATGCCGAACTGCGCGGCGGTGCGCGCCGAGGAGATCGCGATGTCGGCGAGTTGCTCCGACGTCGGGTCGGGCACGATCGCGCAGTCACCGTAGGCCAGCACCCGGTCGGCCAGGCACATCAGGAAGATGCTGGAGACCGTAGAGACGTCGGGCAGGGTCTTGATGATCTCGAAGGACGGACGCACGGTGTGCGCGGTGGTGTGCCGGGCGCCCGACACCATGCCGTCGACCATGTCGTTGTGCACCAGCATGGTGCCGAAGTAGGAGACATCGTGGATGGTCTCGCGGGCCTGCTCGACCGTCACACCCTTGTGCTTGCGCAGTTCGGCGTACTGTTCGGCGAACCGGTCACACAGGTCGCTGGTGAGCGGGTCGAGCACGGTGGCCGCGGACAGGTCGACGCCGAGTTCCGCGGCGCGCGAACGCACCTGGGTCTCCTCGCCGAGGATCGTCAGGTCGGCCACCCCGCGTTGCAGCAGCCGCCCGGCGGCCTTGAGGATGCGGTCGTCGTCGCCCTCGGGCAGCACGATGTGCCTGCGGTCCGAGCGGGCCTGGTCGATCAGCTGGTAGGTGAACATCTGCGGCGTCGTCACCGTCGGCACCGAGATCGAAAGCTGCGCAATCAGATCGGCGGTGTCGACGTGACTGTCCATCAGCGTCAGCGCGGTGTCGATCTTGCGCTGTGAGGAGGCGGTGACCCGGCCGCGGGTGGCGGCGACCCGGCTGGCCGTCTCGAATGTGCCGTACGGGGTGGCGATGATCGGCAGCCGCAGCCCGAGCCCGGACACCAGCGCCGAGATCGACGGGTGCAGGTCCAGCCCGCCGTTGAGGATGATGCCCGACAGCGACGGGAACCCCTCGGCGGCGTGTGCACTGACCACGGCGAGCACCACGTCCGAACGGTCCCCGGGGGTGACCACCGCGACGGCCTCGGTGAGCCGCTCGAGCACATGTTCGGCGGTCATACCCGCAACGAGCACGTCCATCGCCTCGCGGTGCAGCAGCGCCTCGTCGCCGAGGATCAGCGTCCCGTCGACGGCGCTCTGCAGTTCGGCCACCGACGGTGCGACCAGCAGCGGTTCCTCGGGCAGCACGTACGCCGGCGGGCCGACGGTGCGCAGCGCGTCGGCGACCGCCGTCAACTGGTCGGGGTCGCAGCGGTTGGCCACCACCGCGGCGGTCAGCGCGTGCTGGCCGGCGATCTCGTCCAGGCAGACCTCGACCACCTGTGCCACCTGGGCGGGGCTGCGGTCCCGGGCCTTGACCGCGAGCACCACCGGGGCGCCGAGGTTCGCCGCGATCCGCGCGTTGACGCTCAACTCGCTGGGGGCGGCCACGTCGGTGTAGTCGCTGCCGACGATCAACACCGCGTCGCACTGGTCGGCCACCCGGTGGTAGCGGTCGACGATCTCGCCGATCGCGGCGTCGGGGTCCTCGTGCAGCTGCTGGTAACTGACGCCGACGCAGTCGTCGTAGGACAGCCCGGCGGTGGTGTGTGCCAGCAGCAGTTCCAGGATGTAGTCGCGCTCCGCCTCAGCGCCATCCCCCGGGTCGCTTCGCTCCTGCCCCACCGGGTCCGATACCCGCGCGATCGGCCGGAACACACCCGCCTTGGCGACGGTCGCCGCCAGGCGGTGCAGGATGCCGAGCGCGATGGTCGACTTCCCGGTGTCGCCTTCCGGCGACGCGACGTAGATGGCGGACACTCGGGGTTCTCGGGCCTCGGGCACGAGTCAAAGCCTACGGATCGAGCGGGACCTCCACACCCACCAGCAGGCCGAGGTGGTCGGAGCCCGGCAGGCCTATCCTGCGCGCCGACGTCGCATGGCAATTGCGCACCAGGACGTGGTCGATGGCCAGCACCGGCGGTATCCGGCTCCCGCCGGGGAACGTACGGCCCAGACCGGCGCCGGCCTGTTCGGTCGCGGTGCGGTAGCCCTCGTCGAGCAGCCGCCGTAACGGCGCCATGTCCATCGTCGCGTTCAGGTCGCCCGCCACGATCACCGCGCCGGGGCCGGCCTGAGTGCCCAGCTCGCGCAGCGTCGTCGGCAACCGGGCCAGATCGCGCCGCCAGTCGCCGATCGGCTTCGGCCACGGCGAGGGCAGGTGAATCGCCACCACGGTCGGGGCGATGACCACCCCGGGCACCTGGATGCGCATCCGCAGCGTCGACAGGGTGTAGTCCTCGACGAATCCGGAGTCGGTGATCGGGTGGCGGCTCCACACGCCGATCCCGCCGGCCATCGGGTGGGGGTCGAGCATGCGGTGCGGGAAGGCGCGGTCAAGACCGGCCCGCGACAGCCCGGTCGCCGCCTCCTGCGTCATCTCCTCGACCACCAGCACGTCGGCGGTCGCGGTCGCCGCCGACGCGAGGGCACGTGGATCCGCCCGGCCCATGCCGAGATTGGCTGTCAGCACGCGCACAGCGGCCGAGGATTCGGCGGCGTTTTCGGAGCCGATGTAGCGGGGCAGCATGACGACCAGCAGCGCCACCGACAGCAGTGCCGCCAGGCCGGTCAGCACCCAGCGCCGGCCCAGGACCAGCAGCGCCACGGCGACGGGCGCGGCGAGCATCAGGTACGGCGCCGCCGACGCCACGATGAGCACGGCGTGCCCGTCGATCGGCACATACCGTGCCGCCAGGCCGAGCGCAGCCGCACCCAGCGCGAGCACGCCGAGGACGGTGAGGAGTATCCGCATCGGCAGCGCGGCGGATCAGCCCAGCCGGCGCAGGCGCGGTTCCAGGTCGCGCTGGAACAGCTCGAGGAATCGCCTCTGGTCGTGCCCCGGTGCGTGGAACACCAGGTGATTGAGGCCCCAGTCCACGTAGTCCTTGACCTTCTCGACGGCCTCGTCGGGGTCGGAGGCGACGATCCAGCGCTTGGCGACCTGCTCGATGGGCAGCTCGTCGGCGGCCTTCTCCATCTCGATCGGGTCGTCGATGCTGTGCTTCTGCTCCGCGGTCAGCGACAGCGGCGCCCAGAATCGGGTGTTCTCCAGCGCCAGTTCGGGATCGGTGTCGTAGGAGATCTTGATCTCGATCATCCGGTCGATGTCGCCGGACGATCTGCCCGCACCCGCTGCGCCTTCTGAGACGGCGGGGATGAGCTTGTCCTTGTACAGCTCCTCGCCCTTGCCGGAGGTGCAGATGAAGCCGTCGCCCGCGCGGCCGGCGTACTTGGCCACCACCGGGCCGCCCGCGGCGATGTACACCGGCACCCCGCCCTCGGGCACGTCGTAGATCGAGGCGCCCTTGGTGCGGTAGTACTCGCCGTCGAAGTCGACGCGGTCACCCAGCCACAGCTCGCGCATCAGCTTCACCGACTCACGAAGGCGCGCGAACCGTTCCTTGAACTCCGGCCACTCGCCCTCGTAGCCGGTGGCGATCTCGTTGAGCGCCTCTCCGGTGCCGACGCCGAGGAAGATGCGGTCCGGGTACAGGCACGCCATCGTGGCGAACGCCTGCGCGATCACCGCCGGGTTGTAGCGGAACGTCGGTGTCAGCACCGAGGTGCCCAGCTGGAGTGTCTTGGTGCGCTCACCGACGGCGGTCATCCACGCCAGGGAGAACGGCGCGTGGCCGCCCTCGTGCCGCCACGGCTGGAAGTGGTCGCTGACCGTGGCGCTGTCCATGCCGTGCGCCTCGGCGGCCACGGCCAGTTCGACGAGCTCACGCGGCGCGAACTGCTCCGCCGACGCCTTGTAGCCCAGTTTCAGTCCATGTTTGGTTTCAGCCACGCGTTCGTTTCTACTCTCTTGCCTAGACTCGCGGGATGGCGGCGGCGCTGACGCAGATCACCGAGCACGTGCACTTCGCCCGCACCGAGCTGGTGAACTGGACGCTGGTGACCGGTCCCGACGGTGTGCTGGTGATCGACGCCGGCTTCCCGGGGCAGCGCGGCGAGGTGCTGCAGTCGGTGCGCGACGCCGGTTTCGGGGTCGACGACATCCGGGCGTTCCTGCTGACCCACGCCCACGTCGACCACTTCGGATCGGCCATCGGGCTCGCGAAAGACCATGGCATCCCGGTGTTCTGCCACGCCGACGAGGTGGGCCACGCCAGGCGCGACTACCTCGAACAAGTCGCGCCGGCCAAGGTCGCGCAGCACATCTGGCAGCCGCGGTGGCTGTCCTGGACGGTGGCGATCACCCGCAGGGGCGGCATGGTGCGTGACGGCATCCCGACCGCGCGGGCCCTGACCGACGAGGTCGCCGCGGGGCTGCCGGGTGCGCCCCGGGCCGTCCCGACACCGGGCCACACCGGCGGTCACTGTTCCTTCGTGGTGGACGGTGTGCTCGTCAGCGGCGACGCACTGGTGACCGGCCACCCGCTGCTGCGCCACCACCGGCCCCAGTTGCTGCCCGACATGTTCAACCACGATCAGGACGGCTGTGTGCGCAGCCTGGCCGCGCTCGGCCTGCTGGAGACCGAGGTGCTGCTGCCCGGGCATGGCCCGGTGTGGCGCGGCCCGATCCACGACCTGGTCGAGCAGGCCCGCCCCCGCTGAGCACGAAGCGATCAGGGGGCCAGCAGCACGTAGCCGAGCAGGAACAGCGCCGACAGGCAGATCCCGCAGGAGACGATGATCGTCGGCATCAGGATCATCTGGTCGAGTTCCTCGGGTTCGAGCGCGTCGCCGTGCACCGGGCCGAAGAACAGCCTGCCGAAGCGGGTGGTCCGGATCCGCCGCAGTATCCGGCCGAGCGCGCTGCGGTCGGCGCGTCGGCCGACGAAGGACCGCAGCAGAAGACCCCCGGCCAGCAGGAACATCGCCGCCGCCAGCATCAGCCATCCCACGGCCGCCTGAGACACCCTTGACCACCCCCACGGGTCTCGCGTGCCGTACAGCCTATCCGCCGGCGGGCAGCCCCTTGACGAACGCGACGGGGTAGACCTCGTTCTCGGCTGGCAGTGGCTCGTCGAGCCGGGTGTAGCCGGTCGCGAGATACAACGCCTCCGCTTCGGGTTGACGGTCGCCGGTGGTGAGGTAGATCCGCGTGTACCCGCGGGCGGCGATCTCGGATTCGAGCGCCGCGAGCAACGCGCGGGCGTGGCCACGCCGGCGGTGGTTGCCGTCGGTCCAGATCCGCTTGAGTTCGGCGGTGTCGGCATCGAAGCGGCGGAAGGCGCCGCCGGTCACCGGCACCTCGTCGCGCAGGCCGATCAGCATGGCGCCGTTCGGGGCACTGAACTCGGCGGCCGGGTAGGAGCGCAACCAGCGCGCGACCCGTTCCGTGCTGCCTCCGTAGCGGTCGGCGTACTCCGTCGCGAGCTCCGCGAGCAGCGGCGCGGCCAGCGGATCGTCCTGGCCGACGGCCACGAACCGGATTTCACCCGACGTCTGATCTTCAACCACTGTGTTGACAGTAGCTGCATCCTCATGTTGTCCTGAGGCCAATATTCAACTGAACTGTTGAATGACTTGTTCGCGAGATGCCAGAGGGCTGCGCATCTTCTGACCCGCCGGCACCGACATCGAGGAGTGATCGCAACGCGCCTGTGGGAGCACCCGCCCGACCCACTTCCGATCAAAACTTGACACGTGTAAAGTTTGGCGCCATGGACAACATCCGTGGCAAGACCATCGCGATCACCGGCGCCGCGCGGGGCATCGGATATGCGACCGCCGAGGCGCTGCTCAAGCGCGGCGCCCGCGTGGTCATCGGCGACCGTGACGTGGCACTGCAGGAATCCTCGGTGGCCAAGCTGACCAACCTCGGCACGGTGTCGGGCTACCCGCTCGACGTCACCGACCGCGAGTCGTTCGCCACGTTCCTCGACAAGGCGCGCACCGACGGCGGCGGCCACATCGACGTGCTGATCAACAACGCGGGCGTGATGCCGATCGGGCCGTTCCTCGACCAGTCCGAGCAGTCGATCCGGTCGTCGATCGAGGTCAACCTGTACGGCGTCATCGCCGGCTGCCAGCTGGCGCTGCCGGACATGATCGCCCGCCGTCGCGGCCACATCATCAACATCGCCTCGCTGTCCGGTGTGATCCCGGTGCCCGGTCAGGTCGTCTACGTCGGCGCCAAGTTCGGCGTCGTCGGCCTCTCGGCGGCGCTGTCCGACGAGATGGCCCCGCATGGCGTGCATGTCTCGGTGGTCATGCCGCCGTTCACCAACACCGACCTCATCTCGGGCACCCGCGAGACCATCGGCACCAAACCGGTTGAGCCCGAGGACATCGCCGCCGCGATCGTCAAAACGCTGGACAAGCCGAAGACCCACGTGGCGGTGCCGCCGTTCCTGCGGTTCACCGCGCAGGCCGCCCAGTTGCTCGGCCCGCGTGGCCGCCGCTGGATGAATCGCAAGCTCGGCCTGGACAACGTGTTCCTGGAGTTCGACACCACCAAGCGGCAGAGCTACGAGCAGCGAGCGCAGGCCGCGCAGGGCGTGGTCGAGGGCGGCGGTTCGTCGACTCAGCCGTGAGGTGAGCGGGCGCCGAGTGTGAAACCTGGGCGGGAATCCGGCCTGAATCCCGCCCACGCTTCACATTCGGCGCAGGGGAACTCGTCTCGGCACGCTCCTAGTCGAACGCCGGCGCCGGATCGCCGTGGCGGTACTGCTCGATCGCCTCGAGGTTCTCCAGCAGCGAGTCGGCGGTGAACACGTAGTCGACCGATTCCGCGCCCGCGCCGACGAAGATCACGTGCCAGGTGTCCTCGTCGTCGGCGCCGAGCCAGATCCTCGTCACGGATTCGACTGTGTCGCCGATGATCTCGACTCCGGACGGCGGGAAGAACCACGTCGCGATGTCGTCGGTGGAGTTCTCGACGTCGAACTCCCACCCGCGGTCGGTGAGCACCTCGTCGACGGCTTCGAGGCTCAACACCTCGCCACCCAGTCGCCGTTCCTCGCGGACGGTGCGGCGTTTGCGCCTGCGGGCCTTCTTCGCCTCCGTCCGCCGTGACACGTCAGCCCAGCGCCCGGTCCAGGTCGGCGATCAGGTCTTCGGTGCCCTCGAGGCCGACGGAGACGCGCACCACCCCGTCGCCGAGGCCGATGGCCGCCCGGCCCTCCGGGCCCATCGCCCGGTGCGTGGTGGTGGCGGGATGGGTGATCAACGATTTCGCGTCGCCCAGGTTGTTGGAGATGTCGATCAGCGACAGCTTGTCGAGCACCTCGAACGCGCGCTCCTTGGCGCGGCCCTCGGGTGCGTCGAGTGCGAAGGTGACCACCGTGCCGCCTCCGGTCATCTGCCGCTTGGCCAGGTCGTACTGGGGATGGGACTCCAGGAACGGGTAGCGCACCCACGACACCGAGGAGTTCTGCTCGAGGAATTCCGCGATGCGGTGCGCGGAGCGGTTGGAGTAGTCCACCCGCACAGCGAGCGTCTCCAGCCCCTTGAGCAGGGTCCAGGCGTTGAACGCGCTGATCGCCGGGCCGGTGTGGCGCATCAGCTTCTGCACCGGGCCGTCGATGTACTCCTGGTCGCCCAGGATCGCCCCGCCGAGCACCCGGCCCTGACCGTCGATGTGCTTGGTGCCCGAGTAGACCACCACGTCGACACCGAGCGGGAAGCCTTGCTGCAGAAGCGGTGTCGCGAACACGTTGTCCAGTACCACTTTCGCGCCTGCGGCGTGCGCGAGCTCCGACACCGCGGCGATGTCGACCAGCGACTGCATCGGATTGGACGGCGTCTCGAAGAACACCGCCTGGGTGGGAACCGAGAGCGCCTCTTCCCACTGCGCGAGGTCGTCGCCGTCGACGAACACGGTCTCGATGCCCCAGCGCGGCAGGATCTCGCTGCACACCACGAAGCACGAGCCGAACAGGCTGCGGGCCGCCACCAACCGGTCACCGGCGCCCAGCAGCGCGCCCAGCGACGTGAACACGGCCGCCATCCCGGTGGCCGTCGCGAAGCACGCGGGCGCGTCCTCGATGAGCCGCAGCCGCTCCTCGAACATCGAGATGGTCGGGTTGCCGTATCGCGAGTACACGTACCGGTCGATCTCGCCGGTGAACGCTTTCTCTGCGGCCGCGGCGCTGTCGTAGACGTAGCCGGACGTGAGGTAGAGCGCCTCGGCGGTCTCGTCGAAGCCCGACCGGAGCAGGCCGCCGCGCACTCCGATGGTGGCCTGGCTGACGCCGTCGGGCAGTGGCGCAGGGATCCGGACGGACGGGACCGCGTCCTGGGGGTCAGACGAGCTCACGACTGGACCCAGGGCAGGCCGACGGCCTTCCAGCCGGTGCTCCCGCGCCGGCGATGCTCGTCGAGGTTGCCCTCGAAGCCGTCGAGCACGTTGTACGACGGGCCGATGCCGGCCTCGGTGGCGGCCTCGGCGGCGCCGATGGACCGGTTGCCGGACCGGCACAGGAACACCACCGGCCGCTCGCCGGACACGCCGGCCGACTGCAGGTCGGCGACGAAGTCGTCGTTGTGCGAGCCGTCGACGCGGTTCCACTCGATGAAGATCACGTCGCGCTGCAGCGACGACAGATCGGGCACGCCGACGAACTTCCACTCCGCGTCGGTGCGACAGTCCACCAGCACCGCGTCAGGGTTGTCGTTGAGGACCTTCCACGCCTCCTCAGGCGTGATGTCTCCGGCGTAGCTCACGGCCGCGAGTCTCCCATATCTAGCTGGGACCGGTCGAACAGACCTTCCAGGTTCCGTCCTGCCGCTCGAAGGTGGTCGGGACCTCGGTCTTGGTGTCCGGCGCCTTCTCGAAGTAGTAGGTCACCGTCGCGGTCGCGCGGTCCCCGTCGACAGCCACACCGGTGACGTCGTCGACGAAGCGGGGGCCCTTCTTGTCCTTCGAATCGCGGTGCCGGGCAAGGAATTCGGTCTGGTCGCCCTGCTGGGCAGCGCAGGTGTTGGCGCGGAAGTCGGGGTAGGCCTCCCGCTGCAGTGCGTCGTTCTGCGCGACGGCCGCGCGGGCGACCTGCTGCTCGGGGGTCAGCTCCGGGTCACCCTCGAACAGGTTGACCAGCCCGATTGTGATCACCACGAGGACAATGATTGCCAGTGCCCCCATGAACGGCGCGACCGTCGGCCGGTCGCGGTCGGGTTCTCCGTCGGCTCCCGCAGGGTCGGTGGGCTTCGCCATCACCAGAGCTTGCGCAGCGCGGCGCCCACCCGGCGCGCCCGGTCCCGCGCGATGATCACGTCGGGTGCGGTGGCCAGCGCGACGCCCAACCGGCGGCGGTCCTCGGTCTCGTCGGGGCGGCCGAACAGCCGCACGTCGCTCTCCTGGGTCTCCAGCGCCTCGGACAGCACGGCGGTGACGTCGGCGGCGGCGGGTTCGGTCACCGGCGCCTCCGCGCCGCCGTATCGGATCTCCGCCGCACCGGGCGAGATCATGATCGTGTCGACGGCCAGGCCGAGGATCGCCCGCGCGTGCAGCTCGAACACCGACAGACGTTGGGAACGCAGCGTCACCATGCCGGTGTCGTGCGGCCGGGTCCGGACGTCGGAGAAGTACACCTCGTCGCCGCGGACCAGCAGCTCGACGGCGAACACACCGCGTCCGCCCAGCGAGTTGACGATCCGCGCCGCGATCGATTTCGCCGCGTCCAGCGCGGCGGGGTTCATCTGCTGGGGCTGCCAGACCTCGAGCACCTCGTCGCCGTCACCCTGGCGGTGTCCGATCGGCTCGCAGAACGTCAGCGCCGGCCCCGTCGGCCCTGTGGTGCGCACGGTGAGCAGGGTGACCTCGTAGTCGACCTCGACCACGGTCTCGGCCATCACGCGGCTGTGCGCGATGCGTCCCGCGGCGATGGCCCGCTGCCACGCCGGCTCGACGTCCTCGGGGCGCAGCAGCACCGACTGACCGTCGCGCAGCACCCCTGACACCGGCTTGACCACCAGCGGGAAGCCCGCGTGCTCGGCCACCGCGCCGAGTTCCTCGACCGAACCGGCGAACCAGAACGGCGCGGTCGGCAGGCCCAGTTCGTCGGAGGCCAACCGGCGCATGCCCTCCCGGTCCAGGGCGAGCCGGGTGCTGCGCGGAGTGGGGAACACCTCGACGTCGTCGCGCTCGGCGACCGCCAGCAGCGCGTCGGTGGCGATGACGCCGGATTCGGCGACCACGTAGCGCGGGTTCTCCCGGCCGATCAGCGCGGTGAGTTCCTCGGCGTCGTTCATCTTCACCACCGCCGAGCGGTCGGCCACGCCGTGCGCCGCGCCGTAGTGCCGGTCGACGGCGATCACGACGGCGCCCAGCCGCTGGAACGCCAGCGCCAGCTCGCGGCTGAGCTCACCGGAACCCAGCAGCATCACGGTCGCCCGGTGGTCCGCGGGCCCGTTGGCGGTGACCTGCTGCGACGACGCCTCAGGCGCTACGCCTTCCACCGGCGTGACGGGCTCGCTTGTCGATTCGCCTTCGAGTGATTCAGTCATCGCCTGTCAAGCCTGCCAGATCGGCCCGCGGCGCGACGGGCTCAGCCCAGACACGAGTCGACGTAACACCACCGCCAGGTCTCCCCCGGCTCGGCCGAACGCATCACGGGATGGCCGGTGGCGCGGTGGTGCTCGGTGGCGTGCTGGTGCGGGCTGGAGTCACAGCAGCCGAGGTGGCCACAGGTCACGCACACCCGCAGGTGCGCCCACAGCGTCTCGCCGAGCGCGGCGCAGCCCTGGCAGCGGCTCGACGCCGGCGGCACGTGCGCCGAGTCGTCGGCGGCCAGATGCTCACACAGCGGCGTGGAGCGCGAGCCCGGGCGGGGGGTGTGCCCGCGGTCGCGGGATCGTGATCTCCTCAACATGTTCTGCCAAGCATGCTGGACAACGATACGGACGCAAATCACCCGGAGGTCGCGACGTGAATGCCGTGCTGCTGGCGGTGCTGGTGGTGTCGCTGCTGCTGGCCGCGGTGGCCCGCCGCCTGGACGTGTCGGCGCCGCTGGCGCTCGTGGTGGCCGGCCTGGGCGTCGGCCTGATCCCCGGACTGCCCGACATCCAGCTCGACCCGGAGCTGGTGCTCTTCGTGATCCTGCCGCCGCTGCTGTGGTCGGCGGGGCTGGAGAGCAGCTCCGTGGCGCTGCGCCGCAACGTCCGGCCGATCGGGCTGCTGGCCGTCGGGCTGCCGCTGGCGACCACGTTCGCGGTCGGCTTCGTCGCCTTCCACACGGTTCCGGAGCTGACCGTGGCGGCCGCACTCACACTCGGCGCCATCGTCGCGCCGCCCGACGCGGTGTCGGCCACCGCGGTGGGCCGGCGCCTCGGGTTGCCGCGGCGCACCATGACCCTGCTGGGCGGGGAGAGCCTGCTCAACGACGCCACCGCTCTGACGGCGTACAAGGTGGCCCTCGGCGCGGCGGTGGGGACGGCGGCGACCTGGCGCGACGGGCTGGGCACCTTCGCACTCGCCGCCGTCGGCGGGGTGCTGGTCGGCGGTCTGCTCGGCGCGGTGATCGTCGCCATCCGTGCCCGGCTGGACGACCCGGTGGTGGAGAGTGCCCTCGGCCTGGTCGCGCCGTTCGCGATCTACCTGCTGGCCGAGGAGGTGCACGGGTCGGGGGTGATCGCGGTGGTGGTGGCCGCCCTGATCTCGGGGCAGCGCTCCATCCGTGCGAGCTATGCGACCCGGCTGCAGGACGACGCGGTGTGGCGGGCCGCGCAGCTGGTGCTCGAGTCGTTCGCCTTCCTGCTGATCGGGCTGCAGCTGCCGAAGGTCGTCGGCGAGCTGACCGGCATCTCGGCCCGCACGCTGGTGATCGCGTCGGCGGCCGTCTTCGGGACGGTGCTGGTGGTGCGCCTGGTGTGGGTCTTCCTGTTCGCCTATGTGCCGCGCTGGGTGTCGCCGCGCATCCGCAGCAGCGAGCCGGAGCCCACGCCCGCGCAGGTGTTCGTCGTCGCGTGGGCCGGGATGCGTGGCGTGGTGTCGCTGGCGGCCGCCTTCGGCGTCCCGATGACCACGATGTCCGGGGCGGAATTCCCCGGCCGCCCGCAGCTGGTCTTCCTCACCTTCGTCGTGGTGGTCGGCACGCTGCTGCTGCACGGTCTGACGCTGCCGTGGCTGATCCGGGTGCTCGGGGTGCAGGGCGACGAAGCCCACCGCGACGCGCTGGCGGCGGCCGCTGCCCAGTCCAAGGCGGCACAGGCGGCGGCCGAACGGCTCGACGAACTGATGGCCGAGCAGAAGCCCGGCTCGGACGTGCACGACCGCGCCGCCGAGGTGCTCAGGGGCTGGAACAACCGCAGGGCGAACTCGGCGTGGGAGCATCTCGGCCGCGATGAGAAGGACATCGGCGAGAGCCCGGCGTCGGCGTTCCGGCGGATGCGGCTGGAGATGCTGGCCGCCGAGCGCGAGACGTTCATCGCCGAGCGCGACGCCGGACGCATCGACGACGAGGTGCTGCGGTCGGTGCTGCGCGGGCTTGATCTGGAGGAGGCGACGCTCAACCGCCGTTAGGCCGGCGGTTCGAGGTAGGCGACGATCGCGTTTGTCAGGCCGCGCCGTGCCACGTCGAGGTCGTAGTACGAACCGAGTTGGCGTTCGGAGACCAGGCCGCGCATCGCGCCGGGGATGAACGACGCGACCTCGCTGATGCGCTCGGGGTCGACGTCCACGTCGGCGAATGCCGCCTGGCAGGCCTCGATCCAGCCGCGCCCCCAGGACTGCAGCTCCGCCGCGGTCTGCGGGTAGAGCCGTTCCAGCTCCGCGCCGTCGCGGGGCAGCGCGGCGCGCAGCGTCTCGATCGCGCGGGAGTCCGGGGCGGACAGGCCGTCGAAGAGCAGGTCGATGATGGCGCTGACGCGTTCACGCAGGGGTGCGCCGGGCGTCGCCCCGGACGGGAGTCTGCCGCGGCGCTCAGCGGTGCGGCGCAGCACGGCTGCCCACAGCCCGTCGATGTCGCCGAACTGGTATTTGACCGCGCCCCACGTCGCGCCTGCGTCCTTGGCGATGCGGTTCCCGGAGGCGGCGGATGTGTCTCCGGTGGCGAGCGCGCGCAGCGCGGCGTCCAGCATGCCGTCGCGGGTGGCCTGGCCACGCCGGTTGGTTCGCCGGGGACTTTCGGTCCGCGATGCCGACACTTGACGAATCGTAGAGCCCTCTGTGATTCTTGTCCACATGGCGAAACCGCCGCTCTCGATGAAGCCGACGGGCTGGTTCCAGGTGGCCTGGTCCGACGAGGTCGGCGTCGGCGACGTGCACACCATGCGGTACTTCGGCGAGGACATGGTCGCCTGGCGCTCGGAGACCGGCCGGGTGGTCGTGATGAACGCCTACTGCGAGCATCTCGGCGCCCACCTCGGCTTCGGCGGCCATGTCGTCGGCGAGGTGATCCAGTGCCCGTTCCACGGCTGGCAGTGGAACGCCGACGGGCGCAACGTGTGCATCCCGTACCAGGACCGGCCCAACCGCGGCCGCCGCATGCGGACCTACCCGGTGACCGAACGCAACGAGGCCGTCTACATCTGGCACGACGCCGAGGGCCGGGAGCCGTTCTTCGAGGCCCCCGATGTGTTCGCCTCCTTCGCCGACGGCAGCAGCGCTGCCGAGTACTTCCCGCAGCAGCGGCTGTTCCGGCAGGGGCTGGAGATGCACCCGCAGTACGTGCTCGAGAACGGGGTCGACTTCGCGCACTTCAAGTACGTGCACGAGACGCCGATCGTTCCGGTGTTCACCCGCCACGACTTCGCCGAACCGGTGTCCTACGTGGACTTCACGATCACCTTCGAGGGCGACGACCAGCAGTCGATCGACGACGTGCGCAGCGGGGTCGAGGCGATCAACGGCGGGCTGGGCATCGCGGTGACCAAGAGCTGGGGCATGGTCGACAACCGCACCATCTCGGCCGTCACCCCGGTCGACGACTCGACCTCCGACGTCCGGTTCATGGTCTACATCGGCAGGCCGGGCAAGCCCGTGCGGGATCCAGAGCGGGCCCGCGTCAAGGCCGAGGCGTTCGGCGACGAGGTGATCCGCCAGTTCGCCCAGGACATCCACATCTGGTCGCACCAACGCTATTCCGATCCCCCCGCGCTGGCCACCGCCGAGTACGAGGGGTTCACCGCGATCCGCAAGTGGGCGATGCAGTTCTATCCCGACGGCCGCGGCGGCAGTGCCGCGGACCTCGCCTCGATGACCGAGAAGGGTTCAGCGACATGACTTCACCGATCCGCGTGTTCCAGGTGGCGACGGGCAACGTCGGTTCCGAGATGATCCGCCGGCTGCAGCACCGGACCGATCTCGAACTGGTCGGACTGCACTGCTACACACCGGAGAAGGTGGGTCGCGACGCCGGGGAGATCGCCGGGATCGACCCGATCGGGGTCACCGCGACCGGCACGGTGGACGAGATCATCGCCGCCGAGCCCGATGTGCTCACCTTCCACGGCGTGTTCCCCGACGAGGATCTCTACGTCGCGGTGCTCGAGGCCGGCATCGACATCGTCACCACCGCCGACTGGATCACCGGCTGGCACCGGGACACCAACCACCCGCACCCATCGGGAAAGCCGGTGACACAACTGCTCTCGGAGGCCTGCGCGAAGGGCGGTTCGACGTTCTACGGCACCGGCATGAACCCCGGCGTCAACCAGATCCTCGGGGTGGCCTGCTCGGCCGACGTCGCCGAGATCGAGAACGTCACCACGATCGAATCGGTCGACGTGTCCTGCCACCACTCCAAAGACACCTGGATCGAGGTCGGTTACGGCTTGCCCGTGGACGATCCGTCGATACCGGGCAAGCTGGAGAAGTACACCCGGGTCTTCGCCGACAGCGTGCTGATGATGGCCGACTGCTTCGGCCTCGAACTCGACGAGGTGGCGTTCAGCTACGAACTCGGCGCCTGCACCAAGGACGTCGACCTCGGCTGGTACCAACTGCCGAAGGGGTCACTCGGCGGCAACTACATCAGGTACCAGGGCATGGTCGACGGCGTGCCGCGGGTGGAGACCCACCTGGAGTGGCAGATGACGCCGCACACGGACCCGAGCTGGGACATCAAGGGCTGCTACATCACTCAGATCAAGGGCGATCCGTGCGTCTACAACAAGCACATGATCTTCCCCAAACCCGGTGTTGACCTGTCGAATCCGGAGAACTTCGCGTCGATCGGGATGACCGTCACCGGCCTGCCCGCACTCAACGCGATCCGCTCGGTGGTCGCCGCGCCGCCGGGACTGCTCACCAGTGCCGACGTGCCGCTGCGTGGATTCGCGGGGCGCTTCGCGCTCTAGATGGCCAGCTGGTGGTTGTCGGCGCCGTGCCAGGCGTCGACGGCGTCCTGCAGCGGCAGGCCGAGGGCATTGCAGAGCCCGATCACCGTGCCGAAGCTGGGGCTGGGCATTCTTCCGACCTCGATCTTGCGCAGCGTCTCGGGTGAGATGCCGGCGTCGCGCGCGATCGTCTCGGGGTCGCGTCCGGCGCGGGCCGTCCTCATCAGCGCGCCGAGGCGTTGTCCGGCCTTCACCTGCTCCGGGCTCAGCGGTACGCGCACCATGGACGTCAGCATAGCCGGTATTCAAATACCGGAGCCGGTACCGTCGTGACGGTATAAAAATACCGACGCTGCACGGAGGCACGGACGTGATCGAACTGAAGACCGCCCAGGAGATCGACAAGATGGCGGTGACGGGTGATTTCGTCGCGCAGACATTGGCGACGCTTGCGGCCGAGGCGGAACCCGGGATGAACCTCATGCATCTCGAGCACCGTGCCCGCGCACTGGTCGCCGAGCGCGGCGCCACGTCGTGCTACTGGGATTACGCGCCGTCGTTCGGCCGCGGGCCGTTCCGCAACGTCATCTGCCTGTCGGTCAACGACGCTGTCCTGCACGGCATGCCGCACGACTACGTGCTCCGTGACGGCGATGTGTTGAGCCTGGACTTCGCGGTGTCGATCGACGGGTGGGTGGCCGACGCCGCGGTCTCGGTCATCGTCGGTGACAGTGCCGACGACGCCGACACCGCGCTGATCGACTCGACGCGGCGAGCCCTCGACGCAGGCGTCGCGGCAGCGGTGCCCGGCGGTCGGCTCGGTGACATCTCCGCCGCGATCGGCCGCGTCGCCGCCGACGCCGGCTACCGCGTCAACGTCGAATTCGGCGGGCACGGCTTGGGTCGCACGATGCACGAGGACCCCCACATCCCCAATCGCGGACGGCCGGGCCGCGGCCTGCTGTTGCGGCCGGGCATGACCCTCGCGCTCGAGCCGTGGTGGGCCCTAGGCAGCGACCGCCTGGTCATCGACGCCGACGGCTGGACGCTGCGTTCGGCGGACGGGTCGAACGCGGCGCACTCCGAGCACACCATCGCGATCACCGAATCCGGCCCGCGCATCCTGACCCCGGCCCGGTGCGCACACCGAGCCAGGTAACCAGACCCGTCGCGCCGATCTCGTCAGGTGCCAGTTCGATCCGCGTTCGCGTGGATCGCCTCCCGGCAGTAGGCCGCGAGGCCTGGAAGCCCGAACGATTCGTCGTAAGTGGCGACGTACTTGGGGTCGCTCACATACATGTCGCCGAGATTGCGGTGGAAGGCCGGCGGGCAGTCGTAGAACCAGCGATTCACGTGCAGCCGGTGTTTCTCCGCCGCATTCATCGCCTCTTCGGAGTCGGCCGAGAGCCCAGCGCGGAAAGCGTCGGACAAGGCCTTCTCGACAGCTTCGCCCTCGGCTTTGATCTGGATCCAATCGTCGCGGCCGTAGGACCTGGCTCGGCGCTGCGATTCCTTCCACTCAGCCGTCTCGCCCCACTTCTGCTCGGCCTCTGCCTGATAGTCGTCGAAGCCGTCACCGAAGAGTTCACGCATGTCGTCGTCGGTCATGGGGGTGTTCGTCATTGCTTTCTCCAATGCCTGATCGATTGCCTCGATGAGGTTCTTCGCCTCGTCGAGCCGGGACATGACGCGCTCGCGCTGGCGAACCAGGTGGCTGACCACGTCACCCTCGTCCAGCAGGCTGGTGATCTCGTCGAGCGAGAACTCGAGCCGGCGGTAGACGATGACCTGAGACAAGCGGGTCAGGTCCGCCGCCGCGTACAGCCGATAACCGGAAGCGGTCCGCCGACTCGGGGTCACCAGCCCGATGTCGTCGTAGTGGTGAAGCGTCCGGATCGTGATGCCATACCGCTCGGCGACGTCGCCCACGGTGAGTTCGTCCACCTGCATCTCCTGCGTCACGTCAACAAGGCTGAGGCCTCACGTCGCGTGAGGGTCAAGCTAGCCGTCCACCTCGCGCTGGAAGGCCAGCATCGCCTCGAGCACCGCGGCGAAGGTGCGGTGCGCGGCGGCGAGGTCCCGGTCGGAGAGGCCGGCCATCGCGCGGTGACTGTGGTCGGCCAGCGGCGTGAAGAACCCCTTCGCCACCGCCATGCCGTGGTCGGCCACCCGCAGCATCACCTTGCGCCGGTCCGTCGGGTCCGACTCGCGCTCGAGGTGGCCCGACGCGATCATCCGCTCGACCAGGTAGGTGATGGCCGCTCCGGACATTGCCATCCGGTGCCGCAGTTCGCCCGCCGTCAGCGGCGTGCCCGCCGTGTCGGCCACCATGACGTGCAGAAGGGCGCGAAAGTCGTTCACCGAGACGTCGTGCCGCGCCGCGAACAGCCGGCCGACGCGTTCGGACTCCGCGGTGAGCGCCCGCACATCCGCGGCGATCACCGCCTCCAGCTCCGCCCGGTCCACCCCGACAGCGTAGCGGTTATTCGTTCACTTGATTAATAGTTAAGTATCTGAAATATTCGGAGGATGTCCGGCCGCTTCTCCTGGGTACTCGCCCTCATCGTCGTCGCGCTCTCCGGTGCGCTGCTCGGTCTCGTCGGCAGCGGGGACTCCGGCAGCCAGTCGCCCGTGTCCGTGCCGTCCGATGCGGAGTCGGCACGCGTCACCACCCTGCGCACCGAATTCCCCGACGGCGACCAGGTGCCTGCCGTCCTCGTCGTCACCCGCGCCGATGGAACCGCCCTGACGCCCGCGGACGTCGACGCCGCCGGACAGGCGCGCCAGCGCATGCTGGCCGTCGCCGGGACCGACGGCGCCGCAGGCCCGCCCGTGATGGTCTCCGATGACGACCAGGCCGCGGTGACCACCGTGCCGCTGAGCGGCGAGCTGTCCGGGTTCGCCCTCAACGACGCCGTGAAGGGCCTGCGGACCGCCGCCACCGACGGCCTGCCCGCCGACCTGCGGGCCGAGGTGACCGGCGGCCCGGCGTTCGGCGCCGACATCGCCAACTCCTTCGCCGGCGCGAACTTCACCCTGCTCGCGGTGACCGCGGCGGTGGTGGCCGTGCTGCTGATCGTCACCTACCGGTCGCCGGTGCTGTTCTTGGTGCCCCTCGCCGTGATCGGTTTCGCCGACCGGGTGGCCGCCGTGGCGGGCACCGCCGTCGCCGAAGCCCTCGGTATGAGCCCGGACGGTTCGACCTCCGGCATCACCAGTGTGCTGGTGTTCGGCGCGGGGACGAACTATGCGCTGCTGCTGATCTCGCGCTACCGCGAGGAACTCGGCCGCGAAGAGGACCACCGCAGCGCGCTGCGGGTCGCGGTGCGCAGCGCGGGCCCGGCGATCGTCGCGAGCAACGCCACGGTGGTGCTGGCACTGCTGACGCTGGTGTTCGCGTCCGCACCGAGCACCCGCAGCCTCGGCGTGCAGGCGGCGTCCGGCCTGGTGGTCGCCGCGGTGTTCGTGCTGCTGGTGCTGCCGCCGCTGCTGCGCCTGTTCGGCAAGCGGCTGTTCTGGCCGTTCATCCCCCGCACCGGCGCGACACCGCTCACCGACAGCGGGGTCTGGCACCGGATCGCCGACGCGGTGGCGCGCCGCCCGGGTCGTGTCGCCGTGGTGTCGATCGCCGCGCTGGCGATGCTGTGCACCGGCCTGCTGAGCACGCCGCTCGGGCTCTCGCAGACCGAGCAGTTCCGGGTGCAGGCCGAATCGGTCACGGGCTACCAGCGGCTGGCCGACCACTTCCCCGGCGGGCTCACCGACCCCACCCGGGTCATCGGCCCGACGTCGCAGACCGCGGCGATTCAGCGGGCCATCGACGACACCGACGGCGTGGTCTCGGCGAACCCGGCGGGGCAGTCGCCCTCGGGCCTCACCCAGTGGTCGGTGGTGCTCGACGCCGAACCCGCCTCCGACCGGGCCTTCGACATCGTCGACCGCCTTCGGACGTCGGTGCACGAGGCGGATCCGGCAGCGCTGGTCGGCGGATCGGACGCGCAGGCCCGCGACATCGGCGCCGCCGCCGCCCGCGACCGGCTGGTGGTGGTCCCGGCGATCCTCGCGGTCGTGCTGCTCGTGCTGTACGCGCTGCTGCGTTCCGCGCTGGCGCCGCTGGTCCTGGTGGCGGTGACCGTGCTGTCGGCACTCGCGGCGATCGGCCTCGGCGGCTGGGCCAGCGTGCACCTGTTCGGCTTTCCCGCGCTCGACAACTCGACGCCGCTGTTCGCGTTCCTGTTTCTGGTGGCGCTCGGCGTCGACTACACGATCTTCCTCGTCACCCGCGCCCGCGAGGAGACACCCGAACACGGCACCCGGCAGGGCATCGTGCGGGCGGTGTCCGCGACCGGCGCCGTCATCACCAGCGCGGGCATCGTGCTGGCTGCGGTGTTCTGCGTGCTGGGCGTGCTGCCGCTGATCGTGCTCACCCAGGTCGGCATCATCGTCGGCCTCGGCATCCTGCTGGACACGTTCCTCGTGCGCACCGTGATCATCCCCGCGTTGTTCACCCTGATCGGACCGCGCATCTGGTGGCCGGCGCTGCGGCCGGACCGCTAGCGTCACAAGTCGTGCAGGAACGCCTGATCGACACCGCACTCGGCCGGCTTCGGACGACGGTTGGCGGCGCGCAGACCGGCGACACCATCGTGTTCTGGCCCAGCCTGCTGATGACCGGCGAGATGTGGTCGGCTCAGGCGGCGCACTTCGGCTCCGGGCACCGCGTCGTGCTGGTCGACCCGCCCGGCCACGGCGGGAGCGAAAAGCTCACGGCGACATTCTCGTTCGAGGACTGCGCGCGCTGCGTCGTCGACATCCTCGACGCACTCGGGGTGCCGAGGGCACACTTCGTCGGCAACTCGTGGGGCGGGATGATCGGCGCCACGTTCGCCGCCCGCCATCCCGACCGGATCGGACGCGCGGTGCTGATGAACTGCACGGCCTCGGCCGCCGGCGGAAGGCAGCGGCTCGAATACGGGCTGCTGCTGCGAATGGCGGGACTGCTGCGCGGCATCCGGCCGCCGCTGACCCGGTCGGTGCTCAAGGCGTTCCTCGGACCCACCACCATGCGGACCCGCCCGGACGTGGTCGCCTACGTGCGCGACGCCGTCCAGCGCGTCGACGTCGACTCGGCCCGGTGGGCGGTGCGCTCGGTGGTGCCGCTGCGCCCGGATCAGCGCGCGCTGCTGGCCGGCGTCAGGACTCCGGTGCTGGTGGTCGCCGGCGCCGAGGACGCCACGTTCCCGATTCCCGAAACCGCCGCCATGGCCGACGCCATCCCGGGTGCCTCGTTCCTCGTGCTCGACGGCGTCGCCCACCTCGCGGCACTGGAGAACCCGCCGCTCGTCAACACGCTGACCGGGGACTTCCTGACACGCGGGTAGCGTCGTGACATGACCGACGTCGAGGCCGAACCGCTGCCGCCGTTGCACATGCGCCGCAACGACTTCGATCCCACCCCCGAACTGCGCGAGATCCGCGAGTCGACGGGTGTGCGGATCGCCAAGAGCGCCTTCGGCATGGACGTCTACCTGGTCACCCGCCACGAGGACGCCAAGGCGGTGCTGGCGGATCACCAGCGCTTCTCCAACGGCCGACCGCCCGGCTTCGTGATACCGGGCGCCCCGGTGCTCTCGGAGGACGAACAGCAGCGCAACCGTTCGGGGAACCTGCTCGGCCTCGACCCGCCCGACCACCAGCGGCTGCGCCGGATGCTCACCCCCGAGTTCACCATCCGGCGGATGAAACGGCTCGAACCCCGGATCGTGGCCATCGTCGACGAGCACCTCGACGCGATGGAAAAGACCGGCGCCCCAGCCGATCTCGTCGAGGGCTTCGCGCTGCCGATCCCGTCGCTGGTGATCTGCGAGCTGCTGGGCGTGCCGTACGAGGACCGCGCCGACTTCCAGCGCCGGTCGGCACGCCAGCTGGATCTGTCCATCCCGATACCCGACCGGTTCGAGCTGCAGCGGCAGAGCCGCGACTATATGCAATCGCTGGTCACCCGGGCGCGGGTGGAGCCAGGCGACGACATCCTCGGCATGATGGTGCGCGAGCACGGCGACGAACTGACCGACGACGAACTCGTCGGCGTGGCGAGCCTGCTGCTGCTGGCCGGACACGAGACCACGTCGAACATGCTGGGCCTCGGCACCCTCGCGCTGCTGCGGCACCCCGACCAGCTGGCGGCGGTGCGCGACGATCCCGATGCGGTGGCGCCCGCGGTCGAGGAGCTGCTGCGCTGGCTCTCCATCGTGCACAGCGCGATCCCCCGCATCACCACCACCGACGTCGAGGTGGCGGGAGTGCCCATCCCGGCGGGCCAGCTGGTGTTCGTGTCACTGCCCACAGGCAACCGGGACCCGAACTTCGTCGACGCACCCGAGAAGCTCGACATCTCCCGCGGCGCGATGGGGCATCTGGCCTTCGGCCACGGCGTGCACCACTGCCTCGGCGCACCCCTGGCCCGGATGGAGATGCGGATCGCCTTTCCCGCCCTGCTGCGCCGCTTCCCGCGACTCGCGCTCGCCGAGCCGTTCGAGGATGTGCAGTTCCGGTCGTTCCACTTCATCTACGGACTACGGTCGCTGGCAGTGAGCTGGTAGCAGGGGCGGTGATGAGCGGATGAGGGTCGAAGCCGAACAGGACGCGTGCATCGCGTCGGGGAACTGCGTCATGGTCGCCGACGCGGTGTTCGACCAGGACGACGACGGCATCGTCGAGGTGATCGTCGACGAGGTGCCCGCCGGCGAGGAGGATCACGCACGCGAGGCCGTGAAACTGTGCCCGGCCTCCGCACTGCGGATCGCCGCGGAGGAGTAGCGGCCGGCAGTAATTGGGATCGGTAGCCCCGCTCCCCCTCTGTACTTGTCCCACGACGGCCGACACGGCCGAGGACGAGACCACAGAGGAGCACCCGATGAACGCCGCCGACAACCTCGAAACCGCAGCCCACACCGGCGCGGTCGACAACGAGACGATCCGGTCCGCCTACCTCGACGTGCTGTCCCTGGAGCACACGCAGGCCTCGGCGTGGTCGAACGCGCTCGCCGACCTCCACGGCCCGATCGACGGCCCCGACCCTGCCGACGACCAGGCCCGGACCGGCCGGTCCACGGCGTTCACCAACGGCGTGGTGGCAGCCGCCATAGCGGGTGCCGTCGGCGCCTTCGCCGTCCTCGGCGTGGTCGTCTCGCAGTACTACACCGAGCCGCATTCGCCGGCGCCCGTCGCGGTCACACCCGGTGCGGTCGTCGTGCCCGCGACCCCGACCGCGGCGCCGGCCCTTCCGTCGGTCGCCGCCGTCCCGACCGTGGTGACGGCGCCCGCGAACAATCAGCCCGTCCCGGTCCGCATCAGCAACAACCGCCCGGCAGCCCCCGTCAAGGCTCCCGCGCGCCCCGCGCCCGTCGCGGCTCCCGCACCTGCACCTGCCGCACCCCCACCGGCGCCCGCCCCTGCTGTCGCGCCGGCCCCGGTCGTCATCATCGACATCCCGGTGCCGCAGCTTCCGCCTCTCCCGCAGGCTCCCGCTCCCGCGGATCCCGCGCCGGCCGCTCCCGCCGACCCGGCTCCCGCCGACCCGGCGCCCGTCGAACCCGCTCCTGCGCCTGCCGAGCCGCCTGCCGAGCCGGTGTTGCAGCCGCTTGCGCCGCCGGTCCTCGACCCTGCGCCGGTGGTGCAGCTGGCACCGTGAGGTGATCTTGTCCTAGACGCGCACCAGTTCTAGGGTCTGAACAGGCTGTCGAAGGAGGTGTGCCCTATGCGGATCGCGGTAGCCGGCGCGACCGGCAACATCGGAGCCCGGACGGTCGCGGCCCTCGAACGCGACGGTCACGAAGCGGTGCGGATCAGTCGTTCCCTCGGCGTCGACCTGCTGTCGGGCGACGGCCTCGACGCCGCCCTGGCGGGCGTCGACACAGTGATCGACACGGTCAGCTCCCCACCGGTGAGTGCCGCCGAGACGGTGGCCTACTTCGGCACCATCACCGCGAACCTGCTGCGCGCCGAGGCCCGCGCCGGCGTCGCCCACCACGTCCTGCTGTCGATCGTCGGAGTGCACCGCCTCGAGGGCAACGCGCACTACGCCGGCAAGCGCGAACAGGAGCGGCTGATCGCCGAAGGCGTCGACGGCGTCTCGGTGCCGTGGACCGTGGTGCCCGCGACGCAGTTCCACGACTTCGCCGAGCTGGCGGTCGGCTGGACCGAGCACGAGGGCGCGGCCACCATCGCACCGCTGCTCGTCCAGCCCATCGCACCCGACGACATCGCCGCCGTGCTGGCCGAGATCGCCGTCGGCGAACCGCGGGGCCGTTACGTCGACGTCGCCGGACCCGATCCGCAGGATCTCGTCGACATGGCCCGCCGCACGCTGGCACTGCGCGGGCGCGAGGTGAAGCTGATCCCCACCTGGAACGGCGTATTCGACGAATCGATGGCCGGCAGCATCATGCTGCCTGGCGAGGAGGCCCGCATCGCCCCAACGACATTCGAGGATTGGCTGGCCGCAGGCGGCTAGCGCCGCTCGCCCACTTCGTGGTCGCCCCAGTGCACCACGCCGGCGCGGGCCAGCAACAGCACACTGACCAGCAGCACCCACACCGGGAACGCCAGCACCAGCCACGCACTCACGTCACCGGCGAGCAGCAGCGCCACCGCCACCAGGTAGGTGGCGTACACCAGCGGACGCGGCATGAGCCCGGTGCGCAGCCAGATCGTCGCCAGCGAGATCATGAACACCGCTGCCATCCGCACGGCGTACGTCTTGCTCAGCGTGTTGAGCAGTGTCTGCCCGAACGCCGCCACCTCGGTGTGCACCGCGGAATCCACCGACACCACCCTCGTGGCGATCAGGCCCTCCCCGACCGCCGCGGTGGTGAACATCATCGCCAGGAACAGCAGTCCGCTGCCGATGAACACGGTCGCGAAGAATTTGTCCTCGTACCGGCCCAGTCCGTCGCGGACGACGCCGATGAACCACAGGAAGGCGATGCCCGCGAACGGCATCAGCACCGACGCCCACCGCAGCCGGCCACTGGCCCCGTCGACCCACTGTGAACCAGGCGCGCCGCCCTCGGGCAGCGCGGTGCGGATGAGGATCAGTGCGGCGCCGAACAACAGCGCGAACAGCACCCCCGCCACTGCCGCGGCCTTGGGCGTCGTCAGCCTGCGCAGATGATGCTCGACCACGCGGTCATGGTGTCACGCTCAGGGCTGTCCGGGCAGCAATCTGATCATCAGGCCGTTCGCCTCGGCCAGCAGATTCCCTTCGGGATCGCGCATCTCGGCGTTGACGAACGACTTGCGGCCCTGTGCCTCGCGGACCCAGCCCCGCACCGTCAGCGTGGTGTCGATCGGCGTCACCTTGCGGTAGTCGACGTGCAGGAAGCCGGTGCGACTGATCGGCCTGCCGGTGGCGTGGATGACCATCCCGAACACCGAGTCGAACATCAGTGGCAGCACCCCGCCGTGCACCGCGTAGTTGCCGCCGACGTGGAAACGGCTGAACTGCACGGTCAGTTCGACGGCTTCGGCGTCGAACTTCGTCACCCGGTACGGCGCCATCAACAGGCTGCCCGCGCCCGGCAGCTCCGGCACCCGGTTGGCCGGGCCGACGCCCTCGGCGGCCTCGAACGGGTCGAGCAACTCGACGAGCGCCTCGACGTGCTGGGCGGCCTTCTCCCACGTCTCGCTGTCCGGAGCGGCCGACACCGCCAGGTCCTGAGCGCGGCGCATCGCGGTCAGGAACCGCGCGAAACCTGGTCCGGGATCGGCGCGTTCGAAGTTGGGAAACCCGCCGTGCCTGTCGTATTCGGGATCGACCAGCCGCGGGTCGTCTGTCATGCCTCGACTCCCACTCGGGAAGTCACTTCGCCGCCAGGATGTCGCGGCGGACGATCGTCTGCTCACGCCCCGGGCCGACGCCGATACACGAAACATGGGCTCCGGCAAGCTCTTCGAGCCGAAGCACGTAGTCGCGAGCCTTGGCGGGCAGGTCGTCGAATTCGCGCGCCGTGGAGATGTCCTCCCACCAGCCCGGCAGTTCCTCGTAGATCGGTTCGGCGATCGCGATGTCGGACTGCGTCATCGGCATGTCGTCGGTGCGCTTGCCGTTCACCCGGTAGCCCACGCACACCGGCACGGTCTCCAGGCTGGACAGCACGTCCAGCTTGGTCAGGAAGTAGTCGGTGATGCCGTTGACGCGGGTGGCGTACCGGGCGATCACCGCGTCGAACCACCCGCAGCGCCGTGGCCGCCCGGTGGTGACTCCGACCTCGCCGCCGGTCTTGGCCAGATAGGCGCCGTACTCGTCGAACAGCTCGGTGGGGAACGGGCCCGATCCCACGCGCGTGGTGTAGGCCTTGAGGATGCCGAGCACCGTGGTGATGCGGGTCGGCCCGATACCCGATCCGACCGATGCGCCACCGGCCGTCGGATTCGAGGACGTGACAAAGGGATACGTGCCGTGGTCGACGTCGAGCAGCGTGCCCTGCGAACCCTCGAGCAGCACCGTCTCGCCGCGTTCGAGGGCCGCGTTGAGCAGCAGCCGGGCGTCGGCGATGCGGTGGGTGAACCCCTCGGCCTGGGCCAGCAGGTTGTCCACCACCTCGGCGGCGTCGAGGGCCTTGCGGTTGTAGATCTTCACCAGCATCTGGTTTTTGAGTTCCAGTGCCGCCTCGATCTTCTCGGTCAGCTGGTTGGGGTCGAGCACGTCGGCCACCCGGATGCCGATGCGCGCGATCTTGTCCTGGTAGCAGGGTCCGATGCCGCGGCCGGTGGTGCCGATCTTCTTGCTGCCCGCGTATCGCTCGACCACCTTGTCGATCGCCACGTGGTAGGGCATCAGCAGGTGGGCGTCGGCCGAGATGAGCAGCCGGTCGGTGTCGACGCCGCGGTCCTCGAGCCCGCGCAGCTCGGTGAGGAGCACCCCGGGGTCGACGACGACGCCGTTGCCGATCACGTTGGTCACCCCGGGCGTCAGGATGCCCGACGGGATCAGGTGCAGCGCGAAGTTCTCGCCCGTGGGCAGCACCACGGTGTGCCCGGCGTTGTTGCCGCCCTGGTACCGCACGACCCACTGGACGCGCCCACCGAGCAGATCGGTGGCCTTTCCTTTGCCCTCGTCGCCCCATTGGGCGCCGATGAGCACGATTGCCGGCATGGCTTCTCCGCTTCAGTGCGTGAAAATGACGTGTGCAGCCGGTGAGCTACCTTATCCGACCGGACACATACCCGTTTGCGAGGAGCTTCCTTGACCACCACCGACGTCGCGGTGCTGCGCTGCGGCGATCGCGCGGCGCCACGGCCGCTGCGGATGCTGCCGACGGTCGAACTCGACGAGGTCGACCGGTGCAGGCGCGTGGTCGTGAGTGGGGACGATGCGCAGCTGGCCGCCGTGCTGACCCGGCTGCTGCGCGCCGACCGGCTCGACGTCGAAGTCGCCGTCGCCGGCCGGTTCGGGGCGAGGCGCGCACTGACCGCGCCCGCGACGCTGGTGCCGCTGATCCGCGACGACACCGGTACCGCGCTGGTCGCAACGGCGTCGTGGACGGGTTCCCCCGAAGGCACAGTGCTCTTCGGCGAGGCCGTCGTCGACGACACCGTGCTGTTCGACGGCGACGTCCACGGGGTGCGGATCGAACCGACGGCGGCGCTGCCGGGTCTGCGCGCCGCGGTGCTCTCGCCGCGCGGGCGGCCGCGCGGCTGGGTGTCGGGGCGCGCCGTACAGCTCGGTACCCCGGGGGCGCTGCTGACCCGCGACGGCGTCGCGGCGCCGCGGCCGGTGAAACGCTCGACGTTCTACCGGCACACCACGGGCTGGCTGCGGGTCGGCTGACCCGCCGGCCTCAGCGCGACCTGGGCACCGCGGTCGACCACAGCGCCCAGGCCACCAGCACCGGCTGGAACACCAGCCGGACCAGGCGCTTGCGGTCGGAGTCCAACCCGAAGGCGTCGCGCTTGCCGAGGTACTGCGCGATGTTCCCGGGGAACACCGCGACGAAGAACGCCGCCAGCAGCCGCCCGACGAGCACCCGGTCGCGTCGCAGGACGGCCAGGCCGGCGCCCAGCATGATCTCCACGGCGCCGGACGCCACGACCACGCCGTCGGCGTCGATCGGCGCGGCCCTGGTCACCCAGCTGGGCACCTGGGCCTGGAAGTCTTTGCGTGCCCAGAACAGGTGGCTCACCCCGGCGAACACCATCGCGCCGGCGAGCAGCAGCCGGGCCGCCGTACGCATGGGCGTCGACGGCGGGGGGCCGGCCGGGACCGGCGGCGGCAGCGCAGGGGGCGGCGCGGGAGGCGCGATCGTCGTCATGGCTCCTTCTTACCGAAGATCGGTAGCGTCGAATCGTGAGCATCCGTACGCCGCGCCAGTCGGTGCGGCCGAGCCCGGTCTTCCTCGCCATCGTCGCCCTCACCGCGGCGGGCGGTGTGCTGGCGTGGCTGGCCGCCGACGCCGTAGAGCCGCTGGCCTATGCCGGCGTGTTCGTGTTCGTCATCTCCGGCTGGCTGGTGTCGCTGTGCCTGCACGAGTTCGGGCACGCCTTCACGGCGTGGCGGTTCGGCGACAAGAGCGTCGAGATGCGCGGGTACCTGACGCTGAATCCGCTCAAGTACACCCATCCGCTGCTGTCGCTGGGCCTACCGGTGCTGTTCATCGCCCTCGGCGGCATCGGGCTTCCGGGCGGCGCGGTCTATCTGCACACGTCATGGATGACCGCCCGGCAGAAGACGCTGGTCAGCCTGGCCGGGCCCGCGGCCAACGTGGCGCTCGCCATCGTGCTGCTCACGGTGACCCGGCTGCTGTACGACCCGGCGCACGCGGTGTTCTGGGCGGGCATGGCGTTCCTGGGCTTCCTGCAGGTGACGGGCGCGCTGCTCAACCTGCTGCCGGTACCGGGGCTCGACGGCTACGGCGCACTCGAACCGCACCTGAGCCCCGACACCCAGCGCTCGCTCGAGCCGGTCAAGGGGTGGGGCTTCCTCGTCCTGCTGGTGCTGTTGTTCGTGCCCGAACTGAACCAGTGGTTCTTCGGCGCGGTGTACTGGCTCTTCGAGCTCTCGGGCGTGCCCTCGGGGCTGAGTGCGGTCGGCAACCAGCTGACCCGGTTCTGGTCTGCCTGGCTCTAGGCAGGCCCTTGCGATATATGCGTCTTTACGCATAGATTGCTGGAATGGGCGCCGGACACGACCACAGTCACGGCGGCGGAGACACCCGGGTCAGCCGGATGATCATCGCCGCCGCGATCCTGTCCGCGTTCTTCGTCCTCGAACTGGTCACCGCGCTGTGGATCGACTCGATCGCGCTGCTCGCCGACGCCGGCCACATGCTGACCGACCTCGTCGCGATGTTCATGGGGCTGACCGCGGTGCTGCTCGCCCGGCACGGCAGCGCCTCGCCGGCCCGCACCTACGGCTGGCACCGCGCCGAGGTCTTCACCGCCGTCGCCAACGCGGTGCTGCTGCTCGGCGTGGCCGCGTTCATCCTGTACGAGGCGTTCGAGCGGCTCGGTGACGCGCCCGAGGTGCCCGGTGTCCCGCTGATCGTGGTCGCCCTGGCCGGCCTGCTCGCCAATGCGATCGTGGTGCTGCTGCTGCGCTCCCAGTCCGAGCAGAGCCTTGCCGTCAAGGGCGCCTACATGGAGGTCGTGGCGGACACCGTCGGCAGTATCGGCGTGCTGATCGCCGGCATCGTCACGGTCACCACGGCTTGGCCGTACGCCGACGTGGTGGTCGCCGTGTTCGTCGCGCTGTGGGTGCTACCACGGGCGTTCGCACTGGCCCGCGCGGCACTGCGGATCCTGTCGGAGTCCTCGCCCCAGCACATCGACGTCGAGGAACTGCGCTCGGCGCTGTGCGCGGTCGACGGCGTCACTGAGGTGCACGACCTGCACGTGTGGACCCTGGTGCCGGGGAAGGACATGGTCACCGCGCACCTCACGTCGGAGGCCGACTCTGCCCGGGTGCTCGACGACGCCCGCGCGGTGCTGACCGCCCGTGGACTCGACCATGCGACCGTGCAGGTGGAGCCGCCTGCGGGCGCCGCCGACTGCAACTGCGAGAACAGCAACTGGTAGCCCGGCCGCGCGGTTGCGGTCAGGCCAGACCGAACTCGCCGCGCGCCGACGGATCGCAGTCGTCGAGCAGGTCCAGGCAACGGGCGTACTCGTCGGTCTCGCCGATGGTGTCGGCGGCCTTGGCCAGCGCCGCCACACACCGCAGGAATCCGCGGTTGGGCTCATGGCGGAACGGCACCGGGCCGAAGCCCTTCCAGCCGTTGCGGCGCAGCTGGTCCAGACCCCGGTGATAGCCGGTCCTGGCGTAGGCGTAGGCCGCGACCGCCTGATCGCCGGCAAGCGCCTGTTCGGCCAGCGTCGCCCACGCCACCGATGCCGAGGGATGCGCAGCGGCCACGATGGACGGATTCTCGCCGGCCGCCAGTTCGGCCTCGGCGTCGATGTCGCCGGGCAGCAGCACCGGCTCCGGTCCCAGGAGGTCGCCCATCCGTGTCATGAGGCCATTGTGCCGTGTGGCCCCCGGGTGGCACTCCACGGCATCACCCCCCGCCGGGTCGATAAGCTTCCGGCGTAGGACGCGCGGAGGAGGAAAGCAGCAGGGATGTCGAACCCACCAGGGCCGCAACGAGGCGAAGAGCCGACCGAGCCGACGGCCGACGCGCAGGAGCAGACCCCGCCGGCCGAGCACGACGACCCGCCGGGCGCTGACGAGGCGACCACCGAGTCCGCCGCCGAGACCGAGATCATCGACGTCCAGCAGGCGGACGGCGGACACGAGCCGGCCACCGAGGTGATCGCGTCGACGCCGAGGGAGCCGGAACCACACGACGCCGAACCCGAGGACGCGGTCCTGGTGCCGGTGGAGCACGATCACGAGCCGGCGACCGAGGTCTTCGCGTCCACCCCGCAGTCCGCCGAATCGCAGACCGACCCGCAAGCCGGTGAGCGGCGGTTCACCGCGCCGTCCGGTTTCGACGCCGGCACCACGCAGAAGATCGACAGCCCGCAGGAACCGGCCACCGAGGTGTTCGCGACGTCCGCAGCCCCGGCAGGCGGCGAGGCGGCGGGTCAGCCGAAAGTCGCCACGCCGCAACTGATCCCGCCTCGCGGCGAGCAGCCTCGGCCGCCGCAGCCGACGAAGAAGCGCAGCTGGGGCTGGGTCGCGGCCGTCGTGCTCGTGATCGCCGCGCTGGCGGCCATCGCGATCCTCGGCACGTTGCTGCTCACCCGCGGGTCCGACGGTGGGGTGTCGCAGGAGGACCAGGTCCGCGCGACCATCCAGAACTACGACGCCGCCATGCAGAAGGGCGACCTCGCGATGCTGCGCAGCATCACCTGCGGCGCCACCCGCGACAGCTACGTCAAGTACAACGACCGGACCTGGGCCGACACCCACGCCCGGGTGTCGGCGGCCAAGCAGTATCCCGTCGTCGCCAGCATCGACCAGGTGGTGGTCAACGGCGATCACGCCGAGGCGAACGTCACCACCTTCATGGCCTTCGCGCCGCAAACGCGCTCCACGCGGAGTTTCGACCTGCAGTTCCGCGACGACCAGTGGAAGATCTGCCAGGCGCCCGCCAACTAGCCGGCGGTGACCGACTTGCCGTCGCTGTGCAGGTCCCGGCACGCCTCGACGACGCGCTCCGACATCGACGCCTCGGCCTTCTTCAGGTAGCTGCGGGGGTCGTAGACCTTCTTGTTGCCCACCTCGCCGTCGATCTTGAGGACGCCGTCGTAATTGGTGAACATGTGCGCGGCCACCGAGCGGGTGAACGCGTACTGCATGTCGGTGTCGACGTTCATCTTCACCACGCCGTACTTCAGCGAGTCCTCGATCTCCGACTTCAGCGATCCCGAGCCGCCGTGGAACACGAAGTCGAAAGGCCTTGCCTGCGAATCGAGTCCGAGCTTCGCAGCGGCCACCCGCTGCCCCTCGGCTAGCACCTCCGGCTTGAGCTTGACGTTGCCCGGCTTGTAGACGCCGTGCACGTTGCCGAACGTGGCGGCCAGCAGGTACTTGCCGTGCTCGCCGGCTCCGAGTGCGTCGACGGTCTTCTCGAAGTCCTCGGCCGAGGTGTAGAGCTTGTCGTTGATCTCGGCCTCGACGCCGTCCTCCTCGCCGCCGACGACGCCGATCTCTATCTCCAGCACGATCTTCGCGGCGACGGCCTGGGCGAGCAGCTCGCGCGCGATCGACAGGTTCTCGTCGATCGGCACCGCCGACCCGTCCCACATGTGCGACTGGAACAGCGGGTTGCGGCCGGCCGTCACCCGTTCGGCGGAGATCGCCAGCAGCGGACGGACGTAGGTGTCCAGCTTGTCCTTCGGACAGTGGTCGGTGTGCAGGGCGACGGTCACCGGGTAGCGCTCGGCGATCACGTGCGCGAACTCCGCGAGCGCAACGGCACCGGTGACCATGTCCTTGACGCCCAGGCCGGAAGCGAATTCCGCTCCGCCCGTTGACAACTGGATGATGCCGTCACTGCCTGCGTCGGCGAAGCCCTTGATCGCCGCGTTGACGGTCTCCGACGACGTGCAGTTGATGGCGGGAAAAGCGAACGAGTTCTCCTTGGCGCGGCCGAGCATCTCGGCGTACACCTCGGGCGTGGCGATCGGCATACGGGCCAGTATGCGCCGATCCGGCCGGCGTCACATCGCGAGTCGTCACATGGTGAGGACCATGCGGTAGCGCGCGCGGCCGGAGTCCATCGCCGCGTAGGCCTCGGCGGCCTCGGCCAGCGGCCGCTCCTCGATCATCGCCCGCACACCGGACTGCACCGCGAAGCGCATCGTCTCCTCGACGTCGCGCGACGTGCCCGACGGATGGCCGGTGACGCTGAGGCCGGGAGTTATCAGCTGCATCGGGCTGATCGGCAACGGGTCGGCGGTGACGCCGACGATGACCAGCTCGCCCTGTGCGGCGAGTCCACCGACGGTGTCGGCCATGGCCTGCGAATTGGCCGCCGTCGCGAGCACCACCGCCGCCCCGCCCAGCTTCTGCAGCGCCTCGCCGACGTCGCCGGCCGTGGAGTCGACGTAGTGGTGCGCGCCGAGGGCCTTGGCGTCGTCGGCCTTGCCTGCGCCGCGGGCGATCGCGACGGTCTCGAAGCCCATCGCCCTGGCCCATTGCACACCGAGGTGGCCGAGCCCGCCGATGCCGAGCACCGCGACCAGGTCGCCGGCCACGGCACGGGTCTGCCGCAGCGCGTTGAAGGTGGTCACCCCGGCGCAGCCCATCGGCGCGGCCTCGGCGAACGACAACTCGTCGGGGATGCGAGCCAGCGCGGTCGCCGGCACGGTGATCGACTCGGCGTAGCCACCGGGATAGCTCAGGCTGGGAATCTGGCCACGCTCGCACTGCATGAAGAAGCCCTTGCGGCAGGGCACGCAGCGGTTGCAGTTGCCACCGAACCAGCCGACCGCGACCCGGTCACCGACCTCGAAGCCCTCCACGCCGTCGCCGAGTTCGGCGACGGTGCCCGCAACTTCGTGACCCGGCGTCAGCGGCCACGTCATCCCGGGGAAGGCGCCGTTGACGAAGGCGTGGTCGGTGCCGCAGACGCCGCACGCGGCGACGTCGATGCGGACGTGGTCACGCCCGGGGGCGGTGGTCTCGACGTCGACGAGGGTCAGCTCCTCGCCGACGGCAGCCAGTTGGACGGCGGTGTGGGTAGGCATGAATACAACCCTAGCTATGCGAATAGCCTGATGGATTCCCGTTAGCAGGAAGTTCACCGGTCCGGGCCGCGCGGCTGAATTTCGGGAGGCCGTGGCCGCGCCGGTATCTTGGGGTGCCATGACCACCCCGACCACCCATCTGGCGCTGATGCCCGAATTCCTGGACCCGATGACCCTGCTCGGGTACTTCGGCACCTGGGCGCTCGTCGGACTGCTGGTGGTGATCTTCGTCGAGTCCGGGGTGCTGTTCCCGATCCTGCCGGGTGACTCCCTGCTGTTCGTGGCAGGCATGCTCGCCGCGGGCACCGCCGCGGCCGCCGAACAGGGCAAAGAAGTGCCCGACTTCCAGCTCTGGCAGCTGCTGGTGTTCATCCCGATCGCGGCGATCCTGGGCGGTCAGGTCGGTTACTGGATCGGCCGCAACATCGGCACCGCGATGTTCAAGCCGGACGCGCGCTTCCTCAAGCAGCGCTACCTCGACGAGGCGCACCTGTTCTTCGAGCAGCGCGGACCCTTCGCGATCGTGATGGCCCGGTTCGTGCCCATCGTGCGGACGCTCGCCCCGCTGACGGCGGGCGCCGCCCGGATGAGCTACCCGGTGTTCGCGCTGTACAACATCCTCGGTGCGGTGGTGTGGGGCGTCGGTCTGACACTGCTGGGCTTCTGGCTCGGCCAGTTCGAGATCATCCAGAAGCTGCTCGAACCGATCTTCATCGCGATCGTGCTGGTGTCGGTGCTGCCGATGCTGATCGAGTGGATCAAGCGGCGCCGCGCGGCCCGCCGCGCGGGCATCCCGGCCCCGCCGATCGAGCCGGCCGCCGACTAGGTCGACCGCGGCCCCCATACCGGTGCACCACGACCCCGCTGACCTGCTGTGACAGCGGACCACGCCCGGCGACTGCTGACGGCCGTCGGGCCCATCACGCACCTCCGAGTCGTCGAGCTCGCCTGTGGCGATGGAGAGTTGAGCCAAGCGCTGGCCGATGCGGTGGGTGCCGGCGGTCGAGTGCTGGCCGGCGACATCGCTGACGAGGCGGTGCGCCGCGCACGTGCGAGGTTGATTCGGCACGCGAACGTGACGGTCGCCCGGTTCGATGCACACCAGATCCCCTGCGCCGACGGCTCGGTCGACGTCGTGATCGCGGGCATGCTGCTGATGCTGACCGATCGCCCGCGCTCCGTGCTCGAGGACGTGCGCAGGGTGCTCAGGAGCGGCGGGCGGGTCGGCGCCTCGGTCTGGGGGATGGCGCAGGACAATCCCTGGCTCTCGCTGATCGGGGCTGCCCTGACCCGATCGGAGTTGGCTGTGCGCGCGGCGCCTGCCGCGCGCCCGGGCGGCCCGTTCGCACTCGCACGCCCGGACACCCTGCGGCGCCTGGTGAGCAGCGCCGGCTTCGAAGACGTTCACATCGAGCGCGTCGACTCCGTGCTGTCCTGCGCTGACCACCATGCATACCTGGAGTACACGCGGGCACGGCTGCCGTCCGTCGCGGCGGCGCTCGACCGCGCCGACGAACGACGACGTGCCCGTCTTCTGGAGGTCCTCGAGTCGGCGACGAGGCGTTTCCGATCCGACGGCGAGCTCCGACTGCCCGTCAGTGCGCTCGTGTGCACCGGATCGGTGCGATGAGCTGACGTCAGGCGGCGAGCGCCAGGATCCGGTTTTCCACCATCACCGAGACGAGCGCGATCCGCTGGTCGTCGTCGAGGTCGCCGGGCAACTCCCGAACGAAGAAGTGCCTGACGTCGGCCATGAACTCCAGCGCGGCCCGGGCCACCGGGTCGACTGCGAAGATCGGTTCACCATGGGAATCCAACAGTTCCACCATCCCGTCGTCGCCGTCGCGAAGTGTCAGGTCGTCAGCCCGGCTGAAGAGAATGCGGCGGGCGAGCGTCACATTGCGGTCGTCGTACCAGACGTCGGGCAGCGACTCATCGAACAGTTGCGCATATCGCTGCGCGAACATTTCGAACGTCGAGGGTTCCCGGACCGCGGCCAGCCGGATCTTCGGGGCGTTGCTGGGCGCGTGCTGGATGTATCCGCGGAAGTGTGCCCGGCAGTAGTCGATGTACTGGCGGGTGAACAAGACGAACTGGTGCCACACCGCGTCGACCTCCAGAGAATACATCGACCACGTGACGCCGGCATCGCACTCAGTGACGACGAAATAGCGCTTGATCTCCCGAAAGAGCAACTCGGCGTGGTCAACCGACTCGGCGACATGGTCCTTGACCAGTTTCTCGATCAGGTACGGCGCCTCGAACGCGAGCGCGTCGGCGTACCCGTCCGCGCTCGCTCGGGCGGGCTCTGCCATCGCGGTCATTGCATGCGGACGCAGTTGCAGGTGCATGGGACGCATTGCGTGCCGTCGCAGTAGTACTCGCACGTGCAGGTGTCGCGGGCCTGCGATCGCGTCCGCATCGTCAATCCCGAACGCCTCGTGGTCACCTGCTGGCCTGCCCGCCATCGCGCAAGGAAGTCCTCAACCGGCACAGTCACGCCGTGATGAATCAGGGCACCTCTGCGGACCCACACCACGGACGCCCCGAGGTCGAAGGTGGACAGCTCCGCGATCTCGACCACGTCGTCGCGCGACACCTCGACGCTGGCCTGCTTCTCGTCCAGTCCGAACAGCAGACGCAGGAAGTTCTGCCGCGCCGACTCCACCACGAAGCCGGTGAGCGCGACAGCACCCCCGTCCCCCACCGCGGCGAGCACCCTCGAGAAAACAGGGTTCGGGGTGAAGGCCTTGCCTTCCGCCCCTTCGTCATTTCCGTCGCTCATGGCGTCTTCCTCTCGTCGTGTGATGACGATTCAAGGGTTCGACGTGAGCGGCGAAAAGGCGTGAGTAGTCGCCTACCTCAAAGGCGGCTGAGGTGGCGGGAATCCTCTTCCCACTTTCGCGTCCGGCCAGGGGTGACGACTTGCCGCCGATCAGGGTTCGTCGTTTGAACCGGTGCCTCATGCAGAGGCAAGGTTGGTGCGAAAGAAGGTGGCCAATGTCTCGAAGGGGATGAGGTCGACCCGGTCGTACAGGTCGACGTGCCCGGCTCCGGGAACGAGCACCAGCTGCTTGGGTTCGGCGGCCAGCCGGTAGGCGTCCTCGCTGAACTCGCGCGAATGGGCCTGGTCACCGGAGATGAACAGCATCGGCCGAGGCGAAATGGTCTCGATGTCGGAGAACGGGTAGAAGTTCATGAACTTGACGTTGCTGGTGAGCGTGGGATGGGTGCTGGTGTCAGGGCTGTGTCCGCGTGCGGTGCGATAGAAGTCGTAGAACTCGCGGTCGATCGGGGTTGACGCCGCGGACAGTTCCTCGGGTGTACCGCCGGTGAATTCTGTCGGCGCACCGGCGAATTCGGCGTCGCGCTGCTGTGCGGCTTGCGCGAGGACCTCCCGGCGCTGATCGAGGCTGACGGCGTTGCGCAGCCCGTCGCGGTTTGCGGCGCCCATGTCGTACATGCTGACCGTCGCGACGGCCTTGATCCGCGGATCGATCTTCGCCGCGCTGATGACGAAGCTGCCGCTGCCGCAGATGCCGAGGGCGCCGATGCGTTCGCGGTCGACGAACGGTTGAGTGCGCAGATAGTCGACGGCCGCGCTGAAGTCTTCGGCGTAGATGTCCGGCGACACGGCATTGCGTGGCAGGCCGTCGCTTTCACCCCAGAACGACAGATCCAACGACATCGTGACGAACCCCTGTTCGGCCATCTTGGTGGCGTACAGGTTGGCGCTCTGCTCCTTGACCGCTCCCATCGGATGACCGACGACCATCGCCGCAGCCCTGGAGTCGGGTGCCATGTCCTTGGGCACGAACAGGTTTCCCACGACATTCATCTGGTACTGGTTCTTGAAGGTGACCTTCTGAACCGTCACCTGGTCGCTGCTGTAGAAGTTGTCCGCGCCTCGACTGGTGTCACCGGGTGGCAGATCCGGTGTCGCGGCCGCGGGCACCGACGGTGCAGGTGTGCCGCTGGGCTTGGCGGCCGTGCAACCGGCAGCGGCCAGAATTGCCACCGCCGATGCGGCGGCTGTCAGTGTGCGTCGGCGAAAGGTGTTGCGATCGATTGTCTTACGGTTTCGGTTGACGTCAATCGTCATGTCCACTCCTATCGTTGGTATTCGAATTGCCGGTCAGGCATTGACTTCGGCGTGCGGTGGAGGCGCCGACCATGCCCGGCCCAGCGGTTGGCGACGGCCAGTAGCGTCAGCGGCATCAGGGCGGAACCGGTGAGCAGTGCACCGAGGACGGCCGGTCCGGTCAGCCCCAGCGGTGTCGAGAGCATGGCGCCCGCGAGTGCGGATCCGCCCGCGGTGCCCATGTTGAACGCGGCAGTCGCCATCGAGGACGCCAGGGTCGAACCACCGCCGGCGTGACGAAGGACCTGGGCGATCAACACCGGGTTGGCGCCGAGTCCGCACGCGCCGAGCAGCACCACGAGAGTGACCGCGATCGTCGTGTGGCCGGCTGCGGCCGCAAGTGCCAGCATCGCCGCTGCCGATGACGTCGTCGCCAGGGCGATGACGGCCAGCGGATGACGGTCTCCGAACCGACCCGCGACGGCGGTACCGATCAGTGCGCCGATCCCCAGCCCCGCCAGCACGACGGGCACAAGCGCTTCGGGGACACCGGAGCGACCGGTCAACAACGGGCTGATGAAGCTGTAGGTGCCGAGGAAGCCGGCCTGGGCCAACACGATCGCCGCCAGCATCGCCCACGCCCGCCAAGGGCGTATCGCCTCGACCTCACCCCGGACGGACAGCTCGGCGGATCGGTCGCCGTTGGTGGCGGGCGCGAGTCGATGCACGGCGACAGCCACGATCACTGACAGGCCGGCCAGCAGCCAGAACGGAACCCGCCACCCCGTGAGCAGGCCGGCGAAGGTGCCCAGCGGCACACCAGCCACCACGGCCAGGCTCAAGCCCCCCGACATCACTGCCAGCGCTCGCGCACCGGCTGCGGGACCGGCCGCCGCGGCGGCCACCACCGCACCGACCGCCCAGAACGTCCCGGTGGCCAGCGCAGTGATGACGCGCGCCACGGTCAGCACGGCGAAGGACTCGCTGACCGCTGCCACCGCATGCCCGGCGGCGAACACCGTCAGCGCGCCGACCAGGGTGGCGCGCGCGGGCATCCGCAGTGTGGCCAACGCCATGACCGGTGGGCCGACGATCATGCCGACCGCGAACGCGGTGATGAGCAGTCCTGCCTTCGCGACGCTGACGCCGAGGTCGGCGGCCACCTCGGGAAGTACGCCGGCAAGCATGAATTCGGTTGTGCCCATGAGGAAGATCCCTGCGGCCAGGACGTGGACCAACAGCGGCAGCCGGGTGCTGCTGTCGCTGCGAGATGGGTGCATGTTTGTTCGGCTCCTCGGTTACCGGGTGATGCCCTTCGGCTTCTTCCGGTGACCACGAAACCCGTTCTCGTAGGCCGGTAACAGGTTCGGCTGTGCCATGTACTGGCAGGGCACCCCTGACCGGGCGGAGACTGCCTACCCTGGGCTCATGGACAGGAGCGACATCCGGGAATTCTTCGTGACCCGGCGCGCCAGGATCTCCCCTGAGCGGGTCAACCTGCCGTCGTATGGCACCCGCCGCGTGCCCGGACTGCGCCGTGAAGAAGTGGCCGCGCTGGCTGGGGTGAGCGTGGACTATTACAACCGCCTCGAACGGGGCAACCTCGCCGGGGTGTCGGAGACGGTGCTGGAGGCGATCGCCAACGCCCTGCAGCTGGACGAGGCCGAACGGCTGCACCTGCACCGCTTGGCCCGTGCCGCCAACGCCTCCCCGCGCAGCCGGACGGCGAGCGTGAAACGACAACGCCTGAGCCCCAGCATCCAGCGGGTGCTCGACGGAATGACCGGGGTCGCCTCGATCGTGCGGAACGGCCGCATGGATCTGCTGGCCGCCAACATGCTCGGCCAGGCGCTCTACTCACCGGCCTACGACGCCGAACCCGAGGTCCCGAACCTCGCCCGTTTCGCATTCATGAATCCCGCGGCCCGCGATTTCTACCCCGACTGGGACGGCGCGGCCAACGTCGCGGTCGCTCTGCTCCGCACCGAGGCCGGCCGGACTCCGGGGAACGCCGCGTTGTCCGCCCTCGTCGGCGAGTTGTCGACCCAGTCGGACGAGTTCCGTCAACGCTGGGCGACACACAACGTCCGCACCCACTACAGCGGCACCAAGACCTTCCGCCACCCCGCCGTGGGCGAGCTCGAGCTGGCCTACGACGTCATGGACATCCCTGGGGCCGCGGGCCTTTCGCTGACCGCCTACACCGCCGAACCGGCATCGAAGTCCGCCGACAACCTCACGCTCCTGGCCAGCTGGGCGGCGACCGACAACAGCCACCTCGATGTCCCGTCGGGCCTCCGGTCGACGACAGCCCGACCCGAGGGTGAGCCACAGTAGGACTTTCGCGGCCGAGCCGCCGGGCCGAAACGCCTCTTCCCACTCTCACTTTAGGGCAGGGGTGGGGGCTTGCCGCAAGACCCCGTTCGTGCTGCACAATCCTCCGGCCAGCAACGATCTATGGGGGTTGAGAGTGACGAACACGCCGAAACCGTTCGAGGTGCACCCGACGGGTGCGTACCTGCACGGCACCAGGGCCGACCTGTCGGTGGGCGATCTCCTGGTGCCCGGACGGGAATCGAATTACCAAGCGGGCCGCATCATGAACCACGTCTACGTGACGCAGACGCTCGACGCCGCGGTGTGGGGGGCCGAGATGGCGGCCGGCGAAGGCCCGTGCCGCATCTACATCGTGGAACCGGAAGGCGAACTGGAGGACGACCCGAACGTCACCGACAAGAAGCTGCCCGGCAATCCGACCCGCTCCTACCGCACCCGCCAGCCCGTGAAGATCGCCGGCGAGCTGACGGACTGGGTGGGGCACTCGGCCGAGCAGCTCCAGGCCATGCGCGACGGCCTCGCCGACCTGAGGCGCAAGGGGCTCGACGTCATCTACGACTAGAGCTTCACCCCAGCGGAAGTGCCTTGGCCAGTTCCCGCAGCGCGGGCCGCGGGTCGGCCATCGGGTTGTCCCCGAGCACCTGCACCACGACGTGGTCGGCGCCGGCGTCCAGATGCGCGGTGATCGAGGCCGCCGCATCCTCGACCGAGCCCATGCCGACGACGCCACGGGCCAGCCGGTCCGAGCCGCCGCGCACCAGGTCGGATTCGTCGAAGCCCTGCCGCAGCCACGAGTTGCGGTAGTTCGGCAGCCCGCTGTACACGTCGAGGTGCTGGTGCGCGCGCTGCAACTGGTCCTCGTCGGTGCCGCCGAACGCGACGGCCTGCTCGGAGACGATCCACTTGTCCGGCCCGAGGATGTCGCGGGTGGTCTGCGTCTGCGCCGGAGTGACGAGATACGGGTGCGCGCCGTCGGCGTGGGTGCCGGAGAGTTCGATCATCTTCGGGCCGAGCGCGGCCAGCAGGCGGGTGGGGCGGGGAGCGCCCGGCTCGATCATCTCGGACACCGCCGCCATCTTGTCGAGGTAGGTGCGCATCGTCGCCAGCGGCTTCGCATACGTTCCGCCCATCCCGTGTTCGACGAGCGGCGCGTGGCTCACGCCGAGGCCCAGCACGAAGCGATGGGGATACTGCGCGTTGAGGGTGCGGCCACCGGTCTCGGCGGCGGACGGCAGCCGGATGTGGATGTTCGCGATGCCGGTGCCCACCACCAGGCGGTCGGTCGCCGAGAGGAAGGCCGCCGACTGCGTCAGGCATTCCTTGCCGGTCACCTCGGGGATGAACAGCGAGCCGTAGCCGAGTGCCTCGATCTCCCGCGCCACGTCCTGCGCGTCGGTGATCGACCAGGTCTCGCTGGCCCACCAGACGCCGACGCGGGACGGGAATGCGATCTCGGGCTTACCGGAATCAGTCACCCGCTCAACCTAATCGACGGCTGTCGAGTCAGGCGATCGGGTGGGCCGCGAACCACTCGAGCAGCAGGTCCGACAGCTCGTCGGCCTTCTCCTCGGGAATCCAGTGCGAGACGCCGGGCATCACCTCGAAGCGGTAGTCCGCCGCGACGTATCGCTCGGTCTCGTAGGCGGCCTTCGGCAGCAGCGCCGCGTCGTTGTCGCTCCACACGTACATCGTCGGCACGGTGATCTTGCCGCCCGCCCGCCGCAGGTCGGTCAACGGCATGGCCCGGTACCAGTTCAGGCCTGCGGTCATCGCGCCCGGCTCGAGCATGGCGCGGGTGTCGCGTTCGGCGGCTTCCCGGGTCTGACCGATGCGCTGCAGCGACTTCGTCGACATGGCGCCGCCGTTGCGGGTGAGCAGGAACTCCGGCAGCCACGGCAGCTGGAAGACGTACATGTACCAGGACGCCAGGCCCTGCTTGCTGGTCGGCATGGACTTGAGGAACGCCGCGGGGTGCGGCACCGACACCGGTGACACCGTGGCGAGCCGGTCGGGGTACTCCGATGCGACACCCCAGGCGACGGCGGCGCCCCAGTCGTGGCCGACCACGTGCACCTTGTCCGCACCGCTGGCGTCGATCAGCGCGCCGACGTCGGCGATCAGTTCGGTGGTCTTGTAGTCGCGCCGCCGCCGCGGCCGGGCGCCGGGCGAGTAGCCGCGCTGATTGGGCGCCAGGCAGCGGAAACCCTGCGCGCTCAGCCGGGCGATGACGGCGTCCCAGCTGTCGTTGTGCTGCGGGAAGCCGTGCAGCAGCACCACCACCGGCCCGTCGGCGGGACCCACGTCCTTGACGTCGAACACCAGGTCGCCGCGGCGGTACTGTTCCATACCGCTCAGTGTCGTCTCTGGCCGATCATGAAGGCAAGACGCTGGGCTCGTCGTGCTCGTGATGAATGGGGCCGCCGGTGGCGCCGAGCGGTCGCCCGGTGCCGCCCCAGCGCCGCGCGATGATCTCCGCCGCGATCGACACCGCGGTCTCCTCGGGGGTCCGTGCGCCGAGGTCGAGGCCGATCGGGCTGGCCAGCCGTGCCAGTTCGGCGTCGGTGAGCCCGGCCGCCCGCAGCCGGTCGAGCCGGTCGGTGTGCGTGCGCCGCGATCCCATCGCGCCGATGTAGCCGACCTGCGGCAGCCGCAGCGCCACCTCGAGCAGCGGCACGTCGAACTTGGGGTCGTGGGTGAGCACGCAGATCACGGTGCGGCCGTCGACGGCGCCCGCCTCTGCCTGCGCCGCCAGGTAGCGGTTCGGCCAGTCGACCACCACGTCGTCGGCGGTCGGGAAGCGCGCGGGAGTGGCGAACACCGCCCGGGCGTCGCACACCGTGACGCGGTAGCCGAGCAGCGACCCCTGCCAGGCCACCGCCGCGGCGAAGTCGATCGCCCCGAACACAAGCATCCGCGGCCGCGGTGCGTGGCCGGCGACGAACACCTCCATACCCACGCCGCGCCGCTCGCCGTCGGGTCCGAAGGTCAGCACCTCGCTGCGGCCTGCGTCGAGCAGCCCGCGGGCGTCGTCGGTGACCGCCGCGTCCGCCCGGGCCGACCCGAGCGTGCCGGTGACGGGAGTGTCTGCGGAGTCGGGCCGGACCACCAGCCGCCGTCCCACCCACGACGGGTCGGGATGGGTGACGACGGTCGCGGTCGCCACCGGGCGATGGGCCTCGATGTCCTCGACCACCGCGTCGAAATCGGGGAACGTGTGCTGCGAGACGGCCTCGACGAACACGTCGAGGATGCCGCCGCACGTCAGACCGACGGCGAAGGCGTCATCGTCGCTGACGCCATAGCGCTGCAGCCGCGGCGTGCCGTCGGCGACGACCTCACCGGCCAGCTCGTACACCGCGCCCTCGACGCAGCCGCCGGACACCGATCCGCTGACCGTGCCGTCGGGCGCCACCACCATCGACGCGCCGGGCGGGCGTGGCGCCGAGCGGAAGGTCCGGACCACCGTCGCGAGCCCCGCGGTGCCGCCGTCGCGCCAGACCGCGAGCAGGTCGGCGAACACGTCCCTCACGCCGACCACGGTACTGGGCGGGTGCTCAGCGCCGAGCCTCGGTCACATCGCCTCCGCGGCCGGCTTCCAGCGCGCGGATCAGGCTGGCCGCATCCCACGGGCCCTTGTGCCGCTTGCCGTTGACGAAGAATGTCGGGGTGGAGTTCAGGTCCATCACCTCGGCGTCCTGCGCGTCGTCCTGCACCCGGTGCAGCACCTTCGACGCGTGCACCCGCACGTCCTGGTCGAAACGCTCGATGTCGAGGCCGACGCCGACCGCGTAGCGGTACATGTCCGACCACTCCAGGTCGTCCTGGTGGGCGAACAGTTCCCGGCCCATCTCCCAGAACTTGCCCTGCAGGGCGGCGCCCTCCACGGCTCGGGCGGCGTCGAAGGCCCGCGGATGTGCCCGCTCCAGCGGCAGGTGCCGCCACACGTAGATGAGCCGGTCGCCGAAATGTGCCCGCACCTCGTCGATCGCCCCGGTGGCCCTGCTGCAGAACGGGCATTCGTAGTCGCCGTACTCGACGAGACTCAGCGGCGCGTCCGGCCGCCCCTTGACGTGGTCGCGGTCGGGGTCGATCGGGCGGACGAGCTTCATGCCGACCGCCTCCGGAGGGCTGATCAGGTCGGTGATCCGGAAGAACGCCCATCCCAGCACGAAGGCCAGCACCGAGGCGATCAGCACGCCGACCCGCGCCTCGTCCTGCTTCAGCGGGTCGTCGATCGCGAGGTCGACGATGAACAGCGAGATGGTGAACCCGATGCCGGAGAGCAGCGCGCCGCCGGCCACCCGTCGCAGCGACATCCCCGGCGAGAGCTGGCCCAGGCCGGTGGCCCGCATCAGGGCGGTGGCCGCGGTGATGCCGACGAACTTGCCGAGCACCAGGCCCGCGACGATGCCCCACATCAGAGTGGATTGCAGCGCGGCCATGACGGTCGCCTCGTCCAGTCGGACGCCCGCGTTGGCCAGCGCGAAGATCGGCAGCACCAGGAACGAGACGTACGGGCCGACGGCGGTCTGCAGGCGCTCGTTGATCGAGATCGACTCGCGCAGTCCGCGGGTGACCGCGCGGGCGTACTCGGGGTTGGGTGACTGGCGGAACGCGCGGATCAGGTCGACGGTCTGTTCCACCTGGCGCCGTTCCGGCGTGAAGACGGGGATCAGCAGCGCGACGGCGACGCCGGCGAGGGTGGGGTGCACGTGGGCGATGTACAGCGCGATCCACAGCGCGAAGCCCAGCGCGGCGTACGCCGGGCCGCGCAGCCGGGGCAGGAACCGCACCCCGGCAAGGGCGCCGATCAGGACGATGGCGACGATCAGCGGGGTCACCCGCAGGTCGTCGGTGTAGAAGAGCGCGATGGCGCCGAGCGCGCCGACGTCGTCGACCACCGCAAGGGTCAGCAGGAAGATGCGCAGCCGCGCGGGGAATTTCGGCTTGATCACCGCCAGTGCGCCGACCAGGAAGGCGGTGTCGGTGGAGATCACCACACCCCAGGCCTGGGCGTCGTCGCCGGAGGGGTTGAAGGCCAAGAAGATCACGGCGGGCAGGATCAGCCCGGCGACGGCGGCGACCACCGGCACCGCGGCGCGCGATCGGTCGGTCAGCTCGCCGATCGCGAACTCGGCCTTGACCTCGAGGCCGACGATGAAGAAGAAGAACGCCATAAGGCCGTCGTTGACCAGGTGCTTGACCGACATCTCGGTGTGGTATTCGCCGAAGCTCAACCCGACGTCGGTGTCCCAGAACGCCGAGTAGGTCTCGGCCCATGGCGAATTCGCCCAACCGATGGCCAGCAGGGTGAACAGCAGCAGCAGTGCGGCCGCGGTGTTCTCGGTGGATCGCGGCGTGCTGGGGTCCCGGCTGAACCGGGTCGGCAGCAGGCGGACGATCCTCGGGAAGGCCGTCGTCACTGCGTGGGGGCCGGCGATTCGGCGACGGTGTGCGCGGCCTCCATCAGCATCCAGCCCGACAGCTGCACGGACAGGTCGCGCTCGGGGATCTCGGAGGCGTTGACGGCGCCCTCGACGAACTGCGCCTCCTTGCCGGCGACCGTCGGCACCTCGGCGGTGCGCTCCCAGAACGCGCCGAACAGCGGCAGGCTGTCGACGGTCTGCCGGTTGTCCCACGCGGCCTGCGCCGAGGTCAGCACCAGATCGCGGGCGGTGTCGCGGGCGGCGGCGTCCTCCGGGGTGCGCTGCGGAAGATCGGTGGCGACCAGGGCCAGGTAGCGCGCCAGGATGCCGTGGAACAGGCCGCCGTCGCCGCCGCCGGCCCCCTTGAGCACCCCGTCGGGCGCCATATGCTCGCGGACGGCGTCGACGAGCCGGTGTACCCGGGGTGCGTGGTCGTCGTCCTGGGTGCGCGCCGCGAGTTCCACCTCGAGTCCGAGCACGACGCCCTGGCAGTAGGTGTACTGGGCGCGCACCAGCGAACCGGCCTTGATGCCATCGAAGACGAGGTGGCTGTCGGGGTCGATGAGCACCTCGTCGATCCAGTCCGCCATCTGCTGGGCGCGGCGCAACCGGTCGTCGTAGCGCGCCAGGAAGATCGCGGCCGGGCCGTTCGCCGGGGCGTTGAAGAACTGGTCCTGCTTGCGCCACGGGATGCCGCCGCCGTCCTCGGGTACCCAGGCGTTGACGAGCTGATCGGCCAGTTTCTTGAGCGCCCGCGGCTTCTCCACTCCGGCCAGCCGGCAGGCCCGTTCCAGGGAAAGGGCCAGCCAGGCCATGTCGTCGTAGTAGTCGTTGACCCAGGAGCCGTTGTTGCGCAGGCGATGTGACCGGATCTGGCGGGCGATCCGGGCCTGCCGCTCCGGTTGGGGGTCGCGCACCTGCGCGTCGACGAGGCAGTCCAGCAGATGGGCCTGCCACCAGTAGTGCCAGGTGCCGAACCACGAGTAGCGCCGCGCCGACGGCCAGGCCACCACCCCGAGCTGGGTGCCCGGCAGGCCCCACAGCCGCTTGAGATGGCGCTTGGTGATCGCGGCTTCGGCACTGGCCGCGCGATTGGCCCACAGCTGATCCATGGCATTGATCCTGCCTCACCGGGCGGCCCGCGGGAGGGTCGCTCGGCGTAATGCCGTGAGACAAATTCGTCTCATTCGCGCTATAGTCGTCTCATGGCCGTTGATCGCGAGAACCTGCTGCGGGCGGCCGCGGACTTCCTCGGACGTCGGCCCAACGCCACCCAGGACGAGATCGCCGCGGCCGTCGGCGTCAGCCGCGCCACGCTGCACCGGCACTTCGCCGGCAAGCCCGCGCTCCTCGCCGCGCTGGACGACCTCGCCATCGCCGAGATGCGCGGTGCCCTGGACACCGCACGGCTGCAGGAGGATTCGGCCACCGACGCGCTGCGCAGGCTGGTGGCCGCGTGCGAGCCGGTGTCTCCGTATCTCGCGCTGCTATACAGCCAGAGCCAGGACGTCGACATGGACGCCTCGCTCGAGGGCTGGGCCGAGGTCGACGCCGAGATGACCCGGCTGTTCGAGCGAGGCCAGCGCGCCGGGGAGTTCCGTCCCGACCTCACCGCCGCGTGGCTGACCGAGGCTCTCTACAGCCTGGTCGCCGGCTACGGCTGGGCCAGCCAGGTGGGCCGGGTGCCGGCCCGCGACTTCAACCGGATGATCACCGAGCTGCTACTGAACGGAGTGAAGACCCCATGAGCCGCCGCTGGTTCGCACTGGGCATCCTGACCCTGGCGGTGCTGCTGATCGGCATCGACGGCACGGTGCTGGCGCTGGCCACCCCCTTCATCAGCCGCGACCTCGGCGCCACCGCCACCGAGATCCTCTGGATCGGTGACATCTACTCCTTCGTCCTGGCCAGCCTCCTCATCACGATGGGCAGCCTCGGCGACCGGATCGGGCAGCGCAGGCTGCTGCTCTTCGGTGCGATCGGATTCGGCGCCGTATCGGCGCTGACCGCCTACGCGCCGACCGCCGAACTGCTGATCGCGGGCCGCGCGCTTCAGGGTGTCGCCGGCGCGACGCTGGCGCCTGCCACGCTGGCGCTCATCCGGACCATCTTCGCCGAACCTCGCGAACGTTCACTGGCCGTCGGCATCTGGGCGGCGACGTTCTCCGCGGGCGCGGCGCTCGGCCCCGTGCTGGGCGGTGTGCTGCTCGAGCACTTCTGGTGGGGCTCGGTCTTCCTGATCAACGTACCGGTGATGGTCATGCTGGTGGTTGGCGGCGTGCTGCTGCTCCCGGAGCACCGCAATCCGCATCCTGGTCCGTGGGACCTGCCGTCGGTCGGGCTGTCGATGGCGGGGATCCTCGCCGTCGTCTACGCCATCAAAGAGACTGCCGCACATGGCTTCCGGATCGACGGCGCCCTCGCGGCGGTGCTCGGCGCCGCGGCGCTGACGTGGTTCGTGCGGCGCCAGTTGCGGCTACCCAGCCCGCTGATCGACGTACGGCTGTTCGCCAACCGCGCCTTCTCCGGTGTGGTCGGCGCGAATCTGCTCTCCGTGCTGGGACTTTCGGGCCTGGTGTTCTTCCTCTCGCAGTTCTTTCAGCTGGTTAAGGGGTACGGCCCGCTGCAGGCCGGGCTGGCCGAGGTGCCTGCGGCGGTGGCGGCCACGGTGTTCGGCGTGCTGGCCGGTGTCGCGGTGCGGTACCTGAGCCGGCGGGCGGTGCTGACGGCGGGCCTGACGATGGTCGGGCTGGCGATGGCGACGCTGACGCTGATCCGTCCCGACACGCCGTATCCGCAACTGGGCGTGACGTTGTTCATCGTCGGTGTCGGGCTCGGGCTCGCCTTCACCGTCGCCAGCGACGTCATCCTGGCCAGCGTGCCCAAGGAACGCGCGGGCGCGGCGGCCGCGGTGTCCGAGACCGCCTACGAGCTCGGCATGGCGCTGGGCATCGCCGTCCTCGGGTCGATCGTCACCGGCGTCTACCGCGGGTTCATCGTGCCGCCCGGCATTCCGGCGGCCGCGGCCGCGCACGCCCAGGACTCGCTGGCCGCCGCGGTACAGGTCTCCGAAGGACTGCCCGCCGGCCAGGGTGATGCGCTGCGCACGGCCGCGCAGGAGGCGTTCACCTCCGGGCTGGCCTTCGCCTCCGGCGTCGGCGCGGTGCTGATGCTGGTGTCGGCGCTCGGCGTGTGGCTGTTGCTGCGCAGCGCGCCGCTACCAGGCCAGGCCGAGGTCGGCGTGCTCGACGACCCAAGCGTGCATGGCGATGCCGGCGGCCACCGCGGCGTTGATGCTGCGGGTCGAACCGAACTGTGCAATCGAGACAGTTGATGCCGCACCGGCTTTCGCATCCCCGGTGATGCCTGGGCCTTCCTGCCCGAAGATCAGCAGGCAGTGCCGCGGCAGGGTCGCCTGCTCGAGGCGGGTCGCGCCCGGGACGTTGTCGACCGCGACGACGGTCAGGCCGGCGTCCGCCGCGAACGCCAGCAGTTCGGCGGTGCTGTCGTGGTGGCGCAGCCGCTGGTAGCGGTCGGTCACCATGGCGCCGCGGCGGTTCCAGCGCCGGCGGCCGACGATGTGCACGGTGTCGACGGCGAACGCGTTGGCCGTGCGCACCACCGCGCCGATGTTGGCGTCGTTGCCGAAGTTCTCGATCGCGATGTGCAGCGGATGGCGACGCCGGTCGATGTCGGCGATGATCGCGTCGCGCGTCCAGTACCGGTAGGCGTCGACGACGTTGCGGGTGTCGCCGTCGCGCAACAGGTCCGGGTCGTAGCGCGGATCGGTGGGCGCGTGCCCGGGCCACGGCCCGACCCCGGGCGTCGCGTGCCACTCGGTGGGTCCCGGCGCGTCGGAGTCAGCCACGGGTGGTCCACAGCGCGGCGTGGGTACCGACCACCGAGACCGTGGCGTAGAGCAGCGCGGCGTTCATGTTGCCCTGCGTGCACAGCGACGCGTTGAGTGCGACCGCGTCCCGTGAGGAATCCGGCAGCACCAGCACCGAGGACCCGTATGTCGAGCACGCATAGCTCAGTCCCGGCGGCGGGAGCGTGGGTCCGACGACCACCATCAGCGGGCCGCCGCGCCGCACGGCGTCGTCGCGGTAGCGGGTCGAAACGCTGGTGATATCCAGTCCCATCAGCATGTAGCCGTCGCCTGTGAACGCGTCCGGCTCACCGATGGCGGTCGGAGCGATCTGCGCGCCGTCGGCGTCGAAGGCGTCGACGCTGGTGGTCTTCAGGCTCAGCCCGGTGTCCGTGCCGGGGGTGGGCACCAGCCCGACCGGGAACGCGGCGGGATAGGCGACGGTGGTGCCGGGCACCCGGTCCTTGGGCGAATAGACGTAGACACCGCGCACCTGGCTCTGGTCGCGCATCGGGCCCAGACAGACGGTGCCGCTGAGCCGGTCGGGGGTCGGGGCCGCGGCGGGCCGGATGTCCAGCGTCGCGGCGTCCCGGCAGCCGCCGACCGCGTTGGCCTCGATCGGGTGGTACAGCGCGCCGTAGAGACCGAAGCGCAGGCTGTCCGCGGGGGCGGCGTCGTCGGCGTTGCGGGCGGCGTCGACGTCGACCAGCACGAAGTCGCCGTCGAACCGCAGGTTCGCCACCGAGAGGTTCCAGCCCAGCACCGACTGCGACTCGCCGATGGCCGCGGCCTGTGCGCCGTAGTGGTTCTCGTGGGTCGCAGCGTCATCGGAGCAACCGGACACCGCGGTGAGGAGCACGGCGGCGACGAGCGCGATCAGCCTACGCACTGGTGTTCACGGTCGGGGTCAGGTCCTGCCACGGCCCTTGCCCACCACTTTCGTCATGGCGCGCACCAGGTTTCGCGGAACCACCCGGCCACCGGTGGTGAGCGCCTTGTACTGCACACCCGGCACGATGAGGACCTTGTCCTTGGCGACGGCGGCAAGGCAGTCCCGCACCACGTCGTCGACCTCGAGCCACAGGAACGACGGGGTGCCTGCCATCTCGATGCCTGCGCGGGCGTGGAATTCGGTGCGCACGAAGCCAGGACACAGCGCGTGCACGCCGACGCCGGTTCCGCCGAGGCCGTTGGCCAGCCCCTCGCTGAACGCGATCACCCAGGCCTTGGACGCCGAGTACGTCGATCCGCGGCCCGGCAGCAGTCCTGCGACGCTGGCGACGTTGATCACGGTGCCGCGGTGGTCGGCGAGCATCGGCGGCAGCGCCGCGTGCGTCAGCTGCATCACCGCGGTGACGTTGACGTCCAGCTGGGACTGCAGCAGCGTGAGGTCGGCGGTCCAGAATTCGCCCGCGGTGCCGAATCCGGCGTTGTTGACCAGCACCTGGACCCCGGCGGCGAGCCGGTCGGCGACCCTGGCGCGGTCGTCGGCGACGGCGAGGTCGGCCGGGATCACCTCGACGGTGGCGCCTGCCTCGGCGCGCAACTCCGACGCGAGCTGTTCGAGGCGGCCCGCGTCACGGGCGACGAGCACCAGGTCGTAGCCGTCGACGGCGTAGCGACGGGCGAATCCCGCACCCAGTCCGGACGTCGGTCCGGTGATCAGTGCGACGGGGCGGGTCATGCCGACAGGTTACTTGGCGGCGTATGCCGCCCGACAACCGCGGAAGGTCAGCGGTGGTAGTGCGGCGACTGCCTGGCGTTGCGGGCCTGCGGCGGACGGCGCGACGGCTCGGCACGCACCGGGGACGGACCGCCGGCGCGTCCCGCGGCGGGGCCTTCGGCGCGAGCGGCCTCGGGCCGCTGGGGGTAGCGGGTGACGTCGGCGCGGCCGGTCGGCACGTCGGCGCGGCCCGCGGCCATCTCGGCACGGGGCGCGGGGGCCGGCTTGAGCGGACGGCTCGGCGAGCCGCTGCGCCTGGGCGCCGGCTGACTGGCGGCGGGCTGCGGGACGGGCGGCAGGACGCGTAGCAGGTCGTTGAACTGCCGCACGGTCCGCAGGCCCTCGTCCCACTGGGCGCGGGTGCTGGTGACCGGCATGCTGACCAGCGTCCAGTTCTGCTCGTTCCACATGATCTCGGCGCAGTCCGGCGCGGTGTGGGCGAACGTCACCATCCGGCGATCGCAGGCGCGCCGGGCGGCGTCGAGGTTGGTGGAGTAGACCATCCGCGGCCCGATGGCGCCGAGCAGCCAGATGTCGTTCTCGCGCGGTTCCTTGATGTCCTTGAGGCGCACGTCGACGACCACGTTCGTGCCGACCTTGCGGTGCAGCGCGATCACCGTCGCGACGTCCTCAAGGTCGAAGATGAAAACGGCCTCGCCGCGGATCTGTCCGAGCACCACGTTGCGGGCGTTGACGTCGCCGACGGTCGACATCACCCCGCGCTTCCAGCGCTTGAGGATGTCGGCGGACTCGTGTTCGTAGTCGAAGCCGTGCGATTTCGCCCATGACTTGCGGCGGCGGCCGAGCCCGCGTCGACGGTCGATGTCGACGTACAACAGCACGGCCGCACCCACGAAGCAGAGCGCGGACAGCGTGAACCAGAGCGGGACCATTGGTCCTAGCCTACTTGCTGGTACCGCTTTCGCTCGAACTCAAGTTGGTCACAACCGCGTCTCGTCGACTGTCATGCGTCTCTCCAGTCACACGAGTATCGCCCCCGAACGCGAAACTGCGGCCAGATCGCCCCTGAGTGGGAATTCGCGATCTGACCGCAGTCTCGGCGCTTCAGATCAGCCGAGCACCAGCCCGTCGCCGTCGGCGCTCACGTTGACGGGCACCACGTCGCCGTCGTGCACGTCACCAGCCAGCAACAGCTTCGCCAGCTGGTCGCCGATCGCCTGCTGGATCAGCCTGCGCAGCGGGCGGGCGCCGTAGAGCGGATCGAATCCGCGCTGGCGAGCCACTTCTTCGCAGGCAGCGACACCTCGAGGGTGAGGCGGCGCTGCGCCAGCCGCTTGGCCAGCTGCTGAAGCTGGATGTCGACGATCGAAACCAGCTCCTCGGGGTTGAGCCCGTCGAAGATGATGACGTCGTCCAGGCGGTTGATGAACTCAGGCTTAAAGGCCGAGCGCACCGCCGCCATCACCATCTCCTCCGAACCACCGGCGCCCAGGTTGGACGTCAGGATCAGGATGGTGTTGCGGAAGTCGACCGTGCGGCCCTGGCCGTCGGTCAGCCTGCCCTCGTCGAGCACCTGCAGCAGCACGTCGAACACATCCGGGTGGGCCTTCTCGATCTCGTCGAACAGGATCACCGTGTACGGCCGACGCCGTACCGCCTCGGTCAGCTGACCGCCCTGGTCGTAACCGACGTAGCCGGGAGGCGCACCGACGAGGCGGGCCACCGAGTGCTTCTCGCCGTACTCGCTCATGTCGATGCGGACCATCGCGCGTTCGTCGTCGAACAGGAATTCGGCCAGCGCCTTCGCCAGCTCGGTCTTACCGACACCGGTGGGCCCAAGGAACATGAACGAGCCGGTGGGCCGGTTCGGGTCGGCGACCCCGGCGCGGCTGCGGCGGACGGCGTCGGAGACGGCCTGCACGGCCTTCTTCTGGCCGACGACGCGCCTGCCCAGCTCGTCCTCCATGCGCAGCAGCTTGGCGGTCTCGCCCTCGAGCATCCGGCCGGCGGGGATGCCGGTCCACGCCGACACCACCTCGGCGATGTCGTCGGGCCCGACCTCCTCCTTGAGCATCACGTCCTCACGCGCCTCGGCTTGGGGCACCGCCGCGTCGAGTTTCTTCTCGACCTCGGGGATGCGGCCGTAACGCAGCTCGGCGGCCTTGGCCAGGTCACCGTCGCGCTCGGCGCGCTCGGATTCCTGTCGCAGCGCGTCGAGCTGTTCCTTGAGCTCGCGGACCGCGTCGATGGCGTGCTTCTCGTTCTGCCAGCGGGTGGTCAGCTCGGTCAGCTGTTCCTTCTTGTCGGCCAGTTCGGACCGCAGCTTCACCAGCCGGTCCTTAGATGCGTCGTCCTCTTCCTTGGCCAGCGCCATCTCCTCGATCTCGAGTCGGCGAACCAGCCGCTCGACCTCGTCGACCTCGACGGGCCGGGAGTCGATCTCCATCCGCAGCCGCGACGCGGCCTCGTCGACCAGGTCGATGGCCTTGTCCGGCAGGAACCGGGCGGTGATGTAGCGATCAGAGAGGGTGGCAGCGGAGACGAGAGCAGAGTCGGTGATGCGCACGCCGTGGTGCACTTCGTAGCGCTCCTTGAGGCCACGCAGGATGCCGACGGTGTCCTCGACCGACGGCTCGCCGACGTAGACCTGCTGGAAGCGGCGCTCCAGCGCGGCGTCCTTCTCGATGTACTTGCGGTACTCGTCGAGCGTGGTGGCGCCGACCAGCCGCAGCTCGCCGCGGGCCAGCATCGGCTTGATCATGTTGCCCGCGTCCATCGACGAATCGCCGGTGGAGCCGGCGCCGACGATGGTGTGCAGCTCGTCGATGAACGTGATGATCTGACCGGCCGAGTTCTTGATGTCGTCGAGGACGGCCTTGAGCCGCTCCTCGAATTCACCGCGGTACTTCGAACCGGCCACCATCGAGCCGAGGTCGAGCGAGACGACGGTCTTGTCGCGCAGGCTCTCCGGCACATCGCCGGCGATGATGCGCTGGGCCAGGCCCTCGACGATCGCCGTCTTGCCGACGCCGGGCTCGCCGATCAGCACCGGGTTGTTCTTGGTGCGACGGCTCAGCACCTGCACGACGCGACGGATCTCGGTGTCGCGACCGATGACGGGGTCGAGCTTGCCTTCCCGCGCGCGGGCGGTGAGGTCGGTGGAGTACTTCTCCAGCGCCTGGTAGGTCGCTTCGGGATCGGGGCTGGTGACCCGGGCGCTGCCGCGGACCTTGGTGAACGCCTCGCGCAGGGCCTGCGGCGACGCGCCCGCGCCGGTCAGCAGCTTGGCGACGTCGGAGTCGCCGGTGGCGAGGCCGACGAGCAGGTGCTCGGTGGAGACGTATTCGTCGTCCATCTCGGTGGCCAGCTGCTGGGCGGCGGTGATCGCGGTCAGCGACTCCCGGCTCAGCTGGGGCTGGCTGTTGGCGCCGCTGGCGCGGGGCAGCCGGTCGACGAGCCGTTGGGCCTCGGCGCGGATCGTCGCGGGTTCGACGCCGACGGCCTCGAGCAGCGGGGCGGCGATGCCGTCGTTCTGCGTGAGCAGCGACATCAGCAGATGCGCGGGGGCGATCTGCGGGTTTCCTGCGGCGGTGGCCGCCTGCAGGGCCGACGTGAGCGCGGCCTGCGTCTTGGTCGTCGGGTTGAACGAATCCACCACAACCTCCGATTCAGTCTTCTACGGGGTGGTCAAAATGCTTCTCGGCATGTTCAACGTCGTCAAGGTTGAGTGTGTTCCGCTCAAGTCTATATATTTTCCGACAGGCCGCACGAGGGCACGGTCGATCACCCGCGCGGCATCTGGGAGGCCGACGAGTCCATCGGGAGGCTATGACAGCGCGGCTGCCGATCTCGGACTCGTCCACGCACCCTGATGGCGGACCCACCGGGAATTCACGGCATGGAAGGCCAATCCGAATCGAGCGGCGACCGCCACCATTGCCAGCGCGGCCAACGTCACCGAGAGATCGTCGTCGCGGGCGAAGGCCGACACTCCCAGTGCGACGACGGCGCACCATACGGCCGACACCAGCGGCCCCCATCCGCCTGCCGTCCTCATCCGAACGGCGGCCGGCGCGGCCCAGCTGGCCACCGCGAGCAGTAGGAACGCGGCGGGCCAGCATGCATCGAGCAACGTGCCCTCCAGATACGAGCCTTTCGCGGTCTGGAAGAGGTAGATGGTGTCCGCGACCACCCATAGGACGAACGCCCCGACGATGAGTGCCCACCGGTAGCCTCCGCGCCACCCGAGGACGGCTAGCGTCCCCGTCGCCAGCGCGAGTAGCAGCAGCCCGCCGGCGGGATAGGCCAATCCGACCAGAACGGTGGCGGGCGAGCCACTCATCGCGGCGGCAATCGGTCCGGCGGTCAATGCAGCGGCGAGCGCTGCAGCGGTCAATCCGACGACCAGGGCGTCGAGCCGGAGACCGGCAGGCACCCACCGCACCTGCGCGCGGATCAACAGCACCAGGCCGGTGTAGACCAGCGGGTAGAACGCAAGGTAAACCGCATCGGCTATCGACGGCAGCGTCCCCTCGGGCACCCAGACGCCATAGACGACGCTGCCCATCGCCGTGGCGGTCATCCCGGCGGCGATGCACAGCCATGCACGACGTTCGGCTGAGACGCGCCAGGCACGCAGGGCCACCAGCCCGGCCGCGAGGAGCTCGAGCCCCACTTCCCACCAGCTGTCCAGCACGGTGATGCGGCCCGGTCCCGGCCGAACAAGTGTCGACAGCGCGAACAGCGCGACACCGGCCAGCAGGACGCCGAGGGCCACACGCACCATGGGTGGCGCCGCGACCCGCGGTGGACGCACGTTCGGTGCGGCCGCGAGCGGTTCGCCGTCCGGCGCCGACGAAAGCGGCCGCTCAGCGGACTCGGGCGAGCCCGGCGAGAAGGTGCGCACACACCCTCCGCCGTCGCGCTTGGCGGCGTACATCGCCAGATCCGCGCGCCGCAGCAGCGCGTCGACGTCGACGTGCACCATGTCGGGCGTGGCCACAGTCACTCCGATGCTGGGCCGCACGAGGATCGCCGCACCGTCTACCACGATGGGGGTTTCGAATTCGCCGAGGATTCGATCGGCCAGCTTCAGCGAGTCGGCCGAAGATCCCTCGATCAACACCGCGAACTCGTCACCGCCGAGCCGTGCGACGGTGTCTTCAGCGCGAACGCATGCCAGCAGACTGACGGCCACGCGCACCAGCAAGTCGTCGCCTGCAGGATGACCCATCTCGTCGTTGACGGTCTTGAAGTCATCCAGGTCCAGACACAACACCGCCAGGGAGACGCCGTCACGCCGGTGACGCTCGACCGCTTGTCCCAGGCGATGGAGCATGAGCGCCCGGTTGGCCAAGCCGGTCAGCGGGTCACGGAAGGCGAGCCGGGAAACGTCGGACAGCAGCCGCTGGTTCTCGATGAGTACCACGGCCTGGCGCGCCAGCACCGTGATCACGAGGATCACCGCCATGATCAACAGCGCGTTCTCCACGCTGGCGATCACCTGCGCAAACCAGGCAAAGACCGCGAGCGGCAACGGCAGGTACGGAAGCCACAACCGGACCTTGGACGCCGTGGGCAGCGGCGACGCCGCGACCGACGGCTCCTGGATGGCGCGTAATGCGGCCAGCGCCAGCAGACCCAAGGCTGCGACTCGACCCGAATCGAAGAGCACGCCGAGCCGGCCGGCTTCGAACAGGTAGGGCACCGGTATCGCCGAGATCGCCGCCAGAGCGATCCCAGCCGCCAGCAGCCCGACGTTTCGTCGTTGGGCCGGGCAGTCGCCGACCCATATCAGCGCGGTGATGGCGACAAGAAGGACTTGGGCGATCAGGTACACCAGCATCAGACCTGCGGTCAGGCGGGAATCACTCGCATGAATCATCCGCTCCAGCACAATCACCCAACACATCACGAAAAGCGACGCCGCCACGATCGCTGCATCGAGGGTCAACCGTGTCGTCGAAGTCCAGCTCGTGCGGGGAGAGAAGTAGAACAGCGAAATACCCGCACCAACGGCGAAGAGTACGAATGCGCAGCAGGTGATGACGGACAGCGCGGAGGCGCCCACACCCCACGCCGGGTGGAGAGCCCACATGAAGGCGCCCAACAGCCAAGCCACCAGGCCGGCGGTCATGGCCACCCAGCCCCGTCTCATCCTCCCCAGCGCCGAGCGCGCCGCCCGGGCCGTGCATCCTGCTGCGAAGACGGCACTCGCCAGCGAAATGGCATCGGCGACACCTGTGCCTGCCATCCCCGTCGCTGAGCTTTGCCACCAAGCCAGCCCGACGACAAGTACGGCGGCGATGTAGCCGCCCGCCACCGCGAGCAGGGTTCGTCGGGGCAACGCGGTGTGTGGACCACGAGCACAACGCTCCGAAAGCCTCATCGCCGCCTCTGTCGCTGTTCGCGGGCCAATGTACCCATATTCGAGATCGGTGCGGACACAACGGGCATGCGTGTCGGCTTTGGCGGTGCTCGGTGCCCTTGCCCGGGCCCGGGCAGCCTCGGTCAGCAACACGAGGCCGGCGCCGGGCCGGGGGCGCGCAAGCGGCGGGCCTCAGTAGACGGGCCGGAAGCCCCCGATGACGCCGATGACGTTGCCGTCCGGGTCGGCGATCTGTGAGAACCGCACGCCCTTGTTGGCCTCGACGATCTCGCCGGGATCGATGCCCCGGCCACTCAATTCAGCGAGGTGAGCGTCGAGGTCGTCGACCGCGACGTTGAGCTGCCCCTTCCCCGCCCGCTCGGGATCCACGAACACCTGAACCCATGCGCCCGGGTTCACTTGCCACTCGGTGAGGCTGGGCATCGGGTCGTTGTCCGCCGGTCGCCCGAACAGCGTGGCGTACCACTGCCGGCTCTTCTCGAGGTCGGACACCGGGACCACGGCCAGTACGTGCTCGATCGACATGTCGGGACTCCCATCTCGTAATCGTCGTCTGTAGGTAGACCCCTCGACACTGCCGAACTCATCAGATCAAGTTACAGAGCAAGCGCTCTGTTATGGTTGAAGCCATGCCCCGGCCCCGCGTGCACGACCTCGACCGCGTGCTCGACGCCGCCGAGGAGCTCGCGGTCACCGCCGGGCCCGCCGCGGTGACGATCCGCGCCCTGTCCGAGGCGACTTCGGTGTCCAACGGCGCGCTGTATCACGCATTCGGATCACGGGCCGGGCTGCTCGGCCGGGCGTGGGTACGGGCCGCAGAGAGCTTCCTGCAGCTCCAGCGCGATGTCGTCGAGCAGGCGCTCACCGGCGGCGACGACGCAGCCGGCGACGCGAGCGCGGTGGAAGCCGTTGTCGTGGCGGCACTCTGCCCGGCGTTGTTCTTCGACCGGAAGCCGACCTCGACGCGGTTCCTGCTGAACGTTCCCCGCGACGAACTACTCCGGTCCGCAGAGGTGCCGGACGGCGTCGCCGATCAGCTGCGCCGACTCGACACGGCGCTCGGCGAGCTCTTCGTGCGGTTGTCGCGCAGCCTGTGGGGCCGCGCGGACAGACAGTCCGTCGCTGTCATCCGCGACTGCGTCGTCGAGCTCCCGACCGCACTGCTGCTGCACGGCGACCGCACCGCCGACCCCGCCGCGCGTGAACGGCTGGCCGCCGCCGTGCGGGCCGTCCTGACCATTCCGCCGCCCACCCCCTGAACCCCCATCTCCACCCCCACGAAAGGACAACCCCCTCAATGCCCTCGACACTCGAGTACCGCGACACCATCGCCGTGCTGACCCTCGGCGACGACGAGAACCGCTTTTCCATCGACTGGCTGGACACCGTGAACACCCAGCTCGACGAGGTCACGGCCAACGCACAGGCGCTGATCACCACCGGAATCGGCAAGTTCTACTCCAACGGCCTCGACCTCGACTGGCTCGGCGCGAACGGCGATCGGCTGGGCTGGTACGTCGGCCGGGTGCAGGAACTCCTCGACCGGCTGCTGACGTTCCCACTACCGACCGTCGCCGCGGTCAACGGCCATGCGTTCGGCGCAGGCTCCATGCTCGCGGTCGCCCACGACTACCGCGTCATGCGCGACGACCGCGGCTACTTCTGCTTCCCCGAGGTGGACATCCGCATCCCCTTCACCCCCGGCATGGCGGCGCTCATCCAGGCCAAGCTCCCCCCACAGACTGCCGTCACCGCCATGACCACCGGGCACCGCTACGGCGGCCCGGAAGCAGTCGCCGCCGCCCTCGTCGACGACACCGCGCCCGAAGACGGCATCGTCGAGGCCGCGGCGCAACGGCTGCAACCGATACTCGGCAAGGATCCCGGCACGCTCGGGGCGATCAAGACCACCATGTACGCCACGGTCTCCGCAGCGCTGCGGATTCCGGGGTGACGACGCGCCACGTCGATCCCCGGTCCGGCAGCCGCACTTGCTAGGTTTCACACCATGACCGGGCGTTGGGTGTCGACACTGGTCGAACTGATTCCCCTGGCGCTCGTGATCGCGCTGTCACCGCTGTCGATCATCCCGGCGGTGCTCGTGCTCCGCTCACCGCGGCCGAGGCCCGCCGGCCTGTCCTTCCTCGCCGGCTGGCTGCTCGGACTCTTCGGACTCGCCGCGGTCTTCCTGCTGGTGTCCGGCCTGGTCGGCAGCTTCGACAAGCCGCCGTCCTGGGCGTCGTGGCTGCGGATCGTCGTGGGCGTCGTCCTGATCGGTCTCGGGGTGTTCCGCTGGACGCGGCGCGGCGACACGCACACGCCGAAGTGGATGACCTCGCTGACCGGGTTGTCGCCGGCCCGCTCGTTCGTCACCGCGCTGACGCTGGTGGTCGTCAACCCGAAGGTGTTCTTCATCAGCGCCGCATCGGGCATGGCGATCGGCAGCAGCGGCCTCGGCGTCGCAGGCGCATGGTCGGCGGTCGTCTACTTCGCCCTCGTCGCCGGGTCGACGGTGCTGCTGCCCATCGTCGCGTACTCGCTCCTCACCCACCGTCTCGACGGGACGCTGCGCGGTGTCGGTGACTGGATGGAGCGCAGGCACGCCGTACTCGTCGCCGGAATCCTCGTCGTCATCGGTATCTTGGTGCTCTACAAGGGAATTCACGGCGTGATGTAGTCGTCGGTCACCGCCGGGCGAGCGTCTCGAAGAGCAACAGCGTGGCGGCGTAGAGCACCACAATCACCGCCGCACCGGCCAGATTGCTCCGCCAGCCGGTGCCCTCCACCGGGTCGAGCCACCGCCGGAACGGCCGCGACACCCACGGCATCAGCCACCACTGCATCAGCGACACACTGACCACCTGGCTCAGCCACAACGCCAGCCACGGCGGCGCGAAGAGCCGGTCCAGCACGGGCCCCAGATACCGCGACAGCGTCCACACGGTCGGGTACAGCACCAGCAGCAAAAGCATCGCCGACTTCCAGTTCGGCGTCATCACGATGCGGCCGTGCTCGGTGCGCACGGTGGTGCCCAGCGGCGTGGTGCTCGCCATCGGCACGAAGTCACGGCTCAGGCTCGAACGCAGGTCGGGCAGGTCGGCGCCGCGTTGCGGCGACGACGTCCACGCCGCGAGCTGCCGGTCGGTGCGGAAGCGCAGCACCGACAGTGACTCACCGCCCGCGTCGTCGAGGAAGAGCGACGTCCCCTCGTATCCGCTGAACCCGGCCGCCGCATCGGTGAGCAGGCGCTGGGCGCCGAGGAATTCGGCGCGTCTGCCCGCGGCGACCCGGTGCCGGAACGCCGCGACGCCCGGTGGCGGTGGCGCGTCGGCGGCCAGGATCAGCACCGGCGCCGACGGCCACCAGCCCTGTTCCCTGCCCTCCCTCAGCACCTCGGCCCGGGCGGCGCCGTCCAGCCACCGGTCCAGCTGTTCCGCATCGGTGAAGGTGACGGCGACCGCGGGTTCGAACGGCCCACCCTCGACGGCGATGCGCGTCGAGACGCACCCGTCGGCGTCGGCCGTGCACGCCGTCAGGGAACGGGCCCACTCGCCGAACGGCGCGCCGCCGCCCGGGTGGAACACCGACACCGCGGTCACCTGGTCCATGGGTTCTCGATACTCAGGCGACCACGCGCCGGCCCCGCACGTACACCTCGGCGATCGACGACTCCCGCAGACCCATCAGCAGCGCGAAGAGCGTCTGATCCCGGGCCAGGCCGGCGTCGTCGGCGCGGAATGCGTTACGCAGCAATCCTTTCAGGGCGCCTGCGGGCTGCACCACCACGAAGTCGGCCTCCTTGCCCTCGTCGAAATTGCCGAACCTGTCCTCCATGTCGAGGGCCCGCGCGCCGCCGAGCGTGCCGAGGAACAGCAGTTCGGCGGGATGCAGCGAGACGCCGGCCGCGCCGTCCTCACTGATGTGCTGCTTGAACGCGTCACCGAGCACCCGCGGCACCAGCCACTCGTCTCCCCCACCGAAATCCGTTCCCGCGGCGACATTCACCCCACTGGCGATGGTCCGCTTCCACGGCATGGTTCCCGAGCCGAGGAACAGCTGCGACACCGGGCAGTGCGCGATCGAGGTGCCGGTCTCCGCCATCCGCGCCAGTTCGACGTCCTGGCAGTGCACGCAGTGCGCGAGGATGGTCCGCGGGCCCAGCAGACTCTTGCCACCGACCTGCGAGCCCCGAAGGAACTTCCCGTCGTAGGTGTCGAGGTAGCTGTCCACCTGGTACTCCCGCTTGGTGGAGTCGACCTCGCCGGTGCCCGGGCGGTCGTTCTCGTTGAGGTGGGTGTGCACGTAGACGCCGCGATCGCGGACCTCGTCGTACAGCTCGCCGAGGTTCCTCAGGGTCTCGGTGGTCACCGACAGCGAGAACCTGGGCACGATCGCCACGTGCAGCAGCGCGGTGTCCACGTCGCCCGTGTCGGCCGCGTGCCACTTCTCGATCTCCTCGCGCGTCAGCCGGATCGCGTCCTCCTCGGAGGTGATCAGCGGCTCTGCGCTGGCCGGGCCGCGGGTCTGGATGCCCCGGCCCGACACGATCCGCAGGCCCGCCTTCTGCGTCTGGCTGAACAACGCGTCCTGCGCGTGCGGGAACGCCGAGCCGAACACCATCGCGGCGGTGGTGCCGGCCGCGACCCGGCGCCGGGTGAACTCCACCGCCGCCTCCTGCGCGAATTCGGGTTCTGCATATCTGGATTCGGACGGGAAGATGCAATTGGTGAGCCACTCCAGCAGCTGACCGCCGCCGTAGGAGTCCCCCGCATACGTCTGGGGGAAGTGGATGTGAGTGTCGACGAACCCCGGCAGCAGGTAGCCGCCGCGCTGGTCGTGCACCGTCGCCGACGCGTATTCGGCCGGCACTGCGGCTCTTTCGCCGGCGAACAGGACCCTGCCGTCGGAACCCACCACCAACGCCCCGTCCGGGACGGACACCAGCGCGGCGGCCGCCTCGGCGACGGTCGGGCTGCCCGTCAGGTGGAAGATGTGCCCGTAGTGGACGTCAGTGGTCATGACCCCTCGCAGAAATGTGCACAGCCTTCAACCCCGGCCCGTCGCGGAACGTTATCCCGCTCGGACAGAACCGTCGACCGCTACGGGATCAGTCGGTGCGCTCCGCCGATGGCAGCCCGAGCTCGTCGGCGTCGGCGGTGAGGTAGCGCGTCACGGTGGGCGCGAGCACGCGAACCAGTTCGTCGCCCGACAGCGTGGCCAGCGGCGGGATCTTCATGACGTAGCGCAGCATCGCGGTACCGACGAGCGTGGTCGCGGCGAGCGTCGCGCGCAGGCGTGCCGATTCGCCGCCGCCGAGCACGCCGGCGACCGCAGTGAGCACGTAGTTCTGCATGAAGCTGCGGAAGGCCTCGTGCGCGTCGGTGTTGGACGTCGCCGACTGCAGCATCGTGACCATGCTCGGCCCGCTCTCGGGAGACTCCCAGATCTTCAGGTACACCCGCACCATCCGGGTGCCGACGTCGGCGGGGCCATCGTCGTCGGACAGCGCGTCGACGAGTAGCTGCGGCTCGAGGATCAGCCGCAGCGATTCGCGGAACAGGGCGAGTTTCGAGCCGAACAGGTAGAGCACCATCGACGGGTCGACGTGGGCGTCGTCGGCAATGGCGCGCAGGGTGGTGCGCTCGTACCCCTCGCTGGCGAACCGCTTCTTTGCCGCGGCCAGCACCGCGTCCCGCGACACCGGCTCACCCTGCCGCCGCCCGCGGCGGCGCGGCGTCTTCGCTGGTGAAGCCATGCAACGACAATATCATTTCAATAGATGTTGAAAATGTGCAGTCGCGGCGTTACGCTCGCCACACCGAATTCAACAAACAATGAAAAGGAGCGGTCATGGCGACGACATCCGCACCGCACGCCCAGCACGCGGTGCCCACCCACGAGCCGCCGGCGGCGCTGCGGGCCGCCGGGATCCTCGCCGTCCTCACGGTCGTGCTCGCCACCATCGCGATCGCCTTTGCACTACCCGCCACCAAGTCGGCGCCCCACGACGTCCCGATCGGCATCGCCGGGCCGCAGGCCGCCAACGGGCAGATCGCCGAACGGCTCGACCGCCAAGCACCCGGCGCCTTCGCGGTGACCTACTTCCCCGGTGAGACCGCCCTGCGGGACGCGATCCTCCACCGCGACGTCTACGGCGGCATCGCCATCGGACCCGACGGCCCGCGCCTGCTCATCGCCACCGGCGCAGGCCCGGCCGTCGCCCAGATGCTCACCCAACTCGGCAACGGTCTCGCCCAACAGACCGGTGCCCCCATCCCCACCGAGGACCTCGCCCCGCCCACCGCGGACGATCCCCGTGGCGTCGGGCTTCCCGCCTCGGCGCTGCCCATCACCCTGGCCGGCCTGCTGCCGGCAGTCGCGCTGGTGCTCGTGCTGCGCCGCGAGGTGTGGACGCGCCTGGCGGCCGTCGTCCTGTATGCGCCGGTGGCCGGCTTCACCGTCGCCGCCCTGCTGCGTTATGCCTTCGGCTCCATCGACCAGAACCTCTGGGGCGTGGCCGCCGGACTGACGCTCGGCGTGCTGGCATCCGGGCTGCTGCTGCTCGGCCTCGGATCGCTGTTCGGCCGGCCAGGCCTGATCGCCGGCGCCGCGTTGGCCGTGCTGCTCGGCAACCCGCTCTCGGGCCTGGCCTCCGCGCCGGAACTGCTGCCCAGCGGCTGGGGTCAGCTGGGCCAGCTCCTGCCGCAGGGCGCCACCGCGACACTGCTGCGGTCGACGGCGTTCTTCTCCGGCAACGGAGCCGGCACCGCGATCGCCGTCCTGACCTGCTGGGCCGCCTTCGGGGCGACGCTCGTGGTCATCGCCGCGATGCGCCGCAGCCGGGTCACTTAGACTCGAACGGCGTGGGACTCGACGACCGTGACGCGCTGATGCTGCTGCGTGACGCCGTCGACCCCGCCCTCGGCTCCGACGAGACGATCCGCCGGTTCTACACCCACTGGTTCGCCATCGACCTCTCGGCACGCGACCTGTTCCCCCCGGACATGGAGCAGCAGCGCAGAGTCTTCGCCCAGGCGATGACCTGGCTGTTCGGGGAACTGATCGCGCAGCGCGCCGAGGAGCCGGTGGCGTTCCTCGCTCAGCTCGGTCGCGACCACCGCAAATACGGTGTCACGCAGGGCCATTACGACTCCATGGCCCACGCGCTGTCCACCGCGCTTCGCGACCGGCTGAGCGACCGATGGGACGACCGGCTCGCCGAGGCCACCCACGACGCGGTCACCCTGGTCACCGGCGTGATGCGCGGCGCCGCTGACGCCGAGGCGGCGCCGGCCTACTGCGACGGCACGGTGATCGAACACATCCGGGCCTGCCGGGACGTGTCGGTGGTGCGGCTGCAGCTCGACCAGCCGCTCTTCTACCACCCCGGCCAGTACGTGACCGTGCAAGTGCCGCAATGGCCCAGGCGCTGGCGCTACCTGAGCCCGTCCATTCCCGCGGACCGCGGCGGGGCGATCGAGTTCCACATCCGGTCGGTGCCCGGCGGCATGGTCAGCACCGCCATCGTCGGCGAGACGCAGCCGGGCGACCGGTGGCGGCTGTCCAGCCCGCACGGCGGCCTGCACGTCGACCGGGCCGGCGGGGACGTGCTGATGGTCGCGGGAGGCACCGGGCTGGCGCCGCTGCGCACCCTGATCATGGACATGACCCGGTTCGGCGACAATCCGCGGGTGCACCTGTTCTTCGGCGCCCGATTCCCCTGCGAGCTCTACGATCTGAAGACGCTGTGGCAGGTCGCGTCGACCAACCCGTGGCTCTCGGTGACGCCGGTGTCGGAGTTCAGCACCGATCCGCCGTGGGCGGCCGACTTCCCCGACGTCCGACCTCCGCGTGGCCTGCACGTCCGGCAGACCGGCCTGCTGCCGGACGTGGTGACCCGCTACGGCAACTGGGGCGACCGGCAGATCCTGGTCTGCGGGGGGCCGCAGATGGTCGAGGCGACCAGGGCCGCACTCATCGCGAAAGGCGCACCGGCCGAACGGATCCAACACGACCCGCTCGCCGGCTGACCGTCCGTGAAAGACTCGGACGATGCCTGACCACACCCCTGTCACCCTGCGCGATCCGTCGTCCTCGCTGACCGCCACATACGTCCCGTCGGCGGGCATGATCTGCACGTCGCTGGCCGACGACGGCGTCGAGTTCCTCGGCCAGCGCCGCGGCGTGGAGGCCTACATCGCCGCGGGCAAGACGATGGGCATCCCGATCCTGTACCCGTGGGCCAACCGGTTGGGCGCCAACGAGTACGACGTCGACGGCACGCAGGTCGCCGTGACCCCGGGCGAGGCGGGGGTGCGCGCCGACGAACACGGCGCACCCATCCACGGTGTGCTCGCCGCCGATCCCGGCTGGGACGTCGTCGAACAGGACGGCCACCGGCTGGTCGCGAGCCTCGACTGGGGCGCGACGCCGCGGCTGATGGAGTCGTTCCCGTTCCCGCACGTCCTGACCATGTCGGTGACACTGGCCGACCGCAGGCTGACCGTGGCCACCACCGTGACGGCGTCCACCGACACCCCGGTGCCGCTGTGCTACGGCTACCACCCGTACCTCACGGTGCCCGGGGTTCCACGCGAGGAGTGGGAGCTGCAGACGCCGGCCATGCGGCGGCTGCCCACCGATGACCGCGGCATCCCGACCGGGGAACACGCCGAATGGGTCGCCGAATCCGAGCCGCTCGGACGCCGCGAACTCGACGACGGATTCGACGAGGTGCCCGAGGGCGCGGTGTTCGTGCTGTCCGGGGGCGACCGGCGTATCGAGGTCACCTATGTCCGCGGCTATCCCGCCGCGCAACTCTTCGCGCCGGGCAGCGATGCCGTCGTCGGCATCGAGCCGATGGCCGCGCCGACCGATGCACTGCGGCGTGGCGGGTACCGGACGGCGGAGCCCGGCACCGGGCCGCACTCCGGGGACACCGCCACGTTCACCATCGCCGTCGACTAGCGCTTGTGCCGCGGCTGCCAGACCACCAGTGCCTTGGTGGACGACACCGCGACATCGCGCCGCTGGCGGGCGCGCAGCTCGTCGATCTCGGCGGCCATCTCCTTGAGCCGTGACTGCAGTGCCTCGACCTGGTTGGTCAGCTCGATGATGCGCTTGATCCCGGCCAGGTTGACGCCCTCGTCCTGGGACAGCCGCTGCACTTCACGCAGAAGATCGACGTCGCGCTCCGAATACCGCCGTCCGCCACCGGAACTGCGCTGCGGACTGACCAGACCGAGCCGGTCGTACGTGCGCAGCGTCTGCGCATGCATGCCCGCGAGTTCAGCGGCCACCGAGATCAGGAACGTGCGGGCGTCGTCGGCACGCTTGGGCATCACGCACCCGCCCATCCCGCCCGCGGGTCGAATCCGCTGGCGCGTTCGGCTTTCGCGTACGCCTCCAGTGCCTCGGCGGCCTCACCCTCGAGATTCGGTGGCACCGCGACCTTCACCGTGACCAGCAGATCGCCATGGCCACCCGACCGCTTGGGCACACCGCGCCCGCGCACCCGCAGGATGCGGCCGTCGGAGGTGCCACGGGGCACCCGCACGCCGACCTTGCCCTCCAGCGTCGGCACCGAAAGCGTTGTGCCGAGAGCGAGCTCGTGGAAGCTCACCGGCACCGTGACGGTCAGGTCGTCACCGTCGCGGCCGAACACCTTGTCCGCGCGGACGTGCACGGTCACGTACAGGTCACCCGATGGCGCCCCGCGCAGCCCCGCCTCACCCTGGCCGGCCAGCCGGATGCGCTGACCGTCCTCGACACCCGGTGGGATCCGGACGTTGATGGTCCGGGTGCGGGTGGTGACGCCGGAACCGCTGCACTCGCCGCAGGGGTGCTCGATGATCGAGCCGCTGCCCTTGCACTCGGTGCACGGTTCGGAGAAGCCGAACGCCCCCTGGTTGCGGTTCACCACGCCCGAGCCGTTGCAGTTCGGGCACACCTTCGGGCTGGTGCCCGGGCGTGCGCCGCTGCCATGGCAATTCGTGCAGGGCGCCTGGCTGGTCAGCCGAAGCGGCATCGCCACGCCCTTGGTGGCCTCCAGGAACGACAGCTCGGCCTCGGTCTCGAGGTCGTTGCCGCGCCGCGGCCGGGTCGGCCGTGGCTGGGCGGCGCCCCGGCCGAACAGCCCGCCGAACAGGTCGCCGATGTTCGCGCCGCCGGTCTGGCCGGCCGCGTCGAAGAGGTCGTTGAGGTTGAACTCGGCACCGTCGCCGCCGTTGCCGAACGTGCTGCCGCTGAACCGGCCGCGACCGAAACCGCCACCGGCGAACAGCCTTCGGGTCTCGTCGTACTCCTTGCGCTTGGCCGTATCCGACAGCACGCTGTGGGCCTCCGACACCGCCTTGAACCGCTCGGAGGCGGCCGGATCGGGATTGGTGTCGGGGTGCAGGTCGCGGGCCAGCTTGCGGTAGGCACGCTTGATGTCGTCGGCGCTGGCGTCAGAGGAGACGCCGAGCTCCTTGTAGAAGTCCTTCTCGACCCATTCTCTTTGGGCCATCAGCGCGTCACCCCCTTACCTTTCTAGAGTCGGGTGTTGTTCGATTGTGCTGCCTTGCGGGCCCGCCGGCCGGGTTTCCGGTTCGACGTGCCGCTCCTGCCCGCCGGAAGAGCGGCGGCCGGGAGCCTTCGACTCCCGACCGCCGGTGCTCATTCCGCGTCCTGGGCGGAGCCGGCCTGCTCACCGGCGTCGTCGGCGGGTGCCTCGGGAACCGTGTCCACCACGCCGACGAGCGCGTGGCGCACCACCTGCTCGCCGACCCGGTATCCGCGTCGCATCACCGTGCCGACGATCGGGTGGGTGCCTTCGCCCTCGTGCTGCACGGCTTCGTGCAGCGCCGGGTCGAAGGGGTCGCCCTCCTCGCCGAATCCGGAGAGTCCCAGCCCTTCCAGCGCGGTCGCCAGCTTGTCGGCGACCGACTTCAGCGGGCCGGACTCCAGATCACCGTGGCTGCGCGCCCGGTCGAGGTCGTCGAGCACGGGCAGCAGCTGGGTGACGGCCGAGACCTTGGCCCGCTCGGCGATGAGCTGCTGATCGCGCAGCGTCCGCTTGCGGTAGTTGTCGTACTCGGCCTTCACCCGCTGCAGGGTGCCCTTGAGTTCGGCGACCTCGTCGGTGTCCGACTCGGGGCCGGGGGCGGCGGGCGCCGGCTCACTGGGAGCCGGCGCCTCGCGGACCTCACCGGTGTCGGGATCGATGCGCCGTTTGTCGGTGATGGTCACCGGCTCGTGCGGATCGTTCTCACTCACTTGTTCTCCCGGTCATCCTCGACGACCTCGGCATCGACGACGTCGTCATCGCTGTTGGTGGAGCCGCCGGCAGCGCCGCCCGCGGCCTGCTCGGCCTGGGTGGCCTCGTAGATCGCCTGGCCCAGCGCCTGACTCTCCTCGCCCAGCTTCTCCATCGCGGCCTTGATCGCCGAGATGTCGGTGCCGGCAAGCGCCGACTTGGCGTCGGCCACCGCGGAGTCCACCTTGGTCAGCGTGTCCTCGGGGACCTTCGAGCCACCTTCGGCCTCGCGCTGCTCCTTGACGAACTTCTCCGTCTGGTAGACCAGCGACTCGGCCTGGTTGCGGACGTCGGCCTCCTCGCGACGCTGGCGGTCCTCCTCGGCGTGCGCCTCGGCGTCCTTGATCATCCGGTCGATCTCCTCCTTGGACAGGCCGGAGCCCTCCTGGATGCGGATCGTGTTCTCCTTGCCGGTGCCCTTGTCCTTCGCGGTGACGTGCACGATGCCGTTGGCGTCGATGTCGAACGTCACCTCGATCTGGGGCACGCCGCGCGGAGCCGGCGGGATGCCGGTCAGCTCGAAGGAGCCGAGCAGCTTGTTGTGCGAGGCGATCTCACGCTCACCCTGGAACACCTGGATCTGCACCGACGGCTGGTTGTCGTCGGCCGTGGTGAACGTCTCCGACCGCTTGGTCGGGATCGTGGTGTTGCGCTCGATGAGCTTGGTCATCACGCCGCCCTTGGTCTCGATGCCGAGGCTCAGCGGGGTGACGTCGAGCAGCAGGACGTCCTTGACCTCACCCTTGAGCACGCCGGCCTGCAGGGCCGCGCCGACCGCGACGACCTCGTCGGGGTTGACGCCCTTGTTGGGCTCCTGCCCACCGGTCATCTCCTTGACGAGCTCGGAGACCGCGGGCATCCGGGTGGAGCCGCCGACCAGCACCACGTGATCGATGTCGGACACCGAGATGCCGGCGTCCTTGATCACCTGCTGGAACGGCTTGCGGGTGCGGTCCAGCAGATCCTGGGTGATGCGCTGGAATTCCGAGCGGGTCAGCTGCTCGTCGAGGAACAGCGGGTTCTTGTCCGCGTCGACGGTGATGTAGGGCAGGTTGATCGAGGTGCTCTGCGAGCTCGAGAGCTCGATCTTCGCCTTCTCGGCGGCCTCACGCAGCCGCTGCATCGCCATCTTGTCCTTGGTCAGGTCGATGCCGCTGGTGCCCTTGAACTTCTCGACGAGCCACTCGACGATCCGGTCGTCCCAGTCGTCGCCACCGAGGTGGTTGTCACCCGAGGTGGCGCGCACCTCGACGACGCCTTCGCCGATCTCCAGCAGGGACACGTCGAACGTGCCGCCGCCGAGGTCGAAGACCAGGATGGTCTGTTCCTTCTCGCCCTTGTCCAGGCCGTAGGCCAGGGCGGCCGCGGTGGGCTCGTTGACGATGCGCAGCACGTTCAGCCCGGCGATCTGGCCGGCTTCCTTGGTGGCCTGCCGCTGGGCGTCGTTGAAGTACGCAGGCACGGTGATGACCGCGTCGGTGATGTCCTCACCCAGGTAGCTCTCGGCGTCGCGCTTCAGCTTCTGCAGGATGCGCGCGCTGATCTCCTGGGGGGTGTAGTTCTTGCCGTCGATCTCCACGGACCATTCCGTGCCGATCTCACGCTTGACCGAACGGATGGTCCGGTCGACGTTGGTGACCGCCTGGTTCTTGGCGGGCTGGCCGACGAGCACCTCGCCGTTGCGGGCGAATGCGACGACCGACGGTGTGGTGCGCGAGCCCTCCGAGTTCGCGACGACGACGGGATCGCCGCCCTCGAGCACCGCGACCACGGAGTTGGTGGTCCCGAGGTCGATTCCGACCGCACGAGCCATGGTGTTGCCTCCTGATTAGATACGTAGGGTCTGAGCGGACCGCACTCAAGACTGCAACCGCTGACCGCTTCGTGTCAACCCAGACTTGAGCCTAATTCACTCAACTTGTTCGAATGGCTCAACGGGGCTGCCCGCCGATTTGTTCCCGGCGGCGTATCCGGTCCGAAACGGTCGCGGTCGGCGGACCATCGATTGATGGACACCGTTGTGGACGAGATCGGGCCCGGCTTCTTCCGGCTGTCGACCTGGATCCCCGACATCACCGAGCACGGCTTCACGATGAACCAGTTCCTGCTGACCGGCGACGAACCGTTCCTCTTCCACTGTGGACAACGCCTGCTGTTCCCGCTGGTGTCCGCGGCGCTGCGCCGGGTCATGCCCGTCGAGGAGCTGCGGTGGATCTCCTTCGGCCACGTGGAGGCCGACGAGTGCGGAGCGATGAACCACTGGCTGGCGGCCGCACCGCACGCCGAGGTGATCCACGGTCCGCTGGCGTGCATGCTGTCGCTCACCGACATGTGCGACCGCCCGCCGGTGGCCGCCACGGACGAGCCCCTCGACATCGGGGGTCACGTCCTGCGATTCCTCCCGACGCCCCATGTCCCGCACAACTGGGAGGCCGGCCTCTGGTTCGACGAGAGCACCGGCACGCTGCTGGCCGGTGATCTGTTCACCCACGCAGGCAGATGCCCCGCGCTTACGGAGTCCGACCTTGTGGGACCGGCCCTGCAGGCCGAGGAGTTCTTCCACGCGACGGGTCTGACCGCCACGCTCGGGCCGACACTGACCACGCTGGCCGATCTGCGCCCGACGACGCTGGCGACGATGCACGGGGCCTCGTTTGCCGGCGACGGCGCGGCGCAACTGCACGCACTCGCCGACGGATACGCCCAGATGGCGCGCGCCTGACGGGCGCCGGTGGTCAGGGCCGCATCTCGTAGGCGCCGTCGTAGGACACCACCTGCGCCCACACCCGGTCGAATCGCTCGGCGTCGGCCACCGGCTTGCGCAGCGCGGACACCGCCCAGCCCTGCTGGGCGTCGGTCGAGCTCGGCTTGCCGTGCAATGCGACGGCGTAGCCGGAGAAATCGCGGATCGCGACGTCGAAGATCTGATCGAGCAGGTCGCCGTCGAGGCCGGTGATCTCGGCCTGCTCGAGGATCAGCTGGCCGTAGACCACCAGGGAGAACAGGTGGCCCACGACGAGCACGAAGTCCAGGTCGCGCTGCTGGTTCACGTCGGGCGGTGACGTCGTCAGCAGGTCTTTCAGCGCCTGTACCTGCTCGTAGAACACCGCCACGTTGGGCACGCCGAGGTGGCGTTCGTACACCGGCGCCCAGTCGGCGAACTGGACTCTCGATGCGCCCCGGGCCGGACCCTGCGACCAGAAGAAGACGTCGTCGGCCGGGTCACGGCGGGTGCCGACCTCTGGATAGCTCGCCGGATTGAACATGTAGTTGGGCATGAACTTGAGGATCTGCGCGACGTTGACGTGCACGGTGCCCTCGAGCCTCGGCAGTGCGCCGATCAGGCGGGCGACCTCACAGAAGTAGGTGTTCCGTTCGAAACCCTTGGCGGCGAGGATGTCCCACAGCAGCGTCACCACCTTCTCGCCCTCCGAGGTCACCTTCGACTTCGTGACGGGGTTGAACAGCAGGTAGCGACGGTCGTCGAGACTCGCGCTGCGGAAGTAGTCGACGGCGCGGTCGCTGAAGAGTTTCATCGCGATCAGGCGGGCGAACGCCTCGACGAAACCCGCTCGCACATGCGGGAAGTCGGTGACGGGGTTGCCGTACAGGATGCGGTTGTTGGCGTGGGTGATCGCCTCGTAGAACGCGTGCTCGCACATCCCGATGGAGCCGCTGCAGAGGTTGAACTTGCCGACGTTGACGGTGTTGAGGGCCGCGGAGAACGCGTCCGGTCCGGTGCACAGGATGTCCTCCTCGTGCACCGGGTATTCGTTGAGCCGGAAGTTGCTCACGAACATCTGGCCGTGCACCACGTTGCCGATCAGCTCGTAGGCGTCGTGCCCGGAGTCCGCGACGAACCACACGTATCCGTCGGCCCCCTCGACGTCGGTGCGGCGCGAGAACACCGAGACCATGCCCGCCACGTTGCCGTTGCCGATGTAGTACTTCTCGCCCGATGCGCGGAACACGACGCCCTCGTCGTCGTCGGCGCCCGCCGGCGTCAACAGCAGGTCGGTGTTGTAGATGTCGGCGCCGTGTTCGCGTTCGGAGAGCGCGAACGCCATCACCCCGCCGTCCTCGAGCTGCGCGGCGGCCTTCTCCTTGGCCTTGATGTTGTCGCTCTGCCAGATCGGCCCGAGCCCGAGGATGGTGACCTGCTCGGCGTACCAATAGGCCAGCCCGTAGAAGCCGAGGATCTCGCTCAGCGCGGCGTTGCGGGAGGTGTCCCAGCGCTTGTCCGGATCGCCGCCGCCGTACTCCGACGGGGTCAGGAACGTCGCGAACAGCCGTTCGCGCTTGACGAAGTCGAGGAAGTCCGACACCCAGGCCGCCTGCAGATCGTCGTCGAGGAGCCTGTTCTTCCCGCGCTCCTCGAACCAGTCGATCAGCGCCCGGAGCAGCCGCCGCGTCTCGGCGTCGAAATGTTGCGGGTCATAGGCGTTGGGATCGAGCAGCAGTCCGCTCTCCGGCATGGTGGCCCCTTCCGTCGGGCGGTCGGCGTCGAATCTACGGCCCCGCGGGCCCGCGTCGACCGGAACCGCCACGATGGCCGGGACCACCGCGAGGGAGCCGGGGCGATCTAGCCTTCGCTCTCTTCGCCGTCTTCCTCAGTGTTCACGGCTTCACCTTCGAGGTACGGGAGGCCGAGTTCCTCGTCGGTTTGATCGGGCACTCCTTGCGAGGCGCCTTCCGGTCCGCCACCCTCGCCGCCTGCCGAGTCGCTGCCGTCGCCACTGGGCAGCGGCTGACCGGCCTGCACCCAGGTCAGCACATCCCCGGCCCCGTTGTTGTAGACCACGCTGTTCGGCGCCTCACCGACGACGGCGAAGTAGATCTGACCCTTTCTCGTATCGCCCTGCAGGAGTGGGAATGTGCTGAGATTCGAGACGCCGGCCAGGACGGGATAGGTGGCACCACTCGCCGAGCGGGCGGTGAAGGACGGCACCGCCGGAATGACCGTGCCCTGCAGTGCCTTGGCCATCACCGTGGCCTCGTACAGCTGACCGCCGGCCGGGGGCGCGACGGGGGCCGAGCTCGGCACGATCCTGCTCACGGTGTACGCGACTTCGGTGCCGTTCTGACTCGCGGACGCCTCGCTTCCTGCGACCAGGATGCTGCTCTCTGCTGCCGCCGGCGACGCGGTACCGATGCCGATCATGACTGCGCCGGCAGTGACAACGCCCGCCAGTTTCGTAGTGTCCACGGTGTACTCCCTTGCCGTTGTGTTTGGTAGACGGCGTTACCCGAGGAAGAGGCATTCAAACTCCGCAGTCAGCACCGCCCGCCTCTGCGCCACGCCGTGACATGGTGGCTCACATGACGCCCGGTCCCGATCGCGAACCACTCGATCCGTACGTGCGCGTCCGGGGATCGCGGGTGCACAACCTGCGCTCCGTCGACGTGGCCGCACCACGCGACGCCTTCGTGGCCTTCACCGGCGTATCGGGTTCCGGCAAATCGTCGCTGGCGTTCGGCACGATCTACGCCGAGGCGCAGCGCAGGTATTTCGAGTCCGTCGCTCCGTACGCCCGGCGGCTGCTGCTGCCCGCGGGCGCTCCGAAGGTCGACGACATCACCGGACTCCCTCCGGCGGTGGCGCTTGCGCAGCGACGGGGTTCGTCCTCTTCGCGCTCGACGGTCGGTACGGTGACGACGCTGTCGAACCTGTTGCGCATGTTGTTCTCCCGGGCCGGCACCTACCCGCCGGGGAGCACCGAACGACTCGACTCCGACGCCTTCTCCCCCAACACCGCCGTCGGCGCGTGCCCGGAATGCCACGGGCTCGGCCGCGTCCACCGGGTCACCGAGGACACCCTGGTGCCCGATCCGTCGCTGAGCATCCGCGAGGGCGCGGTCGCGGTGTGGCCGGGCGCGTGGCAGGGGCAGAACCTGCGCGACATCCTCATCACGCTCGGCTACGACATCGACAGACCTTGGCGCAAACTGCCCAAGCGGCACCGGGATTGGATTCTCTTCACCGACGACCAGCCGACCGTCGAGATCGATCCGGGCGTGCACCCGGTGACGGCCGACTACTACTACAACGGCACCTTCTCCAGCGCCGAACGCCATGTCCGCCACACGCTGGCCAACTCACAGAGCGCCGCCATGCGCCGCCGGGTGCTGCAGTACGTCGACAGCGCCGAGTGTCCGGTCTGCCACGGCGCCGGGCTGCGCCCCGAGTCCCTGGTTGTGTCCTTCGCGGGCCGCTCCATCGCCGACTACGTCGCCATGCCGCTGGCAGAGCTCGCCGAGGCGTTGCGGCCCACCGCCGTTCGGACGGACTTCGCACCCGCCTACGAGTCGACGGAGTCCGGTGAGCTCACCGAGGTGGCCACGATGATCGCCGCCGATCTGGTTGCCCGGATCGCGATCCTGGTGGACCTCGGGCTGGGCTACCTGAGCATGGACCGCCGCACACCGACGGTGTCGCCGGGTGAGCTGCAGCGTCTCAAGCTCGCCACGGAGTTGCGGTCCGGACTGTTCGGCGTGCTCTACGTGCTCGACGAACCGTCGGCGGGGCTGCACCCGGCCGACGCCGAACCGCTGCTCGAGGTGCTGGACAGGCTTCGCCGCGCCGGCAATTCGCTCTTCGTCGTCGAGCACGACATGGATGTGGTGCGCCGCGCCGATTGGATCGTCGACGTCGGACCGGGTGCGGGTGAGCACGGCGGCGAGGTGCTCTACAGCGGACCGGTGGCGGGGCTGGCCGATGTCGCCGCGTCGACCACGCGCCGCTACCTGTTCGACGACGCGACACGCGAGGCCGGGAGGCGACGGACGCCGCGGAGCACACTGGAACTTCGCGGCATCGACTTCCACAACCTGCACGGCCTCGACGTCGACCTGCCGCTCGGCGTGTTCACCGCGGTGACGGGCGTCTCCGGGTCGGGAAAGTCCACTCTGGTGTGCAAGGTGCTGGGCGACGTGGTCGCGCGCCACCTCGGATCCGGCGGCACGGCAATGCAATCCGCCGAGGACGTCGACGACGCCGACCAGATGCTCGACATCGACCTCGACGCGAGCGTCGGGGTGAGCGCCGACGGCGTCGAAATCATCGACCGGCTGATCAGCGTCGACCAGCGTCCGATCGGTCGCACGCCGCGGTCGAACCTCGCCACCTACACCGGCATGTTCGACGCCGTCCGGCGCGCGTTCGCCGAGACCGAGGAGGCCAGGCGGCGGGGGTGGTCGGCGGGCCGGTTCTCGTTCAACGTCGCCGAGGGACGCTGCCCCACCTGTCAGGGCGAGGGGTTCGTCGCCGTCGAACTGCTCTTCCTGCCCGGCACCTATGCCACGTGTCCGACCTGCCACGGCGCCCGCTACTCCGACGAGACGCTCGAGGTCATCTACCGCGACCGCACCATCGCCGATGTCCTCCAGATGACCGTCGACGAGGCAGGCGACTTCCTGGCCGACCTTCCCGGCGCGGCCCGCAGCCTCGCCACGTTGCGCGACGTCGGGCTGAGCTACCTGCGGCTCGGGCAGCCCGCCACCGAACTGTCCGGCGGCGAGGCCCAGCGCATCAAGCTGGCGTCGGAACTGCAGCGGAGTCGGCGCGGCCACACGCTCTACGTGCTCGACGAACCCACCACGGGTCTGCACCCCGCCGACGTCGAGCGGCTGGAAGAACAGCTGCACCAGCTGGTCGACGCGGGGAACACGGTCGTCGTCGCCGAACACGACATGAACGTCGTGGCGGGCGCCGACTGGGTGATCGACCTGGGCCCCGGCGCCGGTGACGACGGTGGCCGCGTGGTCGCCGCGGGCACCCCGGACGCGGTGGCCGCATCGCGACGAAGCAGGACCGCGCCGTACCTGGCCACCCGACTCTGACGCCATTCCACGCGCGTCACTTCCGTCACTGCCGCCCCACACTCGGTAGCCTGGGCGGATGAGGCTCGCCCCGGCGATCGCAGCCGTCCTGGCCATCGGTGCGCTCGTCACGGGCTGCCAGAGCACCCCCGAGGCGCCACCGCGGATCAAGCCGATCTCGCCGACGGAGCCGACGTTCCCGACGCCGCGGCCCAGCCGGACCCCGGCCGCCAAACCGCCGACATCCACGCCGCCTGCGCCGCCTGCGCCGCCGCCGGCCCAGGAATTGCCCGCCGAGAACGGCTACGTCTTCATCCAGACGAAGTCCGGCAAGACCCGCTGCCAGCTCGACACCGACGAGGTCGGCTGCGAAGCGCCGTTCACCGACGCCCCCGAGGTCGACGGCGCGCCCGCCAACGGGGTGCGCGTGAGCGCAGGCGGCGGCATCGAATGGGTGGTCGGCAACCTCGGCGACATCCCCGCCGTCACCCTCGACTACCGCAGCTACCGCGCCGTCGGCTGGACCATCGAGGCCACCCCAGACGGCACCCGGTTCACCAACGACGGCACCCGGCACGGCATGTTCGTCGCCGTGGAACGGGTCGACACTTTCTGACGTTCTTCCTCACACCTGTTTTGCCGCGACGCCTGCCGGGCAACTCACCAGCGTGCACCCCCACGAAGCCAGCATCGGCCCAGCCGCATGACCGCCGACGACCGGCCGCCGCCGCAGGTGTTCGTACTCTTCGGCGCGACCGGCGACCTCGCCGAGCGCAAGCTCTTTCCCGGCCTCTACAAGTTGGCCGCCGCGTCGCGCCTGCCCGCTGACTACGCGGTGATCGGGTCCGGGCGCCACTCTCCCGGCAGCGACGACGAATTCCGGGACACCGTCCGCGACGGCCTGCGCGACACCGTCGACGACATCGACGACGACGTGTTGTCGGATCTGGTGCAGCGCATCACCTTTCAGACATCGGACGCCGACGACGGCAGCGACCTCGCCGACGCCGTCCGGCAGGCCCGCGACAAGCTGGGCGAGGACGCCCGCATCCTGATCTACCTGTCGGTGCCGCCGACGGCGATGCGGCCGATGATCGGCATGCTCGGACGCGAGCACCTCACCGACGACGCCCGCATCGTGGTGGAGAAGCCGTTCGGCACCGACCTGGAGTCGTCGCGCGAACTCGACGCGGCGCTCAAGGAGGTCGTCGACGAGGAGCAGGTGTACCGCATCGACCACTTCCTCGGGAAGGAAGCGGTGCAGAACATCCTGGCGCTGCGCTTCGCCAACGGCCTGATCGAGCCGGCATGGAACCGCGACCACCTGGAGTCGGTGCAGATCGACGTGCCCGAGGAACTCACCGTCGAGGGCCGCGGCAGCTTCTACGAGTCGACCGGTTGCTTCCGGGACATGATCTCCACACATCTGTGCCAGGTGCTGGGGTTCGTCGCGATGGAGCCGCCGGTGCACCTCGACGCGACGTCGCTGCGCAACGAGAAGGCCAAGGTGTTCCAGGCGATGCGGCCGCTGGACCCGGAGCGGGTGGTGTTCGGCCAGTACGAGGGATACCGCGACGAGGACGGCGTCGCCGACGACTCCGACGTCGAGACCTACGTCGCCCTCGAGGCCTACGTCGACACCGAACGCTGGCAGGGGATGCCCTTCTACCTGCGCACCGGCAAGGCGATGGGCGGCACCCGCCGCACCGTCACGCTGACCTTCCGCAGCCCCCCAATGGGACGCTTCGGCGACCAGACCTACGGGTCGAACCAGCTGGTGCTCGAACTCAGCGACGACGCCGCGGTCGGCGCGCACCTGATGGCCAAGCGCCCGGGCCCCGACCTGTCGCTCATGCCGGTGAGCCTGCACGTCGACCTCGCCGAGGCCGATCCCGACGGCGACAGCCCGCTCGAGGCCTACGAACGCCTGCTGCTGGACGTGATGCGCGGCGACCAGACGCTGTTCACCCGCGCCGACGAGGTGGACCGGCTGTGGCAGGTGTGCCAACCGGTGCTCGACGCGCGGCCGCCGGTCCGCCCCTACGCCGAGGGAAGCTGGGGACCCGACGAGGCGCTCGCCCTACCGGGAGTCTCCGGCTGGCGGCTGCCGGATGAGTCAGGAGAATGACACCATGACCGCTGCCCAGCGCGAACGCGCCGCACTCGTCGAGACGATGCGGGCCACGGACCCGGGGGACGCCACGCTGTGCGAGGGGTGGGACACCCGCGACCTCGCCGCACACCTGGTGATCCGGGAGTACCGGCTCGACGCCGCGCCCGGTATCGCGATCCCCTTCTTCGCCGGCCGGACCGACCGGATCCAGGAGCAGGTCGCGCAGTCCACCGACTGGAATCGGATGCTGGACAAGATCGCCGCGGGTCCGCCGGTCTGGTCACCGTTCAAGCTGCTCGACCCGGTGGCCAACCTGGCCGAGATGTTCATCCACCACGAGGACGTCAGGCGGGCGCACCCCGGCTGGGAGCCCCGCGATCTCGACGCCGACGCCGTCAAGGGACTCACCCGCACGCTGTCGCTGTTCGCGCGTCTGACGCTGGCCAAGGCGCCCACCCGGACCGCGCTGCGGACGCCCGCAGGCAAGACGCTGGTCACCGCCGGAAAGGGTGCGCCGGTCACGGTGACTGGCCGGCCCGAGGAGTTGCTGCTGTTCGCGGCGGGCCGGGAGGCGCGGGTGGATCTCGACGGCGATCCGCAGGCGGTGCAGGCGCTGCGTGACGCGCCGAAGGGTCTGTAGGTTCGACGAACGTGGACCTCGCCGACTTCCGTGTCTTCGTCGAGCCCCAGCAGGGGGCGACCTATGCCGATCAACTCGCGGTCGCCAGCACCGCCGAACAGCTGGGCTACTCGGCCTTCTTCCGATCCGACCACTACGTCGCGATGAGCGGGGACGGCCTGCCCGGGCCGACCGACTCGTGGATGACGCTCGCCGGGATAGCGCGGGAGACGACCTCGATCCGGCTGGGCACGATGGTCACCTCCGCCACCTTCCGCCATCCAGGCCCGCTCGCGATCTCCGTCGCCCAGGTCGACGAGATGAGCGACGGCCGAGTCGAATTGGGCCTCGGCGCCGGCTGGTACGAGGCGGAGCATCGCGCCTATGCCATCCCGTTCCCGCCGCTGGGCGAGCGGTTCGACCGGCTCACCGAGCAGCTCGACGTGATCACCGGACTCTGGGCGACGCCTTCGGGTGAGACGTTCGACTACGCGGGCGAGCACTACACCGTCGCGGAGTCGCCCGCCCTGCCGAAACCGGTGCAGTCGCCACGGCCGCCGATCATCATCGGTGGCGCCGGTCCGAAGCGGACGCCCGCACTCACCGCGCGGTTCGCCGACGAGTTCAACATCCCGTTCGTGCCGCTGGACACGCTGAAGACCCAGTACGGCCGGGTGGCCGCGGCACTCGCCGACGCGGGCCGGCCGGAGGACTCGCTGGTCTATTCGGCGGCCTTCGTGCTGTGCGCCGGCCGCGACGACGCCGAGGTGGCGCGGCGAGCGGCCGCGATCGGGCGGGAGGTCGACGAGCTGCGCGGCAATTCGCCGGTGACGGGAACCCCCGCGGAGATCGTCGACAAACTCGGCCCGTTCGTCGAGGCCGGGGTGCAGCGGGTGTACCTGCAGATGCTCGACATGTCCGACCTCGACCACTTGGCGCAGTTCGCTGCGGAGGTCATCCCACAGCTGAACTGACCGGATGGCCGGGCATGGATAGGATCGGTGCCCGTGACCGGCGACGACGATGACCGCGACCGGCAGGACCCCGCGGAGCCGCCGTGGCACGAGTCGACCTCCAAGTTGCTGGGGGCGAGTGTCGCCGGGCTGGCCGCCATCGCCCTCGTCGTCTGGGGCGTGACGGCCGTGTCCCGGGACGAACCCGACAACACGCCCGCCGACTTCGTGGATTCGACGTTCTCGAGTTCCTCGCCCTCGGATTCGGCGACCTCGACCACCTCGACGATCACCACCACCCGGTCGATTCAGACCACCGAGATCAACCCCGTTGACCCGGCACTGACGCCGCCACCTCCGACTTCGGCTCCGGAGTCTTCGAACACCCGGTCCCGCGCACCCCGCACGAGGGAGAGCGAGGACGACGAACCGACGTCGACGCGCCGCCGGCCGCGCCTCAACGAGACCCGCTCCCTGTACCCCGGCGCCAACTGAGGGCCTACTATCGATGCCCGTGGCGCGTGATCCGAACAACTACAGCGACGACGATCCGACGCAGTACGGCAGCCAGGCCTACGGCAGTGAGGCCTACGGCAACGAGCCGACGCAGTACAGCGATTACGGCGGTGGTTACGGCGAACCGCCCGGCGGTGGTGCGCCCCCGCCGGAGGAGCCGCAGCCCTGGTATCGCAAGCCTGCCGCGCTGGTCGCTCTCGGTGCGCTGGTCGCGCTGCTGATCGCGTTGATCATCTGGCTGGTGATCCAGCTGACGTCCGACGACTCCACATCGGGCGAGACCACCACGACGACCACCACGACGACGTCGTCGACCGACGAGACGTCGGCGCCCGTGGGCCCGCCGCCGACCGAGACGGTGACCGAGTCGTCGTCCGCGCCGGAGACCACGACGACGGCGCCGACCACCACGACCACGACCACCCCGCCGACCACCACCACGACGACGACACCGCCGACCACCACCACGGTCGAGACCAGCACGAGCACCAGCACGGTGACGATCACCGTGCCGACGCTGGTCCCGCCCGGCGGCTGATCCGCGCTGGCTTCGCGTCCCTACGGACGAGAGCGCGCTGAGGGCTGTGCACAGCCATGTGCGCGGTGTCGTGTGTAGGCGCCCGGCGGATCAGTGCCTCCGAGGAGGCGCCGAGTCAGCAGGTCGTCTCGGCTGAGGGCACGCACTCGGCCGGCGCCTCGGCCGCGGGCGCCGGCTCCGGTGCGGGCTCAGGAGCAGGTTCCGGCGCGGGCGCGGGCTCCGGCTCGGGCTCCGGGGCGGGTTCGGGCTCGGGCTGAGGTTCCGGCTCAGGCTGAGGTTCCGGCGCTGGCTCCGGCTCCGGCTGGGGCGCGGGCTCCTGCGGCGCAGGCTCCTGCGGCGCGGGGTCCTGCGGCGACGGCAGCTGCGGGAAGTCCACCGGGATCTGTGGCCATGCGATCGGCAGTTGCGGCACTGCGGGCGCGGGTGCGGCCGGGGCGGGCGCGGGCCGCGGGACGGCACGGGGCGCCGGGCGCGGCGCAGCAGGGCGCGGCGCACCGGCGGCCA
>NZ_JAPZPY010000014.1:0-162127 GCF_027529605.1 Mycobacterium hippophais | reverse complement strand
GGCGGCGGGGGCGGCGGAGCCGGAGCCGGTGCCGGCGCGGGCGGCGGGGTCGGCGCCGCGGGCCGTGGGCCCGGCTTGACCGATGAGCCTGCCGACGCGGCGGCCGGGCTGGCGACCTTGGCCGGCGCGCCGTTACCGGATGCCTTCTGCGGCGCGGACTTGGCGCCGAACGATTCGCGCAAGCGGCGCGCGACGGGGGCTTCGACAGTCGACGACGCCGACTTGACGAACTCGCCCTGGTCCTTCAGTTTTGCGAGGAGTTCCTTGCTGGTGACACCGAGTTCCTTCGCCAACTCGTGTACGCGGGCCTTACCTGCCACTACATCTCCATCTCTAGAGGCGATGGCGGTGGTAGGCGCCGCGCCTCGGGTTAGCTATGACACATGGTCATCGGGACTTCACGGTGTGCTCATTTTTCTCGCTACCTGTTCTGTCGACCGGGCGTCCGAGTGCCTCGAGATTTCCTCGACGTACTCGGTCACCGCGGTGAGGTCCGGTGAACCGGTGATCCGCAGCGCTCGCACGAACGCTCGCCGCCGGATTGCTGCGTGTAGGCACTGCGGATCGGGATGCAGCCATGCACCCCGCCCAGGCAGATTACCCGCCGTGTCGACGGTCGCGGCGCACTCGCCGTTCCCGCCGACTGCGACCACTCGGAGCAGTTCGACAGCCAGCTCTCGCTTCCGGCACCCCACACAGGTCCGCACCGGCCCGACCGGTAGGTCGGCGGTGCGCCCCCGTTGGGACACCGGAGTCTCGCGCTGGATCACGGCTGAGTCTACCGCCACGGACCCGTTGCGCCGAAACCGTGGTCCGGGTGTGGGTTTCTGCGAGCGCTCAGGCGTCCCGAGCCGCTCCGTGCGTCGCACCGCGTCCGGACTGCGCCGGCCCGGCCGGGCCGGTCGGTGCGGCGTCGCTACGGATGTCGATACGCCAGCCGGTGAGCCGTGCGGCCAGGCGGGCGTTCTGGCCCTCCTTGCCGATCGCCAGCGACAGCTGGTAGTCGGGCACCACCACGCGCGCGGCACGGGCGGTCTCGTCGATCACCGAGACCGACACCACCTTGGCGGGCGACAGCGCGTTGGCGACGAAGCGCGCGGGGTCGTCGTCGTGATCGATGATGTCGATCTTCTCCCCCGACAACTCGCTCATCACGTTGCGCACCCGCTGACCCATCGGCCCGATGCACGCGCCCTTGGCGTTGAGGCCGGGCACCCGGGACGCGACGGCGATCTTCGAGCGGTGGCCGGCCTCCCTGGCCACCGCGACGATCTCGACCGATCCGTCGTTGATCTCCGGCACCTCGAGCGAGAACAGCTTGCGCACCAGGTTCGGGTGGGTTCGCGACAGCGTGATCAACGGCTCACGGGCACCGCGCGAGACGCCCACGACGTAGCAGCGCAGCCGGTCCCCGTGCTCATAGCTCTCGCCGGGCACCTGCTCGGCGGCCGGGATCACCCCTTCGGAGCCCTTGGTCTCGCTGCCCATCCGGACGACCACCAGCCCGCGGGCGTTCGCGCGGGCGTCGCGCTGGATCACCCCGCCGACGATGTCGCCCTCGCGGGCGGAGAACTCCCCGTAGTTCTTCTCGTTCTCGGCGTCGCGGAGGCGCTGCAGGATCACCTGACGTGCGGTCGTCGCGGCGATGCGGCCGAATCCCTCTGGGGTGTCGTCCCACTCGTGCACCACGTTGCCGTCGGCGTCGGTCTGGCGGGCGATCACCTTCACCACGCCGGTCTTCCGGTCGATGTCGATGTGGGCGTCGGGTTCGTGGCCCTCGGTGTGCCGGTAGGCGGTGAGCAACGCCGACTTGATGGTGTCGACCACGACGTCGACCGTGATGCCCTTGTCCGCCTCGATGGCATGTAGGGCCGCCATGTCGATGTTCATTCCACACCCTCCTTCCGGGGTTGTCCCGCCAGTTCCAGCTCACGCGAATTGGGAGCCGAGAATTCGACCTGCACAACAGCTTTGGTGATCCCGTCGAGCGGCAGCTCGCGTACCGACAGGGTGGGCCTGTTGCCTTCGCGGACGATCAGCCGCACCAGGCCGCCCGCGGTCTCGCCGAGCCGGCCGGTCACCTGGGACCCGTCGGCCAGCGTCACCTCGACCTTGCGGCCCTGCGCGCGCCGGAAGTGTTTCTCGGCGACCAGGGGGCGCTCCACCCCGCGTGAGGTGACCTCCAGGACGTATTCGGCGTCGGCACCGTGACCGGTGTCGGGGTCGAGACGGTCGAGCAGCTCGGAGGCCGTGCGCGAGAGGTCGGCGATCGCGTCGAGGCTCACGCCGCCGTCGGCGTCGGCGATGACGGTGATCCGTGGCGGCTGGGTCGAACCGTCGATCACCACGTCTTCGATCTCGTAACCGGCGCGCGCGAACTCGCCGTCGAGGACGGCGATCACCTGCTCCTGCGTCGGTAACCCGGACGATCGTGGGTCGGGCGCCACGGCGAGCTCCTCGTCTTGAGTTGTCCGGACACGACTCCCCGGGCTCGGTCGCCCGTCGAGGCGTCACCTCGAACCCCAGGAATCGACCTTCCACGATACGCCAGCCCGCTGAGCGCACGCGCGAAACGGCAGCGCAGGCGGCCCGCGGTGCTGCCGCGGGCCCGTCGGGCACCACGCTCGTCGGCGTCGAGCGCCCAGGAGGGGCAATGGCAGGATGTTGCTCGTGCCGAGCGTCAATCCAGTCGTCAGCAGGCGACGCGTGCTGGTGGGCGCGGCCACCCTCAGCCTGCTGGGAGCCGCCTCCGCCGCCTGCGGCACGCCGCCTCCGCCGCCCGAGGTCGACGAGTTGATCGCGCAGATCGAGCGGGCGCGCAACGACGGCTCCCTGGCCACCAGGGCGGCCGCGGCCGCCCGCCCGCCGCTGGCGCAGACCCTGACCGAGCTGGCCGCCGAGCGTGCCGAGCACGTCCGCGCGCTCGAGGACGAGCTGACGCGCCTGGTGCGGGCCGGAGCGCCGACCACGACCACCACCTCGTCGTCCACCCCCGCGGAGCCGGTGAAGCCGCCGACCGCCGCCGAGGTGGCCGGTGCGCTGCGGCAGTCCGCCGAGAGCGCCGCGGGCCTGGCGGCCCAGCTGTCCGGCTACCGCGCCGGCCTGCTCGGTTCGATCGCCGCGGCCTGCACGGCCGCCTATCTGGTGGCGCTGGCGCCGGAGGAGTCGTCGTGACATCACCCGAACCGGCCATGCCGACACGGCCGTCCGGCCCCGACACCGGCGCCCTCTACGACGCCGTCGCCACCGAGCACGCCGTCATCTACGGCTACGGCCTGGTGTCCGCGCACTCGACGCCGGAGCTCAACTCGCTGGTGTCCGCGTCGATGGCCGAACACCGCGAACGCCGCGAAGCCGCGATCGGGATGCTCGACGGCAGGTCGGTGGAGGCACCGCTGCCCGAGCCCGGTTACCAGCTGCCGTCGCGGGTCAACAGCCCGACCGACGCCGCCGAGCTGGCCGCGCAGATGGAGCGCGACACCGCGACGGCGTGGCGGGCGGTGCTCGAGCAGGCCACCACCACCGAGGACCGGACGTTCGCGGTGACGGCGTTGACGCAGTGCGCGGTCAGGATTGCCCGCTGGAACCGGGTGCTCGACGTCTCGCCGGTGACCGTCGCGTTCCCCGGCGGCAACGAGTAGGAGGCGTCAGCCGGCGATCGCCGCGGATATCTCGGTGGCCGCCGCGTCGACGGCGATCTCGCGCGTCTCACCGGTGAACCGGTTGCGCAGCTCGACGGTGCCGTCGGCCCAGCCGCGGCCCACCACCACGATCCACGGCACCCCGAGCAGCTCGGCGTCCTTGAACTTCACCCCGGGCGAGGCCTTGCGGTCGTCGAGCAGCAGGTCGACACCCAGCCGGTCGAGGTCGGCGGCCAGCTCCATCGCGCCTGCGCGGGCGGCCTCGTCCTTGTTCGCGATCACCAGGTGGGCGTCGAACGGCGACACCGACGAGGGCCAGCGCAGACCGATCTCGTCGTGCTGCTGCTCGGCGATCACGGCGACCAGCCGGGACACGCCGATGCCGTAGGAACCCATGGTCAACCGCACCGGCTTGCCGTCCTCGCCGAGCACGTCGACGGTGAACGCCTCGGTGTACTTGCGGCCGAGCTGGAAGATGTGGCCGATCTCGATGCCGCGGGCGCTGACCAGGGGGCCGGCGCCGTCGGGCGACGGATCGCCGTCGCGGACGTCGGCGGCCTCGATGGTGCCGTCGGCGGTGAAGTCACGTCCCGCCACCATGCCGACCACGTGCTTGTTCGGTGCGTCGGCACCGGTGATCCAGGTCGTGCCGTCGACGATGCGCGGGTCGACCAGGAATCGGACTCCGTTGTCCGCCAGTGACTTCGGGCCGACGTAGCCCTTGACCAGGAACGGATACCTGGCGAAGTCGGTGTCGTCGAGCAGCGCGTACTCGGCGGGTTCCAACGCGGCGCCGAGGCGCTTCTCGTCGATGTCGCGGTCACCGGGCACGCCGATCGCGAGCAGTTCCCACTCTCCGCCGGGTTCGCGGACCTTGAGCAGCACGTTCTTCAGCGTGTCCGCGGCGGTGACGGTGCGGCCCGCGAAGCCGGGCAGGTCGGCGCTGTCCGCCCAGTCGACGAGCGTGGCGATGGTCGGGGCGTCGGGGGTGTCGTACACCGTCGCCTCGGGCAGTCCGTCGATCGGCAGCGATTCCGGCACCCGGGTGATCACCGCCTCCACATTGGCGGCGTATCCGGACTCGAGGCAGCGGACGAAGGTGTCCTCGCCGATCTCACTCTCGGCCAGGAACTCCTCGGAGGCGCTGCCGCCCATCGCACCCGACACCGCCGAAACGATGACGTACTCGACACCGAGTCGGGCGAAGATCCGCTGATAGGCCTCGCGGTGCGCGTGATACGCCTTCTTCAGGCCGTCGTCGTCGACGTCGAAGCTGTAGGAGTCCTTCATCACGAACTCGCGCCCGCGCAGGATGCCCGCCCGCGGCCTGGCCTCGTCGCGGTACTTGTTCTGGATCTGGTAGAGCCGCAGCGGGAAGTCCTTGTAGGAGCTGTACTCCCCCTTGACGGTCAGCGCGAAGAGTTCCTCGTGGGTGGGCCCGAGCATGTAGTCGTTGCGGCGGCGGTCCTTGAGCCGGAACACGCTGTCGCCGTACTCGGTCCACCGGTTCGTCGTCTCGTACGGTGCGCGGGGCACCAGCGCGGGGAGCAGGATCTCCTGCCCGCCGATGTGCGCCATCTCGTCGCGGATGATGCCCTCGATCTTGCGCAGCACCCGCAGGCCGAGCGGCAGCCAGCTGTACAGCCCGGGGCCCACCGGCCGGACGTAGCCGGCGCGGATGAGCAGCTTGTGGCTGGGCACCTCGGCGTCGGCCGGGTCGTCGCGGAGAGTGCGCAGGAACAGCTCGGACATACGGGTGATCACGAGCGCCCACCTTAGCTTGAGGTCTCAGAGCTCTCCGGCGTCGAACGCCTCGCGGGTGTGCTGGGCCACCGCGATCTGACGTGCCGTGAAACCGATGAACAGGGCAGCCGCCCCGACCAGGATCGCGATGGCCGCCACCCACAGCAGGGCATAGGTGTAGCCCTGGCCGAGCGCGTCGAGCTGCGCGTCGGTCATGTCCGTCACCGGGCCGGTGGTGCCACCCAGGTAGAGCGTGCGTGAGGTCTGCACCGCCTGGATCGCCACCAGCATCAGCGGCCCACCGAGGTTGAACACCATCAGCGTGATCGACGAGACCGGTCCGATCTCGCGCGGGCCCACCTCGGCGATGGCGCACAGCGGCAGCACCACCGAGATCACCCCGATGCCGAAGCCGGCGAACAGGATCGGGACGAACAGGTCAGGGAAGTAGGCGACGGTGCGCGTCAGGGTGGAGCCGAACAGCATGGCGCCCAGCACGAAGACACCGGCGCCGATCACCACCCAGCGCGGCGCGATCCTCGGCGCCAGCCGGGTGGCGACCACGTTGCCGACGCCGAAGCCGACGGCGAAGGGCAGGAACCCGATGCCCGCCTGCAGCGCCGAGTAACCCATCACGTCCTGGATGTAGAGGCCCATCATCACCGAGATGGTCAGCATCACGCCGCCGGCCAGGAAGTACGCGGCGAGCGTCGCCACCCGGTTGCGGTCGTCGAACACCGAGAACGGGACGATCGGGTGCGCGGCCCGGCGCTCGACGAGCAGGAACGAGATGAAGAAGACGGCCGCGGCGGCGGCCGCGGTGAAGACGAACGGGTCGATCCAGCCGCGCGGCGGGCCCTGGGTGAAGACCAGCACCGCGGCCGTGCAGCCGAGCGTGGCCAGCAGCGCCCCCACCACGTCGAGCTTGAGCCGCTCGTGGTGGGTCTCAGTGATCCGGTAGACCGCGACCGCGATCACCGCGATGCCGATCGGCACGTTGATCAGGAACGCCAGCCGCCACGACACGACGGTGAAGGCGCCGCCCAGGATCAGGCCGAGCACCGATCCGGCGGCCTGCATCGCCGCCGAGACCGCCAGCGCCCGGTTGCGGGGAGCGCCGATCGCGTAGGTGGTCGCGATCAGCGCCAGCCCCGTCGGCGCCGCCACCGCCGCCCCGGTGCCCTGTACGGCGCGGGCGATCACCAGCGTGGTGCCGTCGGTGGCCAGGCCGCAGACCAGCGACGCGAGGGTGAACACGCCGACGCCGGACAGGAACGCCCGCTTGTGCCCGATCGCGTCGCCGATCCGGCCGCCGAGCAGCAGCAGCCCGCCGAAGGCGAGCACATAGGCGGTGACGACCCAGCTCTTGGCGGCGTCGGACATGTCGAGGTCGGACTGGATGCGCGGCAGCGCGACGATCACGATCGTGCCGTCGAGCGTCGACATCAGCTGCATGCCGGTGATCGCGACGATCGCCACGCCGAGCACCGAGGAGGTCAGCGGCTGCGACCCGGAGGACCCCTGCGCCGACATGGCTCACGACCCTACCGTGGTGATTTCGGCGCGCCCGGTGACGCGGTGCGGCGGTGAGCGCGCCGAGAATCACTCAGAAGTCGGCGGTGGCGGCGTTCTCGCGCTGGGCGGTGACGTCGTCCAGCCGGGCCCGCAACGCCCCGGTGATCAGCGTCCAGGCGTCGGAGCCGAGCACCAGGCGGCGGGGCGGGTCGCTGGAGTCGGCGGCGCGGATGATCGCCGCGACCGTGCGCTCGGGGTCGTCGGTCATCTCCTCGACGGTGGTGGCAGGCGCGTCGGCGGGGCCGCCGCGGTAGGGCTCGCTGAGCGGAACACGCGCCGCCGCCTCGAAGAAGCCGGTGCGCACCACACCCGGTGCGATCAGCGTGGTGCGGATGCCGAACGGCTCGACCTCGGCTGCGAGGGCGTCGAAGAAGCCCTCGATGCCCCACTTGGTGACGTGGTACAGCGAGAAGGCCGGGAACGTCATGTGCCCGCCCATGCTCGACATCTGCATCAGCAGGCCGCCGCCCTGGGCACGCAGGTGCGGCAGCACCGCGCGGGCGAGCTGGATGGACGCGGTGAGGTTGGTGGCGATCATCTGGTCGATCTGCTCGTCGGTGAGGTCCTCCGCGACGCCGAACACCCCGTATCCCGCGTTGGACACGACGACGTCGATGCGGCCGTGTGCGGCGAAGGCCTCGGCGACGACCGCGCGCACTGCCCCGGTGTCGGTGACGTCGAGCGCGCGCCGCCACAGCCGGTCGCCGTGCCGCGCCGCCAGATCGTCGAGCTGTTCGGGTCGCCGCAGCGTCGCGGCGACGGTGTCACCGCGTGCGAGCAGCTGCTCGACGAGTTCGCGGCCCATGCCGCGGGACGCACCCGTGATGAACCAGGTCCTGGTCATGTCGAACTTCCCTTTTTTCGCGCTTCTGCCCGAGTCAACCACCCCGAGCCGGCGGTACATCCATGCGGGAGATGAGCAATCCGAAGGCCACCCATACGTGATGCGCATGCCTAGGGTGGGGTCGTGACCGAGATGACGCTCGAGGGGCTGCGGGTGTGCCGCGAGATCGCACTGCTGGGGTCGTTCACCGCCGCCGCCCGGTCCCTGGGGTACTCACAGCCCGCGGTCTCGCGGCAGGTCGCGGCGATGGAGGACGCCGCCGGCTACCGCCTGTTCGCCCGTGAGGTGCGCGGCGTGAGCCTCACGCCGGCAGGCGCGGTGGTGGTGGAGCACGCGGCCCGCGTCCTCGGCGCCACGGCCGCGCTCCGGCACGAACTGGAGGGCCTCGGCGACCGGCTCGCTGGACGCGTCGCCGTCGGCGCGTTTCCCGCGGCGATGGCCGTGCTGGTGCCGCGGGCCGTGGCACGCCTGGCGGTCGAGCACCCGGGGCTGAGCGTGAGCCTGCGCGAGGCCGCCACGCCGGCGCTGCTGCGCGAGCTGCGCGCGGGCCGGCTGGGTATCGCCGTCATCGGCGCGGGCGCGGGCTTGCCCGACTACGACGTCGACGGCCTCGCCGCGCGCCGCATCTACGCCGGGGACCTGTGCGTGGCCGTACCGGTCGGGCACCGGCTGGCGGCCGCAGGCCCGGTGGCGGTCCGCGAACTCTCCGACGAGGCGTGGATCGCGGGCACGGGCTCGGCGGGCGATCCGCAGTTCACCGCGTGGCCGACGCTGTCCGATCCGGTGATCCGGCACCGGGTGGCCGGCTGGCCGGCACGGCTCGGACTGGTGGCCGCCGGCCTCGGGATCTGCCTGATGCCGGAACTGGCGGCGAAGTCGGTGCCCGACGGTGTCACCACCGTGGCGGTCGACGACCCGAACTGGCTGGGCCGCAGCACGATGGCGCTCACCGCGGCGGACGCCGGTGACGAGGCCGGCGCGGTGGTCGCCGCGCTGCGCTCGGTCGCCGCAGAGATCTCGGGCTAGAGCTCTCCGGCGTCGATCGCGTCCTTGACCTCTTGGGCGTGCGCGACCTGCTGGCTGGTGTAGCCGATGAGCAGGGCGGCGCCGCCGACCAGGACCGCGACGGCGGCCACCCACAGCAGGCCGTAGGTGTATCCGGCGTCGAGGGCCGCGAGCTGGGTGGTGTCCATGTTCTTCACCGGCCCCGTCGTGCCACCCAGGTACAGCGTGCGGGAGGTGATGACGGCCTGGATGATCGCGAGCACGATCGGCCCGCCGAGGTTCTGCATCATCAGCGTGATCGCCGAGACCGGACCGATCTGGTCGAACCCGACGCCGGCGATGGCCGACAGCATCAGCGCGACGAAGATGATCCCGATCCCGATGCCGCCCACCACGAGCGGGATGACGAGGTTCGGGAAGTACGGGATGCCGCTGTTGAGCGTCGAGCCGTAGACCATCGCGCCGAGCACCAGGATTCCACCGGCGATCACCAGGATCCGCGGCGGGAAGATCGACACCAGCTGCGAGGACAGCGCCAGCCCGATGCCCATCGCGATGGCGAACGGGATGAAGCCGATACCGGCCCGCAGCGGGCTGTAGCCGAGGATGTCCTGGACGTAGAGGCCGATCAGCACCGACAGGGTGAACATCACGCCGCCGGCCAGGAAGACCGCCCCGAACGTGGCCAGCCGGTTGCGATCCTTGAACAGTTCGAACGGAACCACCGGGTTCTCGGCGGTGCGCTCGACGATGATGAACGCGACGAGGCAGATCAGCGCGGCGATGCCCGAGCCGATGGTGACCGGTGAGACCCAGCCCTGCTCGGGACCCATGGAGAAGGCGAGCACCGCCGCCGTGCAGCCCAGGGTCGCCAGGAGCGCCCCGGTGGCGTCGAGCTTGAGCCGCTCCTTGTGGGTCTCCCGCAGCGCCGTGTGGGCGAGGTAGACGATCAGCAGCCCGATCGGGAGGTTCACCAGGAAGGCCAGCCGCCAGGACACCTCGGTCAGCGCGCCGCCGACGACCAGTCCCATGACGGAACCGACACCGGTCATCGCGGCGAACACCGCCGTGGCGGCGTTGCGGGCCGGGCCCTTCGCGAACGTCGTCGCGACGAGGGCCAGTGCGGTGGGCGAGGCGATGGCGGCGCCGACGCCCTGCAGCAGCCGCGCGATCACCAGCGTGGCCTCGTCCCAGGCGATGCCGCACAACACCGAGGCGATGGTGAACAGCGCGACGCCGACGATGAACGTCCGCTTGCGGCCGATGGAGTCGCCGAGGCGCCCGCCCAGCAGCATCAGTCCGCCGAAGGTGAGCACGTAGGCCGTGATGACCCAGCTGCGCCCGGCATCGGACAGGTTCAGTGAATCCTGGATCTTGGGGAGCGCGACGATGGCGATGGTGCCGTCCATCGTGGCCATGAGCTGCATACCGGCGATGGCGATCACCGCGGCGAAGAACCGCCGCGACGGAACCCAGGCCGGAGCCTTGGCGGTGCGTGCCTTGGCCGACTTGTTGCTCGACGGCACAGCCCGCCCGGAACCCCCGGCGGCATCGCTGAACATGGCTGCGCGCTCTGCGTCATTGAGAGCCGTCATAACGGGTTACCTTACAGTAATCTTAAGAACCCTTTAACCGCCGAAGGCCGCGACGGGCCCGATCACGATGATCGCGGGAGGTCGGATGCCCTCTTCGCGGATCCGCTGCGGCGCGTCGGCGAGTGTCGCCCGCAAACTCCGTTGAGCCGACGTGGTTCCGTGCTGGACCACGAGCACAGGGGTATCCGCAGGTCGGCCGCCGTCCAGCAGGGCCTTGGCGAACAGTTCGATGCGTTCCACCGCCATCAGCAACACGATGGTGCCCGAGAGCGCGGCGAGCGCATCCCAATTCACTAACGATTCGGGATGGTCCGGCGCGACATGCCCGCTGACCACCACGAATTCGTGCGTGACGTGGCGATGGGTGACCGGGACGCCGGCCAGCGCCGGGACACCTATGGCACTGGTCACACCGGGCACCACGGTCACCGGAATCCCCGCCTCGACGCACGCGAGCACCTCCTCGTACCCGCGTGCGAACACGAACGGGTCGCCGCCCTTGAGCCGCACCACGAACTTGCCCGCACGCGCCCGGTCGACGAGCACCTCGTTGATCGCGTCCTGCGCCATCGCCCTGCCGTAGGGGATCTTGGCGGCGTCGATCACCTCGACGTGCGGCGCGAGTTCCGCGAGCAGCTCCGGCGGCGCCAGCCGGTCGGCGACCACCACGTCGGCCTGGGACAGCAGCCGCCGCCCGCGCACGGTGATCAGCTCCGGATCGCCGGGCCCGCCGCCGACCAGCGCGACGCCGGCCCGCATCGTCTCGGAGGTGTCCGCGGCGATGAGGCCCTGCTGCATCGCCTCGTGGATCGCCGAACGGATCGCGGCCGAGCGGCGGTGCTCACCCGAGGCCAGCACCCCGACCGCCAGGCCCTCGTACTCGAAGGACGCCGGGGTCACCGCCGTCCCGTCCCTGGCCACGTCGGCGCGCACGCAGAAGATGCGCCTGCGCTCGGCCTCGGCGACGACCGCGGCGTTGACGTCGGGATCGTCGGTCGCGGCGATCGCGTACCAGGCGCCGTCGAGGTCACCGTCGCGGAAGTCACGCAGCTGCAGTGTGATCCCCGTCATGGCCTCGACGGCCGGGGTGGCGGCGCGGGCGATGACGTGCACGTCGGCCTCGTTGGCGATGAGCAGCGGCAGCCGGCGCTGCGCGACGGTTCCGCCTCCGACCACGACGACCTTCTTGCCGGCCAGCCGCAGTCCTACCAGGTAGGCGTTCTCGGTCACCCGGCGAGCTTAGAGCCGCGCCGCGGCGGCCACGAAACGGGTGACCGCCGCAGGCACCGAGGCCGGATGGGTGTGCAGGTACGACGCGTGCACGTTGCGGTCGAGGGCACCGTCCTCCGGCGCGCAGGCCCGATCTCCGGAGAACCTCCACGCCGGGCCGTAGTCACCGGTGAACTTGGTTGTGGTGCGGTGGAATTCGTGGCCGGTCACGGTGTCGCCGACCTGGTACATCACCGACTCACCGGTCGCCAGCGCGCTGCGGTAACCCAGTGTGAGCCGCGGGGTGAACTCCGCCGAACCCGACAGCACGCCGCACATCGGGTGGCCGTCGAGTTCGTCCACCAGGTACGTCAGTCCGCCGCATTCGGCGTGCACCGGCGCACCGGCGGCGGCCAGCCTCCTGATCTGTTGGCGCAGAATGTCATTGGCGGACAGTTCGGCTGCGTGCTGCTCGGGGAAGCCGCCCGGCAGCACCAGCGCGGCGGTCCGCGAGGGCAGCGGATCGGTCAGCGGGTCGAAGTCCACCACCTCGGCTCCCGCGGCGCGCAGCATCTCGGTGTGCTCGGTGTAGCGGAAGTTGAACGCGTTTCCCGCCGCGACGGCCACCGTGACGCCGTTGCCCACGGGTTCTGCGGTGGCGGGGTCCCACGGCGGGTCACCGACCCGGCTGGTCGCGACTGCGCGGATGCCCGTCAGGTCCAGGTGGCGGCCCACCACCTCGGTCATCGCCTCCACCGCCTCGCGGGCCTGCGCACCGTGCTCGCCGGCGGTCACCAGACCGAGGTGGCGTGACGGCACGGCGAGTGCTTCGGTGCGCGGTATCGCCCCGAATACCGGCAGCCCGACGTACTCGCAGGCCTGCCGCAGCACCTGTTCGTGGCGCGGTGAGCCGACGCGGTTGAGGATCACCCCGGCGATCCGCACGGCCGAGTCGAAGCCGACGAAGCCGTGCAGCAGGGCGGCCACGCTGTGGCTCTGACCGCGGGCATCGATCACCAGCACCACGGGCGCGCCCAGCAGCGCGGCCACCTCTGCGGTGGAACCGCGGGCGGGCCCGGTGATCGGCTCGTCGCTGATTCGCCCGTCGAACAGCCCCATCACACCTTCGACGACGGCGAGGTCGGCACCGTCGCTGCCGTGCCGGTAGAGCGGCCCGATCAGCGACTCGCCGACCAGCACGGGGTCGAGGTTGCGGCCGGGCCTGTGCGCGGCCAGCGCGTGATAGCCCGGATCGATGAAATCCGGGCCCACCTTGAACGGCGCGACAGACCGGCCCGCCCGGCGCAGCGCGCCCATCAGACCGGTTGCGACGGTGGTCTTCCCGCTGCCCGAGGCCGGGGCGGCGATGACCAGGGCGGGCACGCTCACCGGGTCACCACTCGATCCCTTTCTGGCCCTTGCGGCCCACATCCATCGGGTGCTTGACCTTCGTCATCTCGGTCACCAAGTCGGCGGCGTCGAGCAAGGCCTGCGGCGCGTCGCGGCCGGTGATCACCACATGCTGGTTGCCGGGCCGGTCGGCCAGCGTGGCGACGACCTCGTCGACGTCGACCCATCCCCACTTCAGCGGGTAGGTGAACTCGTCGAGCACGTAGAAGTCGTGCCGCTGCTCGGCCAGCCGGCGGGTGATCTCGGCCCACCCGTCGGCTGCGGCCGCCGCATGGTCGTCGGCACTGCCCGCCTTGCGCGACCACGACCACCCGGAGCCCATCTTGTGCCATTCGACGGGCCCGCCGACGCCGTCGCGCTCGTGCAGGCGACCGAGTTCGCGGAACGCCGCCTCCTCGCCCACCTTCCACTTCGCGCTCTTGACGAACTGGAACACCGCGATGTCGAACCCCTGGTTCCACGCCCGCAGCGCCATCCCGAACGCCGCGGTCGACTTGCCCTTGCCCGGACCGGTGTGCACGGCCAGCAGCGGCGCGTTGCGGCGGGCGCGGGTGCTCAACCCGTCGGCGGGAACGGTCAGCGGGCGGCCCTGGGGCATGGCGGTCCTCCTCGGTGGTTCAGGCCGCGGTGCGGTCGGCCCGGCTGACCACCCGGGTCAGCTCGTCGGCGTGCAGATGTGCCAGCCGCACCGCCGGGGCGCCCAGGTGGGCGGCGAGGTCAGCGGCCAGACCCAGTCGCACGAATGACGTCTCACAGTCCACCACGACCGCCGCGGCGCCCTCGGCGACCAGCCGTGCGGCGGCGGCCCGCGCCCTGCCGACGGGATCCGGCCCGCCGGTCGCCCGGCCGTCGGTGAGCACCACTACGAGTGCGCGCCGGGCCCGGTCGCGGGCCTTCTCCCGGACCACCACATCGCGGGCGGTCAGCAGTCCCTGGGCGAGCGGAGTACGGCCGCCGGTGTCGAAGCGGGCCAGCCGCCTGCTCGCGATGTACACCGACGACGTCGGCGGCAGCAGCACCCGTGCCGCGTCGCCGCGGAACGTGATCACCGCCACCTTGTCCCGCCGCTGGTAGGCGTCGCGCAGCAGTGACAGCGTGGCGCCGCCGACCGCCGCCATCCGGTCGCGGGCCGCCATCGACCCCGACGCGTCCACCACGAAGATCACCAGGTTGCCCTCGCGGCCCACCCGCACCGCGCGCCGCACGTCGTCGGGTCCCGGCCGCGGACGTCCCGCCGCGCGTTGCGAATTGGCGGCGGCCAGCAGGGTGCCGAAGATGTGCACACCGTGTCCCACGCCGGGGTCGGCGGTGGCCGACACGACGGTGCCGGTCCGGTTCCTTGCCCTCGAACGCCGGCCGGGCGCGCCCTCCCCCACCCCGGGCACGGTCAGTGCCCTGGTGCGAAACACCCCCGAGGGCGCCGCGTTGGAACGGGTCGGCGACGGCGAATCCTGTTGCTTGCCAGGCGCTTCCGCGGCACCGTCGGGCGATGCCCCGCCACCCGGCGGATCGGGTTCCGGATCCTCGGGCCCGGACTCCGCGTCGGCGCTCTGCGCACCGGCCTCCTCCATCGCCTCGTCGAGGCGCTGCGGATCCAGACCGGGGTCGTCGAACGGGTCGCGGCGACGACGGTGCGGCAGCGCCAATTCGGCGGCCACCCGGATGTCCTCCTCGGCGACGGTGATCGCGTCGCTCGCCCCGGCGACATCTCCCGTCGCTTCGCTCGCCCCAGCGTCGGCGGCCCGCCAGGCGGCGTGGGCGACGGCGGTGCGCGCCACCACCAGGTCGGCGCGCATGCCGTCGACGTCGAACGCCGCACACAGCGCGGCGATACGGCGTAACTCGCTGTCGGGCAACACCACCCGGCCGACCAGGGCGCGGGCGCCGGCGATGCGGCGGGCCAGTCCGGCGTCGGCTTCGGCGTAGTAGGAGGAGAAGCCTGCCGGATCGGCCTCGTAGGCCAGCCGGGCGCGGATCACGTCGGCGCGGACGTCGACGTCGCGGGAGGCCGCCACGTCGACGGTGAGCCCGAAACGGTCCAGCAGCTGCGGCCGCAGCTCCCCCTCCTCGGGGTTCATCGTCCCGATCAGGACGAAGCGGGCGTCGTGCGAATGCGAGATGCCGTCACGCTCGACGTGCACCCGGCCCATCGCCGCCGCGTCGAGCAGCACGTCGACCAGGTGATCGTGCAGCAGGTTGACCTCGTCGACGTACAGCACGCCGCCGTGCGCGCGGGCCAGCAGACCCGGCGAGAACGCATGCTCGCCGTCGCGGAGCACCTTCTGCAGGTCAAGCGAGCCGACCACCCGGTCCTCGGTGGCCCCGATGGGCAGCTCGACGAGCCGCGCGCCGGCGTCGACGGCCGTGAGCACCCGGGCAAGGGCGCGCACCGCCGTCGACTTGGCGGTGCCCTTCTCCCCGCGGATCAGCACCCCGCCGATCTCCGGGCGCACCGCGCACAGCAGCAACGCCAGGCGCAGCCGGTCGTGTCCGACGAGTGCGCTGAAGGGGTAGCCGGGTTCGGCGGTCACTGCGCCGCCCCCGACGCGGCCCGCAGCATCGGCACGTGCGGGATCCCGTCGTCGAGGAATTCGTCGCCGTCGCGGACGAAGCCGTGGCCGCGGTACATCTCCTCGAGATAGGTCTGCGCGTCGATGCGGCAGGGATGGTCGCCGACGTCGGCGAGGGCGGCCTGCATCAGCCGGTGGGTGTGGCCGTGGCCGCGCGCCTCGCGCTTGGTGCACACCCGGCCGATGCGGAAGCCCTTCTGCCCGCCGGGATGCTCCTCCATCAACCGCAGTGTCGAGATGACCTCTCCGTCAACACCTTCGAGCCAGAAGTGCCGGGTCTCGGCGAGCAGGTCGCGGCCGTCGAGTTCCGGGTAGGGACATGCCTGTTCGACGACGAAGACCTCGACACGCAACTTGAGCAGCTCGTAGAGCGTTGCCGCATCGAGGTCCTTCGCCCAGCTGCGCCGCAGCGCGACAGTCATCCGCCGACCACGTCAGGCAGTGGCCGCGGTGGGTGAATGCTCGGTGCCTGCAGTGTTTTCGTGGTCGACGGTGGCAGGCATCCCGCTCGCCGGCCGGTCGAGCTTGAGGACCTTGGTGCCGTGCGCCCACACCTCGTCGAACAGCTTCGGCTCGTTGGACAACTGGACGCCGAGTGACGGCACGATCTCCTTGAGCTTGGGCAGCCAGGTCTGGTAGCGGTCGCCGAAGCAGCGTTCCATCACGTCGAACATCGCGGGCACGGCCGTCGACGCACCGGGCGACGCGCCGAGCAGGCCGGCGATGCTGCCGTCGGCCGCCGTGAGCACGGTGGTGCCGAACTCCAGCACGCCGCCGCGGCCCTTGCGGCGGACCACCTGGACGCGCTGGCCGGCGATGTCCAGCTCCCAGTCGGAATCTTGTGCGCTGGGCGCGAATTCACGCAGTACATCGACGCGGTCGGCCTCGCTGAGCCGCAACTGGCCGATCAGGTACTTGACCAGGCCCAGCTCGGTCACACCGACGCCGAGCATGGATGCCAGGTTGTTCGGCCGCACCGAGAACGGCAGATCGGTGACCTTGCCCTGCTTGAGGAACTTCGGCGACCAGCCGGCGAACGGACCGAACAGCAGGTACGACTTGCCGTTGATCACCCGGGTGTCCAGGTGCGGCACGGACATCGGCGGCGCGCCCAGCGGCGGCTGGCCGTAGACCTTGGCCTGGTGGCCTGCGGTCAGGCGCTGATTGCCACTGCGCAACCACTGGCCACCCACCGGGAACCCGCCGAAACCCTTGGCCTCGGCGATGCCTGCGCGCTGCAGCAGCGGGAGCGCGCCACCGCCTGCGCCGACGAAGACGAACTTGGCGTTGAGCTTGCGCTTGGCGCCGGTGCGCCGGTTGACCACCTTCAGTGTCCAGCTGCCGTCGGACTGCTTGTCCAGATCGCGGACCTCGTGGCCGAAGTAGGTGGTCATGCCCTGCTTTGCGGCGAAGCCGATGAGCTGACGCGACAGCGAACCGAAGTCCACGTCGGTGCCGTCCTGGGTCCAGTTCAGCGCCACCGGGTCGGAGAAGTCGCGCTGCTCGGACATCAGCGGCAGCCGGCGGGTGAACTCGTCGCGGTCGTCGATGAACTCCATCGTGGCGAACAGCGGGTTGGTGACCAGCGCGTCGTACCGCTTGCGCAGGTACTGGACGTTCTTGGCGCCGCTGACGAAGCTGACGTGCGGGATCGGGTTGAGGAAGCTGCGGACGTCGGGCAGCACGCCGTTCTCCACGGCGTAGGACCAGAACTGACGCGACACCTGGAACTGCTCGTTGACGTGGACAGCCTTGGCGATGTCGATGTCGCCGTCGGGCAGTTCGGGGGTGTAGTTGAGCTCGCACAGCGCCGAGTGGCCGGTGCCCGCGTTGTTCCACGGGTCGCTGCTCTCCGCGGCGGCGCCGTCGAGCCGCTCGATCAGCGTGATCGACCAGTCGGGCTCCACCAGCCGGATCAGGGCGGCCAGCGTCGCGCTCATGATCCCCGCGCCCACCAGCACGACGTCGGTCTGGGTGGCTGCCTCTGACTTCGACACTCGGCCCTCACATGCTCACACGGTCCGTTCGAGACGGTTCAGCACTCAGGTTATCCCGACACCGTTGCGCCAAACCGGCCCAGGGCTGTGCAACTCCTCACCCCCGTGCCGGTGCGCGGGCTCTAAGGTGGCTGTCGTGACCGGCTGGGAGCCCGACGTTCTGCCCGGCTACTGGCAGCACACCGTGGAGCTGGGCACCGACCCCGATGGGGAGGGCGAACTCTTCGCGACCGTGGTGCGCCGCGGCGACGCCCGCCCGGCCGCGCACGCGGTGCTGCTGGTGCACGGGTTCACCGACTACTTCTTCCACACCGAGCTGGCCGACCGGCTGGCCGCCCGCGGCTTCGCGTTCTACGCGCTCGACCTGCACAAATGCGGCCGCTCGTGGCAGCCGAGCCAGACCCCGCACTTCACCACCGACCTGAGCCGGTACGACGCCGAACTGGAGCGGGCGTGCGAGATCGTCGCGGCCGAGACCGGCGGCGCCGACGTGCTGGTGATGGCGCACTCGGCGGGTGGGCTGATCGTCCCGCTGTGGCTGGACCGGCTGCGGCGACGTGACCGCACCGCGCAGTGCGATGTGACCGGTCTGGTGCTCAACAGCCCGTGGCTGGATCTGCAGGGCCCGGCGATCCTGCGGTTCGCCGGCACCTCGGCGGCGATGTCGGCGGTGTCGCGGCTGCGCAAGCGACAGGTGGTGCGCACCCCGGTGCCCGAGGGGGGCTACGGGGCCTCGCTGCACCGCGACTACGCCGGCGAATTCGACTACAACCTGGACTGGAAACCGGTCGGCGGGTTCCCCGTCACCGTCGGCTGGCTCGCCGCGATCCGGCGCGGGCACGCCCGGTTGCACCGCGGACTGGACGTCGGCGTGCCCAATCTGATCCTGCGGTCCGACCACAGCGTGCGCGAGGTGCGCGACCCGGCGGGCCTCGACGCCATCCAGCGCGGTGACGCGGTGCTCGACGTCCGGCAGATCGCGAGGTGGGCGGGCTGCATCGGGAACCGCACGACCGTGGTGCCGATTGCCGACGCCAAGCACGACGTGTTCCTCTCCCTGGCCGGGCCACGGGCGGTGGCCTACCGTGAACTGGACCGCTGGCTGGACGGGTACCTGCCGGACACACGTTCCGACACGCCGTCGGCACGATCCCGACAGGAGTGATGGGTATGGCCGACTTCGACATCGCGATCATCGGCACCGGATCGGGCAACTCCGTCCTCGATGACCGCTACCTCGGCAAGCGGGTGGCCATCGCGGAGAAGGGGCTGTTCGGCGGCACGTGCCTCAACGTCGGCTGCATCCCGACCAAGATGTTCGTCTACGCCGCGGGCGTCGCCCAGCAGGTCCACGACTCGGCCCGCTTCGGCGTCGACGCCCACGTCGACGCGGTGCGCTGGACCGACATCGTCTCGCGGGTGTTCGGCCGCATCGACCCGCTCGCCAGCGGCGGGGAGCAGTACCGCCGGTCGTCGCCCGACGTGGAGGTGTTCGCCAGCCACGCACGGTTCGCCCCGGCGGGTTCCGGTGCCGACGGCTACCGGCTGCGCACCGACGACGGCGACGAGTTCACCGCCGACCAGGTGGTGCTGGCCGCGGGTTCGCGGGCGACGGTGCCGCCGGCCATCCTGGACTGCGGCGTGGCGTATCACACCAGCGACAGCATCATGCGCATCTCGGAGCTGCCGGAGCACATCGTCATCGTGGGTGGCGGTTTCGTGGCCGCCGAGTTCGCGCACGTCTTCTCGTCGCTGGGTTCCCGGGTGACGATCGTGCTGCGCGGCACGACGATGCTCACCCACTGCGACGACACCATCTGCGAACGGTTCACCGACATCGCGGGCAAGAAGTGGGAGATCCGCAGCCGCCGCAACATCGTCAGCGGCAAGTCCGACGAGTCCGGGGTGACGCTGCACCTCGACGACGGCTCGAATCTGCACGCCGACACCCTGCTCGTCGCCACCGGCCGCATCCCCAACGGCGATCAGCTCGACGCCCACCACGCCGGCGTCAAGGTCGAGGACGGGCTGGTGGTCGTCGACGACTTCCAGCGCACCACGGCGCGAAACGTCTACGCGCTGGGCGACATCAGTTCGCCGTATCAGCTCAAGCACGTCGCCAACCACGAGGCGCGGGTGGTCAAGCACAACCTGCTGCAGGACTGGGACGACACCGACAACCTGATGCCCGCCAACCACCGCAACGTGCCGTCGGCGGTGTTCACCGAGCCGCAGATCGCGTCGGTCGGGCTGACCGAGAACGAGGCCCGCGCAGCGGGATACCGCATCCGGTCGAAGGTGCAGGACTACGGCGACGTCGCCTACGGCTGGGCGATGGAGGACGCGACCGGCTTCGCCAAGCTGATCGTCGACGACGACACCGGGTTGCTGCTCGGCGCGCACATCATGGGACACCAGGCGTCGTCGATCATCCAGCCGCTCATCCAGGCGATGGCTTTCGACCTGCCTGCCCAGGACATGGCCCGCGGCCAGTACTGGATCCACCCGGCGCTGCCGGAGGTGGTGGAGAACGCCCTGCTGGCGCTGTGCGGCGAGCCACCGTGGCCACCGCCCCGACGGCACTGATTCACGCCTTCACGCCGCGCAGCAGTCGCGGGGCAGGTAGCCGCGGGCAGCGGCCACCTCGACCAGCAGCAGGCGCAGAAGCCTGCGGCCGCGGTGCAGCCGTGACATCACGGTGCCGGGCGGGATGTCGAGGATCGTCGCGATCTCCTTGTAGCGCAAGCCTTCGACGTCGGCGTAGTAGACCACCATCCGCTGGTCCTCCCGCAGCGCCTGCAGCGCCGCGCGGACGTCCTCGTCGCCCATCGCCTCCAGCGCCGTGAGTTCGGCCGAGGGCAGGCCCCGCGACGAATGTTGCGCTCCCGCAGCGAATTGCGCGTCGGTGAAGTCGTCGGAGAGCACCTCGTCGGGCCTGCGCTGCGCGGCACGGTAGGAGCTGATCCAGGTGTTGGTCAGGATGCGCAGCAGCCAGGCCCGCAGGTTGGTGCCGTCGGCGTAGGAGCCGAATCCGGCGTAGGCCTTCGCCATGGTCTCCTGGACCAGGTCCTCGGCGTCGGCGGTGTTGTGGGTGTAGCGTCGTGCGGCCCGGAAGAGCTGGTCCAGCAAGGGCAGTGCGTCCCGCTCGAAGCGGGCCCTGCGCTGGTCGTGATCCTCTGTCGCGGTCGTCACGCCGACAGCCTGGCATCTCAAGTGGACTTGAGGTCAAGCGATTTTCAGCGCGCAGGCACCACGAAGCCCCATGGCAGTTCCAGCCGGTGGGCGGCCAGCAGGGCGCTGTCGGCGAGCACCGAGCCGATCGGCCCGTCGGCGACGACGACTCCGCTGTCCATCACCACCGCCCGCTCGCACAGCTGCGCGGCGTACGGCAGGTCGTGGGTCACGACGAGCATCGTGGCGTCGAGTGTCAGCAGGGTCTCGGCGAGTTCGCGGCGCGCCACCGGGTCGAGGTTGGCCGACGGCTCGTCGAGCACCAGGATCTCGGGCCGGCAGGCCAGCACGGTGGCCAGTGCCGCGCGCCTGCGCTGCCCGGCCGACAAATGCGACGGGTTGCGATCGGCGAGCCCGGTCGCCGAGACCGTCGCCAGCGCCTTGCGCACGCGGCTGTCCAGCTCGTCGCCGCGCACCCCGAAGTTGGCAGGCCCGAACGCCACGTCCTGCGCGACCGTCGGCATGAACAGTTGGTCGTCGGGGTCCTGGAACACCAGACCCACCCGGCGCCGGATGTCGCGAACGGTCTTGCGGCCGACGGTGACACCACCGATCGCGACCGAACCGGCCGTCGCCGTCAGCACACCGTTGAGGTGCAGCATCAACGTGGTCTTGCCCGCCCCGTTGGGGCCGAGCACCGCCACCCGTTCACCGGCGGTGATGGTCAGGTCGAGCCCGTTGAGTGCGGCCCGGCCGTCGGGATAGGTGTGGTGCAGTCCCTCGATCCGCACCGCCGCAGGCACACTCATGCGGACACCCAGGCCGCCGCGCAGACCGCAACGGCCGTCACCGCCGGCGCCATCGCGGCGGCCCACAGTGCAGGCCTGGCGCGGGCAGGAGCGCCGACGGCGGCGAGATCGGGTGCCGCGCCGTCGAAACCGCGCGACAGCATGGCGACGTACACGCGTTCCCCGCGTTCGAAGGACCTCAGGAACAGGGTGCCGACCCCGCGGGCGACGGCGCCGGCCTGGTGCAGTGCCCGCGGCGAGTCGCCGCGCGAGATCCGCGCCATCCGCATGCGTCCCGCCTCCGCGGTGAGCAGATCGACGTAGCGGATCATCAGCACCAGCACGGACGTCAGCACGGCGGGCACCCTCAGCCGGCTCAGCGCGGCGGGCAGTTCGGTGGCCTGCGTGGTGGCGGCGAACGTCAACGCGGCCGCCACCCCGAGCGTGCCCTTGACGACGATGCCCCATGCCGCATAGAGGCCGGTGACCGAGAGGTCCAGCCCGGCGACGGTGACCCTCGCACCTCCGTCCGTGAACGGCAGCAGCGCCGCGAGGACGACGAAGGGCGCCTCGATGAGCATGCGTGGCAGCACCCAGCGCGCCGGGATGCGGGCGACCGACCAGCACGCCACGACGACGGCGGCATAGGCCGCGTACGGCCAGAACAGCTCCCGGGGTGTCGCGACGACCGCGAGGACGAACACGACCAGGCAGACGATCTTGACCTCGGCAGGCGTCCGGTGCACGACCGTGTCGCCGTGGCGGTAGAGCGGGTGTGCGCCTGCGCCCATGGGCTAGCGCTTGCTTCTTGCGATGCCCCAGAAGGCGGCGCCCGCCACCGTGAGTGTGACCAGTGCGCCGACGATTCCGGCGATGCCACCGGTCGCGGCGTGCCCGCCGATCGCGTAGTCGGCCAGTGGCGACGACGACAGTGGATGCTCGGTCGCGTGCTGCGCGATGCAGGCGCCGCTGAGTTCCTCGCCCGCCGCGGTCTCCACCACCTCGCAGCCCTGCAGCGTCGCCGAGTCCAGACCGTCGGGGCTGCCGCTGGCGAGGTAGGACAGGCCGCCTGCGATCACCAGCACAGCGGTGGCGAAGGCGAACCAGAACACCGACCGTCGCGTCATGCCGGCACCCCGGCGCGCGTCCGGCGGCGCAGCAGATGCACCAGGTCGGGCCGGGCGCCTGCGACGGCCACCACGGTGAGGGCGGTGATGAGTCCCTCACCGATGCCGATCAGGACGTGCGTGATGAACATGTAACCGGCGACCGTGGACAGCGACGCTCCGCCCGCCCCGCTGAGCGCGAACTCGACGACGAATCCCATTGCCGCGCAGACCGTCCCGACGAGTGCCGCGACGAAGGAGATTCCGCCCAGCGTCCTGGTGGACACCTCGCCGCGGCGCCGCGCCAGCGTGAGCCCCAGCACCGCCGTGCCGTAGCCGGCCAACACACCGATCACCGCCATGTTGGTGATGTTCGTGCCCAGCGCGCTCACCCCGCCGTCGGCGAACAGCAGCGACTGCACCACCAGCACGATCGCGATACACAGCGCCCCGGTGTACGGGCCGACGAGGATCGCGGCCAGCGCACCGCCGAGCAGATGCCCGCTGACACCGGGCAGGATCGGGAAGTTCACCATCTGCACCGCGAAGATGAACGCGGCGACCAGTCCGGCCAACGGCACGGTGCGCTCGTCGAGCTCGGCGCGGGCCCTGACGGTGCAGAATCCGACTGCCGCAACGGCGATCACGGCGAAGATCAGTGACACCGGCGCACTGACGATGCCGTCGCTCATGTGCATGGCGACGACGCTGGTGGCGGCCATCCGATGAGCCTATGACCGCACCCGACATATGTCCAGATGAACAGATGGACAGATGTACCGAGGTCAGCGCTTCGTCCCCGTCACGACCAGATACTCGGCCTCCCAGACCGCACGGTCACCGTCGCCCCGGTCGGCCTCGACGAGGAATCGCAGGAAGTCCCGGTCCAGCACCTCGACCCGGTCCGGTGCGGCGGCGTTGTGCGCATAGGTCGCGATCGTCGGCCCGTAGTTGCGCTTCCAGTACTCCCGGAACTGTGCGGGTGACGTGCAGTGGTCGAGCACCACCGTCCGGCGCTCGAACGCCCACCCGGTCACGCGGTCGCCGAACAGGGCACGGATGTGGGCCTCGTCGCCCCACATCGGCGGCGATCCGGCACCGGGAGGCGGTGGCGGGGCGTAGGGCTTCATGGTGGCGAACAACTGCCCGACGAAGCCCGATGGCGTCCAGTTGACCATGCCGATGGTGCCGCCGGGCCGGAGCACCCGGATCAACTCACCGGCGGTGACGTCGTGATGCGGCGCGAACATCGCACCGACACAGGACATCACGATGTCGAACGCGCCGTCGGCGAACGGCAGCGCCTCGGCGTCGGCCTCCACCCATTCCAGCTCGACTCCGTGCGCGGCGGCGATCCGCCTGCCGGCGTCGAACAGTTCCGGCGCCAGGTCGCAGGCGGTCACCATCGCTCCGGCTTGCGCCGCGGGGATGGCGGCATTGCCGGATCCGGCCGCCACGTCGAGCACCCGGTCGTCGGGCCGCACCCCGCACGCCTGCACCAGTGCCGGGCCAAGGGACGGGATCAGCTCCGCGGCGACGGCCGGGTAGTCACCCGACGCCCACAGCGCGCGGTGCTTCGCCTTGAGCGCCCGGTCGGCCTCGTCGACCGTCGTGTGTTCAGTGGTCATCAGTCCTCCAGTTCTCGATGGTCGCTCTACGATCGGCGGCGACGGTTCGGCGGACCTTCGGCGTTCGTTGAATGCGCAGCTCAGGGAGCGAGAAGGCGTCGCAGGGCCGCCCTGGCGAGCGCCATTGCCTCCGGGCCGGACAGGATCGCGGGATCTTCGGCGAACCGGTCGTCACCGGGATCGGCGCGGCGCAGCGCCGCGGCGTCCGCCGCCGCGCCGGTCCGCTCCAGCAGCGGGATGACGTAGCGCAGGCAGTACCAGTGCTGCGCCCCGGCGCCCTCACCGGCCTGGCTCCAGTGGTCGAGCACCTCGTGGAGTCGACGGGCCGCGGCCGCCGGGTCACCGTGCACGGCGGTCACGGCCGCGGACTCCATCCGGGCGATGCCCGTGAGCCAGTTGTTCTGCACGGGCGCGGCCAAAGCGAACGCCTCGTCCAGCACCGCGACCGCACGCTCGGGATCGGTGGACTTGAGCGAGCGGCCCAGTGCGCACCGGGCCATCGCCGAGACACTCGGATTGGCGGTGGTCGCCGCGACGCGGATGGCTTCCGCAGCGGCGGCCAGTCCGGCCTCCGGGACACCGAGGACATCCTGGGCCACCGTGCTGTTGTACAGATTCCACACCAGCCTCGGTGCATCGCCGGCGTCGCGGGCGACGGCGCACTCCTCGAGGTAATGCCCAAGCGCGACAGCGGGATCGCCGCAGACCACCGCCACGTCGGCGGGAATGTCGCCCGGGTATCCGAGGTAGGAGTGGCCGCGTTCGGGGACCCTGCCCTCGGCGAGCGCGGCGAGCGCCAGCGCATGGGAGAACCGGCCGAGCACCCATGCGCCGCGCGCGGACACCCCGACCGCCGCGGCGAACAGCGGATGGGCGGGATCGGCGGATTCGATCGCCCGGTCCACCCAGTCCATCGAGGTGTAGCCGACCCGCATGTGCATCAGTTCGGGCAGCGACGCGACGATGCGCAGCGCGAGGCCGGTGTCACCGTCGGCCATCGCCCGCTCGAAGGCGGTGCGCAGGTTGTCGTGGTCGGGTGAGGTGAAGGTGGTGCCCGCGGTCGGCGCCATCCGTTCGATCCACACCTGCTCGTCGGGACCGTGCATCGCCGTGGCCCCGCGCTCGGCCAGTTCGGTGAAGTACGTGGCGTGCCGCACGGCGCACCGGTCGTGAGAATCGTTCTCGCGCAATCGCTCCCGGCCGTACGCCCGCAGCGTCTCCAGCACCGAGTAGCGGGTTCCCGCGTCACCGTGGACGGCGACCACCATCGACTTGTCCACCAGGCCGGTCAGCAGTTCCAGCGTGTCGTCCTCGTCGTCGCTGCGCTCGGCGCAGACCCCGTGCACCGCCTCCAGGTCGAAGCTGCCCGCGAACACCGACAACCGGTCGAACAGGGTCTGCTCCCGCTCGGCCAGCAGACGGTAGGACCAGTCGATGGTCGCCTCGACGCTCTGCTGGCGCGGGTGAGCGCCGCGCGCACCGCCGCTGAGCAGTCGCAGCCGGTCCAGCCGTCGCGCGACGTCGAGGCTGCTCATCGCCCGCAGGCGCGCGGCGGCGAGTTCGATCGCCAGCGGCACACCGTCGAGCCGGCGACAGATCTCGGCGACGGCGCCGATCGGTTCGGTGTCGAGGTCGAAGTCGGGCCGGATCGCCCTGGCCCGGTCGGCGAACAGGGCGGTGGCGTCGCCCTCGGGCAGCGGTTCGACGGGCAGCAGCCGCTCACCGTCGATACCGAGGGATTCCCGGCTCGTGACGAGCACCGCGACCCCGGCGCACTCGCGGGTGATGCGGTCCACCAGGTCCGCCGCGTCGGCCAGCACGTGCTCGCAGTTGTCCACGACCAGCAGCAGCCGGCGGCTGCGCAGGTGGTCGACCACGGTGGTGGTGACGGCGGTGTCCCTGCCCTGCGGCAGGCCGAGCGCAACCGCGACGGCCCGGCCCACAGCGGACCCGTCGTCGACGGGGGCGAGTTCGCAGGTCCGGACACCGTCGGGGAAGCCGTCGGCGTGGTCGGCGGCCTCGTAGGCCAGTCGGGTCTTGCCGACACCACCCACGCCGGTCAGCGTCAGCGCGGTGCCCACCCGCAGCGCACCGGTGATCGCGGCCAGCTCGCTCGTGCGGCCGATGAACCGGGTCGCCCGGCGCGGGGTGGGGCGGGTGGGCTGCGGCGCCGGCGCGTCCTGCGGAGCGGGCACGGTTGCGCCGGCGAGGATCTCGCGGTGCACGGCCTCCAGCGCCGGCCCGGGTTCGACGCCCAGTTCGGCGACGAGTCGCGCCCGCATCCGCCGGTAGGTCTGCAGCGCGGCGGCCTGTCTGCCGCTGCGGTACTGCGCCAGCATCAACTGTGCGGCGATCCGTTCGTCGAGCGGGTGAGCCGTTGCCGCCGTGCTCAGTTCGGTGAGCAGTTCGGTGTGCCGGCCGACCCGCAGCGCGGCGTCGTTGCGGTCCAGCGTGGCGGAGAGGCGCTCGGTCTCCAGCGCCGCGCGCATCTCGTTCACCCACGGCGTGTCGAGGCCGGCGAACGGCTCACCGGTCCACAGCGCCAGTGCGTCGTCGAACGCGGCGAGCGCCTCCCCCGGTTGTCCGGCGGCGCGGGCCGCGACGGTCAGCGTGCGGAACCGGTGCAGGTCGACCGAGTCGGCGTGCGCGTTCAGCGTGTAGCCCGCCGTCCCGCGGGCGATGTGCACGGCGTCGGCGGCGGCGAGCGCGTGGCGGAGCCTGGACACGTACGCCGCCAGCGCGTTACGGGCCCGGTGCGGCGGATCGCCCGCCCACACCCGCTCGATGAGCTGATCGGCCGACACTGGCCGGTTCACGTCGACCAGCAGACAGGCGAGCACACACCGCTGCCGCGCATGCCCGACGTCGAGGCCGTGGCCGTCCACGAGGGCCTCGACCTCACCGAGTAACCGGAAATTCACCCCCATCGGGGTACAGCGTCCACCACGGGGCGACCCCGTGCCCGCGAAACACGCGGAGCCGGTCAGTCGTGCCGGGCGCCGATCCAGTGCAGCAGGTCGTGCACCGTCTGGTCCTCGAGGCGGTAGCTCACCGACCGGCCCACCCGCGTCGAGCTGACCCAGCCCTGTTCCCGTAGCACCCGCAGCGCCTGCGACACCGCGTTCTCCGAACGGCCGAGGGCGGCCGCCAGGTCGCTGACGCAGATTCCGGGCGCCCGGTGCAGCCCGAGCAGGATGCCCAGCCGGTTCGGATCCGACAGCAGGTCGAAGCGCTGCGTCCAGCCGGCGGTGTCGACGTCGGCCAGCGCCGACGTCGCCCGCTCGACGTGCACGTGCTCGCCGGCTCGGATCACAGCTCTCAATGTAGCGCCCGACGGGTTATGGCGAGGGCCCCCGGCGTCAGTCCAGGAAGCCGTGCAGCAGCGTGGCCGAACCGGCGACGTGGACACGCATGGCGGTGGCCGCGCCGTCGGCGTCCCCGGCCAGGATCGCGATCACGACGGCCTCGTGCTGTTCGTCGGAGTGGGCGATGTTGCGGGCCAGCAGCGGGATCCCGTCCAGCATCGCGTTGACCCGCATCCTGTTCTCGGCCACCAGCGGCACCAGTGACGGCGAGCCGGCCGCCTCGGCGATCGCCAGGTGCAGCCGCGAGTCGAGCCGCCGGTAGTCGTCGGGCGCCGCAGAGCGCACGTCGGCCAGCCGCGACCACAACCCTTCCCGCTCGGCGGCGGTCAGCGTGCGCTGTGCCGCCATCCGCGCAGCGCCCACCTCGAGGATCTCCCGCAGCCGCAGCGCGTCGTCGATCTCCGCCCGGCTGACGCCGGCCTGCGCACCGGTGTGCGGGGGCAGTTCGTCGGCCAGGAACGTGCCGCCGTAGCGACCGCGACGGGCCACCAGATAGCCGGCATCGGCCAGCGACCGGATCGCCTCGCGCACGGTGTCGCGGCTGACCCCGAGCCGCGCCGCCAGTTCACGCTCGGGTGGCAGCGACTCCCCCGGTGCGACCACCCCGAGCCGGATCGTCTGCAGCAGCCGTCCGACGGTGTCCTCGAACGCGTTTCCCAGCCGCACCGGCCGCAGCAGGGCATCGCCCGCTTCCGGGGAGATCGGCACGTCCGGGTCGGCGGTCATCGCAGCCGGCTTACAGCGGAGTGACGTAGTGGCCGCTGATGCCGCCGTCGACCAGGAAGCTCGACGCGGTGATGAACGAGGCGTCGTCACTGGCCAGGAACGCCACCGCCGCGGCGAGTTCCTCCGGCTCGGCGAACCGCCCCACCGGCACGTGCACCAGCCGCCGCGCCGCCCGCTCGGGGTCCTTGGCGAAGAGTTCCTGCAGCAGCGGGGTGTTCACCGGGCCAGGGCACAGTGCGTTGACCCGGATGCCCTGGCGCGCGTACTGCACACCGAGCTCCCGGGAGATGGCCAGCACACCGCCCTTGGATGCGGTGTAGGAGATCTGCGACGTCGCCGATCCCATCACCGCCACGAACGACGCGGTGTTGATGATCGACCCCTTCTGCGCGGGGACCATGTGCCGCAGCGCAGCCTTGCAGCAGAAGAACACCGACTTGAGGTTGATGTCCTGCACCCGCTGCCATGCGTCGATGCCGGTGTTCTCGATCAGGTCGTCCTCGGGCGGACTGATCCCGGCGTTGTTGAACGCGATGTCCACCGAGCCGTGCGTCTCGGCGGCGGTGTCGAACAGCTCGTCGACCGCCACCTGGTCGGAGACGTCGACGGCGACGAAGGTGCCGTTCAGGTCGTCGGCGACGGACTTCCCGGCGGCCGGGTCGATGTCACCGATCACGATGGTGGCGCCCTCGGCCCGCATCCGCCTGGCACTCGCCAGCCCGATGCCGCTGGCGCCGCCGGTGATCACGGCGACCTTGCCGGCCAGTCGCTGGGTCAGGTCCATTCAGTTCTCCTCTGCGGCTTGCATTCAGGCTTCGTCTCGTCAGGCTTCTTCGATGGCGATGAAGACGTTCTTGGTCTCGGTGAACGACAGCGGCGCATCCGGCCCGAGCTCGCGGCCCAGCCCGGACTGCTTGAACCCGCCGAACGGGGTGGTGTACCGCACCGAGGAGTGCGAGTTCACCGACAGGTTCCCCGATTCCACCGCACGCGTCACCCGCAGCGCGCGTGACAGGTTGTCGGTCCAGATCGATCCCGACAGCCCGTAGGGCGTGTCGTTGGCCAGCGTGATCGCGTCGGCCTCGTCGTCGAAGGGCAGCACGGTGACCACCGGCCCGAAGATCTCCTCGCGCACGGTGCGGTCCTGGCGCTGCGGGGTGAGCACCGTCGGCGGGAACCACCAGCCCGGTCCGGACGGTGCGGCGCCGCGGAACGCCACCGGCGCGTCGTCGGGCACATAGGACGCCACCGAATCCCGGTGCGCCCGTGACACCAGCGGGCCCATCTCGGTGTCCTCGGCGCGGGGATCGCCGACCACCAGGCCCTTGACGGCAGGCTCCAGCAGCTCCATGAATCGGTCGTAGACGTTGCGCTGCACCAGGATCCGGCTGCGTGCGCAGCAGTCCTGGCCGGCGTTGTCGAACACCCCGTACGGCGCGGTGGCTGCGGCCTTCTCCAGGTCGCAGTCGTCGAAGACGATGTTGGCGCTCTTGCCGCCCAGTTCCAGGGTGACGCGTTTGACCTGGGCGGCGGCACCGGCCATCACGCGGGTGCCGACCTCGGTCGAGCCGGTGAAGACGATCTTGCGCACGTCCGGGTGGGTGACGAACCGCTCGCCCACCACCGACCCCTTGCCGGGCAGCACCTGGAACAGGCCGTCGGGAAGGCCCGCCGCGAGCGCGAGCTCGCCGAGCCGGATGGAGGTCAGCGGCGTCCACTCCGCCGGTTTGAGCACCACGGCGTTGCCCGCGGCCAGCGCCGGCGCGAACCCCCAGGCCGCGATGGTCATCGGGAAGTTCCACGGCGTGATCACCCCGACCACGCCGAGCGGCTCGTTGAACGTCACGTCGAGTCCGCCTGCGACGGGGATCTGCTTGCCGGACAGGCGTTCCGGGGCTGCGGAGTAGAACTGCAGCACGTCACGGACGTGGCCGGCCTCCCAGGTGGCGTTGCCGACCGGGTGCCCGGAGTTGGCGACCTCCAGCGCGGCGAGTTCCGGCACGTGGGCGTCCACGGCCGCGGCGAACGACCGCAGCGCCGCCGCCCGGTCGGCCGGCGCCAGCCTGGCCCACGCCCGCTGCGCGATGACCGCCCGCGCGACCGCCTCGTCGACACCGTCGACGTCGAGGAGTTCGACCGAGCGCAGCACCTCTTCGGTGGCCGGGTTGATGACGTCACTGGTGCTGGTGCTCAAGAGCGTTCCTCTCCTTCGCGTGTCGTGCCGCGGCGGCCACCACGCCGGCGAACAACCGCAGATCGTCGAGTCGTTCCTCGGGATGCCACTGCACGGCCAGCACCCAGGTGTCGGGGTGCGCGGCACGGTCCAGCTCCACCGCCTCGATCACCCCGTCGTCGTCGCGGGCGCTGACGATCAGGCCTTCGCCGAGGCGGTCGATGGCCTGGTGGTGGTAACACTGTGCGCCCGAGGTCTTCCCGATCAGGTCCGCCAGCCGGGTGCCGGGTTCGGTCCACACGGCCGATGTGCCGAACACCGCGTTGCCCTTCTGGTGATGGGTGTGGCCGATGACGTCGGGCAGGTGCTGGATGAGGGTTCCGCCGAGGGCGACGTTGAGCACCTGGGCGCCGCGGCAGATGCCGAGCACGGGCATGCCGCGCCGCAACGCGCCGTCGACGAGGGCGAACTCCCAGCCGTCGCGGACGCGGTCGGGTTCGTCGGTGCGCGCATGGGGTCGCTGGCCGTAGCGGGCGGGGTCGACGTCCTTGCCGCCGGTCAGGATCAGCCCGTCCAGCCCGTCGAGCACGCGGTCGGCGGTGCCCGCGTCGGTGGGTTGCGGCGGCAGCAGGACCACCACGCCGCCTGCGAGGTTGACGCCCTGGAAGTAGACGGCGGGCAGGAAACTCGCCTGCACGTCCCACACCCCGGTCTGCGCCTGCTGCAGGTAGGTGGTCATGCCGATCACCGGCGGCGCCGCGGCGCCCGCCTCGTTCTCATAGCCGTTCAAAACCACGCACCCGCTCCCAGTCGGTGACCGCGGCGTTGAACGCGTCGAGTTCCACGCGGGCGTTGTTGAGGTAGTGGTCCACCACCTCGTCGCCGAACGCGTCACGCGCCACCTTCGAGCCGTCGAACAGCGCGGCGGCCTCGGCCAGCGTCGTCGGCAGCCGCTCGGCCCCGCTGGTGTAGGCGTTGCCCTCCAGCGGTTCCGGCAGTTCGAGCTCGTTCTCGATGCCGTACAGGCCGCCGGCGATCAGCGCCGCCACCGCGAGGTACTGGTTGACGTCGCCGCCTGGCGCCCGGCACTCCATCCGCATGCCCGCGCCGTGGCCCACCACGCGCAGCGGGCAGGTGCGATTGTCGATGCCCCATGCGATCGCGGTCGGGGCGAAGCTGCCTTCCGCGAACCGCTTGTAGGAGTTGATGTTCGGTGCGAAGAACAGCGTCAGCTCACGCATTGTGGCCAGCTGGCCCGCGATGAAGCTGCGGAACATCGGCGACATGCCGAGCGGGTCGCCGTCGTCGGCGAACACCGACGCGCCGTCCTCGCCGCGCAGCGAAATGTGGATGTGACAGCTGTTGCCCTCGCGCTCGTCGAACTTCGCCATGAACGTCAGGCTCTTGCCGTGCTGGTCGGCGATCTCCTTGGCGCCGTTCTTGTAGATCGTGTGGTTGTCACACGTGGTCCGGGCGTGGTCGTAGCGGAAGCCGATCTCCTGCTGGCCGAGGTTGCACTCGCCCTTGACGCCTTCGCAGTACATCCCTGCGCCCTCCATGCCGCGGCGGATGTCGCGCAGCAGCGGCTCCATCCGCGTCGAGGCGAGCATCGCGTAGTCGATGTTGTAGTCGGTGGCCGGCCGCAGGTTGCGGTAGCCGGCCGCCCACGCGTCACGGAACCCGGTGTCGAACACCATGAACTCGAGTTCGGTCGCGGCGTAGGGCACCAGTCCCCGGTCGGCGAGCCGGTCGATCTGCGCGTTGAGGATGCTGCGCGGGGCCTGGATCACCGGGGTGCCGTCGGTCCACGAGAGGTCGGCCATCACCAGCGCGGTGCCCGGCAGCCAGGGCAGCAGCCGCAGCGTCGCGAAGTCCGGCGTCATCACCATGTCGCCGTAGCCGGTCTCCCAGCTGGAAATCGCGTAACCGTCGACGGTGTTGTTGTCGACGTCGACGGCGAGCAGGTAGTTGCAGCACTCGGCGCCGTGGGCCGCGGCGTCCTCGACGAACAGGCGCGCCGACAGCCGCTTGCCGGTGAGCCTGCCCTGCATGTCGCAGAACGCCACGATCACGGTGTCGATGTCGCCGTCGGCGACGGACTGCTCGAGTTCGGCCTGGGACAGCATGCCGGGGTTCGGGCTCATGGGGGACCTTCCTGAAGGACATCCGGTCGCTGGCTCAGAATCAATGACTCGAAGCGCAGATTCAACCATTGAATCGCATAACCACCGTTCTCCGCCTGCATGTTTACAGGAACGTCACTTCCAAAGGTAGGACAATAGACCATTGGCATCCTGTTCCTCGTGCGGCGAACGCCATCGAAGACGAGATCCTCGAGGGTCACACCGACTGATGCGATCTGGATCACCACAGGTCGCTCGCCCGTTAATTTTTCCGCCCTGCGGGTAATGTCACCTGCGTGTGTGGAGCCACCGGCGAGGTACGCCTCGACGGCCGAACCCCTGATCTGGCCGCTGTGTCGGCGATGGCCGAGGCGATGTCGCCGCGCGGTCCCGACGGCGCGGGCGCCTGGTCAGCGGGCAGGGTCGCATTGGGACACCGTCGCCTGAAGATCATCGACCTCACCGAGGCCGGCGGCCAGCCCATGGTCGACTCCGACCTCGGCCTCGCGATCGCCTGGAACGGCTGCATCTACAACTACCCCGAGCTGCGCCGCGAGCTGTCCGACCACGGCTACCGGTTCTTCTCCACCAGCGACACCGAGGTGATGCTGAAGGCCTACCACCGCTGGGGTGACCGGTTCGTCGACCACCTGAAGGGCATGTTCGCGTTCGCCATCGTCGAGCGCGAGTCCGGCCGGGTGCTGCTGGGCCGTGACCGGCTGGGCATCAAGCCGCTGTACATCACCGAGGACGCCCACCGCATCCGGTTCGCCTCGTCGCTGCCCGCACTGGTGGCCGGCGGGGGTGTGGACACCCGCATCGACCCGGTCGCGCTGCACCACTACCTCACGTTCCACTCGGTGGTCCCGCCGCCGCTGACCATCCTGCAGGGCGTCAAGAAGGTGCCGCCTGCGTCGCTGATCGCGATCGAGCCGGACGGCCGCCGCACCACCACCACCTACTGGTCCCCCGATTTCAGCCGCCGCGACGACCGCGCCGACTGGTCGGAACAGGATTGGGAGGACGCCGTCCTGGCGTCGCTGCGGCTGGCCGTCGAGCGCCGGCTGGTGGCCGACGTGCCGGTCGGCTGCCTGCTGTCCGGCGGGGTCGACTCCAGCCTTATCGTCGGGCTGCTCGCCGAGGCCGGCCAGCACGGACTGCAGACTTTCTCGATCGGATTCGAGTCGGTGGGCGGGGTGGCCGGCGACGAGTTCAAGTACTCCGACATCGTCGCCGAACGGTTCGGCACCGACCACCACCAGATCCGCATCGGCACCGAGCGCATGCTGCCCGCGCTCGACGGTGCGATCGGCGCGATGAGCGAACCGATGGTCAGCCACGACTGCGTGGCGTTCTACCTGCTCAGCCAGGAAGTAGCCAAGCACGTCAAGGTGGTGCAGTCCGGCCAGGGCGCCGACGAGGTGTTCGCCGGCTACCACTGGTACCCGCCGATGGGTGACCCTGCGGCAGCCGCCCTCGACGGTTCGGTGCAGACCTACCGCGGCGCCTTCTTCGATCGCGACACCGCAGGCGTCGGCGGCCTGGTCACCCCCGGGTTCTTCGCCGACGGCGACCCGAGCCTGCAGTTCGTCGCCGAGCACTTCGGCCGGCCCGGCGCCCAGTCCGGCGTCGACCGCGCACTGCGCCTGGACACCACCGTCATGCTGGTCGACGACCCGGTCAAGCGGGTGGACAACATGACCATGGCGTGGGGTCTGGAGGGCCGCGTGCCGTTCCTCGACCACGAGCTGGTCGAGCTGGCCGCCACCTGCCCGCCGGAGTACAAGATCGCCCACGGCGGCAAGGGTGTGCTCAAGCAGGCGGCCCGCAAGGTGATCCCGGCCGACGTCATCGACCGGCCCAAGGGCTACTTCCCCGTGCCGGCGCTGACCCACCTCGAGGGCCCCTACCTCGACCTGGTGCGCGACGCGCTGTACGCACCGGAGGCCAAGGAACGCGGACTGTTCCGCCCGGAGGCCGTCGACCGGCTGCTGGCGGACCCCAACGGCAGGCTGACACCGCTGCGGGGCAACGAGCTGTGGCAGATCGGCCTGCTGGAACTGTGGCTGCAACGGCACGGCATCAACGGGGCCGCGGCGTGACCGACACAGATCCACATGTGGTGTCCACCGGTGATCACACCGAGGCCATCACCATGGGTCTGCACGATGCGTCGCCGCAGCATCTCGTCGACGCGATGGCCGACGACGTCGTTCTCGAACTCGGCTGGGGCCGTTTGATCTTCGGCCAGACCTTCGCCGACCCGGAACGGCTGGCGCAGGCCCTGCAACAGGAGGGGCCCGGGCGCCGCGACATCTGCATCTACGCCAGGGAGTCGCACGTCCTCGTCGCACGGTCGCCGTCGGAGCTCTTCATCGATCCCAGCCACACCTACCGGTTGCGCTTCGCCGACCGCGAGGTGCCCGACGCCGATCCCATCGGGTTCACGGTGCGACCGCTCGCCGACGCCGCCGAGGCCGACGCGATGAACCGGGTGTACGTGCGCTGCGGCATGGTGCCCGCCCCCGTCGACGTCATCTGGGCCAACCACCGCGACGTCGACGCCGTCGAGTACCTGGTGGCGGTCCGCGACGACGACGGATCGGTGATCGGCACCGTCACCGGCGTCGACCACAAACTCCTCTTCAACGACCCCGAGGACGGGTCGAGCCTGTGGACGCTCGCGGTCGACCCCACCACCAGCCTGCCCGGCGTCGGGGCGGCCCTGACCAGGGTGTTGGCCGCGACGTTCCGGGACCGGGACCGGGCCTACATGGATCTCTCGGTGGCCCACGACAACGCCGCGGCGATCGCGCTGTACGAGAAGCTCGGCTTCCAGCGGGTCCCGGTGCTGGCGGTCAAGCGCAAGAACGCGATCAACGAACCGCTGTTCACCCATCCGCCGGAGACGGTCGACGACCTCAACCCCTACGCGCGGATCATCGCCGACGAGGCGATGCGTCGCGGCATCTGGGTCGAGGTGCTCGACGCGGGCGCCGGCGAGATGCGGCTCTCGCACGGCGGGCGCAGCGTGATCACCCGCGAATCGCTCTCGGAGTTCACCTCCGCCGTGGCGATGAGCCGGTGCGACGACAAGCGACAGACCCGGCGCATCGTGTCCGAGGCGGGCATCAAAGTGCCCAAGGGCCGGCTGGCCACCTTCGACGCCGAGGACCACGCGTTCCTCGCCGATGTCGGCGACGTCGTGGTCAAGCCCACCCGCGGCGAGCAGGGCAAGGGCATCACCGTCGGTGTCGACGGCCCCGAGGAACTCGACGCCGCCCTGGTCCGGGCCCGCGAGCAGCACCCCGAGGTGCTGATCGAGCAGCGCGCCGCCGGCGACGACCTGCGGCTGGTGGTGATCGACGGCAGGGTGGTCGCGGCCGCGCTGCGCAAGCCCGCGGAGGTCGTCGGCACCGGCAAGCACACCATCAGCGAACTGATCGAGACGCAGAGCAGGCGGCGGGCCGCCGCGACCGGCGGCGAGTCACGCATCCCGATCGACGAGGTCACCAAGTCCACCGTCCGGGAGGCCGGCTGGTCCTTCGACGACGTGCTGCCCGAGGGCGAGCATCTGCGGGTGCGCCGCACGGCCAACCTCCACCAGGGCGGCACCATCCACGACGTCACCGCCGAGGTCAACCCCGAGCTGTGCCGGGTGGCGGTCACCGCCGCCGAAGCGCTCGGCATCCCCGTGACGGGCATCGACCTCCTGGTGCCCGACGTCACCGATACCGAGTACGTGTTCGTCGAGGCCAACGAGCGGCCGGGGCTGGCCAATCACGAACCTCAGCCCACCGCAGCGGCTTTCATCGACTTCCTGTTCCCGAACCAGCCGGGCCTTCCGCAGGCCTGGACTCCGGACGAGACACCGGCCTAGCCGGTCACCATGTGCTGGTGCGCAGCACGATCTCGGCGGCGACCTGCGCGGTGGCGTCCTGCGCGCTGCGCCGGCTGAGCAGTTCGACCAGCCGGAACTCGCCGTACACGTAGCGCTGGCTGGCCTTCGCCACTTCTCGCGACGCCGGGGTGCTCACCAGCGCCGTGGTGTTCATCTCCACCGGCGGGCAGTGCTCGTCGCGGACGGCTCCGGACAGGTCGGCGACCCGGGGATGCCCGCGGTCGATGACCACCAGCCCGATGAAGCGGTCGAGCCGGGTGGCCGCCAACTCCCACGCCAGCTCGCCACCGACCTTGTCCCCCACCAGCAACGCCCAGCGCACGTCGAGCGCATCGAGGATGCCCACCACCGCCTTGGGGGTCAGCCGGGGGTCGGGTCCGATGATGACGGTCCGCAGCGACGCGGTGTGCAGTCGCGCGCAGACCGCGTCGTAGGACGCCGGGGAGTGATTGGCCGCGCCGAGGACCACCACGGTCGAGCCCTTCTCCGGGCCCGCCACGTCCACCGGGACGGAGAACCCGTCGACGGTGACCATGGATGAGAGCATTCGGCCACGCTACAGGGAGAATCCGGGTGCCCGGGCGGAATTTAAGATCAGAATTCGGCTTTCACTGTGCCGCTGCACGTTGCGCCTGTCTGCCCGCGGTGTCCAGAAACGTCTGCGGCAGCGTGCCTTTGACGGCGATGTCCGGATTCGGCGTGGGGAACGCGATGCCGAAGACAGCCATCGCGCCCACGTTCTCGAAGCTGAAATAGACACTGTTGTCGACGCCGGCCAGGGTCATCGTCTGTTGGTACACCAGCGCTTCGGCGCGCGGCGCGGGCAGCCGGGTGGTGGTCATCGGGATGCCGTCGCTGGCCGGGTCGAAGAAGGTCTCGAACTGCGCGCACCGGTCGGCGGTCGCGGCCAGCCGGTCGAGGTCCAGCGGCCACGTCAGCACGGTCATCACGATGCGGACGCCGTCCCAGGCCACCACGTACTCGCCCGCGCTGCCGGGGCCGCGCTCACCGGATCCGGCGATCACCCTGGTGAGCCCGTCCGAGCAACCCGGCGGCTCGGACAGCATCGCCGGCGGGCCGCTGCGGGCGCCGGGCCCATCGGGCGCGCCGGTCCCGTCGGCGATCCGGTCGTACTGCACGCCGGCCGGGAAGTCCTCAGCGGTCAGCAGCGCCCGCTCCAGCCGGGCGCCGGGCCAGGTGGGTGTCCCGGTGACGGCGGTGGCGCAGCCGGTGAGCGCGCAGGCCGCCGCGAGCAGCGCCCCCCACCGGCGGATCATGTGGCCAGGTTAGGCGAGGGCTCAGCGGAGGGTCGTGACGAGCGTCGGGCGCGGCGGCGGACCGTTCGCGACGAGGCCACAGACGGCGTCCACGTCGAGGTGTGTGGCCAGCAGGTCGGCCATCACGTCGAGTTGGGCGTCGCGCCGCGCGGTGACGTCGGTGTCGTCGGCGACGACGAAGCCCGGCCGGCCCGCCGCCGCGGCGATCTCGGTGAGCCAGCGCCTGCGGAACGCGTCGTTGTCGAGCAGTCCGTGCCAGTGGGTGCCGTAGACGCCGTCGCGACGCAGCCCGACAGCGGTGCCGGTGTCGGCGTCGCACCACTCGACGGCGGAGGTGTCGGCGACCCGGCCGTGGTGGATCTCGTAACCCCGCAGCGGGGCGTCGCGGTGGCACAGCGTCTTCTCGGCGGCGAATGCGATGTCGGCGTCGAGCAGTCCGAGGCCGTCGACGCGTCCGGCCCGCGACTCCACGGTGTCGTCGATGCGGCGGCACAGCATCTGGAATCCGCCGCAGATGCCGAGCACCGGCCGGCCCGCGCGGGCGTACCCGACGATCGCCTCGGCGAGGCCGCGCTCGCGCAGCCACGTCAGGTCGGCCACCGTGGCCTTGCTGCCCGGCAGCACCACGACGTCGGCGTCGGCCAGGTCGGCGGGCTCGCTGACCCAGCGCACCAGCACCCCGGGCTCGCAGGCCAGCGCCTCGACGTCGGTGGAGTTCGAGATCCGCGGCAGCCGGACCGCGGCGACGGTCAGGGGCTGGGCGCCGCGCGGCGACGTCGGCCGCCCGACCACCCGGCCGGTCAGCACCGACACCGAATCCTCGGTGTCCAGCCAGATCTCGTCGCTGTAGGGCAGCACGCCGTAGGTGGGCCGCCCGGTCAGCTCGGTCAGCCGGTCCAGCCCGGGCGCCAGCAGCGCCGGGTCGCCGCGGAACTTGTTGACCACGAAGCCGGCGATCAGCGCCTGGTCCTGCGGTTCGAGCACCGCGACGGTGCCGTGGAAGTGGGCCAGCACGCCGCCCCGGTCGATATCGCCGACCACGACGACGGGCAGCCGCCCTGCACGGGCCAGCCCCATGTTGGACAGGTCGGTGGCGCGCAGGTTGATCTCGGCCGGTGAGCCGGCGCCCTCGCACAGCACGACGTCGAATTCCTCGCGCAGCGAAGCGAGTTCGTCGGCGATCAACGCGGCGAGGCGGTCCCGGTGGGCGATGTAGTCCGCGGCGGCCACCGATCCGGTGACCTTGCCGCGCACCACCAGCTGCGAGGTGCAGTCGCTGCCGGGCTTGAGCAGTACGGGGTTGAACCGGATGCTGGGCGCCAGGCCTGCGGCGCGGGCCTGCACCGCCTGCGCCCGGCCGATCTCGCCGCCCTCGACGGTGACCGCCGAGTTGTTCGACATGTTCTGCGCCTTGAACGGCGCCACCCGCACGCCTTGGCGGGCCAGTAGCCGGCACAGCCCGGCGACGACCATCGACTTGCCTGCGTCGCTGGTGGTGCCCGCGACCAGCAGCGCGCCCTTCACGATCCCTCGGCGAGCAGACGCAAAATCGCACTTTGCGCGGCGAAAATGTGCGACTTTGTGTCTGCTCGCGGGCGGACCCTCACAGCTGGGTGAGGATCTCGGCGCCGCCGTCGGTGACCACCAGGGTGTGCTCGAACTGCGCGGTCCACTTCTTGTCGCGGGTGGCCACGGTCCAGCCGTCGTCCCAGATCTCGTAGTCCAGGCCGCCGAGGTTGATCATCGGCTCGATGGTGAATGTCATCCCCGGCTCGAGCACGGTGTCCACCGACGGCTGGTCGTAGTGCAGCACCACCAGGCCGTTGTGGAAGGTGGTGCCGATGCCGTGGCCGGTGAAATCGCGAACCACGTTGTAGCCGAACCGGTTTGCGTACGACTCGATGACCCGGCCGACAACCGACAGCTGACGGCCGGGCTTGACCGCCTTGATCGCCCGCATCGTCGCCTCGTGGGTGCGCTCGACGAGCAGGCGGTGCTCCTCGGCGACGTCACCGGCCGGGAAGGTCGCGTTGGTGTCGCCGTGCACGCCGTCGATATAGGCGGTGACGTCGATGTTGACGATGTCACCGTCCTCAACGACGGTCGAATCCGGGATGCCGTGGCAAATGATCTCGTTGAGCGAGGTGCAGCACGACTTCGGAAATCCCTTGTAGCCCAGGGTCGACGGGTAGGCGCCGTGGTCGACCATGTAGTCGTGCGCGATGCGGTCGAGCTCGTCGGTGGTGACGCCGGGCGCGACGGCCTTGCCCGCCTCGGCCAGCGCGCCCGCCGCGATCCGCCCGGCGACGCGCATCTTCTCGATCACCTCGGGCGTCTGCACCCACGGTTCGCTGCCCTCGTTGACCGTCGGCCGCCAGGCGTACTCGGGGCGGGCGATCGATTTGGGCACCGGCAGCGTCGGGGACAGCTCACCGGGGCGAAGCGCGGTGCGGACAGGCATGACACCCAGGATAGCCAGGAGAACGCCGATCTCCCTTTCGGAGAGTGCTGCTACCTTGACAGCCATGCTCGACGAGTCGAACCTCACGACGCGGCCGATGGAGACCACGCCCGACCACCTGCTCGGACAGCTGGGCCTGCGGGATGTCGTGGTTGCCGACGAGTTGCTCATCCTCGAGATGGACAACCGGCCCGACCTGGCCAACGTCCGCGGCGCGCTGCAGGGCGGCCTGGTGGCCACCCTGATCGACATCGCCGCGGGACGCCTCGCAGGCAGGCACGTCACCGCCGATCAGGACGTCACCACCGCGGACATGACCGTGCACTTCCTCGCGCCCGTCGTGGCGGGCCCGGCCCGCGCCGAGGCGACCATCGTGCGGGCGGGCAGGCGGATGATCGTCACCGCCGTCGACGTGACCGACGTCGGCCGTGACCGGCTGGCCGCGCGGGCCACGTTGAGCTTCGCGGTACTCGACCGCCGCTGAGCGGCGAATCAGGCCGGAGCCGCTGAGTCGTCAGCGCTCGCCGCGCCGCCACCGCCACCCAGTGCGCGGACCGCGGATGTCCACCGAGCCGAACACCACCTTGCCGGTCAGCACCACGTGCGGGCGGCCCTCGGCGGGGGCGTCGCGGCGGTGGTCGGTGGCGCTGCCGACGATCACCTCGACGTCGTCGATCGACGCGCTCGCGCCGTCGGGCAGCCGCAGTTCCAGGCCGCCGGCGCGCAGGTCGAGTTCGATGACGACCATCGGGCCGGCGAACCGGGCCCGGGTCAGGTCGAGGGTGATCGACCCCATCCGGCGGTGCAGCGCCAGCCGGGTCGGGACGATCCACTCGCCTTGGCGTTTCAGGGATCCGAACACGCCACGCAGTTCGACGCGGTCGGTGGCCGAGGTGACGATCGCGCCGGGACCGGGCAGGTCGTCGACGAGCGTGTCGAGGTCGGGCCGCAGCCGGGCCTGCGACACCCGCGCCGAGCGTTCCTCGAACTCGTCGATGTCGATCAGGCCCATCGCGACGGCGTTGTGCAGCCGGCGCAGGGTGCCGTTGCGGTCGGCGTCGGAGATGCGCAGTGCGATGGGTTCGCCGTTGGGACTGGTCATGTCCCGTCCCAATTTACCGCCGCCGGGAGCTCAGGCCAGATAGTCGGGCGGCAGACCGTCGAGCATGCCGCGCAGCATCCGCACCGCGTACTCGGAGCTGCCGCCGCCGACGATCAGCGCGGCGAAGGCCATGTCACCGCGGTAGCCGGCGAACCACGAGTGTGAGCCGCCCGCGAATTCGGCTTCACCGGTCTTGCCGCGCACGTCGCCGACGCCCTGCAAGTCGTCGGCGGTGCCGTTGGTCACCACCAGCCGCATCATCGGCCGCAGGCCGTCGACCATCGCCGGCGAGATGGGCGTGCGGTCGCCGTTGATGACGGTCTCGCGGCCCTCGATCAGGCGGGGCACCGGGGTGCGTCCCGCCGCGACGGTGGCTGCGGCCATCGCCATGCCGAACGGACTGACCAGCACCTTGCCCTGGCCGAAACCGTCCTCGGTGCGCTCGGCCAGGTTGACCGTCGGCGGCACAGAGCCCGACACCGTGGTGATGCCCTCGATCTCGTAGTCCGGCCCGATGCCGTACTGCGCGGCGGCGGTGGTCAACCCGCGCGGCGGCATCCGGCTGGCCAGTTCGGCGAAGGTGGTGTTGCACGAGCTGGCGAAGGCCCGCGACATCGGCACGGTGCCGAGGTCGAAGCCGCCGTAGTTGGGCACGGTGCGGTGGCCGATGTCCATCTTGCCCGGGCAGCCGAGCAGGGTGTTCGGAGTGGCCATGGCCCGGTCGATCGCGGCGCCCGCGGTGACGATCTTGAACGTCGAGCCGGGCGGGTACAGGCCCATGGTGGCGATCGGCCCGTCGGCGTCGGCGGCGGCGTTCTGCGCGACGGCCAGGATCTCGCCGGTGGACGGCTTGATCGCGACGATCATCGCCTTCTTGCCGGTGAAGTTCACCGCGTTCTGCGCCGCGTTCTGCACGGCCCGGTCCAGGCTGATGGTCACCGACGGCGAGGGGTTGCCGGGAACCTCGTTGAGCACGTCGACGTCCACGCCGTTGTGGTTGACGCTGACGACGCGCCAGCCGGCCTGGCCGTCGAGTTCGTCGATGACGGCCTTGCGCACCTCCTCCACGATGGCGGGGGCGAAGCGGTCGTCGGTCGGCAGCATCGCGGCCTGCGGGGTGACGACGACGCCGGGTACCGCCCCGAGCGCCCCCGCGACGCGGTCGTGGTCGGACTGGCGCAGCGTGATCAGGCTCAGCGGCCCCGCCGACGAGCTGGCCACCTCGGCCAGCCGCTGGGCGTCCAGCGTCGGGTCGAACTGCCGCAGCGCGTCGGCGGCCGCGCGCGCGGCGGGCATCAGCGCGCCGCCCGCGGCTCCCGCGTCGAGTGCGTAGCTGTAGAGCCGGCCGGGCACCAGCACGTCGGTGCCGCCCCGCTCGTTGACCGCGGCGCGGGGCGGTGCGTCGGCGCGCAGCGCGAGTGTCTGGTTCTCGCCGAGCCGGGGGTGCAGCCCGGTGGCGCTCCACCGCACCTGCCAGCGGCCCTCGTCGCGGACCATGTTCAGCCGGCCGTCGTAGGTCCAGGTGCGGTCCTTGGGCAGGTGCCAGGTGTAGCGGTAGGTCACGCTGCCGGTGTCCTCGGCGTATCGGGCACTGAGGATCTGGGCGTCCAGCGTGGTCGCCTGCAGACCGGCCCATGCCTCGTTCAGGTCGGTGCGCGCCTCGTCGGGCCGGTCGGCGAGCTCGGCGGCGGCTCCGGTGTCGCCGCGGCCGAGCGCCGCGAAGAACTCCTCGGCCGTCGGTTCGGGACCGTTGGGGCGGGGGGTACAGGCGCTCAGCGACGCCGCCGCCGCAACCACCACCAGCGCGACCAAAGCGGACGCACGTGATACTGCTGAGGTTCGAGTTGCCATTGGGGCAGATGTTATGAACTTTGGCAGCGCATGTCGGGGAGGCGCACCGAGACCCGGCCGTGACAATCACCGAGGCCCGTCGCCGGAGCCCGATCCACCGCATTCCGGCGAAGCGCCCGGTGGTGACGGTAAGCGGTGCGGGGCATACCGTGATCGACGATGGCCGACACCGATCCGTCCCCGAATTTCGGCGACGTACAGCACCACTACGACCTGTCCGACGACTTCTTCCGACTCTTCCTGGATCCCACGCAAACCTACAGCTGCGCGTACTTCGAGCCCCCGGACCTCACGCTGGAACAGGCGCAGCTGGCGAAGATCGACCTGTCGCTGGGCAAATGTGACCTGCGGCGCGGGATGACGCTGCTCGACATCGGTTGCGGGTGGGGCGCCACGATGCTGCGGGCGTTGGAGCGTTACGACGTCAATGTCATCGGGCTGACGTTGAGCGAAAACCAGTACCAGCATGTGCAGGGGCTGCTGGCTTCCCGGCCGAACACCGACTCGGGCAGACACGCCGAGGTGCGGTTGCAAGGATGGGAGGAGTTCCACGATCCGGTGGACCGCATCGTGTCGATCGGCGCGTTCGAACACTTCAAGTACGCCCGCTACCCGATGTTCTTCGAGCGGGCGTACGACGTCCTGCCCGGCGACGGCCGGATGATGCTGCACTCCATCGTCACCATGGGCCGCGACATCTTTCGGATGGGCCGCAAGATCACCCGTGAAGACGTCGACTTCTGGGCGTTCCTCGGCCGGGAGATCTTCCCCGGCGGTGAGCTGCCGCTACCGCAGAGCATCCCCTCCTACGCCGAGGCGGCCGGCTTCGCGGTGCGCAACGTCCAGTCGTTGCAGCCGCATTACGCCCGCACGCTGGACATCTGGGCGGAGACACTGACCGCCCGCCATGACGACGCGGTACGCATCGCCTCGGAGGACACCTACCAGACCTACATCCGGTATCTCACCGGCTGTGCCGACCGGTTCCGTTGGCGCCACGTCGACGTCCGCCAGTACACCCTGACCAAGGCCGCGGCGGCCTGACCGTCAGGACCCGGCGGCCGGGGTGCGCACCACCAGCGGGACCGCCGGGAAGAACGCAGCCATCTCCGAGCGGGACTTCCGCAGTGCCGCGGTGCCGTACCCCCGCTTGCGGAACTGCGGGTGGATCCAGACCCGCACGTTGACCTCGCCGCCGGCCAGCTCGCCGAACACCATGCCGACCTTGTCGGAGCCGTCGATCGCCACCAGCCACGCCGCCTCCTCGGCGGCGACGCGCGACACGGCCGCGGAGATCTCGTCGGCCAGATCGCCTGCGGGACCGCCGGATCCGTCGCCCGCCGCGCCGACATCGGCGGTGCGGGCGGCGAAGATGTCGCCGTCGGCGGTCGCATCGAAGGCCCGCAGCGTCAGCGAGTCCGGCGACGCGGACCCCGACTCGCCCCTCGTGAAGCTCAGCTGGTTGTTGAGATCCTCCAACTCGGCGGCGATGCGCCGCCGGGACACCTTGGTGAGCCGGTCGAAGGACAACCGCAGCACTGCCTCAGCACTGGACGCGGAGGTCTTCAGCAGCGATGCGACCGCCTCGATCGCGGCGTCGTGGTCCTCGGAGTCGACGATCGCGTCGAGCACCTCGTGCCTGTGGTCCAGCGCCCGCACCAGGGTGTCGGCGATCTCGCGGCGGGCGACCTTGGGGTCGGATTCGGTCATGACGGCAGCCTAAGGGCTGCGGACCGCGCCCGGGGAACCGGGCGGTGGTCAGTCGAGCAGAACCGTCGCGAACGTGCCGACCTGCTCAAACCCGATGCGCGCGTAGGTCGCCCGGGCGACGGTGTTGAAGCTGTTGACGTAGAGGCTGGCGATGCGCCCGCTGCGCAGCACCGCCGACGACAGTGCCGCGGTGCCGGTGGTGCCCAGTCCGCGGCCACGCCATTCCGGATGCACCCACACGCCCTGGATCTGGCCGACGGTCGGCGACTGGGAGCCGACCTCGGCCTTGAACACCACCTCGCCGCGCTCGAAGCGGGCCCACGCCCGGCCCGCGGCGATCAGCCCGGCCACCCGGCGCCGGTAGCCGCGGCCGTTGTCGCCCAGCCGCGGGTCGACGCCGACCTCGCCGATGAACATGTCGATGGCCGCGGTGAGATAGGCGTCGAGTTCCTCGATGCGGGCGGGCCGCACCGCCGAGTCGATGGAGCACTGGGGCGCGGAGTGCAGCGCCATCAGCGGCTGGTGCTCGCGCACGTCACGCGCGGGGCCCCACGCCGCCTCGAGCCTGCGCCACATCGGTAGCACCAGCTCCGCCCGGCCCACCAGCGACGAACATCGCCGCGCCGTGCTCATCGCCTGGTCGGCGAAGGCGTTCAGGTCGTCGATCTCACCGCGCAGCGGGATCAGGTTGGGACCGGCGTAACACAGCGAATCGGCGGCACCCCTGCGCGTCCACAGTTCTCCGCCGATGGCGCCTGGCTCGACGCCGTGATCGGCGACCCGGGCGGCGACCATGCACGATCCGATCGGATCCTGGTCGAGCACCTCGAGGACCGCGGCGGCGTCCCGCACCACCGACACCCGTCGCTCGTCGACATGGCGGAACAGCGGCGGTGCCGACATCGCGCGTCTTTCTGTTCGAGCGGTCGTGACCCCGACCACAGGGCCGCCCTCAGCTTACGGTGACAACCGGTGAACCGCTCGCACTTGTCTTGCCGGAGTCCATCTCGGCGGCGATGCGCATCGCCTCCTCGATCAGGGTCTCCACGATCTGCGCCTCGGGCACCGTCTTGATGACCTCGCCGCGAACGAAGATCTGTCCCTTGCCGTTTCCGGACGCGACGCCGAGGTCCGCCTCGCGCGCCTCCCCCGGCCCGTTGACGACACAGCCCATCACCGCGACCCGTAGCGGCACCTCGAGGCCGTCCAGCCCGGCGCTGACCGCGTTGGCCAGCGTGTACACGTCCACCTGGGCCCGGCCGCACGACGGGCAGGACACGATCTCCAGGCCACGCGGCCGCAGGTTCAGCGATTCGAGGATCTGGTTGCCGACCTTGATCTCCTCGACCGGAGGCGCAGACAGCGAGACGCGGATGGTGTCGCCGATGCCCTTGCTCAGCAGCGCCCCGAACGCGACGGCGGACTTGATGGTGCCCTGGAACGCCGGCCCCGCCTCGGTGACGCCGAGGTGCAGCGGGTAGTCGCACTGCGCGGCGAGCTGCTCGTAGGCCGCGACCATGATCACCGGGTCGTTGTGCTTGACACTGATCTTGATGTCGCCGAAGCCGTGCTCCTCGAACAGCGACGCCTCCCACAGCGCCGACTCCACGAGCGCCTCCGGGGTGGCCTTGCCGTACTTCTTCATCAACCGCGGGTCCAGCGAGCCGGCGTTGACGCCGATCCGGATCGGGATGCCGGCCGCGCCCGCCGCCTTGGCGACCTCCTTGACCCGGCCGTCGAACTCCTTGATGTTGCCCGGGTTGACGCGCACGGCGGCACAACCGGCGTCGATCGCGGCGAAGATGTACTTGGGCTGGAAGTGGATGTCGGCGATCACCGGGATCTGCGACTTCTTGGCGATCGCGGGCAGCGCGTCGGCGTCCTCCTGCCGCGGGCACGCCACCCGCACGATGTCGCAGCCGGATGCCGTGAGTTCGGCGATCTGCTGCAGCGTCGCGTTGATGTCGTGGGTCTTGGTGGTGCACATCGACTGCACGGCGATCGGATGGTCGCTGCCGACACCGACATCGCGCACCATCAGCTGGCGCGTCTTGCGGCGGGGCGCGAGCACCGGCGCCGGCGGTGCCGGCATGCCCAGGCCTATCGAAGTCACAGCGTCTCCAGGGTTCAGGGCCGGCTACTGCAACCTGATCGGGTTGACGAAGTCGGCGGTCACGGTCAGCAGCATGTAGCCGACCAGCACCACCAAGACTACGTAAGTAGCGGGCATCAGCTTGAGATAGTTCACCGGCGCCGCGGCCACCTTGCCGCGCGCCGACCGGATCATGTTGCGGATCTTCTCGAACACCGCGACCGCGATGTGCCCGCCGTCGAAGGGCAGCAGCGGGATCAGGTTCACCGCGCCGAGGACGAAGTTGAGCTGAGCCAGGAAGAGCCAGAACAACTCCCACACCCCGGCGTCGGCGGTGTCACCGCCGATGATGCTGGCGCCGACCACGCTGATCGGGGTCTCGGGGTCGCGCTCGCCGCCGCCGATGGACTCCACCAGCGCGCCGATCTTGGTGGGGATCTTCGCCAGCGCCTCGCCGAGCTGGACGGCCAGGTCGCCGGTGAACGCGACGGTGCCGGGCACCGCCGTCAGCGGGTTGTACTGCGCCCAGTCGAGCGGGTCGGGGGCGCCGATGCCGACGGCGCCGACTTTCGACGGGGTGTCACCGTCGGTGCTGGTGAAGCGCTCGACACGGGTGACGTCCACCACGGTGGTGAACTGGCTGCCGTCGCGCTCGACCGTGAACGGCGTCGGCCCGTCGAGGGTGCGGACGGCGGTCACCATCTCCTTGAAGTCCGCCACCGGGGTGTCGCCGACCTTGACCACGGTGTCACCGGGCCGGATACCGGCCAGCGCGGCGGGGCCCGGTCCGGTGCACTCACCCAGTTCGGTCTTCGACACCTGCGGCGCGACACACACGGTTTCGCCGACGACGGCGGTGGTGGGCGGGTTCAGGTCGGGCAGACCCCAGGTCAGGGCGATGCCGTAGATGATCACCATGCCGAGGACGAAGTTCATGCCGGGGCCGGCGAACAGCACGGCAACCCGCTTCCACACCTTCTGCCGGTACATCGCGTACGGCCGGTCGGCGGGGTCGAGTTCGTCGACCGGGGTCATGCCCGCGATGTCGCAGAATCCGCCGAGCGGGATGGCCTTGACGCCGTACTCGGTCTCCCCCAGCTTGTTGGGCCTGCGCGTGGACCACAGCGTGGGCCCGAAGCCGACGAAGTAGCGGCGCACCTTCATACCGGTGGCACGCGCCACCCACATGTGGCCGCATTCGTGCAGGGCCACCGAGACCAGAATCGCGAGCGCGAACAGCGCGACACCAACAACGAACATCATCGGGCGGGCAGAACCTCCTGGGTGAGCACGGAGCGGGCCTTCTCGCGGGCCCATCGCTGCGCCTCGAGTACCTCCTCCACGGTAGCTGGTTCCGCGGCCCACTCGTCGCCGGCGGCCAGCACCTCGCCGACCGTCCGGACGATCGCCGGGAAGGAGATGCGGCCGTCGAGGAACGCCGCGGCGGCCTCCTCGTTGGCCGCGTTGTAGACCGCGGTCAGGCAGCCGCCCGCGGTGCCTGCCGCGCGGGCCAGCCGAACCGCCGGGAAGACCTCGTCGTCGAGCGGCAGGAACTCCCAGGTGGCGGCGGTGGAGAAGTCGCAGGCGGCGGCGGCTCCGGGCACTCGGTCCGGCCAGCCGAGCGCGAGCGCGATCGGCAGCTTCATGTCGGGCGGGCTGGCCTGTGCCAGCGTCGACCCGTCGGTGAAGGTGGCCATCGAGTGCACGATCGACTGCGGGTGCACGACGACGTCGATGCGGTCGTACGGGATGCCGAAGAGCAGGTGCGTCTCGATCAGTTCGAGGCCCTTGTTGACCAGCGTCGCCGAGTTCAGGGTGTTCATCGGCCCCATGGACCAGGTGGGGTGCTTGCCCGCCTGCTCGGGGCTCACCGAGTCGAGGTCCTCGGCCGACCAGCCGAGGAACGGGCCGCCGGATGCGGTGAGCACCAGCCGGGCGACCTCGCCGGAGGTGCCGCCGCGCAGGCACTGCGCCATCGCCGAGTGCTCGGAGTCGACCGGCACGATCTGGCCGGGTGCGGCCGCCCGCAGCACCAGCGGACCGCCTGCCACCAGCGACTCCTTGTTCGCCAGGGCCAGCCGCGCGCCGGTGGCCAGGGCGGCCAGGGTGGGTTCCAGTCCCAGCGCCCCGACCAGGGCGTTGAGCACCACGTCGGCCTCGGTGTCCTGCACCAACCGGGTCACGGCGTCCGGGCCGCTGTGGGTGACGTCACCGATCCGCTCCGCGGCGGCGGCGTCGGTGACCGCGACCCTGGTGGCGCCGGTCTCGGCGCGCTGGCGGGCGAGCAGGTCGGGGTTGTTGCCACCGGCGGCCAGCCCGACCACCTCGAACCGGTCCGGATTGGCGACGATCACCTCGAGCGCCTGGGTGCCGATCGACCCGGTGCTGCCGAGGATCAGCACCCGCTGCCGAGATCCGGATGAGCTCACCGGACTATTGTGCCGCCTCCGGGAGCCGCCCCGGCGCACACCGCACCCCGATCTTGAATGTGACGCGTTTGTGACGGCGGCTCCCGAGGCCCGTCCGTGACGCACACCACCCCGAATCCCCGGTGTCAGATCACCAGGACGGCGGCACCGCCGCCTCCGCGTACCGAGGAGTGGCAGTGGTTTCAACGAAGAGGTACAGCGTCCACCGCAAGGCCGTTGCGGCAGCAGGCCTGAGCGCCTTGGCCGTGTTCGGCGCCGCGGCGTGTTCGAGCGGTGGCAGCGAGTCCACCGCTTCGTCGGGGAGCAGCGCGGCGTCGTCGGCCACGGAGAGTGCCACGTCGTCCGCACCGTCGAGCGCGGCGGCCGACCCGGCCGCGAACCTGGTCGGCGCGAGCTGCGCCGCCTACGCCGAGCAGGTGCCGTCGGGCCCCGGATCGGTGACCGGCATGGCGGCCGACCCGGTGACCGTCGCGGCGTCCAACAACCCGATGCTCAAGACGCTGACCCAGGCGCTGTCGGGGCAGCTCAACCCGAACGTGAATCTGGTCGACACGCTCAACGGCGGCGAGTTCACCGTGTTCGCGCCGACCGACGACGCGTTCGCCAAGATCGACCCGGCGACCATCGAGACGCTCAAGACCGACTCCGATCTGCTGACGAGCATCCTGACCTACCACGTCGTGCCGGGTCCGGGCGCCGCTCCCGACAAGGTGGCAGGCACCCACAAGACCGTGCAGGGCGCCGACGTCACGGTGACCGGTGAGGGCGAGGGCCTCAAGGTCAACGACGCAGGCCTGGTGTGCGGCGGGGTGCAGACCGCCAACGCGACCGTCTACATGATCGACACGGTGCTGATGCCTCCGGCGAGCTGACCGCCGCTCCCGTAGCGACCATCCCCCGGGCACCCGACGTGCCCGGGGGATGTCGTGCGCGAAAACCGCCGCACCTCGCTGCCGTCCACCCGAAATCCGTTGAGGCCGTTACCCATCCGTGAGCCAATCGGTGCCGAATAGCAGTCGAAATGACGAGGACGGCGGCACCCGTCGCCCCCTGATGAAAAGGAGCGCGAGTCGATGAATCTCACGAAGAAGGTTGCCGGAGCAGGATGTGCGGCGGTCGCCGCGGTGGGTCTGTCACTGAGCGGCGCCGCGGTTGCGACCGCCGACCCGGCCACCGGCCTGGTGGGGCCGGGCTGCGCCGGCTACGCGCAGCAGGTGCCGACCGGTCCCGGCTCGGTGATGGGGATGGCCCAGGAGCCGGTCGCGACGGCCGCGTCGAACAACCCCATGCTCAAGACCCTGACCCAGGCGGTGTCCGGGCAGCTCAATCCTCAGGTGAACCTGGTCGACACCCTCAACGGCGGCGAGTTCACGGTGTTCGCCCCAACCGATGCGGCGTTCGCCAAGATCGACCCGGCGACCATCGAGAAGCTCAAGACCGACGGGCCGCTGCTCACCAACATCCTGACCTACCACGTCGTCCCCGGCCGGGCCGAGCCCGCGCAGGTGGTCGGCATGCACAAGACGGTGCAGGGCGCCGACGTGACGGTGACCGGTCAGGGCAGCGACCTCAAGGTCAACGACGCGTCGGTGGTGTGCGGCGGCGTGCAGACCGCCAACGCCACCGTCTACATGATCGACACGGTGCTGATGCCGCCGGCGTGATGGCCACCCGGCACTGAATCCCGTCCCCCGCCACGTTCCCCCGCGTGGCGGGGGACCTTCATGTCGAGGTCTGACGAGCCGGTCAGCCCATCGCCGGGTCGAAGCGACGCACCACGATGTCGCCAGACGCGGTGCGCGCGTGCACATCCAGGGTGCGGTCGCCGTCGGCGGGGCCGTCCGACGGCTGGAGACGGTTGCGGACCGCGCCGGACGAGGTGCTGACGTCGAGGCGGGCCGCGGTGCCGTGCGGGACGCCGATCTCGACGTCGCCGCTGCCGGTCCGCGCGCTCAGCGAGCCGTTGACGGCGGTGGTCACGACCGTCGAGCCGGAGGCGGTCTGCGCCCGTGCGTTGCCGCGCAGCGACCCGACTGTCAGCCCGCCGCTGGCCGCCTGGAAGTTCAGCTCGCCGTCGATGGCCTGCACGACCGCGTCGCCCGAGGCGGTCGAGATCGACACGCAGCCCAGCACGCTGGTGGCACCGACGTCTCCGGAAGCGGTGTCCGCCTTGAGATCTCCCTCGACGGCGTCGAGGGTGACCTGCCCGCTCGCCGACGAGAAGCGGCAGTCGCCGAGCAGGCCGTCGGCGTGCACGTCGGCCGAGGCCGTCGATGCCTGCAGCCGTGAGCGCGAGGGCAGGGCGATGTCGACGTCCACTGCTCCGCCGCGGCCCAGCGCGAGCATCTTCGGGCCGGCGGCGACCGTGAGCCGGCCGTTGCCGAACTCGACGCGCGCGTGCTCGGCGGCCCGCACGTCGGAGGCGCGGGACGGATCGCGGGGCCGGACGTCGACCACGGTGTCGAGGCGGTCGGCCGCAGTGAGCCGTACCGACCCGGCGACCACCTCGATGTGGGCGACGATCGGTTCTGGTGTCGGGAAACTGGGCATCGGATCTCCTCTTGTCGCGGGTGTCAGCGGACCCAGCCGCTGAAGGACTTGCCGGAAGGCGGGCGGGGCCGGCCCCGCTGCGGCGCGAGCGCGCCTGCCACCGAACGCACCAGCCAGGCGTTGACCGACACCCCGGCTTCGCGCGCTGCCGCCTCCACTCCCGGCCTCATGCTCTCGGGCAGTCGCAGGGTGACGCGCCAGGTGCCGCCCTCGTCGTCCGGGTCGGGGCCGGTGGGCGCCAGTGGCGGCTCGGACGGCTCGGCTGCGGTGACGGTGAAGTCGGGGTCGCGGCCGCGCAGCCGGACGTCGACGGAGCCGGGCGCCAACTCGCGGGTGATCAGCTCGGCCGCCTCGGAGAGCGCCTCCAGCAGTGCCAGGCGCAGCGCGGACTCGAGTGGGGCGGTCAGCCGGTCGGCGAGTTCGGCGGCATCCGGCCCGCCGGCGCGGGCGGCGACGTCGAGCTCGCGGCGCACCGTGTCGACGTAGGGCTGCAGATCCATGGTGTCATGGTGACACCACTATGGCGTCACCGCAATGTCACGGTGGGAACCGGCTCGCCCAGTGCCGGGCGATGTCCACCCGCCGGGTGATCCACACCCGGTCGTGGCCCTGCACGTGATCGAGGAAGCGTTCGAGCGCCGCCGTGCGGGCCGGCCGGCCCACCAGCCGGCAGTGCAAGCCGATCGACAGCATCTTCGGTGAACCTGCCGCCCCCTCGGCGTACAGCACGTCGAACGCGTCGCGCAGGTGCGTGAAGAACTCGGTGCCGCTCGGGAATCCGCCTGGGGTGGCGAAGCGCATGTCGTTGGTGTCGAGGGTGTACGGCACCACGAGGTGCGCCCGGCCTTCCACGGTGGTCCAGTAGGGCAGGTCGTCGGCGTAGGAGTCGGAGTCGTAGAGGAAGCCGCCGTGCTCGACCACCAGTCGCCGAGTCTGCGGCGAGTCGCGCCCGGTGTACCAGCCGGCAGGCGCGGCGCCGGTGAGCTCGGTCAGCAGGCGGACCGCCCGGGCCATGTGGTCGCGCTCGACGTCGGGGTCGGCGAGTTGGTAGCTGATCCAGCGCAGGCCGTGGCAGGCGATCTCGTCACCGCGGGCGAGGAACGCCGCGACGGCCTCGGGGTTGCGGGCCAGCGCGTCGGCGACCCCGAACACGGTGAGCGGCAGTCCGCGCCGGTCGAACACCCGCAGCACCCGCCACAGCCCCGCCCGCGACCCGTACTCGTAGAGCGACTCCATGCTCATGTGCCGGTTCGGGAACGGCTGGGCGCCGACGATCTCCGAGAGGAACGTCTCGGACGCCGGGTCGCCGTGCAGCACGTTGTTCTCCGCGCCCTCCTCGTAGTTGAGGACGAACTGCACGGCGATGTTGGCGCCGCTGGGCCACTGCGGATGCGGCGGGTGCGCGCCGTATCCGACCATGTCCCTCGGGTAGCCGTCAGGCGTCATGCCGGGATTGTGGCAGCAGGCGGGGCCGGCGTCAGCGCACCTTGGCGATGACGTCCTCGGCGAACCGCTCGATCGGTCGGCGGAAGCGGTCGTCCGGGTGGTCGCCGGCACCGGCCGCGCCGCCGGGACCGAGCCACGGCGCGCACATCACCGCGGTGATGCCTGCGTCGCGGGCACGGTGGTACAGATCGGGGGTGGGTTGCTCGCGCAACGCCAGCAGCACCTCGAACGGCTCGCCGTCGCGGCCGTACTCGCGCCGCAGTGCGGTCAGCCGGTCGACGTAGCGGACCGCGTCGTCCCAGGCGTAGGCGTAGCCGACCCAGCCGTCGCACAACTTCGCCGCGCGGCGCAGCGCCGCCTCGGACTCACCGCCGCACAGGATCGGCACCGGCGCGGGCGGGTGCGGTTCGAGCATCAGTTCTGGCACGTCGTAGTGCTCGCCCCGCCAGGACACCCAGCCGCCGCGCCACAGCGCCCGCAGCGCGGGGATCATCTCGTCGAGCCGCCTGCCGCGGGTCGCGAAGTCCTGGCCCATCAGCGCGTACTCCTCGCGCATCCAGCCGGCGCCGACGCCCAGCGACACCCGGCCCTGTGACACCGCCGCGGCGGTGGCGACCACCTTGGCCACCTCGATCAGCGGGCGGGCAGGCGCGATGTAGACGGCGTTGCCGAACCGCAGGTTCGTCGTGACGGCGGCCATCGCGCCGATGAGCACCCAGGAGTCCGGCCACGCGGTCTCCGGCGCCCACATCGGCTTGCCGGTCGGCGAGTCCGGGTACGGCGACGACAGCTCGCGGGGGTAGACCATGTGGTCCGAGCAGATCATGCCGTCGAACCCGGTCTCGTCGAGGATCTTCGCGACGGCGATGGCCTCGGTCGTCTCCAGGAACGTCGCCCCGCTCCAGAACTGCATACGTCATCCTTCCGTCAGTCCCACGGTGTTTCCCGCGCGCCGGTTGAGGGCAGCATCACAGACATGCCGACACTGCTGTGGTTCCGCCGCGACCTTCGGCTGCACGATCTGCCGCCGCTGCTCGACGCCGCGCAGCCCGACGGCGAGGTGCTCGCCTGCTACGTGCTCGATCCGCGGCTGGCCCGCTCGTCCGGACCGCGGCGGCTGCAGTACCTGCACGACGCGCTGCGCGAGCTGCGGGACAACCTGGACGGCCGGCTGCTGGTCGTCAGCGGTCGCCCGGAGGAGCGGATACCCGCGCTGGTCGAGGCCGTCGGTGCGACGTCGGTGCACGTCTCGGCGGATTACACGCCGTTCGGCAGGCGCCGCGACGACGCGGTCCGCCATGCGCTGAACGGCATCGGCGGCGGTGTGCCGCTGGAGGCGTCCGGCTCGCCGTATCTCGTGGCGCCCGGCCGGGTGACCAAGGGCGACGGCGAACCGTACAAGGTCTTCACCCCGTTCTTCGCCGCGTGGCGCAAGCACGGCTGGCGGGCGTCGGCGCGGACCGGACCCGAGTCGGCGAAGTGGATCGATCCGGCCGACGTGCCCGGTGGGGTCGACATCCCCGACGACGGTGTCGCCCTCGATCTGCCCGCGGGCGAGCGCGCCGCACGCGCGCAGTGGAAGGAGTTCGTGGACACCGCGCTTCGCGGCTACGCCGACGACCGCAACCGGCCCGATCTCGACAACACCAGCCGGATGTCGGCGCACCTGAAGTTCGGCACCATCCATCCGCGTTCGATGGTCGGCGATCTCGGCCGCGGCAAGGGCGGCCAGGCCTATCTGCGCGAGCTCGCGTTCCGCGACTTCTACGCCTCGGTGCTGCACGAGTGGCCGCACAGCGTGTGGTGGAACTGGAACCGCGGATTCGACGCGATCAAGACCGACGAGGGCGCCGAGGCCGAGAAGGCCTTCGAGGCGTGGAAGAACGGGCGAACCGGCTTCCCGATCGTCGACGCGGGGATGCGCCAGCTCGCCGAGATCGGCTGGATGCACAACCGGGTACGGATGATCGTGGCCTCGTTCCTGGTCAAGGACCTGCACCTGCCGTGGCAGTGGGGTGCCCGGTGGTTCCTCGAGCAGCTCGTCGACGGCGACATGGCCAACAACCAGCACGGCTGGCAGTGGACCGCGGGCAGCGGCACCGACGCGGCGCCGTACTTCCGGGTGTTCAACCCGACCACCCAGGGCAGGAAGTTCGATCCCGACGGCACGTACATCCGGCGCTGGGTCGCCGAGCTGGCCGACCTGCCGGTGGACGCCGACGTGCACACGCCTGCCGATCGGCGGCCTGCCGGTTATCCGGAGCCGATCGTCGATCACGCCAGGGAACGCGCCGAGGCGCTGCGCCGGTACGCCGATCTCGGGTGACCTGCCCGCCGGCCGCGGCCGGGCCTGTACGACGCTCTGTCGTACGCCCGCGGCGATGTGCCAGAATCATGGGCAGTTGCCCAGCCCGACCGTGAGGAGCACTCCGTGGCCAGCACCGAGGTGGAACGACACACCGGCGTCGACGTCGAAGATGTGCCCTCCGCCGAGTGGGGCTGGAGCAAGGAGAACCACCGCATCATCCACATCGGGCTGCTGCTGGCGGCCGGGTTCCTGCTGACGATGCTGCGCGGCAACCACGTCGGCCGCGTCGAGGACTGGTTCGTCATCGGCTTCGCCGCCGTCCTCGTCGCCTGGGTGGCGCGGGACTGGTGGCTGCGCCGTCGCGGCTGGATCCGCTGAGTCAATCGATCGGCACCAGGTCGGAGTCGATCGGGCGGTAGCCGCCCCGCTGCATCCTCTCGACGGCCCCGGCCGGGGTGTCGATGCCCGCCGCCGCCATGGCGTGGGTCTTGAACACCCGCGCCGCGGCACTCAACCGGTAGCCGACGGCGTCGGCGCCGCCGAACCGGTCCGGCCAGTGCCCGCCCCACATCGCGACCTCGGTCCTGCCCGTGGCGAGCAGCTCCCGCACCGCGTCGTGGACGCGCTCGTCGGCGAGCGCCGCCGCAGAGACCGCCAATCCGGCCGCGTGCTCGGGGTCGGCCACCACGGATTCGAGCGCGGCGCCGAGGTCGAGGACGGTCGCACCGAGGATCTGCATCGGCCGGGTCTCGCGGGCGTCGGCGACCAGGACGTTGACCTGCCAGCCGGCCATCGCGCGGTCGAACAGCCAGCCGCCGGCTGATCGTGCGGCATCGGTCGCGTCGACCGCCAGCACGTCGAGCCGGTAGCGCACCAGCCTGCTGGTGGAGCCGATGTCGCGCACATCCGGGCGACCTCGGCGCAGGTCCCCGTCTGTGCGCGCGGACTGGGTGGCCATGGGCAGCTCCGTTCACTGGTCGACCGGCGCCCTCAGCGTGACATTCGAACCGCATTCTGTAAAGCGCCGTTACAGTTTTGTCAGCTGCCCGCGACGTCGTGACGGCCACCGGGGCGGCGCGCCCCCGGTGGTGCTAGCCCACGGCCGCGGCGAGCGGCAAGGTGTCGACCGTCGGGGTCAGTGGGCTGGAAATACCGCCCGCGGCGCGGATTTCGCAGAACGCGCGGCGGATCGCGTCGGTGGCTTCGTGCGGATCGGCCAGCGTGCGGTCGTCGGTGAGCACCGAGACGTTGAGCTGGTCGACGTAGCTCCACACGGTGATGTTCATCCCGCTGCCCGCCACCAGCGGACCGACGGAGTAGATCTCGGTGACCGCCGCCCCCTCCACCCGGCCGGGACGCGCAGGGCCGCGGACGTTCGAGACGGTCAGGTTCATGATGGTGCTCGACCCCACCCGCCTGCCCTGGAAGCGGAACAGCGGCGGCGTGACCTGCGGCGGCAGGTAGTTCAGCCATGACGCGACGACCGTCGGGCCGAGCAGTCGGTGGGTCTCCTTCGCGATCGACGTGGACAGCGCCGTCAGCCGGACCCGCTCGCCGACGTCGTCGACGTGGGTCGGCAGCGACGGCGTCAGATAGCTGAATTCGTTGCCCACCAGTCGATCCGGCGAGGGGTCGATGCTCACCGGCACACCCGCGATCAGCGGCTGGTCGGCCTTGCCGTCGTAGCGCAGCAGCAGCTCCCGCAACGCCCCCGACACCGTCGCCAGCACCACGTCGTTGAGCGTGACGCCCAGCGCCGACGCGGCCTCCTTCACGTCGGCGAGCGCCAGCGGCGTGGTGGCGAAGCGGCGTACCGGTGAGACGACGTGATTGATGAACGTCGGTGGCGGCGCGAAGTTGCGCGCCAGGTCGGGATGGCCGCCACGCTCCTTGACGTGCCTGCGCACCTGCGCGACACCCGCCGCGGTCTCGCGCATCAGTCTGGGCAGCCGGCGCAGCAGCCGGGCGTGGTCGCGCCCTGCGGCGGCGAGCAGGCTGCCGGTCGTCCGCAACTCCGGCGGGCTGGCGGCCACGGACGTCTCCGGCGGCGCGTCGGGCGCCAGCGCCCTGGCCATCTGGTTGGCCGACGCGGTGCCGTCGGCGAGCACGTGGTGCACCTTGTGGATGATGGCGATGCGGTCGTCCGCCAGCCCCTCGGCGATGTGCATCTCCCACAGCGGACGGCTGCGGTCGAGCGGCGTGCTGGCGATCTGGCCGATCAGTTCGTCCAGTTCGCGGCGACCGCCGGGAGCGCGCACCCGCACCGACCGGACGTGGTAGTCGAGATCGATCTCGGCGTTCTCGCACCACATCGGATGGTGCACCCGCAGCGGGATGTCGACGAGCTGCAGGCGCAACGGTGTCAACGCCTGCAGGCGCGGGCCCGCGACGCGGCGGAACATCTCCATGCTGAACCCGCCCGGCACACCGGACACGTCGAGAATGCCGATTTTCATTGTGTGCATGTGGATTTCGGGCGTCTCGCTGTACAACATCAGCGCGTCCACGCCGTTCAGCCGTCTCACGCGTCCCCCATTCGTCGCCCCACTACGGTGTGCCCGCTACCGGCGCGGCCTACACCGCACGCACGGCGCCGACGCGACGGCGACGAGACACTCCATCGGCCGTCTGTAATCTCGGCGCATGAGCCTCGTCACCGGTCGCGGCCCGCTCAGCGCCGATCCCGCAGGTTGGTTCCACCCGCCGGTGAGTCCCGGCACGGTGTTCGTCGAACCCCATCCTCGCCGCATCCAGGCGGTGGCGCAGGGAAAGACCGTGATCGACACCGAGGCGGCCCTGCTGGTGCATCGCGGCGGCCTGCCGCTGAGCTACGCCTTCCCCGAGGCGGTGGTGAACGCGCTGCCACACCATCCGGTCGACGAGGCGCCGGGCTACGTCCATGTCCCGTGGGACGCGGTCGACCGGTGGATCGAGGAGGGCCGCGAACTCGTGCACTACCCGCCCAATCCGTACCACCGCGTCGACTGCCGCCCGGGCCGGCGCGGCCTGCGCGTCAGCGTGGCGGGCACGGTGCTGGTCGACACCGTCGACACGGTCGCCGTGTTCGAGACCGCCCTGGCGCCGGTGCTCTACGTGCACCAGGACCGGGTGCGCACGGACCAGCTCCGGCGCAGCGAGACGACGAGCTACTGCAACTACAAGGGCTGGGCCACCTACTGGTCGGCGGTCACGGCCGACGGGGGTCTCGTGGCGGATGTCGCGTGGAGCTACCCGGATCCGCCGCCGGAGTGCCTGCCGATCGCCGACCATCTGAGCTTCGACGGCTCCCGCGCCGACATGCTCGCCGAGCTGCCCGACACCGGTGCCGGCTGCGGGTGTTAGACCCGGTCGATCACCTCGGCGCCGAATCGCTCGACGGCCTCGCAGGCATGCGTCAGGCTGTCGCCGGGGACGGTCACCTGGATCCACGTGACGCCCACCGCCGCGAGCTTCTCGACACCGGCGAGGTAGGCGTCGGCGTCGAAATCGGATGAACCCGGGTCGCCGCCTTCGCGGTTGTTGAACGCCACGTCCAGTGTGGCGGGGTCGCGGTCGGCCGACTCCGCTCGCCGACGCAGGTCCTCGACGGCGGCGCCGAGCGCGTCGACGGAGTCGAGTGCCGCCGTGCGCGCGGTCTTGGCCAGCTGGGCGGGCGCCGCGAACGGGCACCAGCCGTCGCCGTAGCGCACCACCCGGTCGCGCGCGGCCGCGGTGTTCCCGCCGATCCAGATCGGCGGGTGCGGCCGCGTCACCGGCCGCGGGTGGGCGGTGATGCCCGTGGCGGTGAAGCCACTGCCCTCGATGCTCAAGTCGTCCGACGTCCACGCCGCGCGGATGGTCGCCAGTGCTTCCTCGAACAGGGTGGTGCGGTTCTCGTAGTCGACGCCGAGCGCGGCGAACTCGCGCTTGAGGTAGCCGACCCCGACCGCGAGCGTGAAGCGTCCGCCGGACAGCAGGTCCAGCGTGGCGCCCGCCTTGGCCACCACGAACGGGTTCCGGTAGGGCAGCACGACGATGTTGGGCACCAGCCGCAGCGTCGTGGTGTGGGCCGCGGCGAAGGCCATCGCCACGAACGGGTCGAGCGCGTCATGGCCGCCGGCCTCCAGCCACCGCTGCGTGGGGGCGGGGTGGTCGGTGAAACCGAACCCGCTGAAGCCGGCCGCCTCGGCAGCCACCGCGACCTTCGCCACCCCGGCTCCGGTCACCAGCTCCGGGTTGTACGGGTGGGTGTGCATCGGATGGGTGATCGCGAAATGCATCGTCGGCCTTTCGGGACACGTCGAGTCGGCTGCGTTGTGGGGGCGTTCTCCGGAGAATACGATTCTCGCTGATGAATAACGAGAGTTTCACTCCGGCCGGCCGGTCATGACCGACCTCGACATCGGGGTCTACGTGCCGCAGATCGGCTTCTCCTACGCCGACGTGCTGCACCGCGCGCAGCGCTGCGAGCAGGTGGGAATCGGCACGCTATGGCTCTACGACCACCTCTACGGGCCGGGTGCTCCGGACTACCCGTCACTGGAGGCGTGGACGCTGGCGACGGCGCTGCTCAGCCGCACCGAGCGGCTGCGGGTCGGACACATGGTGCTGTGCAACCAGTTCCGCCACCCGGCGGTGCTGGCCAAGATGGCCACCACGCTCGACCAGATCTCGGCGGGCCGGCTGCAGCTGGGCATCGGGAGCGGATCCATCGCCGACGAGCACGAGCGCACCGGGTTGCCGTGGGGCACCTTCGCGGAGCGCTCGCAACGCCTGGGCGAGACGCTCGAGATCCTGCACCAGGCATTCGCCGACGAGCGCATCGACTTCAGCGGCGAGCACTTCACGGTCCGGGACATGCCGGTGAAGCCCGGGCCGGTCCAGCGCCCGCGGCCGCCCATCGTGGTCGGCGGGGTGGGCGAGCGCTACACCCTGCCGCTGGTCGCCCGCTATGCCGACGTCTGGAACGTCCCGACGTACGCGCTCGGCGACCTGGAGCGCAAGGTCGCGGCGTTGCGGTCCGCCTGCGCCGACATCGGTCGCGACCCGGCGTCGATCGTCATGTCGGTCGAGGCGGTGATGGCGCTGGCCCCCGACGACGCCGCCCTGCCCGAGGTTCGGACGCTGGCCGAGAAACGTTTCGGTGGAACGGGTTTCGGTCTGCACGACGGCGGCCTGGTGGGTACCGCGCCCGCCATCGTCGACCGGTTGCACGAGCTGCGGGGGCTCGGCTTCACCCAGGTGGTGCTGTTCACTCACGACCGGGCGTCCGACGCGACGCTGGACCTGCTGGCCTCCTCGGTCATCGCCGCGCTATGACGTGCGGGCCGGCGAGTAGTTCGGCCGGCCGAGCCCGAGGGCCTGCTGGGCGATCATGTTGCGGAACACCTCGAGGGTGCCGCCGTAGATGCCGGTGGGGCCGGCCAGCCGGAAGATGTACTCCGCTCCCCCGTTCCCCGCGGTGTCCGCCGGCAGGGCGCCCGCCACGCCGAGGACGTCCATCAGGTCGGGTGAGATGTCGCGCATGGTCTGCGCGATGGCCACCCGCCCGTACATCTGCGGCGTGCTCATCGCCGCCTCGAGCCGGGCGATCGCCCGGCCCAGCCGGTGGCACACCGAGCCGTCGTCGGTGAGGCGGCGCCCGTCGGCGCCGGGTTCGGAGACCGCCGCGGCGACGGCGTCGACCGCCTCGGCCGTCACCAGCAGGTGTTCCGACATCGTCGCCAGCTTCGACAGCCCCTCCGCGTCACGTTCGACGGTGCCGTGTTCGGCGTGCAGCGCGTCGCGCAGCACCGTCCAGCCGCCGTTGACCTCACCGACCCGGTACCTGTCAGACACCCGCACGTCGCTGTAGAAGGTGATGTTGGTGCGGTCGCCGTCGACGGTCCGCAGCGGTTGGATCTCCACACCCGGCGAGTCCAGCGGCACCAGGAACATCGTCAGGCTCTTGTGCTTGGCCGCGCCGGGATCGGTGTTGGTGATCAGGAAGACGTATTGCGCGTTCTGTGCGTTGGACGTGAACATCTTCGCGCCGTTGATGATCCAGCCGTCGCCGTCGCGGACCGCACGCGTCTTGCAGGTGGCCACGTCCGAACCGCCCTCGGGTTCGGTGTAGCCGAGGCACAGCCGGCGGTGGCCGGACAGCACCTTCGGCAGCACCTCGTCGCGCAACTCCGCCGATCCGAACCGGACGACGCTGTGGGCGACCATCGCCGTGGTGCCCCAGTGGAACCACGGTGTGTGGGCGCGGCCGATCTCGAGTTCCCAGATCCGCCGCTGCACCGCGGTGAAGCCACCGTCGCTCGCCGCCGTGAAGTCGCGGGCGAGGTAGCCTGCGGCGCCGAGCGCGAGATGCACTGCCTCGTCGAAGTTCTCACCCGTCAGCCGGTCGCGGGCGATCACGTCCTCGGTCACCACGGCGGCCAGGAACGCCCGCAGCTCGTCCTGGAAGGCGCGGTCCTCGTCGTCCAGCTTCACCCGCGAGAAGTCCATCCACGGCTCCCGTCAGTTTCCACAGCGTGACAAACCTACGCGCAAGTGTAAGGGGTCGGTCCAGGTGGCTTCTCAATCCAGGTCGGTGTCGATGATGGCGTCGAACACCGCCTCCAGAAGGTCCTCGAGCCGATCGGCCCGTCGGCCGTTCAGGCCGCGGGCACCGACGACGCGTCGCATCAGGAGCACCCCGCTGATCACCGACAGCACCACATCGCCGCGAATGCGGCGTCCCGGCTCGGGCAGCCGTCCGGCCAGGCGTTTCCCCACATGGCGCTCGATCGCGTCGCGAACGATTTCGGCGCAGCGCGGATTCGAGGCCGACCGCAACATGATGAAGAACGGTTCCAGGCCATCGACACCCGGCTCGGAACGAGCGACCAGCGCAGCGGCGGAGCTCCGGGCCAGGGGGTCGACACCGGCGGCGATGAACACCGGCGGTGCGAACGAGACGTCGACCGCCTCTGCGAACAACCGTTCCTTGGTGCCGAAGTACCTGTTCACCATCATCGCGGTGACCCCGGCATCGCGGGCGATCTCGCGCACGCCGACACCGTCGTATCCCGCCCTCGCGAAATGCCGGATCGCCGAGTTCAGGATCGCCTCCCGAGTGGCGGCGGCGTCACGGGATCGCGCTGGAACAGTCGGCATCCCTCTACGTTAGGGAATTGAACCAGCCGAGTCTACGTATGTATACATACGCGAAGTCTACAACTGTAGATCGAAGGAGAATCGTCGTGGAGATGGGATTGACGGGAAAGCGGGCCCTGGTCACCGGCTCGAGTGCAGGCCTGGGCCGCGCCATTGCCGAAATGCTGGCGGCAGAGGGCGCTTCGGTGATCGTGCACGGCCGCGACCCGGACCGCACTCACACGGTCGCCGAACGCATCCGTGCGGACGGAGGGGATGCCACGGCCGTCCTCGGCGACCTGACGTCAGCCGCCGACTCGACGTCCGTGGCGGAGGCAGCAGGTGAGGTCGACATCCTCGTCAACAACGCAGGCTGCTACGACGGACTCTCCTGGCGGGAACTCACCGATGACCGGTGGTCGCAGATCTACCAGGTCAATGTCGTCTCCGGGGTGCGGATGATCGGCCACCTGGTGCCGGGTATGCGCACGCGCGGATGGGGCCGCGTCATTCAGATCGGTGGCGGGTTGGCGATACAACCGGCCGCCACGGCACCCCACTACAGCGCCACTCTTGCCGCGCGACACAACCTCACGGTCTCGCTCGCCCGCGAACTCGCGGGGACCGGGGTCACCGCCAACATCGTGGCGCCGGGGGCAATCCTCACCGACCCGGCGCGGGAGCTGACACTCAAGGCAGCCGAGGAGGCCGGCTGGGGTCCCGACTGGGACGACGTGGAACGAGCGGCGTCGAACTCTTGGTTTCCGAACGACATCGGACGCTTCGGCCGGCCCGAGGAGATCGCCGCAGCCGTCACCTTTCTCGCCAGTGAGCGCGCCGCCTACATCAGCGGTGCGGACATCCGCGTCGACGGCGGCACCGTCCGTGCCATCTCGTGAGCCGACACATTCGACAACGAAGGGATCTGTCATGACCACACCACCACTCGTCTTCCTCGTTTCGGGTGCCTCCCGCGGACTGGGGCGTGCCATCACCCGCGCGGCACTGGCTGCGGGGCACAGCGTCGTCGCCGGTGCGCGTACCGCCTCGGCTCTGGACGATCTCGCCGACGAGTATCCCGACACCCTCGCCGTCGTCCGACTCGACGTCACCGACGAGGATGACGTCCGCACCGCGACGGCGACGGCAGTCGAGCGATTCGGCAGGCTCGACGTGCTGGTCAACAATGCCGGCTACGCCAACATGGGGGCGATCGAGGATGTCGACTTCGAGGACTTCCGAACCCAGATCGACACGAACTTCTTCGGAGTGGTGCGTCTGACTCGAGCGGCGTTGCCCATCATGCGCACTCAGCGCAGTGGTCACATCGTGCAGATCTCCTCGGTGGGCGGCCGAGTCGTCCGGCCCGGCCTGGCCGCCTACCAGTCGGCCAAGTGGGCAGTCACCGGGTTCTCCGGCGTGCTCGCGAAGGAGGTGGCCCCGCTCGGCATCAAGGTCACCGTTCTGGAGCCCGGCGGCATGCGGACCGACTGGGCGGGCGCCTCCATGCACGTCGACACCATCCGCGACGAGTACGCGTCGACCGTCGGTGCCGCTGCCGCCGTGAGCAGTTCGACGAACATCGGCGCCAGTGACCCGGTCAAAGTCGCCGCGCTCGTGCTGCAGATCGTCGACACGGCCGAACCGCCCGCCCGGCTCCTGGTCGGCCCGGACGCCTACCGATACGCCACAGCCGCCGGACGGGAACTCCTTGCGGCCGACGAGAAATCGAAGGCACTCAGCATCTCCACCGCCGCCGACGACATCACGGCCGACCAGGCGGACCCCCTTGGCCACGACAACCGCCATGGGCGGGCGCGATGACCGAACTCCGCACATACACCTTGGCCGACGCAGCCGCGTTGCGCCGCTACACCACGATCTTCTGGCCCCGCCACATCCACACCTTGCGCAGGTACGGCATCGTCGTTCACGGCGTCTGGACAGACACCGCCGCGGACGGTTGCCGAGTCGTGGCGCTCGTCGGCTATCCGCCCGGCGAGGACCCGACACGACTTGCAGAGGATTACCGGGCCAGTCGAGATTATGCCGAGGACCATGCCGAGTTCGCCGTCTCGTCGATCATCTCTGAGCAGACGGTGACACTCGAACCGATCGCGGCGTCGCCACTCAGATAACGATGTGACACTTCTGAAGGCGAGTGTAACGCCTCGTATAGGCTGGCCGCCGGCGGACCGCGCGAGGAAGGCATCTCCATTGGGCATCGTGACCACCAGTTCCGAGACACTGTTCACCCAGCCGGCCGAAGCGGTGTACGACTTCGTCACCGATCCGGCCAACTGGGCCAGGACCTATCCGGGCGGGCCGCGGATCAGCGGTGTCCCCGACGAGCTGCCCCTGCGGGTCGGTGACACGTGGCAGGAGGCCCACCCGACGCACGACCGCGTGTTCACGTGGCAACTGGCCGTCGCCGCGCGCCCGCGGGTCTGGGTGTTCCACTCCGTCGGCCGCCTGGGAGCCGGCGGTGACGGCGACGGCGGCCTCGAGGGCCGGATGGCCGTCGAGTACCGCTTCACCCGACCGGCGCCGGACACGACGCTGTTCACCCGCACCATGACGATCGAGGCGTATCGCGACGCGCCGTTGTCGGACAACTTCTTCCGCATCGTCAACCCGGCGCACATCGACGCCTATCACGCGGCCGTCGCGCGCGAGCTCGCCGGTTAGCCGGCGCGCAGGCCGAGGCCGGGCGATCGGCCCCGGATCAGGTCGGCGGCCCTCTCACCGATCATGATCGTCGCGACGTTGGTGTTGACCGACGGGATCTTCGGCATCACCGAGGCGTCGGCCACCCGCAGCCCGGTCAGCCCGTGCACCCGCAGGTCCGTATCCACCACCGCCTCGGGGCCGGTGCCCATCGCGCAGCTGCCGACGGGGTGGTAGTACGTGCTGGTGGCGTCACGCACGTAGGCGCGTAACGCCGCCGCATCGCGGACCGCAGGCCCGGGCAGCACCTCGCGGGCCCGCCAGGGCGCGAACGCTGGGCCCGTTGCGATGTCGCGCGCCACCTCCATCCCGTGCATCAGCCGGCGCACGTCGGACTCCGCGCCGAGGTAGTTCGGGTCGATCAACGGTGGAACAGCCGGATCCGCACTCGCGATGCGGATCGAGCCGCGGGCGTCGGGCACCGTGGCGACGGCGAAGGTGTAGCTGTTCGCCGGGGCGGCCAGGTGCGGCGGATGGAACGGCACGTGGATGAACATCAGCTGCATGTCCGGTCCGCCCAGCGACGCGTCGCTGCGCCACAGCATCGACGTCTCGGCATGGTTGGTCCGGCCGGCGGGAATCGGCCGCGCCGCCTCGTGAACGACCGGGCACAGCGGGTGGTCGTGCAGGTTGCGACCGACCCCGGGCAGGTCGTGCACGACGCGGACGCCGACGGATTCGAGTTCGGCGGCGGCGCCGACGCCGGACAGCAGCAGCAGCCGTGGAGAGTCGACGGCGCCGGCGCTGATCACCACCTCGGCGTCGGCGTGTGCGATCATGCGTCGGCCGCGCCGCACAAAATCGACTCCCGTGCAACGATGTCCGCCGAAGTGCAGCGTGAGTGCGCGCGACGAGGTGGCGACGGTCAGATTCGGTCTGCTCAGCACCGGATGCAGGTAGGCCGCCGCGGTGCTCTGCCGGGTCCCGCCGGCGATCGACAGGTCGTGCCAGCCCGCGCCCTCGGCGTCGGCGTCGTTCATGTCGGCGGTGAGCGGGAACCCGGCGGCCGCCGCACCGTCGAGGAACACCTGGGACAGTGGGTTGGCGTCTGCGGCCGCGGCGGGCGCCGGCGACAGCGGCCCGTCGGTTCCGCGGTGGTGCGGATCCCGGCCGCCGACGGTCTCCATCCGGCGGAAGTAGGGCAGCACCGAATCGTGGTCCCAGCCCGTGCACCCGGATTTCGCCCAGCTGTCGAAGTCGTTCGGGTGCCCACGCAGGTACACCATCGCGTTGATGCTGCCGCTGCCGCCGAGTGTGTGCCCGCGTGGCCAGTCATGTTCCCGCCCGGCGGTGCCCGGCTGTGCGACGGTGCGGTACGCGTAGTCCACGTCGGTGCCCCACAACGCCGGCCACGCCGGCGGCGCGGCGATCTCGGGCCTGGTGTCGCCGGATCCGGATTCGAGCAGCAGCACCCGGGCGGCGGGGTCCTCGCTGAGCCGGGCGGCGATCACGCAGCCGGCGGACCCGCCGCCGATCACCACGTAGTCGAACCGGCCATCGCCGTCGACGCCTGCGACGTCCATCGGGTTCCTCTCATCTGTGGTCGGTTCAACCGCGTTGTGCGGCAGGCGATCAGCGGGTGGTAGCGGTCGCGGCCTGCTCGATCAGGTCGGCGACGGCGTCGGGCCGGGAGACGGTGACCGCGTGGGACGCCTCGATGTCCACGCTGTGGGCCTTCGCGCGCTCGCCCATGAACCGCATGGAGGCGGCGGGGATGGCGAGGTCCTGGGTGGTCACCATGTTCCAGGACGGGATCGTCTTCCAGGCCGCCGCCGTGGCGGGCTCCTCCAGTGCGGCCGTGGTGATCGGCCGCTGGGTGGCCGCCATCCGGACGGCGACGTCCTGCGGGACGTCGGCGGCGAAGACCCGCTGGAACTCGTCCTGCTTGATGTAGCTGTCGACGCCGGTCCCCCCGCCGGGTCCGGGGACGGTCACGGTGTGCAGGGCGGGGCCGAGTTCGCCTCCGGGGTACTTTGCGGCCAGTTGGCCCGTGCTCTCCCCGGGTTCCAGCAGGAAGCTGGCGACGAACACCAGCGCCTTGACGTTCGGGCTGCCGTCGGCGGCCTCGCTCATGACCGAGCCGCCGTAGGAGTGGCCGGCCAGCACCACGGGGCCGGGAACGCTGTCCAGCACGCTGCGGACGTACTGGGCGTCCGAGCGCAGGCCCCGTAACGGATTGGCGGCGGCGATCACCGGATAGCCTGCGCCCTCGAGGATGTCGATCACACCGTTCCAGCTCGACGAGTCGGCGAAGGCGCCGTGCACCAGCACCACCGTCGGCTTGTCCCCCGCCGGGGACTGCTCGGCCGCCGTGATCTCGGCTGCGCGTTGCTCGTCCGACGGGCTGCCGCACCCCGCTGCGAGAGTCGCCAGCGCCACCGCTGCGGTCATCGTGGTGAAGAACGTCCTTCTCATCATCTCTCCTCACGTGACGACCCATCGGCCGCCGTCGGTTGATATGCAATATATTGCGTTTTGGATGGCGTTCTGTCAAGCGCTACATCCCACGGCGCGGCCTCCGTGCCCGCGCCCGCGTCCGGCTCATTGCTCGGCAGGGAAATCCGCTCCACGAGAGAGCGATTCGAGATCCCGGATCTCAGCCAGCGACGCCTCCAAGGTGCTGACCGCGGCGTCGAAGCCCTCGCTGCCGAGCACCAGCCGCCGGGGAGGTGCGTCCTGAGCCATGGCGTCGATCACCGCGCGGACTCCGCGCCGGGGGTCTCCCGGCTGGGCGCCGTCCCGGCCGATCATCGCGGCCCGCACCTCGTCGACCATCAGCCGGTAGGCATCGACGGCCTCCCGGTTGGGCTCGTCGGCGAAGCCGGCGTAGGCACGCGTGCGGAACGCCCCCGGTTCCACCGCCATCACCCGGATGCCGAACGGCGCCACCTCGTCCCGGAGCACCTCGGTGACTGCCTCGACGGCGAACTTGGATGCGCTGTAGTGGCCGAACCCGGTCACCCCCGTCAACCCCGCCACCGACGACATGTTGACGATCCATCCGCTGCCCCTGGCGCGCATGCCGGGAAGCACTGCTCGGATGACCGAGAGCACCGCGAAGAAGTTGAGCTCGAACATCTTTCGCACGTCGCCGTCGGCCATCCCTTCGATGGACCCGAACCAGCCGCGGCCGGCGTTGTTGACCAGCACGTCGATGCCGCCGAATCGTTCTTCGGCCGCACGCACCGCGTCGCGGACCTGCTCGGTGTCCGTGACGTCCAGTGACACGACGAGGACGCGGTCGCCGTAGGCCCGTGCCCACTCGTCCAGCTCCGCGGGCCGCCGCGCGGTCAGCACCACACGGTCCCCCAGGTCGAGTGCCGCCTCCGCGAACGCCATGCCGAATCCGCCCGGAGTTCCACCGGTGATGAACCATCGCTTCGTAGCCATGGCTCAGGGCTCGATCGTCAGTCGGCTGATGGATCCGCCGTCCAGCGTGAAGCGGTAGTGCAGATCGGCCGATCCGCCCGGGAAGTCCCCTTCCAGGTGCTGGACGACGTCGACACCCGCGGCGGTCGCGGTGGCGCCGCGGTACTCGGTGGTGTACGTGTATTCGCTGCCCGCGCTGGTCAGCCAGTTCCCCACCGCCGCACGGGTCCGGTAGGTGTGCCCCTCGTCGGTGACGACGGCGTCGGTGGTGAACGTGGCGAGAGCCGTGGCCGCGTCTCCGTCTCGATGAGCGGTGAGGTAGGCGGCGACCGCCGCCGGCAGGTCGTTCCGCGCGATGTCCGGGTGGTCGGTGCTGTGTTGTGTCATGACCTCACCGTGAGGTCTCCCCCAAGGGGAGAGTCAAGCACCTCGCCGCGACCAGCGGGCGGTGTTGACTCTCCCCCAGGGGGAGGCCGTAGAAATTACGGATGGCCACCACCCTGTCGATCGGCGACTTCTCCCGGATGACGCAGTTGTCGGTCAAGACGCTGCGGCACTACCACGAGGTGGGCCTGCTCGAACCCGCCCAGGTGGACCCCTTCACCGGGTACCGGATCTACTCGCCCGAGCAGGTGCCGACCGCTGCGGTCGTGCGACGGCTCCGAGACCTGGGCATGCCCATCGCCGACGTGCGTGCGGTGCTCAATTCCGCACCGCCGGAACGCAACGCGATGATCGGCGCCCACCTGCGACGGCTCGAGGACCAGCTGGCCGAGACCCGCAGCGCGGTGGAGTCGCTGCGGGCGATCCTGGACCGGCCCGCCGAGGCGACCCGGATCGAGCACCGCAGTGTGGCCGCGACACCGGCCGCCGCGATCACGGTGACCACCGATCTCGAGGAACTGCTGCCGTGGTGGCAGGGCGCCGTCGCGGAGGTGCGCGCGACGGTCGCCGCAGATCGCACGCTGACCCCGACCGGGGTGCCGGGGACCCTGTTCGGCTTCGACATCTTCGCGCAGGGCCGGGGCACGGCGACGGTGTTCATCCCGGTCGGCGGTGCCGTCCGTCCCGTCGGCCGGGTGCGGCCGGCGACCATCCCCGCCGCCGAACTGGCGGTCGTGCGTCACCACGGTGCGCACGACGACGTCGACCTCGCCTACAGCGCGCTCGGCGAGTACGCCACGCGTCACGAGATCAGCGTCGAAGCTCCGCTGCGGGAGTATTACGAGTGTTTCTCGTGGGACACCGAAGATCCCGGGCAGTGGTCGACCGACCTGTGCTGGCCGGTCTTCCGGGCCGATGCTTGAGCACGCAGCTCCGGAGCTCCTATGCGAACTCCTGCCGGTCGATCAGGAGTGACAGCGTCTCCCAGTTGCGCTGCGTCGCCTCCGCGGCGGCATCGGCGTCGCCCTGACGACACAGCTCGATGATCCTCTTGTGCTGCGCGATCGACTCCCTGCCGGACAGCGAGGAGAAGCGCAGGAATTCGAGTCGCCGCAGCACCGGGGTCACCTGCTCGAGCATCACCGGGATCGTCCGGTTCTGGCTGGCTTCCACGGCGATTCCGTGGAACTCGTCGTCGGCGCGAATGGCGGACTCCGCTTCACCGGCCGAGAACGCGGCGGCGAACTCCTTGTTCGCCTTCACCATCGCGGCGATCTCCCGCTTCCCCATCAGCGGGACGGCGATGCGCACCGCGAGCGCGTGCATCGCGGCGGCGACGGCCTGCGCATCGAGCAGCGACTTGCGTTCGATGGTCGCCACGACCGTCGAACGACCGGGCAGGGTGTGGACCAGCCCGGCGGTCTCCAACCGGGCGATCGCCTCCCGGATCGGGGTGCGGCTGATCCCCAGCCAAGCTTCGAGTTCGGGGTCGCGCAGCTTCTCGCCGGGGGCGAGCGTGCCGTTGACGATGGCGTCCCGCAGCGAGATGTAGGCGTTCTCCCGCAGCAGCGACCTCTTGTGCTTACCGACTTCGTCCGGGACCGGCATGCAATATATCGTATCTCACGACCGTTCCGCCGTGGACGGCTGACCAGAGGCGTCGCCGGTCGCGACGCCACATGTGAGGAGAGCGGATGCCCATCGAAGACTTCGAACGCCATCCCCTCACCTTCGGGCCCAGTCCCGTACATCCGTTGCCGAGGCTGAGCGCTCACCTCGGTGGCGCGCAGATCTGGGCCAAGCGCGAGGACGTCAATTCCGGTCTGGCCTACGGCGGGAACAAGACACGCAAGCTCGAGTACCTGATCCCCGACGCACTGAAACGCGGGGCCGACACGCTGGTGTCGATCGGTGGCGTCCAGTCCAACCACACCCGCCAGGTGGCCGCGGTCGCCGCGAAGCTGGGCCTGAAAGCCGTTCTCGTGCAGGAGAGGTGGGTGGACTGGCCGGACCCGGTGGCCGATGAGGTCGGCAACATCCTGCTGTCCCGCATCATGGGCGCCGACGTCCGGCTCGACCCGGCCGGCTTCGGAATCGAGTTCAAGGACAGCTGGCGCAACGCGATCGACGACGTCGAACGCGCAGGCGGGATCCCGTACGCCATCCCCGCCGGTGCCTCCGATCACGAGTTGGGCGGCCTGGGCTTCGCGAACTGGGCATACGAGGTGCAACGACAGGAGGAGCAGCTCGGGGTGTTCTTCGACACCATCGTGGTCTGCAGCGTCACGGGTTCCACCCAGGCCGGGATGATCGCCGGCTTCGCGGGCCAGGACCGGCCGCGCCGGGTGATCGGCATCGACGCGTCCGCGAAGGTGGAGCAGACGCGCGAGCAGGTCGGGCGGATCGCGCACAGAACCGCCGAGCTGATCGGACTGGGGCGTTCCCTGCGCGACGAGGAGACCACAGTCCTCGAAGGCTGGGCAGGCGACTACTACGGCATCCCGGTCGCGTCGACGGTGGACGCCATCAGGCTGACCGGCCGGCTGGAGGGCGTCATCCTGGATCCGGTGTACGAGGGCAAGTCGATGGCGGCGTTGATCGACCTCGTCACATCAGGTGACATCCCGCCGGACTCCACGGTGTTGTACGCCCACCTGGGGGGTCAACCCGCGCTGAACGCCTACCGCGGCGCCTTCTGACATTCGAAGGCGCGCCTCAGCGCATCGCCCTGCAACGCGAACAGCCGGGTACTGAGCTCCCAGTCGGGAAGCAGGGAGTCGAACCCGTGGCAGGTGCCGGGGTACACGTGCAGCTCGGTCGCCACACCGGCCCGCAGCAGCCGGGCGGCGTAGTCGATCGCCTCGTCGCGCAGCGGATCGAGTTCCGAGCAGGTGATCAGGGCGGGGGCGACACCGCTCAGGTCGGCGGTGCGCGCGGGCACCGCGTCCGGCGGCGCCGACCCGGCCGCCACGTACCGCCACATGAGATCGACCGCCGCGCTGTCGAATCCGGGTGTGGTGGCGAATTTCCGCCGCGACGGTGTCATCCGGTCGTCGAGCACCGGCTGGTGCAGCAGCTGAAACAGCACCGAAGGCGCATCGCCGCGTGCGGCGCGCTGCGCCAGTCCCGCCGCGAGCGCACCGCCGGCGCTGCTGCCCGCGACCGCCACCCGGGCCGGATCCAGGTGCAGCGCCGCCGCATTCGTGACGGCCCAGCGCAGCACCGCCATCGCGTCGGAGAACGCGGCGGGATGCGGGTGCTCGGGCGCGAGCCGGTAGTCCACCGACAGCACGGCGCAACGCCCCCGGCGTGCGAGTTCGACACACTGCCGGTGGTCGGTGTCGAGGTTGCCCAGCACGAACGCACCGGAATGCAGGTAGACCACCGCGGGCGCCGGCGACCCGCCACTGCGGTACACCCGTACCGGAATCGACCGGCCCCCTCCGGCCGGGACGGACTCCTCGCCGACGTCCACCCCCGCGGTGTCGACCGCTTGCGCCGAGGTCCGGCGGCGTTCGTCGAGCGACGACCGCACCGCATCGAGCACGCCGGGCGACAGGTCGGTGCGGGCGCCGGCCAGGTGCCGCAGCGCGGGGTGGAGCCGGTGTCCGATGCCCGGTTCGGGGGTCATCGCCGTCAGCGGGTGGCCACCGGGTGCGCCTGCACCGCGATGTCAGGCCGGCCCACCGGCGCGTCGAAGGTGTAGTCGGCGGGCGTGAACCGGCGCGTCATCCTCCAGAACACCCCCGCGCTGCGTGGCCACTGCGTCACCACCCGGCCGTTGGCGGCTCGGAAGTAGTTGCTGCAGCGCGTGGTCCACACCGTCCCGGCCATCCACCGGTCGATCCTGGCGATGAAGTCCACCATCGCCTGCGGGCGGACCGCGACGTAGGTGCGCCGGCGGCGGCGCAGGTGACGCAGCACCCGCACGATGTAGCGGGCCTGCGCCTCCAGCATGAAGATGACACTGTTGGAGCCCACATTGGTGTTCGGCCCGTACAGCATGAAGAAGTTCGGGAACCCCGGCACCGCCATGCCCAGATACGCATACGCGCCGTCGCGCCACGTGTCGCGCAGAGCGACGCCGCCCTCCCCCACGACCTCGATCTGGCCCAGGTAGTCGGCCGCCGCGTAGCCGGTCGCACACACCACGACGTCGACGTCGAGTTCGGTGCCGTCGGCGGTCACCAGCGACCGTGCCCGCAGTGCGCGCGCCGGGCTGGACACCACGCGGACGTGCGGCCGGGTCAGGGTCTGCAGGTAGTCGGTGGCGAACACCAGCCGCTTGCAGCCGAACGGGTGCTGCGGTGTGAGCTGCTCGCGCAACCGCTCGTCGGCCACCGTCTTCTCGAGCACCGTGGACGCGACGTCCCGGAATTCGCGGGTCTTGTCGCTGCCGTGCTCGATCACCGCGATGTTCGACTCGCTGCGCAGCCACAGCCGGGTGCGGTACAGCCGCTTCGCGAACGGGATGTGCGCGAACGCCCACCGCTCGCGCGCGGTGTAGGGCCGGTCGGGCTTGGGCAGGATCCAGGTCGCCGAGCGCTGCACGGAGTAGACGGAGCGCGCCACCTTCGCCACCTCGGGGATGAGCTGCGCCGCGGTCGATCCGGTGCCGAGGACGGCGACGTCGCGGCCGGCCAGGTCGACGGAGTGGTCCCAGCGCGCGGTGTGCATGACGATGCCGGTGAACGGTTCCTCTTCGACGAGGTCCGGCATCACCGGCTGGGTGAACAGTCCGATCGCCGAGACCACGACGTCGAAGTCGTGGTGCTCGCCGCCGGCCGTCGTCAGCCGCCACGACCGGCGGTCGGGATCCCAGCGCGCCGAGACGATCTCGGTCTGCAGCCGCAGATGCGGCTCGAGGGTGTGGCGGCGGGCGCAGTCCTCGAAGTAGGCGAGGATCTCGGGCTGACCCGACCAGAGCCTCGACCAGTGCGGGTTGAGGTCGAACGAGTAGGAGTACAGATGCGATTTCACATCGCAGGCCAGACCCGGGTAGGTGTTGATGCGCCAGGTGCCGCCGACGCCGTCCTCCCGGTCGAAGATGGTGAAGTCGCGGAAGCCGGCTTTGCGCAGCAGGATTCCCAGCGCGAGGCCGCCCGGGCCCGCGCCGATGATGCCCACGGACATGCTCATCGACCTCATCCGATCTGCAGTGTCTGGCCGCCGTCGACGACGAGTTCGGACCCGGTGATGAACGACGCCTGCTCGGACACCAGGAAGGCCACGGCGTCGGCGATCTCCGCCGGGCGGCCCAGCCGGCCGCTGACCGCCCGCGCCACCAGCCGCGCCTGGGTGGCGTCGTCGAGCATCGGTGTCTGCACCGGGCCCGGGAACACCGCGTTGACCCGGATGCCTGCCGGAGCCAGTTCGGCCGCGGCGACCTGCGTCAGCCCGCGCAGCGCCCACTTGGATGACCCGTAGGCGGCGTGGTTCGGGAAGGCGCGCACCGCGCCGGTGCTGCAGGTGTTGACCACGGCGGCGCCGTCGGCGGCGGTCAGGTGGTCGAGCGCGGCGCGGATGCCGAGGAACGGCCCCAGACAGTTGACCCGCCAGCTGTTCTCGAAGCCGGTGGGTGTCTCGTCGCCGATCGCGGCGCGGTGCAGCACACCGGCGTTGTTGACCAGCGTCGTCAGCGCCCCGAACCGGCCGACCACCTCGGTGACCGCGGCGTCCCACTCCTCCGCCGAGGTGACGTCGAGCGGTATCGCCAGCACGGTGCCCGCGTCGTACTGCGCGGCGGTCTCCCGGACGTCGTCGCCGAGCACGTCGCACGCCGCCACCAGGAAGCCGTCGGCGTGCAGGCGCCGGACGATCGCCGCACCCTGACCCCGGGCGGCGCCGGTCACCAGCGCGACGCGCAACCCGCTCACCGGTACCCGCCCTCTGCTGCGCCGGTGGTGTCGATCGCGCCGGTCGCCTCGGCGAGGTGCGCGACGGCGCCCCGGCGCAGGGCCTGCGATTCCGACGCCAGCGTGATCATCTCGAATTCCATATCTGCGAACATCTTTCCCGGGGCGCCCGCACCGGCGTGCACTCCGGCGACCAGACCGGCGCGGGCAGCCGCGGCGCGGATGTCTGCCATCGCCTCGAGCACCGCGGGGTGACGGTATGCCGCGGTGACCGGATGCCCGAGCGAGATCGCCAGGTCGGCGGGCCCGACGTAGATGCCGGTGAGGCCGGGTACCGCGCAGATCTCCTCGCGTGCGCCGAGCCCGCGCGCCGTCTCGATCATCGCGAACACGCCCGCGCGGTGCTGCAGGGCGGCCGTGTCGACACCCAGGCCGGCGCGCAGCGGGCCGAAGCTGCGCAGCCCGTCGGGCGCATACCGGGTCGCGGCGACGGCGGCGGCTGCCTGCTCGGGCGTCTCGACCATGGCGACGATGACGGCGTCGGCGCCGGCGTCGAGGACGCGGCCGATCGGAGCGGGGTCGGTGGCGGGCACCCGGACCGCGGTGGCGACCGGGAGGTGCTCGAGCCGGCGCAGCAGCAGCGCGACGTCGGCGTCGTCGAGATAGCCGTGCTGGGTGTCGAATCCGACGTAGTCGTATCCGGCGGCGGCGAACTCCTCTGGTCCGATGATCGTCGGGCCGACGACCCAGCCACCCCAGAGCGTCGGCCGGTCGGCCAGTGCCCGCCGGAACGCGTTCATCCGGCGATCGCGATCTTGACGCGCCCGGGTGTGGGCCGGCAGGCGAGCTCGAACGCCTCTGCGACGGCGTCGACACCGAAGGTGTGTGTGAGGTAGCGGGGCAGCAAGCCGGGGTGCTCGGCGGCGAACCGGCCTGCCCGCTCGAGCACCCGGCGGCGGTCCTGTGTCACACCGGATTTCAGCGTCAGGTTGTTGCGCAGCATCGCCCGCATGTTGATCGGGTAGCTGTCGTCGTCGGGCACCCCGAAGTAGAAGACGGTGCCGCCGAACGCCGCGGCTTCGACCGCATGGTTGAGGGTGGCCACCTGGTGGCCGACGGCCTCGATGACGATGTCGGGCCGGTCGGCGGGATCGAGGTGGCCCACCCACCTGTCGCTTGTGGCGCGCACCGCGGTGTCGACGCCGAATTTCGCTGCCAGCGCGGCCCGGTCGACGGGGTCGACGCCGATCACCTCTGCTGCGCCCGCCGCCTTGGCGACGTAGGAGAACAGCAGCCCGATGGAGCCCTGGCCGATGACCGCCACCCGCCGCCCGGCCAGCGCGGGCAGCTGCTCGACGGCGTACAGCACGCAGGCCAGTGGTTGCAGCCCGACGGCCTGCGCCGGGCTCAGCGCCCGGTCGAAGGGCGCCAGCCCGTCGCCGTCGGCGACCACCAGCTGCTGCAGCCCGTCGAACCCGGACGCCCACCCCACCACCCGGTCACCGTCGCGGTGGCGGGGATGGCGGCTGGCGATCACCTCGCCGGCGATCTCGTGGATCGGGAAGCCGTCCATCTCCGCGGCGTGGGCCCCGGTGTCGCCGGGCAGTCTGCCGCGGGTGCCGCGAAATCCCGGCAGGTCGCTGCCGCAGATGCCGGCGGCCAGGAACCGCAGCAACACCTGTCCGTCGGCCAGGCCCGCCGCGGAGGGCTCGGGCCGGTCGGTGCGTTCGAAGGTGAACGGCGCGACGAGCCGGTAGGACCACATCGTCACACCTCCACCGGCAGGGTGTTCCAGCCCCATTGGAAGCTCGACGGCGGCCGATACGCCCGCGCGGCGTCGATGTGGAAGTCGGGCACCCGGCGCAACCATTCCTGCACCAGGATGGTGACCTCGAGCCGGGCCAGGTGTACGCCGAGGCAGAAGTGTTGTCCGCGGCCGAATGCCAGCAGCCGTTCGACCCGGCGGTCCCACACGAACTCCTCGGGGTCGGGGTATTCGCGTTCGTCGAACTTCGCCGAGGCGAGCAGGGTGATGACCCGCTGGCCGGGCTCGATGGTGGTGTCGTGCAGGGTGAACGGCTTGCGCAGGGTGCGCGCGAACCACTGCGCCGGGGCGCAGTACCGGATCATCTCCTCGCGCGCCGTCGGCACGTTCGCGTCGGGATCGGCGCGCACGGCCGCCATCTGCTCCGGTCGCGAGCCGAGTTCCCACAACCCGTGCGCGACGATCTTGGGGACGGTCTCCGTGCCACCGATGAAGACGCCGAGCATCTGCACCGCCGCCTCCATGTCGGTGAACTGCGACCCGTCGGGCAGGGTGTGGCCGAGCAGGCTGTCGACGATAGGAACCTCCTCACCGAGGCCCGCCCGCCGCCGCTGCACCACCGGCACGAGGTACTCCAGATAGCCTGGCCGGGCGTTGGCCACCTCGACACCGCTGCCCGGCTGCGCCAGGCTGCCTGCGTTCACGGTGCCCAGCACGTCGGAGGCCAACTCGACGGGCAGCCCGAGCACGTCGCAGACCACCGACGCGGCGACCATGCCGCCGTAGTCCTGGGTGAGGTCGAACCGGCCGCGCGGCAGCAGTTCGTCGAGACGCTCGTTCGCCAGTTGCCGGATCCTGTCGGCGAACCGGGGCACCGAGCGCGGCCGGAACGGCGCCGAGGTGCACCGCCTGACGGTGTCGTAGACCGGGGTGTCGAAGTTGGCGTGGAACGGCATCGGGTGCAGCGGCGGGTCGGCCACCGGCCCGCTGTTGCGCTGGGCCAGCACCGCCGCGGCGGGCAGCGTGCCCTCCGAGGCGACGAACGTGCCGTCGTTGACGCCCAGCACATTCCAGACGTCGGCGAACCGCGAGACCGCATAGGTGTCCAGGTCCGCCACGTAGTACAGCGGATGCTCGTCGCGCAGCACCCGGTAGTACGGCGTCGGGTCCGCCATCACCGCCGGGTCGAACGGGTGGTACGAGAACCGTTTCTCCACAGGGGTTTCCATCGCGGTCATTGCAGCGGGGACGGCGGCAGGGCCTGCAGTATGGAATCCTCCCAGCCGTCGCGCAGTGCGGGCGCGACGCTCATCCAGGTGACGATCTCGGCGGGCGGGCTGTCCTTCCACGACGGGTAGTGCTCGGCGAAGCAGTCCCAGTCGCCGTCGAGCGCCCAGTAGTGGATGACCTCGTTGAACCGGAAGGTGGTGATGAACGAGCCCAGCCACCGCTTGCCGGTGCGTTCGGACCACGGCACGTAGAGCCGTTCGAGTTCGCGGATGTAGTCGTCCTGGCGGCCGGGCTTGGTCTGCATGATCTCCTGGATCACCAGGCCCGCGCCGAAGCCCGCCGAGGTGAGCTCGGTCAGCGTGCGGTTGCTGCGGCCGGCGTACATGATCCGGCCCTCGCCGTGGGCGCCTGCGCCGGCCAGGAACGCCGCCCACTCCGCGGCCTGCGCCTCGTGGGTTCCGCCGCGCGACTGTGCCTTTCCGATGCGCGAGTAGTCGGCGAAGGCGTCGACCTCCCAGATGACGGTGACCTGTGGCCAGTGCCCGTTGTAGGGCGTCGTCTCCCACATCGCGAACAGCCGGGCCCCGAGCTCGGCCATCATCGGATGATAGGTGGCGCTGAAGGCCTCGGTGAAGCGATCGCTGCACATCGACCCCAGTGCGATGGTCTCGTGCAGATAGAGCAGTGTGTGGCTGTGGTACTTCTTCATGACCTGCCGCCGGTGGTCATCGCGAGCAGGTGCGGACGGTTGACAGTGGCACCCAGCGAGCGTGACACTTGTGCCGTGATTTGTAAAGGTGCGCAGTGACACCGCTGGCATCCGGCTTCTGCTTCGGCGAGGGGCCGCGGTGGTTCGAGGGATTGCTGTGGTTCTCCGACTTGCTCGGCGAAGCGGTTCACACCGTCGACATGGCGGGCTCGATGACCACACTGCCGGTTCCCGGGCACGCGCCGTCGGGTCTCGGCTTCCGGCCGGACGGGACGCTGGTCATCGCGTCCACCCAGCGGCGCGAGATCCTGGCCTACGACGGCGACACCGTGGTCACCGTGGCGACTTTGGCCGACCTGGCGCCGGCGGCGTTGGGCGACATGGTGATCGACGATGCGGGCCGGGCCTACATCGGGTCGCAGGCGCGGTCGGGCGGGGTGATCCTGCGACTCGATCCCGACGACAGCGTCACGGTCGTCGCCGGCGATCTCGACTTCCCGAACGGCATGGTGATCACGCCGGACGGCGCCACCCTGATCGTGGCGGAGTCGACCGGTCGCCGCCTGACGGCGTTTCCACTGTCCGGCGACGGCACACTCGGAGAGCGACGCCCGTTCGCCGAGAACCTGGCCGGCCCGCCCGACGGGCTCGCGATCGACGCCGAGGGCGGGGTGTGGACGTCGTTGACGCTGGCGCACGAGTTCGTTCGGATCGTCGACGGCGGCAGCCAGGGGGCCCGGGTGACCGACCGGATCGACACCGCCGGGCGGACCGCGATCGCCTGCGCGCTCGGCGGCCCGGAGGACCGGGTGCTGTTCCTGCTGACGAGCACCGGCGCCTACCCCGAACGACTTGCCGGAACGAAGGACTCGCGGGTCGACGCGGTGGCCGTCGACGTCGCCGGGGTGCACGGCACGGGGGTGCACGGACATGTCTGACGCGTACTACGAACTCGTCGACGCCGACGACCCGGCCGGCGAACGGTTCTCGGCGACCGACCTCGTACGCAGCACCTGGTCGGCGTCGATCCAGCACGCCGCGCCCGTCTCGGCGCTGCTGGTGCGTGCCCTCGAGCAGCGCGAGCAGCGCACCGACACCCGGCTGAGCCGGGTGCTGGTCGACCTGCTCGGCCCGGTGCCCGCGGACGGCGACCTGTGGCTGCGGTCCCGGATCGAGCGGCGGGGCAGGCAGATCGAACTCGTCGCCGCCGAGATGCTCGCGCCGGGGCCCGACGGCGCACCGCGGCCCGTCGCCCGGGCGACCGGATGGCGGCTGCAGCGGCTCGACACCTCGGCGCTGCAGCACGCCGCGGCGCCGCCGCTGCGCCCGATCGACGGGGCCCGCAGCCGCGACCTGGCCAAGGACTGGGACCGCAACTACGTGCACAGCCTCGACTGGCGCTGGCTGACCGACCCGCTGAACGCCGGCGCGGGCGAATCGTGGCTGACGCCGACCGTCGACCTCGTCGCCGACGAGACGATGACGCCCCTGCAGCGGCTGTTCTCGGTGGCCGACTGCGCGAACGGGATCGGCACCCGGCTCGACCCGCGCCAGTGGACGTTCCTCAACACCGACCTCGCGGTGCACGTGCATCGCGTTCCCGAAGGCCGGTGGATCGGCATCCGCGCCGAGACCGACTACGGGCCCGACGGCATCGGCACCACGATCGGCACCCTGTTCGACCAGACCGGACCCGTCGGCGCCATCGCCCAGTCGGTGCTGGTGCGGCCGCGGCCGCGCTGAACGCCCTGGCCGCCTAGGCTGACGCCGTGCGCTGGATCGTCGACGGCATGAACGTCATCGGCTCACGCCCGGACGGGTGGTGGCGCGACCGGCGGCGGGCGATGGCGGTTCTGGTCGCCGACCTCGAACGGTGGGCGTGTGCGGAGAACCTCGATGTGACGGTGGTTTTCGAGAAGCCGCTGTCACCACCGCTGGAGTCCGGCGTGATCACCATCGCCCACGCGCCCGTGGCGGCGCCGAATTCCGCAGACGACGAGATCGTGCGGCTGGTCGCGGCCGACGACCGGCCCGGCGACATCCTGGTGGCGACCTCGGACCGGGCACTCACCGACCGGGTGCGCGCGGCGGGCGCCGCCGTCGTCGCGGCGAAGGGCCTGCGCGACAGGATCGATCCGCGCTGAGCGCCGCGCTCAGCGGATCACGGCGGGCAGCCGCTTGATGCCGTGCACGAATGTGCTGTGCAGCAGGTCGGGCTCGCCGAACTCGACGTCCAGCCGGGTCAGCAACTCACGGAACAGCACCCGCAGCTCGACCCGCGCAAGGTTGCTGCCGAGGCAGAAGTGCGGGCCGCCACCGCCGAAGCCGAGGTGCGGATTGGGTGAGCGGGCCACGTCGAACTCGTGCGGATCGCCGAACACGGCCTCGTCCCGGTTGGCCGAGCAGTAGAACAGGCCGACCTTGTCGCCCGCCGCCACAGGTGCGCCGTTGATCTCGGTGTCGGCCGTCGCGAACCGGGCGAACTGCATCACCGGCGACGCCCACCGCACGAACTCCTCGACCGCGGGGCCGATGCGGTTCTCGAAATCGGCCTGCAGCCAGTCGCGTTGGGCCGGATTGCGGCTCAGCGCCAGCATCGCGTGTGAGGTCGTCTGCTTCGTGGTGTCGTTGCCGGCCGAGGCGAGCAGGATGAGGAACGCACCCACCTCCTCGTCGGTCAGCCGGTGACCGTCGACCTCGGCGTTGACGATGTCGGTCATCAAATCGTCGCCGGGGTTCTTGCGGCGGAACTTCGCCAACTCGACCCCGGTGGCCGACAGCAGCATGATCTCGTTGATGGTGTCGGCGGCGCGCTCCTCCAGCGACGACTACTCGTCGTCGCTCATGCTGAACAACTTCTCCGCGGCCTTCGCCACCGCCGGCTGATCGGCGCGCGGCACCCCCAGCATGTCGGAGATGGTCAGCATCGGCAGCCGCGCCGAGCAGGCCTCGACGAAGTCGACCTCGCCCGCCCCGACCAGATCGTCGACCACCGCGACCGCGTTGTCGTGGATCTGCTGTTCGATCCTGCGGACGTTACGCGGGGTGAACGCCGCGCTGATCAGCCGGCGGTAGACGGTGTGCTCCGGCGGGTCCATGGTCAGGAAGAACGAGGCGATCCGCTGCACCTCGGCGGGCATCGGGTCGAGCGCCACACCGCGGGCGGAGGTGAACAACTCGGGATGCTGGCTGACGTGCACGATGTCGGCGCGCCGGGTGAGCGCCCAGAAGCCGTCCTCCTCCATCGGGAACAGCGACGGCAGCGGCCGGTGCCAGGTCAGCCCGTCGCCGGCGCGCAAGGCCGCGAACGACCGGTCGCGCTCGGCGAACGGCAGGCTCCAGAACGCCTGGGAGGTGATGTCGACCTGGCTGAACGCGCGGGTGGGCACCGTCCCAGCAGCTGAATCACCGTTCGTCACACCGTTTCCCCTCGACTCCGCGACCGCTGGTCCGTCGCGCCCAGATGTGATCAGCGTGACACCGGCCGATGATTTTGTAAAGCTAGCCCGGGAGGGCGCCCATGCCCGCGGGTCCGGCGTCAGCGCGGACCCTGCGCCGCCCGCGCCGCGAGCTCGGCGAGTACCTCGTCGGTGTGCTCACCGAGCGCCGGTGCGACGCTTCGTTGTTCGCACGGAGTGCCGTGGAAGTCGGCCGGTGTGGCGACCATCGGGGCGGCGGACTCGCCGTCGGGCACGTAGACCACCCCGCCTGCCGCGTGGAACTGCTCGTCGGCCACCACGTCCTCCATGGTGTTGATCGGCGACCAGAAGAAGTCGGGATCGGCGGCGAAGACCTCGGCCCACTCCGACAGCGGGCGGGTCGCGAAGATCTCGTCGAGCTGGCCGATCAGTTCGGTCGCGTTGCGCGCCCTCGCGCGTGGCGTGGCGAACCTCTCCTCGGTCAGCCATCCCAGCCGGCTCACCGCGCGGCACAGCGCCGGCCAGTGCCGCTCCCCCTGCAGGCCGACGACCCAGAACCGCCTGCCGTCGGCCGCGGTGTAGTTGTTCATGCACGGGTTGGCCATCGTCTCGCGCTGGCCGATGGCGATCTGGTGCCCGGTCATCAGGAACGTGTTGAGGTCGAAGCTCACCGCGTAGGCGCCCTGGCGGTAGAGCGAGGTCGTCACCAGCTGGCCCGTGCCGCGCGCCGCGCGCCCCACCAGCGCGGCGCACACCGCCCCGGCCATCGTCATCCCCGCCATGTGGTCGCCCAGCCCGCCGCGCTGGAACGGCGGGCTGTCGCCGGGGCGGGTCAGCAGATGCGCGAGCCCGGCGCGCGACCAGAACGCCGCGACGTCGTAGGCCGCCCGGTCGGCGTCGGGTCCGGCCTCGCCGTAACCGGTGATCAGCCCGTAGACCAGCCGGGCGTTGCGGGTCGCCACCGTCTCGAAGTCCAGGCCGAGCCGGCGCAGCGCCCCCGGCCGCACGTTGGTCAGGAAAACGTCTGCGTCGCAGATCAAGTCGAGTGCCGTCGCACGCCCCTCGGCCGTCGTCATGTCCAGGACGACGCCGCGCTTGTTGCGGTTGTCCATCTCGAACGGCGGGTTGACGTCGCCGTCGATGCCCAGCATGCGGCCGAACATCCGGGCCGGGTCGCCCGCCGGTGGTTCGATCTTGACGACGTCGGCGCCCCACTCCGCGAGCACGGCGCCCGCGGCCGGGCCCGCCACCCACACGCCGAGTTCGACCACACGCACGCCTGTCAGCGGACCGGCCATGTGACCCCTTCCGAATCGCGCGAATCGCGTCAGACCATTCGGCCTTTACACTTCGGCGATAGTTTGTAAACTGTGCGGACCTACCGGCCAACCTAGGAGGTTATCGACCCGGTGACCATCGCCTCAGGGGTTTCGGCGCGACTCGCCGACCGGGTGGTTCCCGTCCTCGGTCTCGCGGCCCATCTGGGGCGCGGGGTACAGCGGGTGGTGACCGATGCCGCGTTCGGCGGTGCGCGGTCGCTGCCGCGCCGGCCGGCCGACCTCGGGCCCGAGGCGTTGTCGGCGATCATCGGTCGCGCCGTGACGTCGGTGCGGCTCGTCGGCGGGGATGCAGGCACGTCCTCGCGCGCGCGTCTTGCGCTCACCGGAAACGATGTCCCGGCAACGGTGTTCGTCAAGATGCCGGCCGAGACGGCGGCCACCCGGCTGATGGGCGAACTGGGCCGGCTGGCCCACACCGAGGTGTGCTTCTACGACCGGCTGGCGCCCGGACTGCATGGCGTGCCGACGTCGTACGGCTCGGCCTTCGACCCGCTCACCGGGCGCTTCGTCCTGGTGCTCGAGGACCTGCCCGCCGCCGAGTGCGACTTTCCCGACACCCTGCACCCGCTCGACCGGGACCGGGCGGCGCTCGTGGTCGAACGCCTCGCGGCGCTGCACGCGAGGCACTGGGGGCGGCCGCCGGGCTGGACCTACACCCCATCGGGTGACCACACGTCGCTGCTGACGGGCGCTCTGTGCAAGGCGTCGGCGCGCCGGATCGCCGAACGCACCGACATCCCGGTCGACCGCGGCCGTTTCATCGACGAGAACTACCGCGCGGTGGCGGCGCTGATCGACCGGCCTCCGCTCACGGTCATGCACGGCGACGCCCACCCGGGCAACGTCTACTTCCGCAGTGGGGCGGCCGGGCTGCTGGACTGGCAGGCCGTCCGCAGCGGCAATCCCGGCCGGGAGCTGGCGTACACGCTGGTGACCTGCCTGACCACGGCCGACCGCCGCGGCGCCGAGCGGGACCTGCTCGACCTCTACCGCCGGGCGCTGAGAGCCGGCGGCGGCCCGGACTGGGACCGCGACGACCTCTGGCACCGGTACCGCCAGGGCGCGCTGTATGCCTATGTCGCACCGTTGATCACGGCGGGCATGGGCGGCATGCAGGCCGAGGGCATCGCGATGGAGGGGCTGCGGCGCGGGGTGGCCGCGCTGGACGACCTGGACACAGTCGCCGTGCTGCGGGCCGCACTGTGACCGGACTCGTACCGCGTCGCTGCCGTGACCGCGGGTTACACCATCTACGATTTGTGCAACACCACCACCTGAGGCGCCCACGTGAATGAACCCCTGACCGACCAGCAGGTCCTCGACGACACGTCGACGCGGCACCGCATCCTCGCCGCGACCGCCGAGGTGCTCGGCCGCAGTGGGCAGACCAAGCTCAGCCTGTCCGAGGTGGCGCTGCAGGCCGGCGTCTCGCGTCCCACGCTGTACCGCTGGTTCGCGTCCAAGCAGGAACTGCTCGACGCCTTCGGGCGGTTCGAGCGCGATCTGTTCGACAACGGGATCAGCCGGGCCACCGCAGGGCTGCGCGGCACCGAGAAGCTGGACGCGGCGCTGCGTTTCATCGTCGAGTACCAGCAGTCCTATTCCGGCGTGCGGCTCATCGACATCGAGCCCGAGGTGGTCATCGCGCAGCTGTCCCGGATCGTGCCCCTGATGCGGGCTCGGCTGGAGAAGCTGCTCGTGGGCACCAATGCCGGCGTCAAGGCCGCCACCGCCATCCGCGTCGCGGTGTCGCACTACATCGTGCGCAGCGACGACGGCGACCAGTTCCTCGCACAGCTACGCCACGCGGTCGGCATCCGGCCCGCCGACTGACCCGCGCCGACACACCCGGCGCTGAGCGATCGCCCAAAAGGGCTGACACTCGGGCCGCGATTTGTAAGGCTAGAGCCATGACGAGTGTGCAGAGCGAGACGGGCGTGCTGGCCGGCGACGAGCGGATGCTGATCGACGGCGAGCTGCAACACACCAGCAGCGGCGCGACATTCGACGTGATCCACCCGGCCAGCGAGGAGGTGGCCGGGCAGGCCACCGACGGCACCGTCGAGGACATGGGCCGCGCGGTGGCCGCGGCGCGGCGGGCGTTCGACGAGACCGACTGGTCGCGCGACGTCGAGTTCCGCTACCACTGCCTGATGCAGCTGCACGCCGCGCTGGAGCGCGACGCCGAACGGCTGCGGCGCATCCTGATCACCGAGGTGGGCTGTCCGGTGACGGTGTCGGGCTCGCAGATCGAGAGCCCGATCGCCGAGGTCAAGCACTGGGCCGAACACGGCCGAAGCTTCGACTACCTCGTCGACACCGGCGTGCACGAGACACAGATGGGCCCGGCCCGTCGCAAGATCCACTACGAGCCGGTCGGTGTGGTCGGCGCGATCACCCCGTGGAACGTGCCGTTCTACCTCAACATCGCCGAGACGGTGCCCGCGCTGATGGCGGGCAACACCGTGGTGCTCAAGCCCGCGCAACTGACGCCGTGGTCGGGCAGCGAGTACGGCCGCATCGTCGCCGAGGAGACCGACATCCCGCCCGGGGTGTTCAACGTCGTGGTGTCCAATGCCAACGAGGTGGGTGCGGCGCTGTCGGCCGATCCGCGCGTCGACATGATCACCTTCACCGGCTCGACGGCCACCGGGCGGGCGATCCTGGCGGCGGGCGCGGCGACGGTCAAGAAGACGCTGCTCGAACTCGGCGGCAAGTCGGCCCACATCGTGCTCGACGACGCCGACTTCAACTCCGCACTGCCGCTCGCGGCGATGATGGCATGCGTGATGAGCGGCCAGAGCTGCATCCTGCCGTCGCGAATCCTGTTGCCGCGCAGCCGGTACGACGAGGGACTCGAGATCCTCAAGTCGATGATGGAGGGTTTCCCGGTCGGCGACCCGTGGACCCCGGGCAACATGCAGGGCCCGCAGATCAGCGAGGGCCAGCGCCAGAAGGTGCTCGGGCTGATCAAGAGCGGCATCGACTCCGGTGCCCGGCTGGTCACCGGTGGCGGCATCCCGGAGAACCTGCCGACGGGCTACTACACCCAGCCCACCCTGCTCGCCGACGTCGACCCGGACAGCCAGGTGGCCCAGGAGGAGATCTTCGGCCCGGTGCTGACCGTCACGCCCTACGACAGCGACGACGAGGCGATCGCGATCGCCAACAACTCCATCTACGGACTGTCGGGTGAGGTGAGCGGCGGCGACGTCGACCGGGCGTTCGCGGTGGCCACCCGCATGCGTACCGGCAACGTGACCATCAACGGCAAGAGCCACTTCGGCATCACCAGCCCCTTCGGCGGCACCAAGCAGAGCGGGCTGGGCCGGCGCAACGGCGACGAGGGATTCAAGGAGTACTTCGAGTCCAAGACCATCGGCATGCCCGACCCGGCGTGAACCAGGTCATCGACCCCCGGGAGATCGAGGCGCTGCTCTACCGGTACGCCCGGGCGGTCGACACCAAGGACTGGGAGCTCTACCGCTCGGTGTTCACCGAGGACGCCGTCGTCGACTACTCGGCGATGGGCATTCCGGCGGGCCCGCGGGACCGGGTCGCCGACTTCCTCGCCCAAAGCTTCGCGGCGATCCCGTGGAGCATGCACTACATCACCAACATCGAGATCCTCGAGTCGGAAGGCGACGCCGCGACGGTCCGGGCGATGTTCTACAACCCGATGCAGCTGCCGGGAATGACCGAGATGTCCTCGTGCGGCGGCTATTACCACCATCGACTCGTCCGCACGCCCGACGGCTGGCGCAGCCGGTCCCTGCGGGAGGAGAACGTGTGGTTCGTCAACCGCCCCGCGCCGACTCAGCCCTCGGCGGCCAGCTGACCGCACGCGGCGGCGATCTCGCGGCCGCGGGTGTCACGCACGGTGCAGGACACGCCGCGTTCGCGCACCCGGCGGACGAACTCGCGCTCGGCCGGTTTCGGACTGGCATCCCACTTGCTGCCCGGCGTCGGGTTGAGCGGGATCAGGTTGACGTGGACCAACGGTCCCAGCGCGCCGTGCAGTCGCCTGCCGAGCAGGTCGGCCCGCCAGGGCTGGTCGTTGACGTCGCGGATCAACGCGTACTCGATCGACACCCGGCGGCCGGTGGTGTCGGCGTAATACCGTGCCGCATCGAGGACTTCGGTGACGTTCCAGCGGTTGTTCACCGGGACGAGGGTGTCGCGCAGCTCGTCGTCGGGCGCGTGCAGCGACAGCGCAAGCGTGACGTTGAGGCGCTCGTCGGCGAGCTTGCGGATCGCAGGCGCCAGCCCCACCGTCGACACCGTCACCGACCGCGCCGAGATGCCGAACCCGTTGGGCGGCGGCGCGACGATGCGCCGCACGGCGGCCAGGACCCGGTTGTAGTTGGCCAGCGGCTCGCCCATGCCCATGAACACGATGTTGGACAGCCGCCCGCCGCGCGCTGCAGGCGTGATGCCCTCGCCGTCGCGGTCCCGCAGTTCGGCGGCCGCGGCGCGCACCTGCTCGAGGATCTCGGCGGCCGACAGGTTGCGCTTGAGCCCGCCCTGGCCGGTCGCGCAGAACGGGCAGGCCATCCCGCAGCCGGCCTGTGACGAGATGCACACGGTGTTGCGGTCGGCGTAGCGCATCAGCACCGACTCGAAGGTGGTCCCGTCGACCGCCCGCCACAACACCTTGCGGGTCTCCCCCGAGTCGCACTCGATCTCGCGCACCGGGTCGATCAGGGCGGGGAACAGCGTCGCCGCGACGTCGTCGCGCACCGCGGCGGGCAGGTCCGTCATCTGGTGCGGATCGGCGATCAGCCGGCCGTAGTACTGGTTGGCCAGCTGTTTTCCCCGGAATGCCGGCAGCCCCAGTTCGGCGACGGCGGCGGCACGCCCCGCTTCGTCGAGGTCGGCGAGGTGCCGCGGCGGCATGGCGCGGCGCGGCGCATCGAAGACGAGGGGGAGGGATCCAGGCATGGGCAACTATCAGTATCTCACCTGCACGTGGCGAAAATTATATGGCGAGCGCGGCGACCCATCCCCCACGATGGCCTCATGGCCACCGCGACTCCAGCGCCCACGATGGGCGTCCGCTCGGCGACGGTGCTGACGTTCTTCTACGCCCTCGGCTATCCGATTGGCGCCCATGCCGTTTCGGTGATGTCGCCGATGGCGGTGCTGGTGCTGCGGTTCGGGCTGGCCGGCGGCATCCTCGGCGGCTGGGCATGGGCGTCGAAAGTGACGTGGCCCACCGGCCGAGCCCTGGTGCACGTGCTGGTCAGCGGGTTGCTCACCCAGGCCGTGCAGTTCATCTGCCTGTATCTGGCCTTGCTGCACGGCGCGCCCGCCGTGCTCGGCGCGGTGATCGTGTCGATGAACCCGGTGGTGACGGCGCTGCTGGCGGCGGCGGTGCTGCGTGAGCGGCTCACCTGGCGGCGGGTCGCGGCGCTGGCGCTGGGCATCGTCGCGGTGCTCGCGGCGTGCGCGGGCCGGCTCGTCGCGGTCGGCGGCGTCGACCCGGTGGTGCTGCTGCTGGTGGTGGCGTTGCTCGGGCTGGCCGTCGGCGGGGTCTATCAGCAGCGGTTCTGCTCCGACGTCGACTTCCGGGCCACCGCGGCGCTGCAGAACGGCGTGTCGCTGCTGCCCGTCGCGGCGCTGGCGGCGGTGATGCCGTTGACGGTGGGCGACCCGTGGCAGGCCGCGGGCGCGGTGGCCGCCGTGGTGCTGCTCAACGCGGTGCTGGGGATGACGCTGTTCGTCCGGGCGGTCAACAACTACGGGGCGGCGGCGGTCGCGATGCTGTTCGCGGTCATCCCCGCTGTGGCGGGTCTGCTGTCGTGGCTGATGCTGGGTCAGCGTCCGGATGTCGGCATCGCGGTCGGGCTGGTGGTCGGGGCGGCGGCCTGCTGGCTGAACAGCTCGGCGTCACGCCAGCAGCGTCAGGACGATCCAGCCGGCGACGGCGGACGGGAGCATCGCGTCGATGCGGTCCATGATCCCGCCGTGCCCCGGAAGTAGCGTGCCCATGTCCTTGATGCCGAGGTCGCGCTTGACCTGCGACTCGACGAGGTCGCCGAGCACTCCGGTGATCACCAGCATCAAGCCCAGCGGCACGCCGACCCAGGCCGGTTTGTCCAGCACGAACGTCACCGCCAGCACGGCCGCGGTGATGCCGAACACCAGCGAGCCGCCCAGCCCCTCCCACGACTTCTTCGGGCTGATCGCCGGCGCCATGGTGTGCTTGCCGAACAGCACCCCGGCCACGTAACCGCCGATGTCGGCCAGCACCACCGTCAGGATCACGGTGAACACCCGTCCCCCGCCGTGGTCCTGGAAGATCAGCAGCGCGCTGAAACTCGCGAAGAGCGGCACCCACGTCGCGAGCAGCACCGCCGCGGAGATGTCGCGCAGGTAGTTGACCGGTTGCGTGCGCAGCCCGCGCCTGAGCAGGCGCCACACCATGCACACCACGATCGTGCCGCCGTAGGCGCCGACCAGGCCGGTCGTGCCGAAGGGCCACGTCAGCCAGATCATCGCCTGGCCGCCGATCAACAGCGGGATCGCCGGGAGGTCGTAACCGGCCTCGCCCAGCCTGCGGATCACCTCGTACGTGGCGACCGGGATGAACACCGCCAGGACAGGCAGCCATCCGATCGGCGCGAACAGCAGGACGCCGATGGCCATCCCGCCGAGCAGGACGCCGACACCGATGGCGGCGGGCAGGTCTCGACCCGCACGCGACTTCTTCTTGGGCGGTTCGTCCACCGGCGTGTCTGTCACGGAATTCGGGTGCTGATCGGTCACTAGACCTCCAGCAACTCGCCCTCTTTGTGTTTGACCAGATCGTCGATCTGACTGGTGTAGGTGTGGGTGCTCTTGTCGAGATCTTTCTCGGCGCGGCTCACCTCGTCCTCACCCGCCTCGCCGTCCTTCTTGATCCGGCCGAGCTCCTCCATCGCCTTGCGGCGGATGTTGCGGATCGACACCCGGGCGTCCTCGCCCTTCGCCTTGGCCTGCTTGACCAGGTCGCGCCGGCGCTCCTCGGTCAGCTGCGGGATCGAAATGCGGATCACGTTGCCGTCGTTGGTCGGGTTCACCCCGAGGTCGGAGTTGCGGATCGCGTCCTCGATGTTGCGCAGCAGGTTCGTCTCGTAGGGCTTGATGACGACGAGCCTGGCCTCGGGGACGTTGATGCTCGACAGCTGGGTGATGGGCGTCATCGCGCCGTAGTAGTCGATGTTGATCCGCGAGAACATGCCGGGGTTGGCGCGACCGGTGCGGATCGACGCGAGATCGTCGCGCGCCACCGAAACGGCCTTCTCCATCTTCTCCTCGGCATCGAAGAGAGTTTCGTCGATCACTCCGGCTCCCGCCTCTGTCGCTCGCTGCTCGTCACACGCACACCCGGTCAGGTGGTGACCAGTGTCCCGATCTTCTCACCTGCCACCGCCCGGGCGATATTGCCGTCGGTGAGCAGGTTGAACACCAGGATCGGCATGCCGTTGTCCATGCACAGGCTGAACGCGGTGGCGTCGGCCACCCGTAGTCCGCGGTCGATGACCTCGCGGTGGGTGATCGCCGTCAGCAGCTTGGCGTCGGGATCCTCGCGCGGGTCGGCGGTGAACACCCCGTCGACGGCCTTGGCCATCAGCACCACCTCGGCGCCGATCTCCAGGGCGCGCTGGGCGGCGGTGGTGTCGGTGGAGAAGTACGGCAGCCCCATGCCCGCGCCGAAGATCACCACCCGCCCCTTCTCGAGGTGCCTGCGGGCCCGCAGCGGGATGTAGGGCTCGGCGACCTGGCCCATGGTGATCGCGGTCTGCACCCGGGTGTCGATGCCTTCCTTTTGCAGGAAGTCCTGTAGCGCAAGGCTGTTCATCACCGTGCCGAGCATGCCCATGTAGTCGCTGCGGGTGCGCTCCATGCCGCGCTGCTGCAGCTGGGCGCCGCGGAAGAAGTTGCCGCCGCCGATCACCACGGCGACCTGCGCGCCGCTGCGCACCACCTCCGCGATCTGCCGGGCGACCAGGGCCACCACGTCGGGGTCGAGGCCCACCTGCCCGCCGCCGAACATCTCACCGCCCAGCTTGAGCAGGACACGGGTGTACATCGGCCGGATCGGCGGTGTCGAGATGTCGCTTGTTGCCGCCATCCGACTCCTTCGAGGTGCTCGCGCGAGGAAGCCATCCCGACACATGCGCGGGGGGACGGCTCCCCTGATCCTGCCAAATCGTACGGCTTCGATCGTCGACGGGCGGGCGCGGCGGTGGATTCGGCGGCGATCCCCGCCCGGCTGCGGTTGGATTGGCCCCGTGGCATCCATCTCCCGCAGCCGGACGATCGCTGCGCCTCCGCAGGTGATCTTCGACGTCCTCGCCGACTTCGGCGCCCTGAGCACCTGGGCCGACGATGTCGCCGAATCCAGCGTGCTCGACCAGGGGTCCGACGGCCCGCTCGGCACCAGCCGCCGGGTCAAGGTCGGCCGCGACACCCTCGTGGAGACGATCACGGAGTTCGACGCGCCGAGGGCGCTGGCCTACGACATCAAGGGCCTGCCCAAGATCCTGCGGGATGTGTCGAACCGGTGGACCTTGCGGCCCGGGAACGGGTCGACCGACGTGACGGTGACCAGTTCCGTGCGCGTCAGCGCCGGGCCGGTGTCGAAGGTCATCGAGTGGGTGGTCACCCGCGTGATGGCCCGCAAGTCCGACGGGATGCTCGCCGGGATGGCCCGTCGCACCGAAACCGGATAGCCGACGCGCCTAGCCCAGGTGCGCCGTCAGCAGCCACGCCGGCATCGACTTGCGGCCACCGGCCTCGTCGCGCAGATCCGTCACGCCGAAGACATCGGCGACGGGCATCTCCGCGGGCAGGTTGGCGTGGATGCGGGCGGGCCGGATCTCGTCGATCTCCCAGTACCTGCCGACGACGTCGCGCAGCTCCTCGGAGGTGACGGCGTTGATCGGGCTCTCGGCCGGCATGCCCGAGGCGTCGAAGACCAGCACGAAGTACGACGCACCCGGCGCGGCGGCGCGCACGATCGACTGCTGGTAGCCCTCGCGCAGTTCGACCGGCATCGAGTGGAACAGCGTCGAGTCGACGATCGTGCCGAACCGGCCGTCGTAGCCGGTGAACGAGCTGATGTCGGCCACCTCGTAGGTGGCGTTGGCGAGTCCGCGCCGGGCGGCTTCGGCGCGGGCCAGCTCGATGGCCGTCGGTGACTGGTCGAGGCCCACCGTGGTGAAGCCGCGTTCGGCGAGGAGCAGCGACACGGCCGCTTCGCCGCAGCCGGCGTCGAGCACGTCGCCGTGGAACCTGCCCGCCTCGATCAACGCGGCGATCTCGGGCTGCGGTTCGTCGATGCTCCAGGGCGGCCGGTTGCCCGCGCCCAGGTCGCCGGCGTCGCGGCGGTAGGCCGACTCGAACATCACGTTCAGCTCTTCGGGAGGATTCGTCATACCCCCGGTTTATCAACATGGTTGATATATGTCAATATGCTTGATATGGATGCGCGTGAGGACCAGCCGCTCGGCTACCTGTTGCACCGGGTGGCCTACGCGCTGCGCACCGAGGTGACCGCCACGGTGCTGGACCAGCTCGAACTGTCCTTCCCGCAATACCTGTGCATGCGGGTGCTGTCGAAGTCGCCCGGCCGCTCCAACGCCGAACTCGCCCGTGACATGTACGTCTCCCCGCAGGCGATGAACACCGTCGTGCGCAGCCTGCAGGACCGCGGTCTGGTCACCCGCCCGGCGTCGGTGGCGTCGGGCCGCTCGCTGCCCGCGGAGCTGACGACCGCGGGCCGGGAGACGCTGTCGCGCACCGACACCGGGGTGCGCGCCGCCGAACAGCGGCTGATGGCGAACCTGAGCGACGCGCAGCGCCGCGAATTCAAGCGCATCCTCGCCGCCCTCGGCGCCGACTGACCCGCCGACACGTAGGGTCGGCGGGGATGACCGGGCACGTCTACGTCTCCCGCCTGCTGACCGACCGGGCGATGGCCAGGCTGCGCGCACTGGGGCCGCCGGTCCGCGCGGGCGGCGACGGCCCGCCCACCCGCGCCGAGCTGACCGCCGGGATCGCCGGCGCCGCCGCGGCCGTCGTCACGCTGACCGAGCGCATCGACGCCGAGGTGTTCGCCGCCGCAGGCCCGGCCCTGCGGATCGTCGCGAACGTCGCCGTCGGCTACGACAACATCGACCTGACGGCGGCCGCCGACGCCGGTGTCGTCGTCACCAACACCCCCGGCGTGCTCGACCGCGCAACCGCCGACCACACCTTCGCCCTGATCCTGGCGGCCACCCGGCGGGTGCTCGAGGGCGACCGGTTGATCCGCTCCCGGCAGCCGTGGGTCTGGGGGCCGCGGATGCTGGTCGGCCTCGACGTCAGCGCGGGCGCCACGCTGGGTGTACTCGGCTACGGCCGCATCGGGCGCGCCGTCGCCTCCCGCGCGAAGGCCTTCGACATGAGAGTGCTTGCGGTGGCCCGGAGTCGCACGCCGGGCACCGAGGAGGACGGTGTCACGTTCGTCGACACCGCCACGCTGCTCGCCGAGAGCGACGTGGTGACCGTGCTGACGCCGCTGACACCGCGGACCCACCACCTGATCGACGCGGCAGCACTCGACGCGATGAAGCCGACGGCCTACCTGATCAACACCGCGCGCGGCGGCATTGTCGACGAGCGCGCACTGGTCGAAGCGCTGCACGCAGGCCGTCTGAGTGGCGCCGCGCTGGATGTGTTCGAGAATGAACCCCATGTCGATCCCGCACTGCTCGACGCTCCCAACCTCGTCCTCACCCCGCACATCGCCAGCGCCGGCGAGGCGACGCGCGATGCCATGGGCATCCTCGCGGCCGACAACGTCGACGCCGTGCTGTCCGGTCGCGAAGCGCTGACACCGGTCCGATGAAGATCGTCCTCGCACCGGACTCGTTCAAGGAGTCGATGACCGCCGCCGAGGCGATCGCCGCCATGCGCGACGGCGTGACGGCCGCGCTTCCCGACGCCGAGTGCGTCGGTGTCCCGATGGCCGACGGCGGCGAGGGCACCGTCGACGCGGTGGTCGACGCACTCGGCGGCAGCCACGTCACCGTCGAGGTCGCCGACGCACTCGGCCGGCCGGTGCCCGCCACGTACGGCTACGTCGCCGACCGCGGCCTGGCCGTCATCGAGATGGCCGCGGCCGCCGGGCTGGAACGCATCGCGACCGCCGAGCGGGACGTGTTGCGGGCCAGCACGTTCGGCGTCGGCCAGCTGATCACCTCGGCGCTCGACCGCGGCGCCGTCGAGTTCCTGGTCGGCCTCGGCGGCTCGGCCACCAACGACGCGGGCGCCGGGATGCTGACCGCCCTGGGAGCGGTGCTCCTCGACGCCGAAGGCGCTCCCCTGCCACCGGGCGGCGCCGCGCTCGAGCGCCTCGACCGGGTCGACACGACCGGACTGGACCCGCGCCTGGCCGACGCGCAGTTCCGGCTGGCGTGCGACGTCACCGCGCCGCTGCTGGGGCCGGGCGGCGCGAGTGCGGTGTTCGGGCCGCAGAAGGGCGCCGGGCCGGCCGACGTCGAGCGGCTGGAGTCGGCGCTGGCCCGGTTCTCCGCGGTCGTCGGCGCCACCCACGTCGACACGCCGGGCGCCGGCGCGGCGGGCGGCCTCGGCTTCGCCCTGCTGCAGTTCCTCGGCGCCGAGACCCGGCCCGGGGTGGAGGTGATCGGCGAGACCGTCGGCCTCGAAGCGGCGCTGACCGGCGCCGACTGGGTGTTCACCGGCGAGGGCGGGGTCGACGCGCAGACGATGCTCGGCAAGACGCCGTTCGGCGTCGCGCAGGTGGCCGCGCGCGCCGGGGCGCGGGTGGTGATCTTCGCAGGCCGTGTCGGCGACGACGCGGCGGTGCTGCTCGACCACGGGGTGGACGAGATCGTCGGGATCACCGCGCCGGGCACACCGCTTCCCGAGGCGTTGCGCACCGGCCCGCAGTCGTTGGCGCGGGCGTGCGCCGAGGTCTGCCGCCGGCTCTAGACGTCCTGGATCCGCGCCCAGGGCCGGGCCTGCTCGAGTTCGTAGGCCAGCCCGAGCAGCCGGGCCTCCTGGCCGAGGGTGGCCGACAGCATCATCCCGACCGGCAAGCCGTCCGACGACTCGGCCAGCGGCAGTGAGATCGCCGGGTCACCGGTGACGTTTTGCAGCGGCGTGAACGCCACCCAGTCCATCAGCCGGTCGATGATCTGCTGATAGTCCGCGGTCGGGTCGAGATGCCCGATCCGCGGCGTGACCTGTGCCAGCGTCGGGGTGAGCAGGACGTCGTGGTCGGCGGCGAGCCGGTTGGTGATGCGGCGGGCCCGGGACAGCCGTGCCATGGCCAGCGGCAGCCGGTGCAGGTTGCGTGCGGCGTGCAGTTCCAGGCCGAGGGTGAGGTTGTCGAGCTTGTCACGGTCGAAGCTCGGGCCGAACGCGCGGCGGCCGCCGCGCACCAGCGCATACGACAGCAGCGCCCAGTACAGCAGGAAGTCGTCGCCGAATGTGCTTGGCACCGGCGGGTTCTCGATGTGCGTCACCCGGTGGCCCAGCTCCTCGAGCAGCGTGGCGGTCTTCAGCGTCAGGTCACGCACCTCCGGGCTCGAGTCGCGGTCGATCGAGCGGGTGCACACCGCGATCCGCAGCCGCTGCCGCGCCGGTCCGGTGACGTCGCCGACCGGCAACAGCTTCGGGTGCCGGTACACCTGTTCGGCTTCCCGGTAGAACGCCGCGGTGTCGCGCACCGACCGGGTGAGCACACCGTTGGCGACAATGCGGATCGGCATCTGGCGCATCTGCCGGTCGAGCGGAAGCCTGCCGCGCGATGGCTTGAGCCCGACCAGCCCGTTGCAGGAGGCGGGGATCCGGATGGAGCCGCCACCGTCGTTGGCGTGTGCGATCGGCACCACACCCGCGGCCACGAACGCCCCAGAACCCGACGACGAGGCGCCTGCGGTGCGCTCGGGGTTCCACGGGTTGCGCACCGGGCCCAGCCGCGGGTGCTCGGCGGCGGCACTGAAGCCGAACTCCGAGAGCTGCGTCTTGCCCAACGGGACGAGGCCGGTGGCCAGGAACGCTCGCGCGAAGTCGCCGTCGAGCTTCTCCGGGCGGGGGTCCCACGCGTCGGTGCCCTCCATCGTGGGCATGCCCGCGACGGCCACGTTGTCCTTGAGGAATGACGGGACGCCGTCGAAGAAGCCACCGTACGGCGTTCGGGCCCTTGCCCTTTCGCGGGCACGGTCGAAAGCGCGATAGGCCAGGCCGTTCAGCCGGGGGTTGACCGCCTCGACGCGCGCGATAGCCGCGTCCACGAGTTCGGCGGCCGACACCCGGCCCGCCCGTAGCGCGTCGACCAGGCCGACGGCGTCGTGGTCACCGAGGGCGTCGTCGCCGAAGGCCCAGATACGACTCATGCGCCGACGGTACCAAGTGGTACCGCCGGCGCATGAGAGTTGAGTCGCGTCAGCTGTGGTGAGCCGTCAGGCCTGGCCGACCTCGAAGCGGACGAACCGCGTCACGGTCACACCGGCATCGTCCAGCAGCGCCTTGACGGTCTTCTTGCTGTCCGACACCGACGGCTGCTCGAGCAGGACGACGTCCTTGTAGTAGCCGTTCACCCGACCCTCGACGATCTTGGCCAGCGCCTGCTCGGGCTTGCCCTCGTTGCGGGCGGTCTCCTCGGCGATACGACGCTCGTTGGCGACGATGTCCTCGGGGACGTCCTCACGGGACAGGTACTTCGCCTTGAGCGCCGCGATCTGCAGCGCCACCGCGTGGGCGGCCGACTTGTCCGAACCGGTGTACTCGACGAGCACGCCGACACCGGGCGGCAGGTCCGCAGCCCGCTTGTGCAGGTAGGTCTCCACGGTGCCGTCGAAGTACGCGACGCGGCGCAGTTCGAGCTTCTCGCCGATCTTGGCGCTGAGGTCCGCGATCGTCTGCTCCACCGTGGTGTCGCCGACCGGGGCCGCCTTGAGCGCGTCGAGGTCGGTGGCCTTGGCCGCGGCGGCCGCCGCGACGATCTGGTCGGCCACCGACTGGAAGTCGGCGTTCTTGGCGACGAAGTCGGTCTCGGAGTTCAGCTCGATCAGGGCGCCGTCCTTGGCCGCGACGAGGCCCTCGGCGGTGGCCCGCTCGGCACGCTTGCCGACGTCCTTGGCGCCCTTGATGCGCAGCAACTCGACGGCCTTGTCGAAGTCGCCGTCGGCGTCGACGAGCGCGTTCTTCGACGCGAGCATGCCGGCGCCGGTCAGCTCCCGAAGTCGCTTGACGTCGGCAGCGGTGTAGTTCGCCATTTCAGCCTTCCTCAGGGGTTCTGAGCGATCGTGGGTTCGGTCTGGATGTCGGCCTCGGGGGTGCCGGGCTCGGCGCCCGCGGCCGTCGGCGACGCGGTGGCGGTCGCGGTGGCTGACGCCAGCAGCTCCTGCTCCCACTCGGTGAGCGGCTCGGCGGCGCCGTCGGCGTCGGGCTTGTCACCCGTGCGGCCGACGTTGGACCGGGCCTGCAGCCCCTCGGCGACCGCGGCGGCGATGACGCGGGTCAGCAGTGCGGCCGACCGGATCGCGTCGTCGTTGCCCGGGATCGGGTAGTCGACGAGGTCGGGATCGCAGTTGGTGTCGAGGATCGCGATGATCGGGATGTTGAGCTTGCGCGCCTCGGCCACCGCGAGGTGCTCCTTGTTGGTGTCGACGACCCAGATCGCCGACGGCACCTTCGCCATGTCGCGGATACCGCCGAGGCTGCGCTCGAGCTTGTTCTTCTCGCGGGTCAGCATCAGGATTTCCTTCTTGGTGCGACCCTCGAAGCCACCGGTCTGCTCCATGGTCTCGAGCTCCTTCATCCGCTGAAGGCGCTTGTGCACGGTGGAGAAGTTGGTGAGCATGCCGCCCAGCCAGCGCTGGTTCACATAGGGCATGCCGACGCGGGTGGCCTCTGCGGCGATCGATTCCTGCGCCTGCTTCTTGGTGCCGACCATCATGATCGAGCCACCGTGGGCGACGGTCTCCTTGACGAACTCGTACGCCTTGTCGATGTAGGTCAGCGTCTGCTGCAGGTCGATGATGTAGATGCCGTTGCGGTCGGTGAAGATGAACCGCTTCATCTTGGGATTCCAGCGACGGGTCTGGTGCCCGAAGTGGGTGCCGCTGTCCAGCAGCTGCTTCATGGTCACGACGGCCATGGGTGTACCCAGCCTTTACTTGTCGGTTGTCGCCCGGCGTCGGGGTGATGCCAGGCCCTGGTGCCCGCTGGTTGCCGGACCCGGCCGAAGTGAACTTCGGGACGGGACCGCCGGCATCCGGGTAGAACCGCCATGGGGCGGCCTGTGCAGACACGCGAAGTCAGCCCGCGCAAGCGAGCTGCGGTTAGCAGTTTACACCGTCCGACGGGGTGCTTTTGCCACGGTGACCTGGCCATCCACAGCTTCGGCGAGGGGCCTGGCGCAGCGGGCGTGTCATGCGCTGAGCTGGACCGATGCGGTGGCTGATGCTGATCGTCGTGGCGCTGACCCTGGCCGCGCCCTCGCACGCCGACGGCGGACGCCTTGACTGGCCGCTGCGGCCGCGCCCCGCGGTGGTGCGGGTGTTCGACGCGCCGTCGCCCAACTGGCAGCGCGGGCACCGCGGTGTCGACCTGGCCGCCGCGCCCGGCGCGACGGTGTACGCCGCGGGGGCGGGCACCGTGGTGTTCGCCGGTGAGCTGGCGGGCCGCCCGCTGCTGTCCATCGCCCACCCCGGCGGCCTGCGGACCAGCTATGAGCCGGTGCGGGCGACGGTGCGGCCCGGCCAACTCGTCGCGAAGGGTACGGCGGTCGGTGTGCTCGACGCCGGCCACGCGGGCTGCCCGGCCGCGGCGTGCCTGCACTGGGGCGCGATGTGGGGTCCGGCCGCGCGTGCCGACTACGTCGATCCGCTCGGTCTGCTGGCGGGCACGGCGATCCGCCTCAAGCCGGTCGCCGGCTGACCTCCCCCGGCGAGCGGGAGTGCGCTTAACGTCGAGACCGTGACCACGGATGCCCACCAATCACGACGGCCACGCTTCGGGCTGCACACCGCACTGCCCCGCGGCAGCGACTTCACCGACTTCGCGCGGTCGGTCGAGCGGGCCGGTTTCGACGTGCTGACCGTGCCGGACCACTTCGTCGCGTCGCTGTCCCCGTTCGCGGCGGCGTCGGCGGCGGCCGCGGCCACTTCGCGGCTGCGCACCGGAACCCTGGTGCTCAACAACGACTTCCGGCACCCGGTCGACACCGCGCGGGAAGCCGTCACGATCGCCGACATCTCCGGTGGCCGCTTCGAACTCGGTCTCGGTGCCGGGCACATGAAGTCGGAGTACGACGCCGCAGGCCTGACGTTCGACCGTGGCGGCGTCCGCGTCGACCGGCTGGAGGAGGCCGCCGCGGTGATCCGGGCACTGCTGCGCGGTGACGCCGTCGACGTCGCGGGCGCCCACTACCGGGTGCACGCCGGCGCCGGGGAACTCGCACCCGCGCCGCCTGCGCCGGTGCCGCTGTTGATCGGCGGCAACGGAACCCGCGTGCTCGCGCTGGCCGGTCGTCTCGCCGACATCGCCGGCCTGGCGGGCATCAGTCACAATCGCGACGCGACTGCGGTGCGGCTCAGTCACTTCGACGCCGCGGGCGTGCTGGACCGCATCGCGGTGGTGCGCGACGCGGCGGGTGACCGGTTCCCCGAGATCGAGCTCAACGGCCTGATCCAGTTCGTGGTCCGCTCCGACGACCGCGCCGCGGCGGCGGCCGAACTCGCCGCACCGTTCGGCCTGACGGCCGATCCGCTGCTGGAGTCGCCGTTCGTGTTGATCGGGACCCATGAACAGATGGCGGAAGCGCTGACAGAACGCCAACACCGGTTCGGCATCAGCTATTGGACGGTGTTCGACGAGTGGCCGGGAAGGCCGTCGGCGATGCCGGACCTGACCGAGGTCATCGCCCTGCTGCGCTGACAGGGCGGCGCCGATCCCTCGCGCGCGACACCGATAAAATCGGCGATCATGACGGAGCACGAGGCCGACATCGATCTGCCCATCGAATACCTCCCCGACGACGAGGGTTTCCGGTGGTTGACGATCGACTCCCCGACCGCCGACATGACGGGCTGGCGCGTCGAGGTCGGCGATGACGCACCCTGGTTGATCTTCCGCAGCATGAAGCCCGACGAGAGCTACCGCGAGGTCCGCGATTTCCAGCGGGTGTCGTTCTCCGTCATCGGCGAGCGGTGGAGCGCTCCGGTCAACTGGGGCGAGCTCGTGGTGCGGTGGATGCCGCCGGACGCCGTCGAACAGTCGGCCTAGGCGACCCACCGCCGCTTGGATCGGACCGGGCGCGGATCACGCCCGTGGATGCGCCTGGTCGTGCACCGCGCGCAGCCGCGCGACGGTGACATGCGTGTAGAGCTGCGTCGTGGCCAGCGTGGAGTGGCCGAGTAGCTCCTGCACGATGCGCAGGTCGGCACCGCCCTCCAGCAGATGCGTTGCCGCACTGTGCCGTAGACCGTGTGGGCCGATGTCGGGTGCGCCGTCCACCGCCGCGACGGTCTGGTGCACGACCGTGCGCGCCTGCCGCTGGTCGAGCCGCTTGCCGCGGGCGCCGAGCAGCAGAGCGGGCCCGGAGTCGGCAGTGGCCAGTGCGGGCCTGCCGTCGGCCAGCCACGACGAGAGCGCCAGCTGGGCGGGCTCCCCGAACGGCACCGTCCGTTGCTTGTCGCCCTTGCCGAGCACCCGCAGCAGCCGTCGCGAGGTGTCGACCTCGTCGACGTCCAGGCCGCACAGCTCACTGACCCGGATCCCGGTCGCATACAGCATCTCGACGATCAACCGGTCCCGCAGGGCGAGCGGATCATTCTGCTGCGCACCGGAAGTGGCGGCCGCCATGGCGTCGAGCGCCTGGTCCTGGCGCAACACGGACGGCAGCGTGCGACGGGCCTTGGGCAGCTGCAGCCGGGTGGCCGGGTCGGTGGCGAGCAGGCCGCGCCGCAGAGCCCACGCGGTGAATGTCTTGACCGCCGACGTCCGCCGAGCCAGCGTGGTGCGGGCCGCGCCGCCGCCGGCCTGCTCGGCGAGCCAGGACCGCAGCACGGGCAGGCTCAGCCCGGCGACACCGGCGCCGGGCAGCCGCCGGTCGAGGAAGGCGAACAGCGATCGCAGGTCGCCACGGTAGGCGCGGCGGGTGTGCGCCGAGCGCCCGCACTGCAGTTCGAGGTACTCGTCGAATTCGTCGAGGACCTCATCGATCGTGGCCGTCACGCCCCTACCGTCGCAGAGCGCCCGCAGGTGTCTAGCCGACGCGCCGCAGCGTGTCCGGAGTGAGATCGGCCAGCGTCGGATAGCCGTCGACGGCCATCGTCAGGTCCGCCTCGGCCAGCAGTGACCGCAGCACGTGCACGACGCCGTCGACCCCGCCGAGCGCCAGGCCGTAGGCGTAGGGCCTGCCGACGCCGACCGCGGTGGCCCCCAGCGCCAGCGCCTTGACGATGTCGGCGCCGCTGCGGATGCCCGAGTCGAACAGGACCGGCAGCCCGTCGGCCGCGGCGACGACGTCGGGTAGGCAGTCGATGGCGGCCAGGCCGCCGTTGGCCTGCCTGCCGCCGTGGTTGGAGCAGTAGATGGCGTCGACGCCGCCGTCCTTGGCGCGCCGGGCGTCGTCGGGATGGCAGATGCCCTTGACGATCAGCGGCAGGTCGGTCAGCGAGCGCAGCCAGGGCAGGTCGTCCCAGGTGACCGGGTTGCCGAACAGCGACACCCAGTGCAGCACGGCGGCCTGGGGATTCTCCTCGGGCGTCTGCGCCAGGGCGGCGCGGAACACCGGGTCGCTGGTGTAGTTGGCCAGGCACTTACCGCGCAGCTGCGGGAAGTTCGACGTGGACAGGTCGCGGGGCCGCCAGCCCGGCACCCAGGTGTCGAGGGTGACGATGATGCCCTTGTAGCCGGCGGCCTCGGCCCGGTGCACCAGGCTGGCGGCCAGGTCGCGGTCGGTCGGGCAGTACAGCTGGAAGAAGCCCGGGGTGTCGCCGAATTCGGCGGCCACGTCCTCGAGCGGGTCCTCGGTCAGCGTCGAGACCACCATCGGGACGCCGGTGCGCGCCGCGGCCTTGGCGGTGGCCACGTCGCCGTGGCCGCCCTGGGCGCAGATGCCGATCACGCCGATCGGCGCCATGAAGACCGGGGACGGCAGGTCGAGTCCGAACAGGTTGAGCGACAGGTCGCGTTCGCGGGTCGCGCGGAACATCCGCGGCATCAGTCCCCAGTTGTCGAACGCGGTGCGGTTGAGGCGCTGGGTGCGTTCGTCGCCGGCGCCGCCCGCGACGTAGGAGTACACCGACGGCGGCATCGCGGCCTCGGCCTTGGCCTCCCAGTCCGCGAACGTCATCGGCATCGTCGGCAGGACGCCGGACAGGCCCTGCAGGTAGATCTCGAACTGGTAGTTACCGAAGGTCATGGCGGCCAGCGTGCCAGCCGGTGCAGGCCGTCGGCCAGCCCGGGTGTCAGCCGGCCTCGGCCTTGGCGAGTTCGGCCTTCCACTGCCGGAAGGTCTCCTCGGTGCGGCCGCGCCGCCAGTACCCGGAGATCGACGACGCCCACTTCGCGTCCACGCCGCGCTCCTTGCGGATGTAGGCCCGCAGGTTGTGCATCACGGCCTGCGCCTCGCCGTGGATGAACACCTGCACCTGGCCCGGCAGCCAGAGCGTCTCCTTCACCGCGGCGATCAGGGGCGCGTGGTCGCCCGCCCTCTCCTCGGGCACCAGGTCGGCCCGGCCACCGCGGTAGACCCAGATGACGAACATCCCCTCGGGCGCGGTGAGCTCGATCTGATCGTCCGGGCCCGCGACCTCGATGTACGCCCGCCCGACGGCGTCGGCGGGCAACGCCTCGAGCGCCGCGCCGATGGCGGGCAGCGCCGCCTCGTCGCCGGCGAACAGGTACCAGTCGGCCTCCGGGTCCGGTGAGAACGCCCCGCTCGGCCCCATCAGGTACGCCGGCTGGCCGGGCTCGGCCGCGGCCGCCCACGGGCCCGCCACGCCGTGTTCGCCGTGCACGACGAAGTCGATGGTGATCTCGCCGCGCTCGGCGTCGACCCGGCGCACGGTGTAGGTCCGCACGGTGGGCTGCTGCTCGGGAGGCAGCGCGGAGAAGCTGTCCATCGTCAGCGGGGTCTCCAGCGCCGACACGTCGACGCCGGACGGCGGGAAGACGAGCTTGACGTAGGAGTCGGTGTTCTCGCCGGGCGTGAAGGTGCCGAAGCCGCGGCTCTGCCCGTTTCGGCCATCGGTGTTGTTGCCGCCCAGCACCACTCGGACCATGTGCGGTGACAGCTGTTCGCTGCTCACCACCTCGAAGGTGTGTATCGGACGTCCAGCCACTGTGTTCCTCCACTACGTCTTGCGGTCGCCTCGACTATACGAGCGTGCCCGTCCCTGCGGCCTGCTACCGATGGCGGACCAGTTTCCAGCGGCCGTCGCGCTGCGTGACCAGGCCTGCGATCTCCATCGCCGCCAGTGGGCCGATGACGCGCGGCCCCGGCAGGCCCGCCGCCACCGCGACCTCGTCGAGGGTGCGGGCGCCGCGGGCGGGCAGCGCGTCGTACACCCGCCGCTGCGCCTCGTCCAGCCCGTCCAGCGGCGACGTCGGCCGCTGCTCCTCGGGGGCCAGCTCGCCCATCCGGCCCACCAGTTCGACGACGTCCTCGGCCCGGGTGACCAGCTCGGCATTCCCGTCGCGAAGCAGCCGGTGACAGCCGACCGACACCGACGACGTGACGGGTCCCGGCACCGCACACACCGTCCGGCCGAGTGTCCGTGCCCACCCGGCGGTGCTGGCGGCTCCGCTGCGGGCGCCGGCCTCGACGACCACGGTGGCGCCCGACAGCGCGGCCACCAGCCGGTTGCGGGTGAGGAACCGCAACCGGCCGGGGCGCACGCCCGGCGGGTACTCGCTGACCACCAGGCCCTCCTCGGCGATCCGCCGCAGCAGCGCGGTGTGGCCCGCCGGATAGGGCACGTCGACGCCCGCGGCCAGCACCGCGACCGTCAGCCCGTCGGACGCCAGCGCCGCCCGGTGGGCCACACCATCGATGCCGTACGCGCCACCGGAGACCACGGCCACGTCGCGGGCCGCCAACCCCGCGGAGAGGTCGGCGGCCACGTGTTCCCCGTAGGCCGTCGCCGCCCTCGTCCCGACCACCGCGGCGGCCCGGCCGGGCACCTCGTCCAGGCGGACCTCCCCCACCACCCACAGCACCAGCGGCGGATGGCACTCCCGCGGCCGCGCCGATCGGCCGAACGCCGAGAATGCGAGCGCAGGCCACTCGTCGTCGCGCGCCGTCACGATGCGGCCCCCCAGCCGTTCGACGGCATCGAGATCGTCTTGCGCGCAATCGATGTCGCGGCGCGCCTCGGTGTGGAACGCCAACCGTTCGCCGACTGCGCCGCGGCGAACGCGGTCGGCCGCCTCCCGGGCGCCGACGCGGGTGACGAGATCGGCGAGCTCGGGACACGGCGGCTCGGCCACCCGCGACAGGTAGGCCCAGGCGCGGGCGTCGGCGTTCATCGCGCACCGCCGAACTGGCGGAAGCCCAGCGCCGTGCTGACATCGTCGATCTCCGGAGAGGCGCGGCCGGCGAGATCGGCCAGCGTCCACGCGACCCGCAATGTGCGGTCCATCCCCCGGATGGACAACCGGCCGCTGTCGACGGCGGTGCGCAGCGGTTTCATCGCCGGCGGGGACAACCGGAACCTGCGGCGCAGAAGCGCGCCGCTGACCTCGGCGTTGGTACGGATTCCGTGCGTTCGCCACCGGTCCTCGGCCGCGGCACGAGCGGCGGCCACGCGCGCCCGCACCTCGCCGGTGGGTTCACCGTCCTCGGCGGCGAACGCCCCGCCACGGGCCGAGTGCATCTGCACCCGCAGGTCCACCCGGTCCATCAGCGGGCCGGACAGCCTGCCCAGGTAGCGGCGCTTCTCGGCGCTGCCGCACATGCAGTCCCGCGGGTCGATCGGTGCGCACGGACACGGATTGGCGGCCATCACCAGCTGGAACCGCGCGGGATAGCGCGCCACCCCGTCGCGCCGTGCGAGCCGGATCTCACCGTCCTCCAGCGGAGTTCGCAACGCCTCCAGCACGCTGAGACCGATCTCGGCACACTCGTCGAGGAACAGCACCCCTCTATGCGCCCGGCTCACCGCACCCGGGCGGGCCATTCCCGTCCCGCCGCCCACCAGTGCCGCCACGCTCGACGTGTGGTGCGGCGCCACGAACGGCGGGCGGGTGATCAGGGGCGCGCTGCCCGACAGCAGGCCTGCCACCGAGTGGATCGCCGTGACCTCGAGCGACTCCTCGTGTGACAGCGGCGGCAGCAGTCCCGGAAGCCGTTGCGCCAGCATGGTTTTGCCCACCCCCGGCGGCCCGGTCAACATCAGGTGGTGGGCGCCCGCGGCGGCCACCTCGACGGCGTAGCGGGCCTCCGTCTGGCCGACCACGTCGGCGAGGTCGACCGTCTCCTCGGGCGGCGCGGGCGGCGCGCAGATCCGTTCGGCGAGCGGCGCCTTGCCCGCCAGCCACGCCTGCAGCTGCCCCAGGGTGCGGGCGCCGAGCACGTCGATGCCGTCGATGAGGCTGGCCTCGGCGAGATTCTCCACCGGCACCACCACCGTCGGCCAGCCTTCCCGCTTGGCCGCCAGCACCGCGGGCAGCACGCCCTTGATCGCCCTCACCCGGCCGTCGAGCGCGAGTTCGCCCAGCAGCACCGCCTTCTCCAGCCGCGGCCACTCCTTCTTCGAGTGCGCCGACAGCACCGCGGAGGCCAGCGCGATGTCGTAGACCGATCCCATCTTCGGCAGGGTGGCCGGTGAGAGGGCGAGCGTCAGGCGCCTCATCGGCCACTCGTAGCCGCAGTTGGTGATCGCCGCGCGCACCCGGTCGCGCGACTCCTGCAGCGCCGCGTCGGGCAACCCCACCAGGTGCACGCCGGGCAGACCGTTGGCGATGTCGGCCTCGATCTCGACGATGTGGCCGTCCAGGCCGCGGACCGCCACCGAGAACGCCCGGCCCACCGCCATCTACCCCACCCCCTGCACGTGGGTGATCTCCGGCACCGGGCAGCGTCCGATGCGTACCCCGATGACATCCAGCCGCACCGACGCCCAGCTGTCGGTCTGACCTGCCAGCCAGATCCCCGCCAACCGCCGTAGCCGGCGCACCTTCTGTGGGGTGACCGCCTGCGCCACCCCACCGAACCGGTCCGATGTCCGCGTCTTGACTTCGACGAACACCACCGCCCGCGCCGCCGGGTCGGTGGCGATGACGTCGAGTTCGCCGTAGCGGCAACGCCAGTTGCGGGCCAGCACCCGCAGCCCGAGCGATGTGAGGTGCTCGACGGCGAGCTTCTCACCGAGTGCGCCGATCTCGGCACGTGTCCACGTGGTCATGGCCGCAACGCTGGTCCGGCGCACCGACAGGAGACCGGAGTCCATCCCCAGCCACGGGTTCGTCCACAATGCGGGCAGGACCGGGTTTCGCAAGCGTAAAAAACGGGGTATACCGCCGCGTCCCATCCAGTCGATCTGCGAAGTCGCAGGAGGTCCACATGAGTGCCAGACCGAGCCAGGGCGTGGTCGACAGGGCCACCGACAGCGACGCTTTCGAATACGCGGCGCGCGCAGGCTTCGCCATCAGCGGGGTGCTGCACCTGCTCGTCGGCTACATCATCCTGCGCATCGCATTCGGATCCGGCGGCAACGCCGACCAGTCCGGCGCGCTCGCCACGATCGGCAACCAGACCGGCGGCAAGATCATGCTGTGGATCGCGGTCGTCGGACTGGTCGCGCTCGGCCTGTGGCGGCTGGCCGAAGCGGTGATCGGCTCGAAGCCCGGCGAGAGCTCCGGTCGGGGACAGGACGACTCGCCCGCCTGGAAGCGGGGCAAGGCCGTGGCGCTGGCGATCGTCAACTTCGCGATCGCGTTCTCGGCGGCGCGCTTCGCCACCGGCAGTGGCCAGTCCAGCGGCCAGCAGAACTCCGGCATGTCGGCGCAGCTGATGCAATCGGGCTGGGGAAAGCTGCTGCTCGTCGCGGTCGGCCTCGGCGTGATCGGCGTCGGCGGCTACCACGTCTACAAGGGCGTGACGAAGAAGTTCTTCAAGGATCTCCGGGTGTCCGGCGGCAGCGGAGTCAAGGCCGTCGGCATCGCCGGCTACGTGGCCAAGGGCCTCGTGCTCGCCGGCGCGGGCATCCTGGTCATCGTGGCGACCCTGCAGGCCGATCCGGCCAAGGCCTCCGGACTGGACGCCGCGGTCAAGGCCCTCGGCGAGGCGCCGTTCGGCAAGTTCCTCCTCGTGGCCGCGGCGATCGGTATCGCCGCGTTCGGCGCCTACAGCTTCGTGCGGGCGCGCTACGGGCGGATGTAGAACACCCACCGACGCGCCGAACGTGCGCTCAGTGCGAGATCCCGGCTCGGATGTCGCAGTGAGCGCACGTTCGGCGTTTCAGCGGAGGGTCAGTCCTCCAGCGCGTCGAACAGCGTGGCCAGCTGGCTCGGAGTGACCGCGGTCCCGCACCGGTTCCGCAGGTCCGTCAGCGGCCGGGCGATGTTCTGCAGGTCGAAGTACTCGTTCGGATGGGCCTCGAAGTATCCCCGCACGTTGCGCTCGGCGTCGGCGGCCGGCTGGTTGACCGCGGCGGTCAGCACGTCGTTCGCGCCCGGGTGGGCGGCCAGGTAGCCGCCCGCGGCGTTCAGCACACCGCTGGCGGTGGTGGCGTAGCCGCTGGCGCTGCACGGGTCGGGCTGCGCGCTCGCCGTCGGGAGCGCGATGGTGGCGGCCGCGGCACCGCCGAGCAGGCAGGCGGCGAACGCGCCGCCGATTCCACGGCGCACGGTGGTTGCTGGGGAGGTCATGTCGTGTCGTTCCTCGTGTCGTCGGGCCGGGCCCGGCCTTCGGACCCGCTGGTCAATTACCCGCCCGACGCACGCTCAACCGCACCGCGGCGTTTGCCGGACAGCGGTAGGTTCGAGCAGGTGAGGCTAACCGAACGTCTGCTCGCCCACGGCGACGACACCGCGGTGCTGACGTCGGCGCACATGCTGACCTACCGCGACCTCGCCGGTCGGGTGGGCGCCGCCGCGCGCACGCTCGGACCCGACCGCAGACTGGTGCTCCTCGAGACCCGCAACGACGTCCACACCCTCGTGCACCATCTCGGCGCGCTGGCCGCCGGTCACGTCGTCCTCCCGGTGCCCGCGGGGCGCGACCACTCGGCGATCCTGCACACCTACGACCCCGACGTGGTGGTCACCCCGGAGGGCGTGCACCACCGCCGCGACGGCAGCCGCCACGACCTGCACCCCGACCTCGCGGTGCTGCTGTCGACGTCGGGCAGCACCGGTTCACCCAAGCTGGTCCGGCTCTCCCGCCGCAATCTGACCGCCAACGCCGCCGCCATCGCCGACTATCTCGACATCCGCCGAACCGACCGCGCCGCAACGACTCTGCCGATGTCGTACTGCTACGGCCTCTCGGTGGTGCACAGCCATCTGCTGCGCGGCGCCGGGCTGATCCTCACCGAGCGATCGGTGGTCGACGACGAGTTCTGGCAGCTGTTCCGCCGGCACCGCGGGACGACGTTCCCCGGGGTGCCCTACACCTTCGAACTCCTGGACCGCATCGGATTCGACGCGATGGACCTGCCCGACCTGCGCTACCTCACCCAGGCCGGCGGCCGGCTGCCGGCCGAGCGGGTGCGCCGATACGCCGCGCTGGGCGCCGACCGCGGCTGGCAGCTGTTCGTCATGTACGGCGCCACCGAGGCGACCGCCCGGATGGCTTATCTGCCACCGCATCTCGCGGCGACGCGGCCAGCCTCGATCGGCGTGCCGATCCCCGGCGGATCATTCTTTATCGACCACGCCGACGGCTGGCCCGACGGCACCGGCGAGCTGGTCTACCGCGGCGCCAACGTCATGATGGGTTACGCGCACAGCCCGGCCGACCTCGCGCTCGGTGCGGGCGGCGACACGCTGCGCACCGGCGACATCGCCCGCCGCACCGCCGACGGCCTCTACGAGGTGATCGGCCGCCGCAGCCGGTTCGTCAAAGTCTACGGTCTGCGCATCGACCTGCAGGCCGTCGAGTCCGCGCTCGCCGAGCGCGGGGTGAGCGCGTTCTGCACCGATCTCGGCGACGGCCTGGCCGTCGCGGCGACCGGCCCGACGGACGGTGCCGCGTTACGGCGTCTCACCGCCGAGGTCGCTGGCGTGCCCGCCGACACGGTGCGCGCGGCGACGGTGCCGGAACTCCCGCAGCTGCCGTCGGGCAAGCCCGACTACCCGGCCGTGCGGCTGCTGGCCGGCCGCCCGGTCGATCCACCCGACACCTCCGATCTGCGGTCCATCTTCGCCGACGTGCTGCAGATCGAGCCCGCGGCCGTCACGCCCGAGCGGAGTTTCGTGGACCTCGGCGGCAATTCGCTGTCCTACGTGACGATGTCGGTGCGCCTCGAGCGGGCACTCGGCCGGCTGCCCGCCGACTGGCAGCGCCTCCCGGTGCGCGACCTCGAGCGGGCCGGCCGGCCGCCGCGGCGACGCTGGGGCGCGACGCTGGAGACCAGTGTGGCGTTGCGCGCCGTCGCGATCGTGTTGATCGTCGGCTCGCACGCAGGTTTGTTCGAACTGTGGGGCGGGGCGCACCTGCTGCTCGGAGTGGCCGGCTACAACGTGGGCCGGTTCTGCCTGACACCGCTGCCGCGCCGCGAACGGCTGCGCCACCTGCGGACCACCATCGCCTGGATCGCCGTGCCGTCGGTGCTGTGGGTGGCGCTGACACTGCTGTTCAGCGACCACTATCACGCGTCGAACCTGTTGCTGGCCAACAAGATCCTCGGCCCGCACGACAGCATGACCGCGGGCCGGCTGTGGTTCGTCGAGGTGCTGGTGTGGATCCTGGTCGGGGTCGCGCTGCTGTGCGCGTCGACCGCGTTCGACCGGTGGGAGCGGCGGTACCCGTTCGCGGTCGCCGCGGTGTTCCTGGGGTTCGGCGTCGCACTGCGCTACGACGTGCTCGGCCTCGACCTCGGCCGGGACGCCTGGTTCACGGTGCTGGCTTTCTGGTTCTTCGCGGCAGGATGGGCCGCGGCGAAGGCGACGACGGTGTGGCAGCGCCTCGCCGTGACGTGCGTGGTGGCCGTCGGCCTGATCGGCTACTTCGGCGACCCGCTGCGGGAAGTGATGGTGCTGACCGGTTTCGCGTTGTTGATCTGGCTGCCTGCGATCCGCTGCCCGGCGGGCCTGACCGTGGTGGCCGGCGTGGTCGCCGAGGCGTCGCTGTACACCTATCTGACGCACTATCAGGTCTATCCGCTGTTCGACGGCCATCCCGCCGTCGGCGTCGTCGCCGCGGTCGCGGTGGGCGTGACGCTCACCCAGGCGATGACGATGCTGCGCAGGCGGCTACTCCCGGTTCGCGATCAGCCCCTCCTGCACCAGCGTGGCGGCGATGACGCCGTCGTCGCGGACCAGGCTGGCGGTGATCACGGCGCGGCCCCGCGCCGCGGCGGGTGAGCTCGATTCGAGCAGGTTCCAGTGGTCGGCGCGCACCGGTTGGTGGAACCAGATCGAGGAGTCTGTGGTGCCGCTGCGGTGCGTGCGGGCCTGCATGGAGTGGCCGTGCACCTGCAGCGCCGGATCGATCATGTACAGGTCGGTGACGTAGACGGCGACCAGGGTGTGGGTGAGCGGGTCGTCGGGCAGGTCGACGGTGGCGCGCCACCACATCCGCCGCACGAACAGGTCATCCGAGCGTTCGTCGGCGATGCGGATGTCGAGTTCGTCCAGCGGCAGCGACGGCGCGGGCCCCGGCGGCCCGGTCTGCGGCAGGGTGTCCGGATGGGCGGGCATCGCGGATCGTCGCCCGTGCTCGGGTCCGGCGATCGGGGCGGCGAACGACACGGTGGCGGTGGTGAGCAGGCGACTCCCCTGCTGCGAGTCGACCCGGCGCGCGGCGGCGGTGCGGCCGTCGAACACCGGTGTGACGGTGTAGTCGACCGGGTCGCCGGCCTCGCCGCCGCGTAGGAACTGCAGATGCATGTTGGTCGGCGGGCGGTCGGCGTCGACGGTGCGCGCCGCGGCCGCGAGGCTCTGCGCGGCGAACTGGCCGCCGAACGACCGCTTGCCCGCCGGGCCGCTGGCCGCGCCCGTCCAGCAGCCGTCCTGCGCCGGCTGCACGTCGAGCAGGGTGAGCAGCCGACTCACTCGGAACTCGTTGCCACGAAGCCGCTTTCGATGAGACGGCCGACGTCGTCGGCGCCGAGGCCCAGCCAGTCGGACAGCACCGCGGCGGTGTCGTCGCCCAGCGCGGGCGCCGCGACGGCCGGCGGGTAGACACCGCCGATCGCCATCGGCAGCCCCGGCGCCAGATACTCGCCGATCCGTGGCTGGTCGAGGCGGGTGAACAGCGGGTTGTCGGTGACCCGGGCGTCGGTGGCGACGTCGGCGAAGCTGCGGTAGCGCTCCCACAGCACCGACGTCGTGGTCAGGGCCGCGGCGATCTCGTCGGCGGTGTGTTCGGTGAACCAGACGGTGAACAGCCCGGTCAGCGCGTCGCGGTGGCGGTACCGTTCGCCTTCGTCGGTGAAGTCGGCGCCGAGGGCCTGGCCCAGTGCGGCAACGGCTTTGGCGGTGCCGGTGGTCTCGGTCAGGTCGCGGAAGTGCCGGTTGGTGAGCGCGACGACCATGAACGCGGCGCCGTCGCTGCTGGTGAAGTTCTGCCCGTAGGTGCCGAAGAGCGAGTTGCCGATCCGCTGTCGCTGCGCGCCGTTGACCATCACCTCGGTCAGGAAGCTCAGGTTGCCCGCGGTGGCGAGGGCGACGTTGTCGAGCGGGATGGCGATCCGCGCGCCGGTGCAGGTGGCGTCGCGGTGCCGCAGCGCCGTCGACACCGCGAGCGCGGTGTACAGCCCGCAGGTGACGTCCCAAGCGGGCAGCACGTGGTTGACCGGTGTGGCCAGCTGCGCCGGACCGGTCACCAGCGGGAAGCCGACCGAGGCGTTGACCGTGTAGTCCACCCCGGTCCCGCCGTCGGCGCGCCCCGACACCTCGACGTGCACGATGTCGGGCCGGCGCGCCACCAGCGTGTCGTACGAGTGCCATTGCCGGCCGGCCACATTCGTGATGAAGACGCCGGCGTCGGCGATGAGCCGGGTGACGAGGTCCTGCCCTTCGGGTGAGCGCAGGTCGGCCGCGACGGACCGCTTCCCCTTGTTCAGCCCGGCCCAGTAGATGCTGTCCCCGGCGTCGGTCACCGGCCAGCGGCGGTAGTCGGCCGCGCCGCCGATCGGGTCGACGCGGATCACCTCGGCGCCGAGCTGCGCGAGCGTCATCCCGGCCAGCGGCACCGCGACGAAGCTCGAGATCTCGACGATCCGGACGCCGGCCAGCGGGCGCGTCGGGTCGGGAGCGGGTTGGGCCATCCGCTCAAGCTAGCAAGCGGCCGTCAGAGCTTGGTCACGGTGAGCACCGCCGACTCGATGGTGTCCTCCGAGAGCAGCACCTGCAGCGCGGCATCGCCGAGCGGGATGAAGCTGTCCTCGCCCGCGACGCGGGCCAACCGGCCGGTGTAGCCGTGGGCGAGCAGGGTGGCGAGCAGTCCTTCGCCGACGCCGCCCGTAGTCCTGGTCTCGTCGACGACGAGCACCCGGCCGGTGGCGCGCGCCTCGCGCAGCATGTCCTCCACGGGCAGCGGCGCCAGCCAGCGCAGGTCGACGACGCGGATGCCGATGCCGGCACGCTCCAGACGGCGCGCCACCCGCAGACTCATCCGCACGCCGTTGCCGAACGTCAGGATCGTCAGGTCGGCGCCGTCGCCGTGGGTGCGGGCCCGCCCGATCGGCGCGGCCTCGTCCGGGTAGCGCGCCAGCCACTGCTCGTCGCCGTCCTGGTGCAGGTCGCGGGTGTGATAGAGCGCGATCGGCTCGAGGTAGACGCACACCGTGCCCGCGGCGTCAGCGGCCGCGGCGCAGGCGTGCAGCATCGCCGCGGCGTCGTCGGGCCGCGACGGCGAGGCGATCACCACGCCGGGGATGTCGCGGATCGCGGCGATCGAGTTGTCGTTGTGGAAGTGGCCGCCGAACCCCTTCTGGTAGCCGTATCCGGCGATCCGCACGATCATCGGGTTGCGGTACTGCCGGTCGGAGAAGAACTGCAGTGTCGCGCCCTCGCCGCGGATCTGGTCGGCGGCGTTGTGCAGGTACGCCAGGTACTGGATCTCCGGGATGGGCAGCAGCCCCGACATACCCGCGCCGAGCGCCAGCCCGAGGATGGCCTGCTCGTCGAGCAGGGTGTCGAACACGCGGGCCGGCCCGGCCGCGTTCTGCAGTCCGCGGGTCACCCCGTACACGCCGCCCTTGCGGGCCACGTCCTCCCCGAACACCAGCGCGCCGGGCCTGTGTTCGAGGATCTCGCGCAGCGCGCGGTTGATCGACTGGGCGAGCGTCAGCGGCTCCCCGCCCCTGCCCGCAACGGGCACAAGCGATGCCGGGCGCGCCGACGCCGCGACCGCCTCGGCCATCGCATCGCGCAGCGGCCTCACCACCTCGGCGGTCGTCAGGAGTTGCGGCAGCCCGACCACCTCGCGGGCCGCCCCGAGCACCTCGGCACGGACGGCCTCGTAGCGGTCGATCACCTGCTCGGGCGTCAGCACACCCGCGGAGACGAGGTGGGCGGCCGTGCCGAGCACCGGGTCCCGGTCGAAGTCGGCCATGATCTCGTCGGGCCTGCGGTAGGCGGGCTCGTAATCCGAACCCGCGTGCCCCATCAACCGGACGGTGCGCAGGTGCAGGAAGGCCGGCCTGCGGTGGCTGCGCACGTACTCGGCGGCCGCCTGTGCCACGTCGAACGTCTCGGCCGGGTCGGCGCCGTCCGCCGCGAAATACTGCAGCCCGGCCCGGTTCTCATAGGTCCTGGCCACCCAGCCGCGCGGTGTCGGGGTGCTGATCCCGATGCCGTTGTCCTCGCAGACCAGCAGCAGGGGCATCGGCAGACCCTGGTAGGCGGAGTGCGTCGCGGTGTTGATGGCGCCGACCGCGGTGGAGTGGTTCACCGAGGCGTCGCCGAAGCTGCACACCGCCAGCGCGTCGTCGGGCCAGGCGCCGGTGACGCCGAGCTTGCGGGCCCGGGCGATGGAGAACGCCACGCCGACGGCGCGCGGCAGGTGCGAGGCGATGGTCGACGTCTGCGGGATCACGTTGAGGCCGTGGCTGCCGAAGACCTTGTGCCGTCCTCCGGAGATGGGTTCCGCGGCCGCGGCGACCAGTCCGAGCAGCACGTCGCGCACGGCCCTCGCCATGCCGTCGACACCGCCGGCCTGGCCGGCCCGCGCCAGGAAGAAGCCACCGGACCGGTAGTGCAGCAAGGCGGGATCGGTGACGCGAAGGGCGGCGGCCACCGCCGCGTTGCCCTCGTGCCCGGACGAGCCGATCGTGTAGTAGCCCTTGCCTTCTGAGCGCAACTCGCGCGCGGCGATGTCGAGGTGGCGGCTGCGGAGCTGGGCGTCGAAGACGTCGAGGGCCAGCGGTGCGGTGAGCCTTGTCCCGTCACGAGGGGTGCCTGCGGTCATCGCTCGCACGGCCGCGAGGAAGTTCGTGTCGATGGACTCGGCCATTCACGCCGTCCCGGTTACGGCGGGCAGGACGTCGCGGGCGAATTCGACGATGCGCGCCGCGTCGGCGCCGTCGGGGTCCTGGTCGGGGTCGTAGATCGCGAGGCTGGCACCCACACAGCCGCCGGCCTCGGCCATCGCCAGGACCAGCGCGGTGAGCTGCCGCCACGTCAGTCCACCGGGTTCGTCGGGGACGTCAGGCAGCCCCTGCGCGGGGAACTCGACAGGGTCGAGGACGTCGAGATCGATGTGCAGCCACCAATTCTCAGTCGGCAGCGCGGCCAGCGCACGGCGCCCGGTCTGCGGCGGGTCGGCGGCGACGTCGGCCAGCGGCGCCAGCCACACCCCGCAGTCGGCCAGTGTGCCGACGTTGAACTGCCTGCGCCACGACTCGTCGCGGGATCCGAGCACCGCCAGCCGGTCCCGTTGCAGCGCGGGCAGCCGCTGCGCCAGTGGGCCTTGCAGGAGTCGGCCGGTGATGCCGAGCAGCAGACCGATCTCGGTATTGGCGGCCTCTCCGTCCTCGGACACGTCGAGCGGCATGGTGTCCTCGTGGCCGTCGACGAACACCACTGCGGTGTCGCCCGCGTGATCGCGCAGGCCGGTGACGATGCCGAGGAGCATGGCGCAGTCGCCGCCGAACACGATCGGGAACCGGCCTGCGGTGACCGCGGCGCCCACCCGTTCGTTGAGCCCGTCTGTCATCGCCAGCAGCGCCGGCTCGTTGATCAGGCCGTTGGGACCGCGGGCGGATTCGGCTGTGGGCAGCGCGATGTCGTCGTCGCAGACCACGCCACCGACGGCTCCGGCGAGGCCGGCGGCGCGCAGGGCCGCCGCGGCGCGCGCCTGGTTGCCTGCGCGTCCGTAGCCGTCGAACGGCACACCGATCAGCTCGACGGTCGTCATCGTCAGATGAGCTCGATGGCCTCGGCGATCGACGGCAGCACCCGGCTGGGCCGGAACGGGTATCGCTCGATGTCGGCCTGCGTCGTGGAGCCGGTGAGCACCAGGATGGTCTCCAGCCCCGCCTCGATCCCCGCCACCACGTCGGTGTCCATCCGGTCGCCCACCATCACGGTGCTCTCCGAATGCGCCTCGATCCGGTTGAGTGCGCTACGGAACATCATCGGGTTCGGCTTGCCCACGAAGTACGGCTCCCGGCCGGTGGCCTTGGTGATCATCGCCGCCACCGAACCCGTCGCAGGCAGCGGCCCCTCGGCCGACGGCCCGCTGACGTCGGGATTGGTCGCGATGAACCGGGAGCCGTTCAGGATCAGCCGGACCGCCTTGGTGATCGCCTCGAACGAGTAGGTCCGCGTCTCGCCGAGCACGACGAAGTCGGGGTCGACGTCGGTGAGGGTGTAGCCGGCCTCGTGCAGCGCGGTGGTCAGGCCGGCCTCGCCGATGACGTAGGCGGACCCGCCGGGCAGCTGGTCGGCGAGGAAGGTCGCGGTCGCCAGCGCCGAGGTCCAGATCGAGTTCTCCGGCACCGTGAGCCCCGACCGCGAGAGCCGGGCGGCCAGGTCGCGCGGGGTGAAGATCGAGTTGTTCGTCAGGACGAGGAACGGCCGTTCGAGTTCGGTGAGTCGCATCAGGAACTCGGCCGCGCCCGGCAGGGCGTGCTCCTCGCGGACCAGGACGCCGTCCATGTCGGTGAGCCAGCACTTCGGTGTGTCACGCACCCGTTCAGTGTGTCAGCCGTGGCAAGCCCTGTGCGCTGATGATCAGCCGGTACGTACCGGCAGTCGTGCCCAGCCCCGCACGCTGGACGTGTGGGCCCTGCTGGCGTTGTCGTAGTCGACGTCCCAGTCGGTCCACCGCTTGAGCACCTCTTCGAACGCTACCCGGGCTTCGAGCCGCGCGAGCGCCGATCCGAGGCAGAAATGCAATCCCTGCCCGAAGCTCAGGTGGCCGCCGGTGCGGTGGATGTCGAAGCGGTCGGGATCGCTGAACCGGCTGTCGTCCCGGTTGGCCGATGCGTTGAGCAGCAACATGTACGAACCTTCGGTCACGGTGTGGCCGTAGTGTTCGACGTCGCGGGCGACGTAGCGGGCCTGTACCGGCGACGGCGGCTCGTACCGCAGGCTCTCCTCGACCGCCGATGGGATCAGCGCATGATCGGCGACGAGTTCGTGCCGCTGGTCGGTGTGCTCCCCCAGTAGTTGACCCATCGCTCCGATCAATCGCGCAGTGGTCTCGTTACCGGCGCCGGCGATCATCGCGGTGTAGGCGAGCACCTCGTTGTGCTCCAGCCTGCGGCGCGTGCCGCCGGGCTCCTCCACCTCGGCGTTGAGCAGTTCGGTCATCAGGTCATCGGACGGGTGGGTCGCCCGCCACTCGATGTACTCGGCGAACAGCGCGATCGAATCCTGGAATATCGTCGGGCTCAGGTCAGCGGTGCCGTCCTGCGAGGCCATCGTGATGCTCTTGTCGTTGCGGTCGCGGATGTTCTGCTGGGCATCTTCGGGAATCCCCAGCAGGAACCCGATCGTGCGCATCGGCATGATCGCCCCGAGATCGGCGACGAAGTCGAAGCCTTCGGCATCGCGCAGCGGATCCAGTGCGCGCGAGCAGAAGTCACGCACCAGGTCCTCGACGGCCAGCATCCGGCGCGGGGTGAACACCCGCGACAGAAGCCGCCGGTGCAGGTCGTGCAGGGGCGGGTCTTCGAAGAGGAGGATGCCCGGCGGCACCTCGATCCCGCTGAACAGGATGTCGGCAGTCGTGCCCCGCCCGGACCGATAGGTCTCCCAGTCCGGCAGCGCCCTCGTGACGTCATCCCAGCGGCTCAGCGCGTAGAAGTTGTGCTTCTCGTTGTAGTACAGCGGCGCCTCCTCGCGCATCCGCCGCCAGATCGGGTAGGGGTCGTCGTCGATCGCGAAATCGAAGGGGTCGTAGTACAGCTCGACGGCTGGATCGATGGTCACGGTGGAAACCTTCCGGAGATGTTGTGTGCGGGTTTATCTGGGCTGATTCGGTACGCCGGGGAACAGCTGCTCGCTCGGCCCCTCGGTCACGTAACCGGCCTTCATCGTGATCAGGTGCGGGGCGAACACGGCGCCGTACACCGCATGTCCGAGGATGACGACGGCGACGACCGACAGAACCGAAGATCCGACGACGCTCGCGGTCTTGCGGTCCGACCAGGATTCGATGACGTTGCGCCCTTCGGAGTCCGTGCGTCCGAGCAGGTAAGCGAACACCATCACCTGCACGCCCATCGCGATCGCGTCGTAGATCGGGTACTGGTACTTGCTGCCCTCGAACAGGCCGAGACCCGGGATGATGTAGCCGTAGTAGAAGACCCCGAGCCGGGGTCCGAAGAACGCGTTGAACAGCAGCGCCCAGCAGAATCCGACGAGAAGTCCGACGGCCAGGAACGTCTGCGGCCTGCGCCAGCCGAATCGTGCGACCAGCCGGCGCCCGAGCGCAGCACCGATCAGGCCGGGCAACACGAAGTAGGCGATGTAGCCGATCGGCACGGCCGACGGCAGGCCGCCGCCCCACGTCAGGTTCATCGGCCACCACGACGGCATGCGGGGCAGCGCCGGGGGGAACTGCGCGTACATCGCCCAGTCGTAGGGCGCCTCGATCCACGAGAACGAAATCGCCGAGATCGACACCAGCAGCAGCGGATGCAGCCGCCCGCGCCGGACGCTCAGGAAGATGCCGTAGGCCAGGAACAGGATTCCGCCGATATAGGCGAAGGACAGGCCGGCGATCAGGGCCGGGGTCAGTTCGGTGCTCATCGGTCAGCGTCCTGCACGGCCGCGTCGGGCCGGGGTCCGCGTGCCTCCGGGTCGGAGTACACCACCAGTCCGAATATCAGAGCGATCAACCCGAACAGCGTTCCGAGCATGATGAGTTGGCCCACGGCACGTTCCCTTCCAGACGACATCCGGTGTTAATAGTGAACACTATTACCAAGCTCCCGCTCAAGGGACGGCTATCGTGAATTCCTGTGTCGGAGCGAAGCTCGTCGAGGAGAAACGGCGCAGGCGCGCGCCGGCCCCCGGGCGAGGCGCGCAGGCTCCTCCTCGACGCCGCGCGCGAACTGTTCGCCCACCGCGACTACCGCAGCACCACCACCCGCGAGATCGCCGAGGCGGCCGGCGTCACCGAATACCTGTTGTTCCGCCACTTCGGCTCCAAGGCAGGCCTTTTCCGTGAGGCCCTGGTTCTGCCGTTCACCGGCTTCCTCGATGAGTTCGCCGCCACCTGGCGAGCTGTCGTTCCTGACGAGACCGATGAGGAGCAACTGTCGCGGCAGTTCGTCGGCCAGCTCTACGACGTGCTCGTCGAGCACCAGGGTCTGCTGCTCACGCTCGTCGCATCCGACGGGCTCAGCGACGAGGACACCGAGGCGACCGGGATCGGCGACATCCGCCGCTCGCTCGCCATGCTCGGCCGGATCAGTGCCGAAGGCATGCAGTTGCGGGGAAAGCAGTCGAGTCAGCCGGACCTGCCTGCGCTCTCCACGGTGTCGATGATCGTGGGGATGGTCGCGCTGCGGTCGACGTTCTTCGGCAACACGCCACCACCGCGGGAGGCGATCGTCGACGAACTCGTGCAGGCGATCCTGCACGGCTTCCTGCACCGCCCCGACTGACCGCTGGACACCCGCTCTAGCCGCCGGGGCCGTTGGGCCACTTGAGCAGTGACCCGGCGTCGACGCGGATGTGCTGGCCGGTGATGTAGCGACTGTCCTCGCTCGCGAGGAACACACCGAGGTTGGCCATGTCCTCCGGTTCGATGTACGGGATCGGCATGGCCTGGAAGAGGCTGAACAGCGGTTCGGCATCCTCTCGGGTGGCCGTCTTGCCCTCGGCCTTGAGGTCGGGCCGGAACACGCCGTACATGCCCTCGTTCTGCAGCAGGTGGGTATTGCAGTTGGTCGGGTGGATCGCGTTGACACGGATCATCCGGGGCGCCAGGTGAAGGCACATCTCGTCGACGTACTCCATCACGATGCGCTTGCTCCAGCCGTATCCGGCACCGCCGGGCCCCATGTCGGGGCTGGTGGTGGTGCCGCGGATCATCCCCGCCGTCGACCCGGTGACGATGATCGACGCACCGTCCGGCAGGTGCGGGATGGCCACGGCGACGGTGTTCATCACGCCGAGCAGGTCGACGTCGGACGCGTCGACGAATCCCATGGGATCGGGGTTGCCCATCGCCATCGGCAGGATGCCGGCGTTGGCGACGACGATGTCGACCTTGCCGAGGTCGGCTACGCCCGCCTCGACGGCGTCGCGCAGCTCGTGGCGCTCGCGTACGTCGGCGATCCGCGCCACCACCCGACGACCGATTCCCTTGACCGCTCGCTCGGTCTCGGCCAGGTCGTCGGGTGTGGCCAGCGGGTACGGGTTCGACGGGATGTCGCGGCAGATGTCGACGGCGATGATGTCGGCGCCCTCCCTGGCCATCGCGATCGCGTGCGCCCTGCCCTGTCCGCGGGCGGCGCCGGTGATGAAAGCGACCATGCCGTCCAGCTTTCCGGTCATGTCATGCTCCTGTTCTTCTGCCGAGCGGGGTGTGGTGACCGGCCTAACCGACCGGGGTGAACGTGATGTGAAGTTCGCTCAGGCCCCGCATGATGAATGTCGGCTCGTAGGCATACCGGCGGTCCTGCGCCGGACCGTGGTGCTCTTCGGAGATCGTGATGTCCTTCATCCGGTCCAGGATCCGGTGCAGCGAGATCCGCCCCTCCGCCCTGGCCAGTGGCGCGCCCGGGCACGAGTGCACGCCTCGGATGAACGCGATCTGCTCGCGGACGTTGGGCCGGTCGGGGCGGAACTCCGCGGGATCGGCGAACTTGCGCTCGTCGCGGTTGCACGCGCCGGGCAGCACCATCACGGTGGTTCCGGCGGGCACCTCGACGTCGCCGATGGAGGTGGTGGTACGCGCCATCCGGAAATGCGACTTGACCGGACTCTCCATGCGGAGCGTCTCCTCGAGGAAGGCCGGGATCTTGCTGCGGTCGTCGCGCAGCATGGCCTCGAAACCCGGGTTGTCGCCGATGAACCGGACCGCGGAGCTGACCAGCTTCGTCGTCGTCTCGGTGCCGGCCGCAAACAGGAACGTCGACAGGTTCATCACGTCTTCGATGTCCGGCGTCGACCCGTCCTCGTACTTGGCCGCCGCCAACTCGGTCAACACATCCTCACGCGGCGTCCGCCTGCGGTCCTCGATGTAGGCGTGGAACTTGTCGTTCAGCCACTGCAGCGGGTTGTGGGTGGTCGGCGCCTCTTTGCCCAACTCCCCCACCGTCTCCAGCGCGAAGACCGACTTGAATTCGTCGTGGTCCTCCGCAGGCACGCCGAGCAGATCCGCGATCACCAGCAGCGAGAACGGTTTGGCGTAGTCGGCCAGGAACTCCGATCTTCCGCGTTCGATGAATGTATCGAGTTGCTGATCGGCCAACCGCCACATGAAGTCCTCGTTCTCCTTGAGGCGCTTGGGCGTGATCAGCTTGTTCATCAGGCCGCGGGTGCGGGTGTGCAGCGGCGGGTCCTGGGAGGTGATGTGCTCGGCCATCGGCACCGAGGCGCGGTACTCCTCGATGAGCTCGCCTACGTCGTCACTGCCGTCGGCGCCGAACGGCAGGCCGGAGAACGGCCCCGCCACCGACACGCACGACGAGAACGCCGGATCCTTGTACACCGCAAGCGCTTCGTCGTACCCGGTGACAGTGAGCACGCCGAACGGCGTCGCCGGCGCCACCGGACACTTCGACCGCAGGTGGTCGAAGTAGGGATAGGGGTCGGGCACCAGGGCTGCGTCGGTGAAGAAGTCAACGCTGTCGAAGTCGGTCGCAGAATCGGCTTCGGTGTCGTTCTGGGTGTCGGTCACCACTGCTCCTAGGCGGGATCGAAGAGTACGGGCAGTGCGGTCGGCGAGCGAAACACCTGACCGCGGATGTGCGGGTCGTTCCCGTCGGGGTCCATCCGCAGGTTGGGCAGCCGGTCGAGCAGCAGGTTGATCGCCGTCCGCATCTCCAGCCGCGCGAGGTGCATGCCGAGACACACGTGGACGCCGTGACCCCACCCGAGATTCCCCTTCGGGGCGCGGAAGATGTCGAAGTCGTCCGGGTTCTCCCAGCGGTCCTCCTGCCGGTTCGTCGACCCGAGCATCGGCAGCACCGAACAGCCTTCGGGGATCTGCACCCCGCCGAGCTCGGTATCGCAGGTCGTGGTGCGAGTGATCGTGAGCAGGGGCGGATTCCACCGCACCGCTTCCTCGATGGCCTGCGGGAGCAGCGACCGGTCGGCGCGGATCGCGTCGAGCTGGGTTGTGTCGGTGAGCAACGCGAAGAGCAGGTTGCCCAGCGACCGGTAGGTGGTCTCGACGCCTGCGGGGAGCAGCAGCCTCAGGAACGAGAAGATCTCCTCGTCGGTCAGTTTCTCGCCGTCGATCTCGGCCTCGGCGAGCAGGCTGATCAGGTCGTCCTTCGGCTCGGCCCTGCGGGCTTCGAGAATTGGCGCGAAGTAGTCGCACAGTGCGGCCGCCGCGGCGAGTCCCCGCTCCGGGTTCATGATCCAGCTCAGCAGCGAGATGGACCAGCGCTGGAACTGCGGATAGTCCTCCTGCGGCAGACCCAGAAGGCCTGCGATGATCCGGCTTGGATAGTCGAAGGTGAACTCCTTCACCAGGTCCGCCTTGCCGTTCGCCGCGAACTCGTCGATGAGTTCGTTCCCGACACGGCCCACCAGCTCGTCCTGCCAGCGCGCCAGGGACTTCTGGGAGAACGCCTTCGACACCAGGCCGCGCAGCCGGCCGTGGACCGGTTCGTCCATGCCGAGCATCACGCGTTCACCGAGCACCGGCCCGAACGCCGCGATCACCCCCGACGACGAGAACGTCACGTTGTCGCGCAACATCTGCTGCGCGTCCTCGTAGCGGTACACGATGAAAACGGGCTTGCCTTCCTCACCGGGCATCGCGGACATGTCGATCCGCTGGATCGGCTCCTCGCGCCGTAGCCGGGCCAGTTCCGGATACGGGTCCCGCACATCACCTGAGACGGCATCGTCGAAGGAACCGAAATCCTCGAGATCGTCGAATAATTGCTCCACGAATGAACTCCTTTGGTGCGGGTCGCGCTACTGGGCCGGGTAGGCGACTGACTTGACTTCGGTGTACTGGCTGAATCCCACGAGGCCGTTCTGCCGTCCGACACCGCTGTCCTTATATCCCCCGAACGGGGTGTCCGCGCCGTAGCCCGCGGTGCCGTTGAGCCCGATGAACCCGGCCCGCAACCGCCGCGCAACGGCCAGCGAGCGGTCCAGTGAACTCGACATCACGTTGCCGGCAAGGCCGTACGCACTGTCGTTCGCGATCCGGACGGCGTCGTCCTCGTCCTCGTACGGGATGACCGCCAGCACCGGTCCGAAGATCTCTTCCTGAGCGATCGTCATCGCGTTGTCGACGTCGGTGAACAGGGTCGGGTCGACCCAGAATCCCTTGTCGAACCGCGTCGGCGCCTCGGTGCTGCCCACCAGCAGGGTGGCGCCCTCGTCGACCCCCTTGCGGATGTAGCCGAGGATGCGTTCCTGCTGCCTGGCGGAGATGACGGGGCCGCAGATGGTTCCCGGGTCCTGCGGATCGCCCGCGGCGATGTTCTCGTAGAGGTTCTTCAGTATCGCCACGCCTTCGTCGTACCGCGAGCGCGGCAGCAGCATCCGGGTGGGCGCGGCGCAGCCCTGTCCCGCATGCATCAGCGGGCCGATGCCGATCAGGCAGGCGAGGTTGAAGTCGGCGTCCTCCAGCACGATCGTCGCCGACTTGCCGCCGAGTTCGAGGAACAGCCGCTTCATGGTCGCGGCGCCCTTTTCCATGATCCGCTTGCCGACCGCGGTCGATCCGGTGAACGAGATCATGTCCACTTTGGGTGAGATCGTCAGCTCCTCGCCGACGAGGTGGTCCGATGCGATCACCACGTTCACCACACCCGCTGGGATGTCGGTCTTCTCGGCGATGAGCCGCCCGATCCGGGTGGCGTTCATCGGGGTGTCGGGTGCGGGCTTGAGCACGACGGTGTTGCCCGCTGCCAGTGCCTGGCCGAGTTTGTTGATTGTCACCTCGAAAGGGAAGTTCCAGGGCACAATGGCGCCCACCACCCCGACCGGCTCGTGCCACACCTTCCGCGTGGTGTTGACCCCGGTGACGGACACCACCGTGTCACCGAGGTCGGTCTCCCACGAGAAGGTGTCGATCAGCCGGGCCGGATACTTCAGCCCGTCGGCCAAGGGCGCGTCCAACTGCGGGCCGTGGGTGACCGCACGGGGTGCTCCCACCTCACGGATGAGTTCCTCGCGCAGCTCCTCCGATTCGCCCTCGATCGCCTCGTGGAGTTGGAGCAGGCACCGTTGGCGCAGTTGGTGGTTCGTCGACCAGTCGGTTCCGTCGAACGATCGGCGCGCGGCGTCGATCGCCCGGTTCATGTCCGCGGCCGATGCGTCGGCGACCTCGCCGACGACGTCTTCGTTCGCCGGGTTGATGACGGCGAAGGTGCCCGACTCACCGTCGACGAGTTCGCCGTCGACCAGCATCCGGGACTCGTGGGTCGTCACATCGGCCGTCACTGGTTCTCCTCGGGGGCTTTAGGTGGCGGACTGATCTTCATCACCAGCAGCGCAACACGCTGCATGACCGACGCGGGCAGGGTCTTCGCGGCGGCGATCATCAGACGTTGCGACACCGTCAGGGACGCCGTGCCGTCGCGGACCGCCCCCTGACGCGGCAGCCCCATCGCGACCCGGCTCATCTGGTACATCCCGCCTTGGGACAACATCCGGCTCGACATCGTCAGCATCCGGGCATCGGGGCCGACGGGATGCTTGGTGTAGGGGGCGGTGTCATCGAGTGCTTTGGCGAGCCCGCGCGCGAACCTGTCGGGCGACCTCGCGATCCGCATCGCGAGCCGACCGCGCTTGTCGATCTTCATGTGCAGCGGCATGTACGGGCCGTCGAAGTCCCTTAGGTCGGTGGTGCCCGCGTCGGTGATGATCTCGGTGTCGTACGTTCCTGCGACCAGTACCGTCACCCCGAGGCCAAACGGCGCGATCTCCCCAGCCATCGATTCGGCCCACCGTTCGAGGGCGCCCTTGGACGCGGAGTACGCGGCGATGGCGGGCATCCCACGCACACCGCCCTGGCTCGAGACCATCACGATGCGTCCGCGTCCCGCCGATCGCATGGCAGGCAGCAGGGCCTGAGTCAGCTGGAGCGGTCCGATGACATGGGTCTGGAACATGTCCTCCCACAACTCCGGTGGTGACTCCTCGACCATCCCCGCCGCGGAGATGCCCGCGTTGTGGACGATGGCGTAGGGCGCGCCCACCGCCTCCTCGATCGCCTTGGCGGCGGCGTCGATGGATGCCCGGTCGCCGAGATCCAGCGCGACCCCGATAAGCCGGTCGTCGTGTTCGTCGGCACCGGTGGCTGCGCGCAGCCGCGGCATCGCGGTGTCAGGGGTGCGCATCGCGGCGACCACCCGCCAGCCCTGCGCGTAGAGGTGGCTCGCCGAGGCGAAGCCCAACCCGCGGGATGCGCCCGTGATGACGACGCAGCGCACACCGCCCGGCTCAGCCATCGGTGTTCTCGTTCGCGCAGGTGCCTTCGCCGGGCGGCGGTGGCTCGACATCGGGCCGTCCGTCGGGCTGACCACTCATCCAGGTGGACCAGATGCCCACGGAGAAGGGGCCTCTGGCGCCTTCCTTCTCGTAGTACCCCTGCGGGTCGTAGACCTTCGCCTCGGGATAGGGCCATGGGCAGGCCACCGCGGTCGCGGCGCCACTGGCCTTGATCACGGCGAACCAGGCCCCGTAGGCAAAGTAGGAGACGTTGATGATCGCGAACATCACCACGAAGGTCCCGAGCACCGGTTTGGCCGGGAAGAATCGCGCTCTGGCGGCCAGCTTCTCGGCCACCGACTTGCCGGTGTCGTCCCGGTAACACAGGATCGCCGCGGGAACCATCACGAAGCAGACGGCGAACGATTCCCAGATCAGGGGGAATTGGAATGTCGTGCCGGCGAACAGGGATCCGAACGGGATCACCTGGGAGTAGATGTACATCCCGGTGTGAACCAGGGAGATCTCGAGCGCCGCGTCGAAGAGGAATCCGATCACCAGCGTCAGCAGGCCGAGGCTGACGAGCGGCCGCCGGGATACGAACGCCGTCGGACCCTTCCGCGCCTGCAGTCTCCGCAGGATCGCCACCGCCGGGAAGTACGGGCCGAAGTAGAACATCACGTAGCCGAACACCACGAAGGGTTCCACCGTCGGCGACAGGGACACCAGCGGCCAGGATTCCGGCCAGTGCAGCAACTCCGGGTTGTACACCGCGAACGGCGCCCAGTTCATGATCGGGTCCTGCCACACGATCAGCGTGGTGCACAGGAACATCAGCATCACCGGGCTACCGGGGTTGCGCTTCCAGCCGATGACGAAGACCGCCACCAGCGTGATGAGCGCCAGCACGGTGCCGATCTCGAGGAAGTAGATCCAGTGGTCGAACCCGAACAGGAACTCGACCGGTCGCGGCCGGCCCTCGACGTCCGGGTTGCCGACGCGGGGGTCGAGATGCCGGCGGGACGAGAGTGCGAACAGCGCGAAGAACGCGATGAGCGCCAGGAAGGCGATCCACCCGGCGTAGCTTCTCCGCGCCGGCGCGGGCGACGCGTCGCCGGGCGAGACCGAGGGCGCGGTGTCCTTGGTGGTCATGTCCTCACTCCTCACCGAAACGGTCGACGAGATGGGAGTTGACGCCGTCGGCGTCGAGCGTGCGGGCCACCAGGTAGCCCGACCCCATCCAGGCGCGCCGGGTCCACTTGCCCAGCGAGACAAGGGTTCCCGGCGCGCCCGAGGCGGCGGGCATCATCTTCACCCGCTCGAGGGCCTCCTTGACCCCGCGCGGGCTGAGCGGGTGGGCGTCGCTGAACGCGCGCACGAGGGTGGCTGCGACGTCGTGGTTGACCACGCTCACGCAGTACTCGGGCCTGCTGCCGTCGTACTTCTGCGCGTAGCGGTCGAGGAATTCCTGCCCGACCGCGTTGCCCTCGTCGTACTGATCCACCCCGATCCACCCGAGAAAGGCGTTCCACATGATCGGGTTGACCCAGGCGTTCTGGAACGCCGTGGTGGTGAACCGGGGCGGATCCCAGTCCACCGCCTCGAGGGCGGGGTTGATGAAGACGACGCCGAAGCCGAAGCCGAGGTGCACGATCGCCTCGGCCTTGGCGTCGTGTAGCACGCTCACCGCGGCGTTGATGTCCTGCGCCGTCTGCGCGATGACTGCCTCCGCGACGATGCGAATTCCCTTGCGCGCGCATGCACTTCGCAGGTTGCGCAGGTAGCTCTCGCCGATCAGGCTCTGTTCGACCAGCACGCCGATCTCGGTGAGGCCCCGTTTGGCGACGAGATCGGCCAGGAAGATGGGTTCGTCGGTCATCGATCCCTGCGGGAAGGCGAAGGTCCACTCGCCCAGCCAGTCGTCGGTGCCGGTCACGCTGATCGCGGGCACCTTGAAGCGCTCCTCGATGGCCTCGCGCGTCGGCACGCAGTTGTCGGTGATGTTGGGCCCGAACACCACCAGGCAACCCTCGTCGACGAGTTCGCCGTAGGCATCGATCACCGCCTTGACCGAACCCTTGGGCAGGCCCTCGACCTCGCGGTAGATCATCTGCACGGGGCGGTCCATCACACCCTGCGCGACGGCCTCCTCGAAGACCAGGTCGAAGGTCCGGGTGAACGAAGCCTTCAGCTCGTCCGGAAACCCCGGAGGCAGTGTGAAATCCATCAAGTAACCGACCTTGATGGGCTCCGCAGTGCTCTCGTACGACATCTGACCTCCTCGGTCGGCCGGCGGTGTGCTGTCGCGATTCCGAACTGACCTAATATTTGTTCAGACCCTAGCGGCGCCGCTGGGCAGCGTCAATCACCCGGCCGGTGCCGCGAGGTACACGTCGATCATCTCGGCGAGGCCGCGGCTCACCACCGCGTCGTCGGTGAGCGGGCCGGCGATCGCAGCGGTCGCGGCCTCGCGCATGGTCAGCCCCTCCACGGTGAGGCGCCCCGCCGCCACAAGCACCCGGGTGGAGGCCACCTCGCGCAGCCCCCCGGTCTCCAGCCGACGAATCGCCTGCCCGAAGCGCACCAGCTCGGCCGCGGTGTCCGCGTCGACGCCGGCTTCGTGCGCGACGATCTGCTCCTCCAGCTCGGGTGCGGGGAAACCGAACTCGATGGCCACCATGCGCTGTCGCGTCGAATCCTTGAGATCCTTCAGCACACTCTGGTAGCCGGGGTTGTACGAGACCACCAATCCGAAGCCGGGCGCCGCGTCGAGGGTCACCCCGAGCCGTTCGATCGGCAGCTGACGGCGATGGTCGGCGAGCGGATGCAGCACCACCGTGGTGTCCTGCCGGGCCTCGACCACCTCGTCCAGGTAGCAGATCGCGCCCTCGCGGACCGCGCGGGTCAGCGGACCGTCCACCCACACCGTCTCGTCACCCTGCAGCAGGTATCTGCCGACCAGGTCCGCGGTGGTCAGGTCGTCATGGCAGGCGACGGTGATCAGGGGACGGCCGAGCCGGTGGGCCATCGCCTCGACGAACCGGGTCTTACCGCACCCGGTCGGGCCCTTCAGCACCACCGAGAGGCCCTGGCGGTACGCCGCCGTGAAGACGGCCTCCTCGTTGCCGACCGGCGCGTAGTACGGACTTTCCTCACCGGACGGCCCATGTGCGCCGTTCCGGGCGACCAGCCCGAGTTCGCCTGCCATCGCGCACCTCCTCCACCGCGTCGTCGCGATGGGTCGACACTAGCCGGAACAGATGTTTGTTTTCAACAGTTCGGACAGATCGGGTCGGACCCGCGGTTCAACAGCATTCCGCCGCAGCAGATCAGCATCGGGGCCGAATCTCATGCCACGCGGCGGCGGACCTCCGCCGCGCGCAGCGCCGAACGGAACAGCGGGCCGATCACCCCCGCGAGCTGGTCAGGCCGGCCGATCGTGGCGTGTGCGGCGGTGCCGAACACCCGCCGCAACGAGGTCACGTCGGTGTTCGCGCCCACCGTCAGGCACACGCAGCCGGTGCCCCGGCGACGGGCCTCGGTGAGCGCGCGCCTGGCATCCGCCGCGCCGTACTCACGCTCGTACCCGTGGTCGTAGGCCAGCCCGTCGGAGACCACTACGAGCAGCCTCCTCGACGTGCCGCCACGCGACTCCACCACCGACGACCCGTGCCGGATCGCCGCTCCGAGCCGGGAGTACGCACCCGGTTCGAGGCTGTTGAGCTTCTTGATCACACCGATGTCGACGTGGTCGTCGAACCGCTTGACCGGCACCATCGTCACGTCCTTGCGCCCGGCCGAGAAGTACCCGTAGAGCGCGACGCGGTCGCCGAGATCGTGCAGGGCGACCACTAGGTGCGCGACCGCCTCGCGCTGCTGCTGGTGCACCGTCCGGCCGACCGTTCCCGGTTCGGCGGTGGAACCGGACACGTCGAGCAGGAGCAGCACGGACAGGTCCCGGCGCCGGCGCAGGCTGTCGAGGTAGACCGCCTCATCCGGTACCGACCCGGCCCTCGCCTCGACCCGCGCCTCCACGGCCGCGTCGATGTCGATGTCGTCGCCTTGGGCCTGGCGGTGGCGGCGGTGCAGTCCCGTGCCGAGCCGCGCAAGAGGCCTGCGTACCCCGATGGCACCGTCGATCCCCTGCGGCGCCGACGCCTTGACCTGCGGGTCGACCTCCCGCACGGTGCACCAGTCCGGCCGGTAACTCCTGCGTCGGACGTCCCACTCGGGGTAGGTGACACCGTCCGATGCGATGTCGGCCCCCTCCTCGGCCGACACGGGAGCCGAGGAGGACACCGCGTTCGCGCCCCGGTTCGCCGAATTGACCCGGTGTGTCGGCGAATCCGCGCCCGGCGGTCCGCCGCCGCTGCCCGTCTTGCGGACTGACGACAACATCTTCTTGAACCACTTGCCCAGGGCGCCGCCCCCACCGACGGGGCTGGTGAACATATCGGGGTGGTCGGTGTCGTCGGATTCGCCGTCGTCGAGTTCTTCGAGGGCCTGCTTCTCGTCGGTGCGCCTCGGGACGTGCCCGGGGGTCTCGTGGTCCACCTGCGCCGCCGCCCGCCGGCTCGCCGCCAGCACCTTCTTCGGGCGGATCACCCCGAAGCACACCGGTGCCTCGCCGACGGCGTCGCGCGACGACGCGATCGCCAGCGACGCGGCGGCCGAGTCGCTGCGCCCGCCCTCGGCACGATCGGCGACCGTGCCCAGCACCGCGGGGAGCAATGCGTCGTTGGCGACCAGGGCGCGGTGACCCTCGACGGCCAGATAGCGGCGGGCGGTCCGCGGATGACGCACCAGCGCGGTGACGACATCCGGCGTGAGGCTGCCCGCGGCGACGAGGGAGGCCTGCACCGCCACCGACTCCAGGTGCGCGCGGGCATCGGCCACGGGGTCGACGAACACGGTGTCGCCGTCGGTCCACGGCGGCTCACCCGGCTCCCCCGGTGCCACCGCCATCGCCCGGTGCGCCAGCGCGGAGGCAAGCATCGCGAGTCCGCAGAACCGGTTGCCGTCGACGCCACCGTCGACGTCGGCCGTGCCGCCGGCCATCGGACCACCTCCGCTCGCGCACCAGCTCCGTTGACCAAATATCTGTTCCACCGTAGAGTTCGCACCCACCCGAGTCAATCAACCGGAGGGCGCCGACAGCCGTGGATTTCTCGTACCCGCCCGAGGCCGAGCAGTTCCGCAAGGAGTTGCGGGCCTGGCTGTCCGCCCACCTGACCGACGTGGTCATCGACAGCAACGACCGCCGCGGCGCCGACGACGGCGCGTTCGCGACGCTGCGCGAGTGGAACGCCACCATCGCCGACGCCGGCTGGGCCGCCGTGTCCTGGCCCCGGGAGTACGGCGGCCGCGGCGCCACCCCGCTGGAGCAGCTGGTCTACGCCGAGGAGACGACGCGGGCGCGCGTGCCCAACCCGCTCAACATCATCGGCATCAACAACATCGCCCCGGCGATCATGCAGTACGGCACCGACGCCCAGAAGGAGCACCTGCTCACCCGGATGCTGCGCGCCGACGACATCTGGTGTCAGGGCATGTCCGAGCCAGAGGCCGGCTCGGACCTGGCCGCGCTGCGCACCCGGGCCGTCCGCGACGGCGACCACTTCGTCGTCAACGGCCAGAAGATCTGGACCTCCCTCGGGCACCGCGCCGACTGGTGTCAGCTGTATGTGCGCACCGACCCGGAAGCACCCAAGCACAAGGGCATCTCGTGTCTCATCGTGGACATGACGCTGCCCGGCATCGAGGCGCGCCCGCTCGTCACGCTCAATGGCAGCGCCGACTTCGCCGAGGTCTTCTTCGACGACGTTCGGGTACCCGCGGACGCGCTGCTCGGCCCGCTGAACCAGGGCTGGCAGGTGGCCACCACCACGCTGAGCTTCGAACGCGCGGCGGCCGCGCGGCTGTACGCCGAGATGCAGGTTCGCATGGCCGCTCTCGTGACCGATATCGCGGCGACCCGCGGCGCGAACGGATCCGCGCTCGACGACCCGGCCACGCTGCGCCGGCTGGGGGAACTCGACGTGCGGATCGCGTTCCTCGAGGTGCTCTGCCTGCGGTCCATCTCGGCCGGGATGAGCGGCGGCGACGGGTTCGCCACTGCCAGCTTGGCGAAGTCGGTCTGGGGCGACATCGGCAAGGACATGGCCGCGCTGGCATTCGACACGCTGGATCCCGGCGCCGCCGCGGGACGGTGGGACGAGTTCCGGCTGACCTCCCACGCGCTGACCATCGCGGGTGGGACCACCCAGATCAACAAGAACATCACCGCCCAACGGGTGCTGGGACTGCCGCGCCGATGAACCTCGAGCTCAGCGACGAACAACTCGCCCTGCGCGACACCGTGCGCCGGTACCTGTCCGACCGGGCGGGCATCTCGACGCACGTGCGGCCCATGCTCGGCGATCCCCGGGGCACCACCGACGAGGTCTGGCGGGGTCTGGTTGACCTCGGCGCGACGGCGCTGCTGGTTCCGGTGGAACACGGCGGCGAGGCGATGGCGATGACCGACGCCGGCCTGGTGTGCGAAGAGCTCGGCGCCGCACTGTATTCCGGCCCTCTGCTGTCCACCGCGGTGGCCGCGCCGCGGGCGCTCACCAGGTTCGGCGCCGACGGTGACCGCGCTGCCGAACTGTTCGGCGGCATCGCCGACGGCTCGCTGACGGTCACGGTGGCCGCCCCGGCCGACGGCGATGCGCCGACCTTCACCGAACGCGAGGGGTCCGTCACTGTGCACGGGTCAATCGCTGGGGTTCCCGACGCCGCCACCGCGGACGTACTCCTGGTGGTCGGCGGGGACCCACGGCCTGCGCTGGTCGCGGTGCCGATGGCCTCCCCGCAGGTCGGCGTCACCGCCGACGCCGCGATCGACCTGACGCGCAGGCTGTTCCGGGTCGACCTCGACGGTGCTCGCGGCGATCGCGTCGCCGTGGCCGACCAGCGCGCCGTCGAGGCCCTCGTCGACGACCTGCTGATCGCCTGGGCGGCCGACGCGCTCGGCGCGGCCGGACGGGTGCTGCAGATGACGGTCGACCACGCGAAGGTCCGTCATCAGTTCGGCGCCCCCATCGGCAGTTTCCAGGCCGTCGCGCACCTGTGCGTCGACATGTACGAGACCGTGGAGCTCGCGCGCAGCGGTGTCGCCCACGCCCTGTGGGCCGCCGATGCCGCCGACCGTGCCGAGCGACACCGGGCGGCGCTGCGCCTCAAGGCGTTCGCCGGCCGGTTGGCCGGGGTCGGCGACACGGCCATCCAGGTGTTCGGCGGGATCGGGTTCACCTGGGAGCACGACGCCCAGCTGTATCTGCGCCGGCTACTGGGATTCAGCCGGTTCCTCGGATCGCCGGGCGGTCACGCCGAGCGGCTCGGACGCGAACTCGTCGGGAGGACGGCATGATCGACTTCACTGGACAGGTCGCAGTGGTGACCGGCGCCGGTCGCTACGCACGGGTGTTCGTGGGAATCGGCGACGGCTGGCTGGCCGATGCGGCGAGCGATCCCATCGCCGAGGACATCGAGGCGCACCTGGACGAGGTGTCGGCCACCGACCGCTTCATCGTGCCGGAGTCGATCGTCGACGAGGTGCTGCAGGTGTGCGAGCGACGGGGTATCAGCACGATGCCCGACGACGCCGAGGTCGCCTTCCCCGAACCCGCGGGCTGAGCCCCCTCGGTTCCGCGAGTTGAAGCTAGGATCTGCAGTGATGACGGGCGCGGACGCCAGAGGGCGCAACACCAGACGCAGTCGTCCTGCGGCGAAGAATACCCAGGGCGGCAAGCGCCTCGCCGCCGTCACCGATCCGCCGTCGGTCGACGCGACCCGCCGCACCGAGATCCTCCAGACCGCGAATTCTGTCTTCGCCACCTCGGGCCTGCGCAGCTCTCTGCAACAGATCGCCGACGCCGCAGGAATTCTCGCGGGCAGCCTGTACCACCATTTCGAATCGAAGGAAGCCATCCTCGTCGAGCTGATCCGGCTGTACCACGCGGACCTCGACCGCATCGGCGACATCGCCCTGGCCCGCGTCGACGATGCCGACCCCCGGCCGGTCGCCGAACAGCTGACCGCACTCGGCCGTGCCATCGCCCGGTGCGCGGTAGAGCACCGCGCCGCGCTACAGATGTCCTTCTTCGAGGGACCGAGCAACGATCCTGAGCTGCGCGAGCTGACCACCCTGGCACCATCGAAGATCCAGGCCGCGATGCTGCAGACGCTGCGCGCAGGGCGCTGGCGTGGCGAGATCCGGTCCGATGTCGACCTGCCCACCCTCGCCGACCGACTCTGTCAGAGCATGCTGCACGTCGGCCTCGACGTCATCCGGCACAACGCGGCGTCGGATGACGTCGCCGCGCTGAAATGCCGGATCGCCCTGCACGGCCTCGCCGCCACCGCGCCACTGGACGCCGACCTGGACCGGTCGCACGCCTTCGCCGCCGCCCAGGAGATCATCGACAGCTGGGTCGACACCGAGGACGACACCGACCTGAAGGCCTCTCACCTGCGCGCGGTGGCGCGCGCGGAGTTCGGCCGTCGCGGCTACGAGATGACGACCATCCGCGACATCGCGTCGGCCGCCGGCCTGGGCACCGGCACGGTGTACCGCATCATCGGCTCCAAGGACGAGTTGCTGATGTCGATCATGCTGGAGTTCGGCCACAAGGTCGGCGGTGGGTGGGCGGCGATCGTCCGCACGGACTCCACGACGGTGGAGAAGCTCGACGCCTTGAGCTGGCTGAACATCAACGCGCTCGACCAGTTCCCGGACGAGTTCCGGATCCAGCTGGCCTGGCTGCGGCACTCGCCCCCCGATTCGGCCAACCCTGCCTGGTCGTTCGCCACCCGGATCCGTCAGATGAAGGCGCTGCTGTCCGAGGGTCTGCGCGCCGACGACATCCGGGTCGACAGCCCGACCGCCGACATGTTGAGCCGGTGCATCATCGGTGAGCAGTGGATCCCGGAGAACATCCTGCAGGAGATCGGCACCCGCAACGCGCTGGTCCTCGCGCGCGACACCACGTTGCGCGGAATCACGGTCCGCGATATCTGAATCCGAGTCGCCGATCGCACCCTTGGGTCGCCGTCCCGCTCGTCATTGGATCCCCGTTCCACCAGACCGGCCCCGGACCGCCATTGAGGTTGACCAAACATTCGTTCCGCGCTATCGTCGGTCCGCATGGAGATGAACGATTTCGTACTGGTCTCGGTGGACGACCATCTCGTCGAACCGCCCGACATGTTCGAGGGCCACATCCCCGACAAGTACAAAGACGATGTGCCCAAACTGATTCAGCGCGCCGACGGCACGGATGCCTGGGTCTTCGAGGGCCAGGAGGCGACGAACGTCGGCCTGAACGCCGTAGCGGGCCGCCCGCCGGACGAGTACGGCGCCGAGCCCACGAAGCTCAGCGAGATTCGCGAAGGCTGTTACGACATCCACGAACGCATCCGCGACATGAACGCCAACGGGGTGGCCGCCGCGCTGAACTTTCCCTCCTATCCCCAGTTCTGCGGTCAGTACTTCGCCCGCGCCCAGGACAAGGACCTCGGCCTGGCCGTGCTTCGCGCCTACAACGACTGGCACATCGACGAATGGTGCGGCGCGTATCCCGGCCGGATGATCCCGCAGGCGCTCCCGCCGATCTGGGACCCCGAACTGATGGCCGACGAGGTCCGCCGGGTCGCCAAGAAGGGCTGCCATGCGGTCACCTTCTCGGAGAATCCGACCAAACTGCAGTACCCGTCGCTGCACGATCCGCACTGGGATCCGTTCTGGCAGGCCTGCAGTGACACCAACACCATCGTCAACCTGCACATCGGTTCGTCGTCGAGCGTGGTCATCACTTCGGTCGACGCCCCGGTCGACACGATGATGACCCTGCAACCGATGAGCATCGTGCAGGCCGCGGCAGATCTCATCTGGTCGCCCACGCTGCGCCGGTTCCCCGACCTCACCTTCGCACTCTCCGAGGGCGGCATCGGTTGGGTGCCCTACTTCCTGGAGCGGATCGACCGCGTGTACTCCATGCACCGTGCATGGACCCACCAGGACTTCGGCGACAAGCTCCCGAGCGAGGTGTTCCTCGACCGCATCGCGCTGTGCTTCATCGACGACAGCTTCGGCATCGAGACGCGTCACAAGCTGAACATGGACATGGTGGCATGGGAATGCGATTATCCGCACTCTGATTCCACCTGGCCGGTGGCGCCGGAAACGCTTGCCCTCTACCTGGACGGCGTCAGTGACGTCGAGGTGGACAAGATCACCCACGAGAACGCGCTGCGGCTGTATTCCTTCGACATGTTCTCCCATCTGCCCAAGGACCAGGTGACGGTCGCCGCACTGCGCGCTCAGGCGACCGATGTCGATCTCGGCTTCCGGTCGTCCGAACGACTGAAGAAAACGGGCACCGACACAGTGACGGTCCTGGATCTCGCCAAGGGCCTGCCGGTGTCGTCGTCGTGACGGGGTAAACCCGCCGCCCGTCCACCGCATGCCCCCGCACGGCCTCTACCGGCGGTTTCGCGATGACCAGACACCTCAGGGGACGGTGCCCTCTGGTAGCGTGAAGCAAACATTGGGTCGGTTCGCCGGCGGGATTCGCCCTCGCCGCCGGATGTCGTCGCGACGGGAGTAGGGGCTCGTGGAGATGTCGTGGGGCGTTCGCACGTGACGGCGGGGCCGCGCAGCGCGCCGAGGCGTGCCCCCGGCCCACGTTCCGGCTTGCGTCAATCCACTGGGCTTGCTCATGACGACGGCACCCGCCGCACCGAGATCCTGCAGACCGCAGCAACTCTGATCGCCACGTCAGGCCTTCGCACCTCCCTGCAGGAGATCGCCGACGCCGCAGGCATTCTCCCCGGCAGCCTCTATCACCACTTCGACTCGAAGGAGTCGCTGCTGGTCGAGTTGCTGCGGCGCTACCACGACGATCTCGACCGCATTGCCGCGCGCGCGCAGGACCGGCTGGACGAACCAGACCCCAGGGCGGCCTCCGAACGGATCGTGGAACTCGGCACCGCCATCGCTCGTTGCGCGGTCGCACACCGTGCGGCCCTGCAGATGTCGTTTTACGAAAGTCCGAGTCCCAATCCCGAACTCGTCGATCTGGCCGGCCTGCGGCCGACAGCCACGCTGGACGCCATGGCGCAGACGCTGCGGGCGGCGCGCTGGAGCGGATACCTGCGCGCCGACGTCGATCTGTCCGTGCTGGCCGACCGGATCTGCTCGACCATGCTGCAGGTCGGGCTCGATGTCATGCGCCACAGGGCCGCAACCGACAAGACCGCCGTCCTGTTGTGCCGCATCCTGCTCGACGGCGTCGCCGACGGGCGGCCCACCGACGCCGCACTCGACGCGTCGGCCGCCTTCGTCGCGGCCGACCACGTGGTCGACACGTGGCAGAGTGACGTCGACGCCGGGGTCGACGCCAGGACGTCGCACATCCGCGCGGTGGCTCGCAGCGAGTTCGGCAGGCGCGGCTACGAGAACACCACTGTGCGCGACATCGCCGCGGCGACCGGGCTGGGCACCGGGACCGTCTACCGGTTGATCGGATCGAAGGACCAACTGCTGGCCGCGATCATGCGGTCGTTCGGCGAGAAGATCGCCGTCGGCTGGACCGGTGTGCTGCAGTCGGAGTCGTCCGCGATCGAGAAGCTCGACGCGATCAGCTGGATCCACACCAACGCCCTGGACCGGTTCGGCGACGAATTCCGGATCCAGCTCGCGTGGATGCGGCTGGCCCCACCGGACACCCCCAACCCGGGCTGGCTCTACGCCAAACGGTTACGCCAGATGAGAGCCCTGTTGGCGCAGGCTGTCCGCGACGGTGAGATCACGATCTCCAGTCCCTCTCTCGAGATGCTGGCGCGGTCGGTGATCGGCGTTAGCTGGATTCCGGAGAACATCCTGCGCCACATCGGGACGAGGGCCTCTCTGATCCACGTCCGCGACACCAGCCTGCGCGGCGTGACCGCGGGCTAGCTCAAGCGCCGCTCACTCGAAGGCGTAGCGAGGCAGGGTGTTCGGCAGGTCGAGCGAGCTGAGCAGACCGGCAGGAGCGTCGACCACGTACGGGACCGCGTTGACCACGCGCATCGCGGTGGCCGCCATCGCGGCCCGGCCGGCGCCGTGCCCCTCGGCGGCGCCGAGGTTCATCGCACAGTGGATGTCGGGATCGCCCGAGATGTCGACCCGGTACGTTGCGTCGAATTCCGAAGCCGGCCAGTCCGGCGCGACGTCGCGCGCCATCCGGATGATGTGCTCGACCACCACCGCCTCGCGTCCGTTGACCACACCGGCCGCCCTGGTGCGCACCGCGCCGCAGGTGCCCGCCGGGATGGTGCCGAACGCGACCTCGATGTCGCGGTCGGTGATACGCCGGTCCAGCGTGCCGCGCACCTCGGTGACCTCGGCCCCCAGGCCCTCGGCCATCAGTTGAATCGGTGCCTTCCAGGCCATCTCGATGAAACCCGGTGTCTTGAGCATCGGTTCGAATTGCAGCGGCCTGCCGAACCCCATCCCATCCATCATCACGTCCGCCACCGGGTAGTGGTCGTTGAGGGCGATCTCGGTGACCGTGATGACGTCGATCTTCTTGGACTGTGTGGCGAGTAGCAGTGCGAGCTGGTCGGAGCCGAACCCCGGGAAGATACCCGAAGCGTAGAGCGAGGCCTGCCCCGATGTCGCCGCCTCCTGCAGCTGGTCCCGCCACTCCGGCGAGTAGTAGGCCGGCGGATAGACCAGGCTGGTCGACGACGTCGACACCACGTTGATCCCGGCGGCGAGGAGGCGCACATAGTCCGGTACCGCGCCGGAGTCGCGTTGCGGCCCGCTGGCTGCGTACACGACGCAGTCGGGCCGCAGGGCGATCAGCGCATCGGCGTCGTCGCTGGCCGTCACCCCGAGCGGCTCCCGTCCGGCGAGTTCACCGGCGTCCATGCCGACCTTCTCCGGCGAATGCACCCACACCCCGGCCAGTTCCAGGTCGGGCCTGCGGGCGATCGCGTCGATTGCGATGGCCCCGACCCCGCCGGTCGACCAGACGACGGTGCGCAGCGGGGGGTTCGAAACTCTCTGCACGACAGCTCCTTCGCAGGGGTCGGTCACGCGTGGCCTGCCGCCATGACCGCGCGTTCGAGGTAGGGCCAGGGACGTCGGGGGGCACGCCGGCGCACAACGGCAGCAGGGGCAGGGGCCGGCCCGCGCGGACGGCATCGGAGGCCTCGGCAAGCGTCAGGATGCGGTAGGGCCCGTCGGACTCCCGCAGTGTCGCCACACTGTCGGCCCGCGAGATGCTGGCCACCGTGTCTTCACCGTGCCGGTAGGCCGCCGCCGTCCGCGCATCGTGCAGCAGGAAGGGCCCGAGCTCAGCCCATGCCCGGTCGACGTCGTCGGCGACGAACACCGCGGTGGGCGCGCCGGCGACCGGGAACTGCACCATGCCCGGGGGGAGTTCGTGCGCAAGGCATTCCGATTCGTACAGTTCCCGCAGGTGCGGATCGGCGGTCTGGGAGATGAAGCCCAGGCCGTGCCTGCCCGCACGCCGCGCCGCCGCCGGACTGCCGCCGGCGACCAGGACCGCCGGACCGCCCGCTGTGGCGCACGGCGGGCTGATCCGGACGCAGCGGCTGTCGACCTCGACCGTGTCACCCCGAATCAACCGCAGCACCAGGGCCAACCGCTCGTCGGCGGACTGCCCACGGGTGCGCTGGTCCACCCCGAAATGGTCGTACTCCTCACTGCGGTGTCCGATCCCGAAGGCGAAGGACACCCTGCCGCGGCTGATGATGTCCAGTGCGGCCATCTCCTCGGCCAGCCGCACCGGATCCCAGAACGGGATGGGCACGGCGGCGAGCAGGATGCCGAGTTGCCGGGTCCGGGCGGCGATCGCGGCCGCCAGCAGGTGTGGTGCGGCCAGGTGACCGTCGTCGGTGGCGTGATGCTCGGACAGGACCGCGATGAGCGCGCCGCGTGTCTCGGCCCACGCGCACATCTCCACGGCAGCCGCATACAGATCGGGCCGGGATGCGGCGCCCGCGGTAGTACGCATGTCGAACCGCATGGTGAACATCAACGCCACCTCGCGGCTGCAGCTGTCACGGTGTGCGACTCTAACCTAATTTTTGTTCTATGCGGCCGAATGTGCGGCTCGCCCGCGCCTTTCTGTAGCACGCCCTGTGCGCTGCCGTGTTCATGTTACAAGGATCAATCCGACCCTTGACCGGCCTGGTGGCGACTGCTAACTTCCGGAGCAAACGTTAGGTTTTACTTGAGTGGAGGGCCCATGGCCAACGCGGGACCGTCAGCAGCGCAGCAACGGGTCGTCGTCTGGTCGACGGGCGGCATCGGATTCATCGCAACCCAGTACGGGCCGGGTTCCCGGCAATGACCTCCGGTGCAGGGCGATGGTGTCGACGGCCATGCGAGTAGTGAATGCGATCCCCTGTGTCGTCACGGCGCAATCGGGCCTGCTGAGCTCCGTCGACCTGCCGCTGACCATTCCGCGACACTCGTTCGCGGGGGGCTGACCGGCAGACCGGCACACCATCGGATCGCGGGACGGGGGGAAGGAGCAGGGGTGAAGGCCGCAGTCGTGCGTCCACTGATGGGCGCCACAAGCGTCGCGCTCGTCATCGGACTGGTGGCATTGTCGGCGACCTTCTTCCGCGACGGCTTCGCCGAATCGGTCCCGCTGACGGTGCTGTCACCCCGCGCCGGCTTGGTGATGAACCCCGATGCCAAGGTCCAGATCCACGGTGTCCAGGTCGGCAGGGTCGAGGCGATCGACGACCTGGCCGACGGCCGTGCGGCCATCCGGTTGTCGATCGAACCACGCCGGGTCGGTGTCATCCCCGCCAACGTCACCGTCGACATCGCCTCGACGACAGTGTTCGGCGCCAAGGTGATTCGCCTGATCCCACCCGAACATCCGTCGGAGGCGTCGATCCAGCCGGGCCAGGTGCTCGACACCGACCGGGTGATGATCGAGGTGAACACCCTCTTCGAGCAGCTGGTATCGGTGCTATCGACGGTGCAGCCGGAGAAGCTCAGCGAGACACTCGGCGCCATCGCCGCAGCGATGAACGGGCGCGGCGATCGGATCGGCAACGCACTGCAGGACCTCAATTCCGCACTGGCGAAGATCAACCCGCATCTCGACGCGTTGAACCGTGACCTGGCGACGGCGCCCGGGGTGTTCGCGGCCTACGCCGACGCCGCGCCCGACCTGCTGACCGTCGCGGACAACGCCGCCACGCTCAGTCGCACCGTCGTCGACCGGCAGGACGACCTGGACACCCTGCTCGTCAGCCTCATCGGCCTGGGCGACGTCGGCACCCCGGTGCTGGAGCAGAACCGCCAGCCACTCGCCGACGTGCTGCGGCTGCTGACACCGATCACCACCCTGACCGACGACTACCGCGGCGCGCTCACCTGCGGACTCCAGTCGCTGAACGTGATGTCCAACAACGGCCCGCTCAACGTGCCCGGCGTGGAGGTGCTCGCCGGATTCTTCTGGGGGCAGGAGCGTTACCGGTACCCGGCGGACCTGCCGAAGGTCGCCGCGACCGGTGGCCCGCAGTGCACCGACCTGCCCGCCGTCCCGTACGGCAAGGCGCCGCCCTTCGTCATCGCCGACACCGGGGCCAATCCGTGGAAGTACAACAACCGCGGCATCGTGCTCAACTCCGACCTGCTCAAACAGATTCTGTTCGGCCCGCAGGACGGCCCGCCCCGCAACAGCGCCCAGATCGGGCAACCCGGATGAGTCGCCGGCCCGGCGTCCCCGCCGTCCGGATCGGCGCGTTCACCGTGGTGATGGTGACACTCACCGCCTGCCTGTTCGCCGTGTTCGGTCAGTACCGCACCGGCCCGACCAACGAGTACTCCGCGGTCTTCACCGACGTCTCCAGCCTTCGCGCCGGCGAGACGGTGCGCTACGCCGGCGTACGGATCGGCAGCGTGAGAGAGTTGGCGCTGCAGGACGACAAGAGCATCGTGGTGACCTTCGATGCCGATCGAGCGGTGGTGTTGACCACCGGGACACGCGCGGTGGTGCGGTATCTCAACCTCGTCGGTGACCGCTTCCTCGAACTGGTCGACGACGTGGGCGAGACGACGCTCCTGCCCGCCGGAGCCCGGATCCCCGCCGACCGGACCGCACCGGCACTTGATCTCGATCTGCTGCTCGGCGGCCTGAAACCGGTGATCCGGGGCCTCAACGCGGACGACGTCAACGCACTGTCCGCCTCACTCATCCAGATCGTCCAGGGGCAGGGCGACGCCGCGGAATCGCTGCTGTCCCGGACGTCGTCGTTCTCCAACGCGCTGGCCGACAAGAGTCAGGTGATCGACCAGGTGATCGAGAACCTGCGCACGACGCTGGCGACGCTCAGCGATCAGGGGGACGAATTCTCCGGTGCGCTGGACCGCCTCGAGCGCCTGGTCTCCGAACTGGCCGTCGAACGCGAACCGATCGGCACCGCCATTGACTCGCTGGCCGCAGGCACCGCCTCGCTCACCGACCTGCTCGACGACACCCGCGCGCCGCTGGCCGCCACGGTCGACGAACTCAGCGCCCTGGCACCGAATCTGGTCAACGAGTTGGATCGTCTCGAGACCGCGTTGGTCAAGGCGCCCGATAACTACCGGAAGCTGGTGCGCATCGGCTCCTACGGCAGCTTCGTCAACTACTACATCTGCTCGCTCGGCGTGCGTGTCACCGATCTGCAGGGCCGGACCGCGGTTTTCCCGGTCTACTCGCAGGACGGCGGAAGGTGCGCTGAGAACTGATGCTCAAATACCGTGGCGTCAAGGTCATCCGGGCCGGGTTCATCGGCCTGGTGCTGGCGGTGCTGATCGTGGCCGTCGGGCTCTCCCCGGAGAGGCTGATCGGCTGGGCGACGTCGGTCCGCCACCAGGCGGTGTTCGCCGACGCAAGCGGACTGGCGGTGGGTAACAAGGTGACGATCTCCGGAATGACCATCGGCGGCGTCACCGGCATCTCGCTGCAGGACCCCAACGCGCTGATCACCTTCGCCACGGACGCGAAGATCGCCCTGGGGTCGGAAACCACCGCCCACATCCGCACCGGCACGCTGCTGGGCGAGCGCGTACTCGCGCTGGAGTCGTCCGGCGAGGGCACGCTGGGGCAGTCCGACGTGATCCCGTTGTCGCGCACCTTTTCTCCGTACACGCTGACCGACGCCGTCGGTGAGCTCACCACGAACACCGCCGCTACGAACACCGGCGATGTCAACATGGCGCTGGACACCCTGTCGACCACGATCGACCAGATCGCCCCGCAGCTCGGACCGACATTCGACGGTTTGACGCGGATCTCGAAGGCACTCAACGAACGCGACGACTCCCTCGGCGCGCTGTTCGCCAGCGGCCGCGACGTCACCGAGATCCTCGCCGGGCGCAGCGATCAGATCTCCACCCTGATCCTCAACGCCGACGCGCTGGTGGGCACGTTGTCGGAGCGGCGACAGGTCATCGTGGAACTGCTGGCCTACACATCGGCCCTCGCCGAACAGGTCTCCGGGCTGGTGCGGGACAACGAGCAGGAACTCGCCCCCACCCTCGACCAGCTGAACGAAGTACTCGCAATGCTCGAGCGCCAGCGCGACAACATCGCCACCGCGCTGCCGCGACTGGCCAAGTTCCAGATCACCCTCGGCGAGACGGTGGCAAGCGGACCGTTCTACTCCGCCTACATCCCGAACCTCGACCTGCCGTTCGTCCTGCAGCCGTTCTTCGACTACGCGTTCGGCTTCCGGCGCGGCGTCAACGCCGGGCAGCCGCCGGACAACGTCGGGCCAAGGGCGGAGATACCGTTCCCGCGCAACGGCATTCCCGAGAGGCCGCCGCGATGACCCGACCCGCCCTGGTCCGGGCCGCCGCGGTGACACTCGTCGTGCTGATCGTCGCCGCCGGCGCCTTCCTCGTCCACCGGCAGATGTTCCGCCCGACCGCCATCACCGCGATCTTCACCAGCGCAAACTCCATCTACCCCGGTGACGAGGTCCGGATCGCCGGCGTGAAGGTGGGCACCATCACCGGGATCCAGCCCGACGGAACCCAGACCGTCGTGGCCATGGAGGTCGATCACGGGGTCCGCGTGGCCGCCGCTGCCAAAGCAGTCATCGTCGCGCAGAACCTCGTGTCGGCCCGGTTCGTCGGGCTCACTCCGTCCGGTGGCGAAGGCCCCACCATGCCCGACGGCGGAGTGATCCCGCTGGACCGGACCGCTGTCCCCGTCGAATGGGACGAGGTCAAGGAGCAGCTGAACCGACTGGCCACCGACCTCGGGCCGACCGGGCCGGTGTCGACGAGTTCGGTTGGCCGGTTCATCGACAGCGCCGCCGGTGCGATGGAGGGCAACGGAGCGAAGCTGCGCCAAACGGTGTCCCAACTGGCCGGCATCAGCAGGGTCCTCGCCGACGGAAGCGGCGACATCACCGCGATGATCGAGAATCTCCAGACGTTCGTCGCGGTGCTGCGCGACAGCAATGAGCAGATCGTCTCGTTCCAGGACCGGCTCGCCACCCTGTCGAGCGTTCTCGACGGAAGTCGCGACGACCTCGACGCGGCGCTGACGAACCTGTCCGAGGCCGTGGGCGCGGTGCAGCGCTTCGTGGCGGGCAGCCGTGACCGAACGTCCGAACAGCTACAGCGCCTGGTGAACGTGACCCAGAACCTCGTCGACCACCAGCCCGACCTGGAACAGGTCCTGCACATCGCGCCCTCGGCGATCGCCAACGCCTACAACATGATGGATCCGCGCACCGGAGGCGCCAGCGGCGTGTTCATCTTCAACAACATGGCCAACCCCACGCTGTTCTTCTGCGGCATGATCGGCGCGCTCGAGAACGCCACCTCGGGCGAGACCAGCAAGCTCTGTTCGCAGTTCCTCGGCCCAGGGTTGGACCGGCTGAATTTCAACTTGCTGCCGTTTCCGATCAACCCGCTTCTCACCTCGGTCCCCTCCCCCGGCAAGCTGATCTACACCGACCCGAAGTTGATGCCTGGTGGGCCCGGCACCACGTCCGACCCCATGCCGATCGCGCCCGATGACTCGGCCTACCAACCCGCGGGTGGCGGCGCCCCACCCGTTGGACAACCGCCTGCAGGACCTCCGCCGGGCCCACCAGCGCCGCCTGCGCCGCCTGCCGACCTGCCCGCCATGCTCCTGCCCGCCGAGAGGCCCTCGCCGTGACGCTGAGAACGATCGGCCGGCGTGTCATCGCCGTCACCATGACCGCGATGGTCTGCGTGACGGGGTGCAGTTTCCAGGGCGCCAACTCGCTGCCGTTGCCGGGGACAGTCGGCGGCGGTGCGTCATACACCGTAGAGCTGGCGAATGTCGGTACACTCGAACCGAATTCGCCCGTCATGATCAACGACGTCGTCATCGGCAACGTCCGGCACATCCGCGTCGCAGGCCGACATGCCGACGTGGAGATCTCGGTGCGCCCCGGCGTCGACATTCCCGCCAATGCCGCGGCGACGGTCGGCCAGACCAGCCTGCTGGGTTCCATGCACCTGGAGCTGACGACCCCGATCGGGCAGCCGCCCAGCGGTGTGCTCGACGCCGGCGCGACGATCCCGCTGAACCGCTCGTCGACCTATCCCTCGACCGAGCAGACACTCGCCGCGCTCTCGGCGGTGGTCAACGCAGGTGGGCTCGGTCAGATGGGCGACATCATCCACTCCCTCAACGCTGTGTTCGCCGGTCGCCAGAGCGACATCCGCGACCTGCTCGGCCGGCTCGACACCTTCGTCGGCACCCTGAACGACCAGCGCGACAACATCATCGCGACGGTCACCGAACTGAACAGATTCGCCGCGGCCATGGCCGGTCAGCGCGACGTCATCAGGCGGGCACTCGATGAGGTCCCCGCAGCGCTCGACGTGCTGCTGCGCGAGCGCCCCCGTTTGATCGAGGCACTGAACAGCCTGCGCACGTTCAGCGACACCGCAACCGCGGTCACCGACGCCGTCAAGGCGGACCTCCTGGAGAACCTGCGGCATCTCGCACCGACGCTGCGAGCACTGGTCGACGTCGGACCGGAGATCAGTCAGGCGCTCGGCTTCGCCACGACATTCCCGCTGAACCAGAACATCATCGACCGCGGTATTCGCGGCGATTACATGAACCTGTTCGTCACCGTCGACCTGACACTCGGGCGTTTCAAGCGGGGTCTGTTGGCAGGCACGTCCTTCGGCGACGAGAACGCCCCGCTGGTGCCCGCCCCGGGGGACCCGGGCTACGCCTCGTTCTACTCCAAGAATCCGTTGGGTGAGGCCGTCGCACCGCCGGTGGGGGTGCTGGGACCAGAGCGGCTACCCACCGCCCTGCCCGCCCCGCCGGGGCCGCCGCCGGGGGGTGGTGGCTGATGCTGACCCGTCTGATCAGGATCCAACTGGCCGTGTTCACCCTCGCCTCGATCGTGGGCGTCACAGTGATGGTCGTGAAATACGTGCAGGTCCCGACGATGCTCGGTGTCGGGCGGATCGACGTGACACTCGAACTTCCCAACGCCGGCGGCCTCTACCGATTCGCGAACGTCACCTACCGCGGTGTGCAGATCGGCAGGGTGACGGGCGTCGACGTGAACCGCGGTGGTGCCGTGGCCACGCTGTCGCTGGCGACGTCGCCACCGGTGCCCGCCGATCTGCAGGCCGAGGTGCGCAGCGTCTCCGCGGTCGGCGAGCAGTACGTGGACCTGCAGCCGCGTACCCGCAGCGGCCCCTACCTTCGCGACGGCTCGGTGATACCGGCCGCGGCGGTTGTCATACCGCAGGAGGTGGCACCGATGCTCGACCGGCTGAGCGCCCTGATCACCAGCATCCCGAAGGACAGACTGACCGAACTGCTGGACGAGTCCTTCGCGGCGTTCGACGGCGCCGCGTACGACCTGCAGTCCCTGATGGATTCGGCGTCGCGCATCGCGGGTGACACCGACGCGGTTGCCGACCGGACTGCAGCACTCGTCGAGGACGCCCGCCCGGTGCTCGACGGTCAGGCCGTCAGTGCCGATTCACTGCGCACCTGGTCGAAGCGGCTGGCCGGGGTGAGTGGCCAACTGGTGACGAACGACCCGCAGGTCCGCACCCTGCTGCAGACCGGACCCGCTGCAGCGCAGGAGGTCTCGCGGCTGCTCGAACAGGTGCGGCCGACATTGCCGGTGCTGCTGGCCAACATGACGTCACTGGGTCAGGTCGCGGTGACCTACCGGCCGGGCCTCGAGCAGCTACTCGTGCTGCTGCCGCCCGCGTCGGCGATGTACCAGTCGGCAGTCGGCAGCAACAACGCCACCGGCATCCCGATCGGAGACTTCCGCATCTCGGTGAGCGACCCGCCGTCCTGCACCGTCGGGTTCCTGCCGCCGTCGCAGTGGCGGTCCCCGGCGGACACGACCACCATCGACACACCCGACGGTCTCTATTGCAAGCTGCCGCAGGACTCCCCGGTCGCAGTGCGCGGCGCCCGCAACTTCCCGTGCATGGACAAACCCGGCAAGTATGCGCCGACTGTCGACGAGTGCAAGAGCGACAGGCCTTTTCAGCCGCTGGCCACCCGGCAGCACGCGCTGGGTCCGTATCCGCTCGACCCGAATCTGATCGCGCAGGGCGTCCCGCCGGACGGGCGGGTCGACGTCGACGAGCGGATCTTCGGACCCCTCGGTGGAACACCGCCCTTCGGGCCCGCACCCTCGGCGCCCGCGGATCCGCCACCGCCGGGGCCGCCGCCCGGTCCGGTCGCCGCGCCGAGCGGATACTCCACCGATTCCGGTTCCCGCAGCGCGACTGTCGCCGTCGCACGCTACGACCCGACCACCGGTCAGTACGCATCCCCGACCGGCGAAATATCCGCTCAGGCCGATGTGGCGGCCCCCGGAACCCCGAAGACCTGGCAGAACCTCGTCTACTCGGATGCCGGATGACCCGCCCGCCGGCGCTCCTCGTCGCCGCGCTCGTCGCATCGGCCGGGGTCACGGCGGCGCCGGCAGCCGCCACCGGCGACGAGGTCGCCCTCAACGGCACCTTCACCGCGTTCTCCGACGGCCTGTGGGCCAAGACGAACGAGATCATGGCTTACCAGGCCGATGTCACGGCGACCTGGACCCTCACCTCGTCGTGCACCACCTACCAGGACTGCACCGGCACCGTCACCAGCGACCAGGGCTGGAGCGCCGACCTGGTGTACCAGAGCCAGCGCTGGCGGGCCGTGCGCGTCATCCCGGACTGGCAACGATGCCCCGACGGGTCCACCGCACCCGGCGAGCAGTCGTTCACCTTCTGGGCGGCCCGCCTCGACGCACCCGACCGCCACGACCGGCTCACCGGATTCGACGAGACGACCGGGCCCAGCGGCGCGTGCGGGGTCAACAGATGGCTGAACATCCGCATGCCGTTCACGCTCACCAGGACGGACTGACCGCTCCGCGAGGTAGTGCTAACCCCCACAAGGCTGTGAGGCCAGCAGCATTCCGGCCGCACCCCGGTGGCCATAGCGTCATTCCCGTACCGACTCGAAAGGGATGACGGACATGGTGGCTACGGAAATGATTGCTGGAGAACGAATTCTGCGCTCGTGCGGTCCGACCGCGATCGACGCGGAGCTGGCCGCGCGATTCGAGCGGGACGCACTGCCCTACGTCGACCAGCTGTACCGGGGCGCACTGCGCCACACCCGCAGCCGGGTCGACGCCGAGGACCTCGTGCAGGAGACGATGATGAAGGCCTACGTCGGCTTCGCCACCTTCCGCGAGGGCAGCAACCTGCGGGCCTGGCTGTTCCGCATCATGAGCAACGCCTGGATCGGCGCCTACCGGACATCCCAGCGCCGGCCCGACGAGTTCCTCACCGACGAGCTGACCGACGCCCAGTTCTACGCCACGGCGGCGATGCGGCCGTCGGCCGAACTGGAGGCCCTTGCGGCGATGACCGACGACAACGTCCGGGCCGCGCTGGACGCACTGCCGGAGGGCCAGCGGCTCGCGGTGTACTACGCCGACGTCGAGGGATTCAAATACCAGGAGATCGCCGACATCATGGCCGTGCCGCTGGGCACCGTGATGTCGAGGGTGCACCGCGGCAGGCGGCAGCTGCGCCGGCTGCTCACCGACGTCGCCGCGGAACGCGGCTACCTGGCGCCGGTCGCCGTCGCGTCCTGAACCGCATCACTCCGGCAGCCGGAGCTCCGGCTTCTCGACCTCTTCGATGTTGACGTCCTTGAAGGTGATCACCCGCACCTGTTTGACGAACCGCGCGGGCCGGTACATGTCCCACACCCAGGCGTCGGAGAGCCGCAGCTCGAAGTACACCTCGCCGTTGGCGTTGCGCGGCACCATCTCGACGCTGTTGGCCAGGTAGAACCGCCGTTCGGTCTCCACGACATAGCTGAACTGACCGACGATGTCCTTGTATTCGCGGTACAGCGAGAGCTCCATCTCGGTTTCGTACTTCTCGAGATCCTCGGCACTCATGGGCTGCGCTGTCCTTCTGCTCGGTTCATGTCATCTTTCCTCACCCGACGTCGCCCCGCTGCTCCGGCTCCTGATCCAGCGCGTCCAATACTCCGCCGGGGGCTTCGCGCACCACCACCTCGGTGCGGCTACCCGCGCGTCGTACGTTCACAAACGAGTACCGGTGCTCGGGACACGGCCCCAGCTCGGCCAGCGCCGCGGTGTGCGTCGGCGTGCAGTAGCCCTTGTGCAGTGCGAACCCGTAGCCGGGATGCTCGTCCTCCATGGCGACCATCAACCGGTCCCGGCTCACCTTCGCCAGCACGCTCGCCGCCGCGATGCACGCCGCCGCCGCGTCACCGCCGATGACCGGCAGGGACGGCATGGGCAACCCCGGCACCCGGAACCCGTCGGACAGCACGTACCCCGGCCGCACCGGCAGGCCGGCCACCGCACGGCGCATCCCCTCGATGTTCGCGACGTGCACGCCGCGGCGGTCGACCTCGGTCGAGGAGATGAACACCACGTGATAGGCCAGGGCGTAGCGGCGGATCAGCGGGAACAGCCGCTCGCGCTCCTTCTCGCCCAGCTTCTTGGAGTCGTCGAGGGCGGCCAGGCTCTCCAGCCGGTTCGGGCCGAGCACACACGCGGCGACGACCAGCGGACCGGCGCAGGCACCGCGGCCCACCTCGTCCACGCCCGCGACGGGTCCGAGCCCACCGCGGTACAGCGCCGATTCGAGGGTGCGCAGTCCGGCGGACTTCCGCATCACCGCCCGGGGCGGCCAGGTCGCCGGCACGCTCAGCCTCCGCATCTCGCGCCGCGGCTCGATCGCCGCCGCTAGGAATCCGTCTGGGGGTTCACCGAGCCGACGCCGCCCCACCGCGACGGCGGCCACGCGATGAACCTCGCCTTACCGATCACATTGTCCACCGGCACGGTGCCCGCCGTCGGGTCGCCCGTGCACAGCAGCCCACGCTGCGCGTCGGCCGGCTGATTGCTGCAGTGCGCCCGGGAATCGGCGGAGTGGGTGCGGTTGTCGCCCATCACCCACACCCTGCCGTCCGGCACGGTGACCGGGCCGAACTCATTGCCCAGGCACGGGTAGATGGCGGGATCGGCCATCATGGTCTGCGCGTCGAGGTACGGCTCGTCGAGCCGCTTGCCGTTGACTGTCAGCCCGGTCGCGGCACGGCACTCCACCGTCTGCCCACCGGTCGCGATCACACGTTTGACCAGATCGTTCTCGTCGGGCGGCACGAAGCCGACGAACGAAAGCGCATTCTGCACCAAGCGGATCGCGGTGTTGTCCGACCGGATCGACTTGTAGCCGATGTTCCAGTTCGGCGGGCCCTTGAACACGACGACGTCACCAGGTTCGGGCTGGGTGAACCGGTAGGTCAGCTTGTCGACCATGATGCGGTCACCCACACAGCCTGGACACCCGTGCAGCGTCGGCTCCATGGACTCCGACGGGATCAGGTAGGGCCGCGCGACGAACGTGAGCATCACGTAGTACAGAACCAGCGCGATGGAGACGAGGATCGCGCCCTCGCGCAGCGCGCCGCGCTTCCGGTCCGGCTTGTCCTGCTCGCGATCCGGCTCTCGGTCCGGTCCCGCTTCGTCGACGGTGTCCTCGGCCATCCCGTCGGCTGGTGTGTCGGCGGGGTCGCTGGATCGGGTCACCAGGTCAGACTAGCCAGCGTGGCGTGCCGACCGTCGCAACGGTCACAGCGCGGCAAGTCAGCGCTTTTCCTTGATCTTCGCCTTCTTGCCACGCAGTTCGCGCAGGTAGTACAGCTTGGCCCGGCGAACGTCACCGCGGGTCACCACGTCGACGTGGTCGACGTTGGGCGAGTGCACCGGGAAGGTGCGCTCGACGCCGACGCCGTAGCTCTCCTTGCGGACCGTGAAGGTCTCGCGGATGCCACCACCCTGCCGGCGGATGACCACACCCTTGAAGACCTGGATGCGCTCCTTGGACCCCTCGATGACCTTCACGTGGACATTGATGGTGTCGCCGGGGCCGAAAGCCGGGATGTCGTCGCGCAGCGACGTCTGGTCGACGAAGTCCAGCGTGTTCATCGGTGACACTTCCTTGTTTGTTCGCGGCGTCGGGGCAGGCTGTCGCAGTGCGGCGCGCCACCGTGCCGGGGTGTTCCGGGCGTTTCGAGGTGTATCACGCAGCACACGGACGTAACCGGCCGCTGCGGACAACTGCTCAATTGTGCCAGACGGGCACCGTTGCAGCGAAATCGCCGTGTTCCACCGGCGGGCGACCGGCCGGGGCGGACGGGCGGGCGTGCCCCCCACCGAGCCGTTAGGCTGGAATCACCGGCCAGGGCAACGGTGCGACCGCCGGTTGCGATGACTCCCGAAAGTATGCCGAGGAGAGATATGCGACGGCCGTGCAGGGTCGTGACGGCCGGCGCAGCCCTGCTGGCCGCGGCGCTCGCGATCTCCGGTTGCGAGGCGCGGGTGTACGGCACGCCGCCGCCTCCGGCCGAAGCCCCGCACCTGACGGTGGTGGCGCCGCAAGGCAGCTTGGCCCCGCTGCCCATCGCGCCGCCCGACCAGCCTGCCGCCAGCTTCGACGGGCTGGCCGACCGGGCGCAGCTGGCCACCGCCGAGGCCGCCGACGCCGGGGCCGACATCACCGCCCTGGTGCTCGACCGCAACACCGGCCTGACGGTGTCCAACGGCAACACGCGCGGCATCGCCATCGCATCGGTGGTGAAGCTCTTCATCGCCGACGAGATGCTGCGCAGCGACGCACCGCTCTCTCCGGAGGACCGCACGCTGTTCGACGCCATGCTGCGCTCCTCCGACGACAGCGCCGCCGAGGTGTTCTGGAATCGCTACGGCGGAAGCTCGATCGTCACGAAGGTGGCCGCCCGCTACGGCCTGCGCGGCACCCGCCCACCGAGCAACGGCCTCTGGTACAACACCATCAGCACGGCCGCCGACCTGGTGCGCTTCTACGACATGCTGCTCTCCGGCGCAGGCGGGCTGCCTCCCGACAAGGCCGACATGATCGTCGGCGACCTGTTCTCGGCGGCGCCCACCGGACTCGACGGAACCCAGCCGGGCGGGACCTATCCCCAGCGCTTCGGTATCCCCGACGGGTTGCCGGGCGAGCGGGTCGGCTACAAGCAGGGCTGGATGTGCTGCGTCGGGTCGGACTGGATGCACCTGTCCACCGGCATCGTCGGTAAGGACCGGCGGTACGTGATGGTGGTGGGCTCCGACCAGCCCGCCGGCGCCGCGGAGGCCCGCGAGACGATCACGCAGTTCGTCCGAACGATGTTCCCCGGCGGCAGGATCTCCTAGGAGTCGCCGCCCAGCAGATCGGGCCTGCGGTCCCTGGTGCGCTGCACCGCCTGCTCCCGCCGCCACGCGGCGATCTTCGCGTGATCGCCCGACAGCAGCACCTCCGGCACCGTCAGGTCGCGCCACGTCGGCGGCCGCGTGTAGCTGGGGCCCTCCAGCAGCCCGTCGGAGTGCGAGTCGTCCTGGTGCGACGCCGGGTTGCCGAGCACGTTGGGCAGCAACCGCACCACCGCCTCGACCATCACGACGGCCGCGGACTCGCCGCCGGTGAGCACGTAGTCGCCGATCGACACCTCCTCGACCCGCATGCGCCTCGCGGCGTCGTCGGGCACCCGCTGGTCGATGCCCTCGTACCGGCCGCAGGCGAACACCAGGTGCCGTTCGGCCGTCCACCGCCGCGCTGTGGCCTGATCGAAGAGCCGGCCTGCCGGCGTCGGGACGACCAGAAGCGTGTCGGGGGTGCAGATCTCGTCGAGCGCATCGCCCCACACCGGCGCCTTCATCACCATGCCCGGGCCGCCGCCGTAGGGCGAATCGTCCACCGACCGGTGCACGTCGTGGGTCCACCGCCGCAGGTCGTGTACGCCGAACTGGATGTGGCCGGCCTCGATCGCCCTGCCGGGCAACGACTCCCGCAGCGGATCGAGGAAACGCGGGAAGATCGTGATGACGTCTATCCGCATGCCGTCAGTTCATCTCCAGCAGGCCCTCGGGCGGGTCGATCTCAACGGAGCCGTCGGCCAGCGACACCGAGGTGACGATGGCGGCCACGAACGGCACCAGTACCTCCGCGCCGCCTGACCGGCGCACCGCGAGCAGCTCGCCGCCCGCGGTGTGCAGCACCTCGGTCACCGTGCCCACCTCGAGCCCCCCGACGGTGCGCACGGTGAGACCCTCGAGCTGGTGGTCGTAGTACTCGTCGGGCTCCTCGATCGGTGGCAGGTCCGCGGAATCGACGAGGAACACCGTGCCGCGCAGCGCATCGGCGGCGGTACGGTCCGCCACGCCCTGCACCCGGACCAGCAGCCGCCCGCCGTGGGGACGCACCGACTCGACCACGAACTCGCGTTCGGGGCCGGCCCTCGAGCGGCCACGCAGCAGGGCGCCGGCGACGAATCGGCCTTCCGGATCGTCGGTGCGGACGTCGACGACGAATTCGCCCGTTACGCCGTGCGCCTTGGCGACACGACCGACTACCAGGTCCATCGTGTTCCCCGCGTCGTTTCGGCCCTGCCCAGGGGCAGGGGGACTACTGGTCGGTGTCCACCACGTCGACGCGGATGCCCCGGCCACCGATCCCGGCGACCAGGGTGCGCAGCGCCGTCGCGGTACGCCCGCCTCGCCCGATCACCTTGCCGAGATCGTCGGGATGGACGTGCACCTCGACGGTGCGGCCACGCCGGTTGGTCACCAGGTCGACCTGCACGTCATCGGGGTTGTCCACGATTCCGCGCACCAGATGCTCGACGGCGTCGACGACGACAGTCACGGCCGCCTCAGCTTTCGGTGACGTCAGCGCCGGTGGCGCCGGCGACGGTGGCGTCAGCGCCCTCGGCCGCGGGCTCGGACTTGTCGGCCGAACCGGACGGATCGGCGGTCGCCTCGATGTCGGAGGCGGCCTTCTTGGCGGGCGCCTTCTTCTTCTTCGGCTGGGTGGCCTCGGCGCCGGAGCCGCCGTCGGCCTCGGCCAGCGCAGCGTTGAACAGGTCGAGCTTGCTGGGCTTGGGCTCCTTGACCTTCAGCGTGCCCTCCGCGCCGGGCAGACCCTTGAACTTCTGCCAGTCGCCGGTGATCTTCAGCAGCGCCAGCACGGGTTCGGTGGGCTGGGCGCCGACGCCCAGCCAGTACTGCGCGCGCTCGGAATCGATCTCGATGAGGCTCGGCTCTTCCTTCGGGTGGTACCGGCCGATGACCTCAATGGACCGGCCGTCGCGTCGGTTGCGCGCGTCGGCGACGGCGATGCGGTACTGGGGGTTGCGGATCTTGCCGAAACGAGCAAGTTTGATCTTGACAGCCATGTGTGGCGCTTCTCCTGTGTCTGCCACGCTTGCAATTCAAGCGACGCGGGCGGGATGCCCGGTCCGGTTTTGCCTTGCGTGTGTGACCACCGGACAAGCACCCCGCGAGAAGCCGGAGGCCGATCGCACAGGGCGGGTCGCCCGGTAGACAGCCGCCTATTGTGCCAGAACGGACAGGTCAAGCGGAAATCGCGGCGTCACTGCTTGTCGAAGCACTTCACCTCGACACGCCTGCTCATCCGCCAGCCGGCGTCGGCGCGGACGAACTCGTCCTCGTACCAGAGGCCGATCAGCATGGTGGTCGGCCGTTCGCCGACGAACACCATCGGGTTGAAGCAGAACGTGCGGGCGGTGGCGGTGTCCCCGTCGAGGTGGATGGCCGGCAGCCCCAGCATGTGGGCGTAGCCGCTGAAGAACTTCGGCAGCACATCGGCCAGCCAGGTCTTGATATCCGGGTAGCGGCCGTCGATGCCACCGGTGGCCCGGTAGTCGATGTAGGCGTCGGGCACGAACACCTCGTCCAGCTCGTCGAACCGTCGCCGGTCGATCGCCTCGGAGTAGGTGATCAGCAACTGCTGGATCTCGAGCCGGTCCGAGATCTCCGCCTGCGACAACATGGCGTCATTCAACACGACCGCAGCGGCAGGTGATCTTGCGGTCAAGGTGATTCAAAGGATCGACCGGACCCGGCGATCGACGTGTACTACAGCAAGCCCTCGAAACGGGCCCCGCCGACGCCGCGTTCCCGCGCGTCACCTCACCTTCGGAGTTCTCCTGTGTTCAACCGTCTTTCACGCCTCGCCGCGGCATCAGCACTGCTCCTCGCGACGGTCGTCGCCTGCGCCAATGACGGCGACGGCACCGGCTACACACTCCGCATCGGCGCGACCTCTCCCACCGGGACCCCCGCCGGGTCGCTGGGGTGGGGCGACAAGGAGGGCATCCTCTCCGAGCAGCTCAAGGCCGCCGGCGTCGACAAGATCGAGTACTCGTTCTTCCAGTCCGGCAGCGATGTCGCCTCGGCGCTGTTCGCCGGCGCCGTCGACGTCGCCGCCATCGGGGACAACCCAGCGCTGCGCGCCCGCAGCAGAGACCCGAAAGTCGTCCTGCTGAGCCTTGATTCGATCAACGGTGACGCGTGGCTGGTGGGCGCCAAGGGCGGACCGACCGACATCGCGAGCTTGGTCGGCAAGTCGGTCACCGCACCGCAGGGCACCATCCGCGACCGGGCGGCCAAGCAGCTGATCGCCGCCGCCGGCCTCACCGGAAAAATTAAGGTCCGCGACGTGCCGACACCCGAATCCATCGCCGGGTTGAGCTCGGGCCGGATCGACGCCACCGTCGTCACCGGGGCCAGCGCGATCGAACTGGAGAACAAGGGCTTCCCCGTCATCGACAGTCTGTCGCGGCACGGCTTCGGCAGCACCGGCACCAACATCGCGCTCGACACCTTCACCGAGGCGCACCCCGAATTCGCCGACGCCTGGCGCAAGGCCGTCACCGCGGTCAATGTCGACATCACCGAGAACTTCGACGCCTACCTCGCCTGGGTCGCCCAGACCGACGGAACGCAACTGGACTTCGTCAAACAGGCGACGAAGAAGGACGAGTTCAACACCGAACCGTTCCCCGCCGAAGGCGTGGATCAGCTCGAGGCGGCCTACGAGTTCCTCAACGCCGACGGGTCATTGGAGAACGAGTACTCGGTGCGTGAATGGGCCGGGGCGAAGCAGTGACGGCCACAGTTGCGCCTGCACGCGCCGGCGCCCCAGCACCCGAGTTGATCGACGTCGTCGCCGGGCACCGCCGGCGGCGCGGCGTATGGGCCATGATCCCGCGCCCGGTGCGCCGCATGGTGAGCCCAGTGCTGATCCTGGCGGCGTGGACCATCGGGTCGACCACCGGTCTGCTCAACCCGGATCTGTTCCCCAATCCGGCACACGTCGCCACCACCGCATGGCGCCTGCTGTCCGACGGCCAGCTCGCCCTGCACGTCGGGGTGTCGGCGACGCGGGTGCTCACCGGCACCGTGCTGGGCATCCTGTTCGGTGTGCTGCTGGCGGTGCTGGCGGGCCTCACCCGCACCGGTGAGGACCTGCTCGACTGGACGATGCAGATCCTCAAGGCCGTACCCAATTTCGCGCTCACCCCGCTGTTGATCATCTGGATGGGCATCGGTGAGGGCCCCAAGATCGTGCTCATCACCCTCGGCGTCGCGATCGCCATCTACATCAACACCTACGCGGGAATCCGCGGTGTGGACCAGCAGCTGGTCGAGATGGCCCAGACCCTCGAGGCGCGCAGGTCCACGCTGATCACCCAGGTCATCCTGCCCGGCGCGATGCCGAATTTCCTTGTCGGCCTTCGCCTCGGGCTGTCCAGCGCGTGGCTGAGCCTGATCTTCGCCGAGATGATCAACACCACCGAGGGCATCGGCTTCCTGATGTCGCGCGCGCAGACCAATCTGCAGTTCGACGTCTCGCTGCTGGTGATCGTGATCTACGCGGTGGCGGGCCTGGCGTCCTACTCACTGGTGCGGGTGCTGGAACGGCTGCTGCTGTCCTGGCGCAACGGCTTCACCGGTTTCGAGGGCACCGCATGAGCGCTCCGGTGGTGACCGTCCGGGGGCTGCGCCGCGCATTCGGCGCGCAACGAGTGCTCGACGACCTCGACATCGACATCGCCGAGGGCGAATTCGTCGCGATGCTGGGCCGCTCGGGTTCCGGCAAGAGCACGCTGCTGCGGATCCTGGCCGGTCTCGACCATCAGGTCACCGGATCGGTGGTGGCGCCGCGGTCGCGGGCCGTGGTGTTCCAGAATCCGCGGCTGCTGCCCTGGCGCCGGGCGCTGAAGAACGTCACCTTCGCGCTGACCGACCGCGGACCGGACGCGCCGAGCCGGACCGACCGTAGCCGCTCGGCACTGGCCGAGGTGGGCCTCACCGACAAGGCCGCTGCATGGCCGCTGTCGCTGTCCGGCGGCGAGGCCCAGCGGGTCGCGCTCGCGCGCGCGCTCGTCCGGGAACCCGACCTGATGCTGCTCGACGAGCCGTTCGGGGCCCTCGACGCGCTCACCCGGATCAAGATGTACAAGCTGCTGCACGAACTGTGGGCCCGCAGGCGGATGGCGGTGCTGCACGTCACCCACGACGTCGACGAGGCGATCCTGCTGGCCGACCGGGTGGTGGTGCTCTCCGGCGGGCGGGTGTCGCTGAATCGCCCTGTCGGTCTGCCGTTCCCGCGCACCCGCGGCGACGCCGGCTTCGCCGAGCTGCGCAGCGACCTGCTCGCCGAACTGGGTGTGCGCGAGGAGGTGGGCGATGACCGGCACAACGCCGTCTCCTGACATCCACGACACCGACGTGCTCGTGCTCGGCGGCGGCCCCGCCGCCACCTGGGCGGCGATCTCGGCGGCCGAGAGTGGCAGCCGCGTCACGCTGGTGGACAAGGGCTACTGCGGAACGAGCGGGGCCACCGCGGCCGGGGGCAACAATCTGTGGTTGGTGCCGCCGGGGTCCCCGCGCGACGACGCGGTCCGCCGCCATCAGGCCGTGGCCGGCGGCATCACCGATCAGGACTGGATGTCGCGGGTGCTCGCCACCTCATGGGAGCGCATCGAACACCTGGCGCAGTGGGGTTACCCGTTCCCGGTGGGGCCCGACGGCGAACCGCTGCGCAGCAGCCTGCAGGGACCCGAGTACATGCGCCGGATGCGGCGCCGGACCCACCGCAGCGGCGTGCGGATCCTCGACCACCATCCGGCACTCGAGCTGACCACCGACCGCGACGGCGTCGTCGACGGCGCCGCGGGCATCGCGCGGCAGGACGGCGGACGGCCGTGGCGGATCCGTGCGGGCGCGGTGGTCATCGCCACCGGCGGCACCGCCTTCCTGTCCGGGACATTCGGCACCAACGTGGACACCGGCGACGGCCTGCTGATGGCCGCCGAGCACGGTGCACACCTGTCCGGCATGGAGTTCTGCAGCGCGTATGCGCTGGCGCCGGAGTGGGGTGGGCACACCAAGGGCCGGATGCTGCAGTGGGGCAGCTTCTATGACGAGGACGGGCAGCCGCTGGCCACCCGGCCGGGCCTGACCGGACGGCAGGACGCCCAGTGGGCGCTGGCGCACGGCAGCCGGGTGTTCGCCCGGCTCGACCGGGCCCCCGCCCACGTCCGGCAGACGATGCGCGACGCGCAGCCCAACTACTTCCTGCCCCTGGACAAGGCAGGCATCGACCCGTTCACCACGGCCTACCCGGTGCGGATGGTCTACGAGGGCAGCGTGCGCGGCACCGGCGGCCTGCGGATCACCGGGCCCGATTGCGCGACAACGGTTCCCGGCGTGTTCGCCGCCGGTGACGCCGCGACGCGCGAACTGGTCACCGGCGCGGTCAGCGGTGGAGGCAGCCGCAACGGGTCATGGGCGATCGCCTCCGGGACGTTCGCGGGGCGCGGCGCCGCCGAGTTCAGCAGGCGCCGCAGGGCCGCGCCGGCCGCAGCGACGCCCGGGTCCGTCCGGGGCGGCAGCGGTGCACCCACCGCCGACGAGGTGGTGCGCGCGGTGCAGTCGCACATCCTGCCGCCGCTGCGCAGCTACCTGAAGGCCGCCGACCGGCTCCGCGAGTCGGCGGCGGCGCTGGAGACGCTGTGGCGCGACGTGTCCGGCGGCCTGGCGCCGCTGCCCGACCGGGAGGGTTACAAGGCGCGGCAGGCCGTCGCGCTGGTGGCGACCGCCCGCTGGATCACCGCGGCGTCACTGGTGCGGCAGGAGAGCCGCGGCCTGCACCGCCGCGAAGACCTCCCCGACACCTCGCCGGCGTTCGCGCACCGAATCCTGGTCGGCGGTCTCGACGAGGTGTGGACGGCCATCGATCCGGTCGCACAGCGGTTCGCGGCCGACCCGGTGGCCGCGGGGGCCTGCGCGTGATCGAGATCGTCAGCGCGCAGGCCTGCATCGCCTGCGACATGTGCATCAAGGTCTGCCCCACCGACGTCTTCGACCGCGGACCGGACGGGGTGCCGACGATCGCCCGTCAGGGCGACTGCCAGACCTGCTTCATGTGCGAGGCGTACTGCCCCACCGACGCCCTCTACGTGTCCCCCGCGGCGACGCCCGTCGGGGCGGACAGCCCGCACGCCGACGAAGACGCGGTCGCCCGGTCCGGCCTGCTCGGCGGGTACCGGCGGATGGTCGGCTGGGGTCAGGGCCGGGAGGCGGGTGCGCGCAGGGACAGGAACCCACTGCTGTCGGCGGTGCCCCCGCTGCCGGAGTCCGCGCTGCCCGTCCCGGCGCCCGTCTGCGACCGGATGTGGAATCACCCGCAACCGTCGGGTTAGGCTCACCGCCCATGGGGAGGCTGTTGGCGGCCGTGACGGCCGCGCTGTGTCTGTTCGCATCGAGCGCGACGACGACCACGGTGACGGCCTCGGCCGTGCCCGCGGTGGGCGTCAGCCAGCCGACGGGTTCGCTGCCCATCCCCGACGGACCCGCCCAGGCCTGGGTGGTGGCCGACATGGACACCGGCCGCGTGCTCGCCGGCCGCGAGCAGAACACCCGCTACGCCCCCGCCAGCACCATCAAGGTGCTGCTGGCGCAGGTGGTGCTCGACGAGGTGCCACTGGAGTCGACGATCGTCGCCGACGAGGCCGACACCAGGGTCGAGTGCAACTGCGCCGGCGTGCAGCCCGGCCACGTCTACACCGCCCGTCATCTGCTCGAGGCGCTGCTGCTGGTCTCGGGGAACGACGCGGCCAACACGCTGGCCCGGATGCTCGGTGGCGCCGACGCCGCGGTCGCGAAGATGAACGCCAAGGCGGCCTCGCTCGGCGCGCACGGCACCAACGCGGTCACCCCGTCCGGACTGGACGGCCCCGGCATGCCGTTCTGGTCGACGCCGCACGACCTCGCGGTCATTTTCCGGGCGGCGATGGCCTACCCGGTGTTCGCACAGATCACGGCGATGCCGTCGACGGTGTTCTTCACCAAGGCCGGCGACGCCGTTCTGGTCAACCAGGACGAATTACTGCACCGCTACCCCGGTGCCATCGGCGGCAAGACCGGCTTCACCGACATCGCGCGCAAGACCTTCGTGGGCGCCGCGCAGCGCGACGGCCGCAGGCTCGTGGTCGCGATGATGTACGGACTCGTCAAAGAGGGCGGGCCGACGTACTGGGATCAGGCCGCGGCACTGCTGGATTGGGGTTTCGCGCTCAACCGCGACGCCGGGGTCGGCGCGCTGTAACCCGCGGCCGGCGTCGTCACACCTGTCGACGCCGAGCTGCAATGAGTTCGAGACGATTTCGATGCGGCGGCAACACTACGCTCGGCGGCCGTGGCCACGTCGCGCGAGCGTTCCTGGGCGCGCACGCTGGTAGCGGCGCTCGCCGTCCCGATACTGGCGGTGGTGCCCCTCCCCGCCGCCGCTGCGGACCCCGTCGGGGTGGCGCCCGCGGGTGCGGTGTCGCTGCCCGAAGGCCCGGCACAGTCGTGGCTGCTCGCCGATCTGGACTCCGGGCGGGTACTGGCCAGCCGCAACCCTCATGAGCCGCATGCGCCGGCCAGCACCATCAAGATCCTGCTGGCCACGGTGGTGCTCGATCATCTGCGGCCGGACAACTTCGCCCGCGCCAACCAGTCGCACACCCAGGTCGAATGTTCCTGTGTCGGACTGAAACCCGGCCAGCCGTACACCACCCGCCAGCTGCTCGAGGCGCTTCTGATGGTGTCGGGCAACGATGCGGCGAACATGCTCGCCGACATGCTCGGCGGCCAGCGGGTCGCTGTTGCGGCGATGAACCGCAAGGCCGCGAGTGTCGGTGCGCGCAGCACCAGGGCGTCGTCGCCGTCGGGACTCGACGGTCCGGGATGGGAATCGATCACCACCGCGCACGATCTCGCGCTGATCACCCGGGCGGCGCTGCGCTATCCGCTGATCGCCCACATCATGCGGCAGCCGTCGGCGCAGTTCCCCGGCAAGTCGATCACCAACCAGAACGAACTGCTCAGCCGCTACCCCGGCGACCTCGGCGGCAAGACCGGCTTCACGAACCTCGCCCGCAAGACCTACGTCGGCGCCGCACAGCGGGGCAACCGCCGCCTGGTGGTGGTCCAGATGTACGGCAGCGGGGACCTCTATGGGCAGGCGATCGGCCTGTTCGACTGGGGCTTCGCGCAAGCGGCGTAACCCTCACGCGGCTTCGCTTTGGAGGTGTCGTGTCAGAGCGGCAGAGTAGTATCGAACACATGTTCGACGTGTTGCCGCCGGAGATGGACGAGCTGCCCGAGTCGGCCGATTCGGTGGTCTGCGACGCGATCACCGGCTGGGCGCGCATCGAAGCCGCCGCCTGCGCACGCAAACACGCCGCCATGGCCGAACTGTTCACCCGCCGC
>NZ_JAPZPY010000013.1:0-166686 GCF_027529605.1 Mycobacterium hippophais | reverse complement strand
GGTGGCGGCGGCGCGCCCGGCGGCGGCGCGCCGTTGAGGAAGGTGTTGCCCCCGCCGGGCGGGGCGTCGGCGGGCGGCGGCTCGCCGGGGGCGGGCGCGGTGCCCTGCTGCGGTCCGTGCTGGGTGCCGTCGGACTCGCTGCCCGAGTCGCTCGAACTCGAGTCGTCGGTGGTTTGCGACGACGAATCCGACGACGAGCTGGATGAGGAGTCCGACGAGGAGTCCGACGACGAGCCCGACGAGGTGTCGACGGCGTCGGGGAACGGGATCGGCGGTAGGTTCAGCCGCTCCTCGGGGATGTCGGGCGGGGGCACCGGCGGCTGACCGTTGATCTGCAGCGGGCCCTTTGCACTGTTGAGCAGCGTCGACCAGCCGCCGTTACCGAGCGTCGCGCCGATGCTGCACGACACCTGATGGCTGCCCGCCGCCCAGCTGGGCAGCGAGATCGTGCTGTAGATCAGGGTCAGGGTGGTGCTGCGCAACTGGATCGGCGCCAGGTAGGCGTCGGTCATCCGGGTGCAGGCGTCCTTGATGAACGCGTCCTGCTCCGGCTCCGGCGGAAGGCCGCCGGGGAACTTCTCGGCCAGGTTCACCGAGCCGGTGACCTCCATCGCGTGCGGCGCCGCGCAGTCGACGGGGATGTCGGTCGGCTGGTTGGTCGACGGGTCGATGCCCAGGCAGGTGCCCGCAGGCCACACCTTGGACTGGTCGATCTCGGCGACCTTGCCCTGGAACGCCAGCTGCTGGTTGTTGGGGCCGGGCAGCTGCAGCCCGCACAGCATCCGCCGCTCGCCGTTCTGGCGCCATGCCTTGTCGCCGGACCACAGCATGCTGACGGTGAACCGGCTGTTCGGATCGAACCGCTGCCCGAGATAGCGACGCACCGCCGGCTGGCACTGCTCCTGGCTGATCTGCTGGATGCGCGCGGTCGACGGGGGCGGGGCCTCCGGGCCGTACTCGCTGCCCGGGAACGTGCGCATGTCGACCGACTCGGCCACCTCGAAGCGGTGCTCACTGCTGCAGTCGACGATCTCCGCCGCGTCCGGGGTACGGTCCGGCCAGTTCAGGCAGTCGCCGTCCTTGGCGTGGTTGAACGTGTCGTTGCCGCGCGGTCCCAGGCTGATGGCGCTGGCGTTCAGGCCCATGCCGTTGGCGCCCTCGCTGCGGGGCAGCGCGGTGATCAGCCCGGCGATCAGCAGACCACCCAGCGCCGTCAGCAGCAGGGCGCGACGGGTCGAAGCGGCCTGCAGACTGTGCCACCATGCCACCCGCTGTCCGGGCGCATCGGGCCCGTCGGCGAGCGGGTCGTGGTGCTCTGGTGCCTCCAACATCCGCTCCATTGTGACAGGCGTGTCAGGTGCTGTGACAAGTGATGCAGTTGTAACGTTATGGGGTTGTGTTGGGAGCCCTGTTCAGCGCGCTAGGTTGACCGGTGTGCCGGCACCCGACGAGGACATCGACCCGGCGCTGAGCGAGCTCGCCGGCCGCCTCTTCGACATGGCCCGCCGCGGCGACGCCGACACGCTCGCCGCCTACCTCGACGCCGGTGTGCCCGTCGATCTGACCAACGGCAAGGGCGACACCCTGCTGATGCTGGCGGCCTACCACGGCCACCCGCGCACCGTGCAGATGCTCGTCGAGCGAGGCGCCGACGTCGACCGGCCCAACGACAGCGGACAGACCCCGTTGGCCGGGGCGGTGTTCAAGGGCGAGGACGCGATCGTCGGACTGCTGCTCGACGCCGGCGCCGACCCGGAGGCCGGCGCGCCGAGCGCGGCGGACACAGCGCAGGTGTTCGGCCAGACCGGCTACCTCCAGATGTTCGCGGCCACCGGCCGAAAGTAGGGTTGGCACCCGTGATCGACCTCAAGCTGCTGCGCGAGAACCCGGACGTCGTACGAGCCTCGCAGCGCGCACGCGGTGAGGACCCCGACCTGGTCGACGCGCTGCTGCGCGCGGACACCGCCCGCCGTGCGGCGGTCTCGGCGGCCGACAACCTGCGCGCCGAGCAGAAATCGGCCAGCAAGCAGGTCGGCAAGGCGTCACCGGAGGAGCGGCCTGCGCTGCTCGACCACGCCAGGGCGCTGGCCGACAAGGTCAAGGCCGCCGAGGCGCAGCAGGCCGAGGCCGACGTCGCCGTCACCGCCGCGCACATGGCCATCTCCAACGTCGTGATCGACGGGGTGCCGGCAGGCGGCGAGGACGACTTCACGGTCCTCGAGACCGTCGGTGAACCGCCGCGCCTCGACGACCCGAAGGACCACCTCGAACTCGGCGAGGCGCTCGGGCTGATCGACATGGAACGCGGCGCCAAGGTTTCCGGTTCGCGGTTCTACTTCCTCACCGGCGCAGGGGCACTGCTGCAACTCGGGCTGATGCAGCTCGCCGTCCGGCTGGCCACCGACAACGGCTTCACCCTCGTCATCCCGCCGGTGCTGGTACGTCCCGAGGTGATGGCGGGCACCGGCTTCCTCGGCGCGCACGCCGACGAGGTCTACCACCTCGAGGCCGACGACATGTACCTCGTCGGCACCTCGGAGGTGCCGCTGGCCGGCTACCACGCCGACGAGATCCTCGACCTGTCCGCCGGGCCGCGCCGCTACGCGGGGTGGTCGTCGTGCTTCCGCCGCGAGGCGGGCAGCTACGGCAAGGACACCCGCGGCATCATCCGGGTGCACCAGTTCGACAAGGTCGAGGGCTTCGTCTACTGCCGCCCCGACGAGGCCGAGGCCGAACACGAGCGGCTGCTGGGCTGGCAGCGCCGGATGCTCGAGCTGATCGGCGTTCCCTACCGGGTGATCGACATCGCCGCGGGCGACCTCGGTTCGTCGGCCGCCCGCAAGTTCGACTGCGAGGCCTGGGTGCCCACCCAGCAGACCTACCGCGAGCTCACGTCGACGTCGAACTGCACCACGTTCCAGGCGCGCAGGCTGGCGATCCGCTACCGCGACGACAACGGCAAGCCCCAGATCGCGGCGACCCTGAACGGCACCCTGGCCACCACCCGGTGGCTGGTGGCCATACTGGAGAACCACCAACAACCCGACGGCAGCGTCCGCGTCCCCGAGGCGCTGGTGCCGTTCGTCGGCAGGGAGGTACTGGAACCGTGATCGAACTCGAACTCGACGAACTGCGTTCCTGGTTCGGCTTCGGCGTAGCGGGCAACTTCGCCGGTCACCTCGAACAGGCCGGCGAGGCAGTCGATTTCGTCAACGTGACCTCCGAAGGCGTTGCGCCCAAGGGCATCTTCCCCTGGTACGCGCCGGGCAGCGACGGATTCCTCAACGAGTTCCCGCTGTCGCACGACTCGATCATGTTGCCCGCCAGCGACACTCCGCTCAACCTGCAGATCGAGCCCGAGGTCGGGCTGGCCTGCCGGGTCAAGTGGAACGGCGACACGGTCGCGAGCCTGGAGCCGTTCGCACTCGGCGCGTTCAACGACTGCTCGATCCGTCGCCCCGGCGCACCCAAGATCAGCCACAAGAAGAACTGGGGCCCGGCCTCCAAGGGGGTGGCCGCGCAGTTCTTCGACATCAGCGACCTGACGCCGGACGGACCCACCGCGACGCTGCGGCTGGTCTGCTACCTGCGGGACGGAGACGGCAAGGAGCACGAGTACGGCGTCGACAGCCCGCTGCTCGGCTACTCCTACTACGGCGAGGTGCTGCTGGACTGGGTGGTCGAGCGGCTGGCCAACCAGAAGGGTTCGGCCGACACGCCGCTGGAGGATGTCGGCGCGCTGATGGTGGCGTCGGGGCACCCCGAGCACGTCCTGATCGGCATCGGCGCGACGCGCTACACCGAACTCGGCGAGTCGACGTTCCTGCAGGCCGGCGACCAGGCCATCGTCCGGGTCTACGACACCGAATCGGACACGGTGTCCGAACTCCGCCAGACCGTCTCGTCCCGCTGAAACCGGAGGCTGCCATGTCCTCGACGACGATCAGTGAGCTGTGGCGCTTCCCGGTCAAGTCGATGGGCGGTGGCCGGGTGGACCACGTCCGGGTGGACGCCCGCGGGGTGCACGCCGACCGGTTGTGGGCGGTGCGCGACCTCGACAAGGACATCACCGCGACGGCTCGGCGGATCCCCGCACTGCTTGGCTGCTCGGCCCGCTACGCCGAGGAACCCGGGCCCGACGCGGGCCCAGGCAACGCGCCGCCGGTGGTGATCACGCTGCCCGACGGCTCCGAGCACACCAGCGACGACCCGCGCATCGACGCGCTGCTCTCCGAGGTCGCCGGGCGGCCGGTGCGCCTCACGGCGTTGCCGCCCGCCGACGACACCAGCGCCCACCGGCTCTCGGTCCAGCAGAGCCGGGCCAACTTCGCCGCCGCGGAGGTCCGCCGCGACTTCGGCCTCGGCGAAACCGACCCGCTGCCCGACACGTCGGTGTTCACCACCCGGCAGGTGCTCACGCTGGCGCGCTTCTCGACGCCGCCCGGCACGTTCGTTGACCTCGGCGCGGTCCATCTGCTCAGCACCAACAGCCTGGCCGCGCTGTCGGCCGACGGTCCGCCCTACGACGTGCGCCGGTTCCGGCCGAACTTCCTGGTCGCCGTCGACGGGTCGGGCAGCGAGTTCCCCGAGGCCGAATGGACCGGCGCGACATTGCAGATCGGCTCGTCGACGCTGCGCGTCACCATTCCGACCATCCGGTGCGCGGTGCCGACCCGGCCGCAACCCGGGGTGGACACCGACCGGGCACTGGGCCGCAGGCTCTCCGACCGCACCAACCGCTTCCTCGGGGTGTACCTCGACGTCGCCACGCCCGGGATCGTGCGGGTGGGCGACGTGGTGTCCGTGCACCGGGCCGCACCGCCGGGACCGCTGCACCGCGCCGCGGCCGCGGCCGGACGCACCGCGAAGCGCCGGATGCAGCAGGTGCTCGAGGCGACGGTGCTGCGCGGACAGAACTGAATCGCCGCGGGTTTCACCGCCCCGGTGCCGGGTACCGCGACGGGACCCGACACGAGGAGTTCTGCGAATGCGAGCGATGGTCTACCGCGGCCCGTACAAGGTGCGGGTGCAGGAGAAGGAAATCCCGCCGATCGAGCATCCCAACGATGCGATCGTCAAGGTGCAGCTCGCCGCGATCTGCGGCTCTGATCTGCACCTCTATCACGGCATGATGCCCGACACCCGGGTCGGGATGACGTTCGGCCACGAGTTCATCGGCGTCGTGCACGACGTCGGCCCGTCGGTGCAGAACCTCAAGCCGGGCGACCGCGTCATGGTGCCGTTCAACATCTACTGCGGGTCGTGCTTCTTCTGTGCCCGCGGCCTGTATTCAAACTGCCACAACGTCAATCCCAACGCCACGGCCGTCGGCGGCATCTACGGCTACTCGCACACCTGTGGCGGGTACGACGGCGGGCAGGCCGAGTTCGTCCGGGTGCCGTTCGCCGACGTCGGCCCGGCGGTGATCCCGGACTGGATGTCCGACGAGGACGCGCTGATGTGCACCGACGCGCTGGCCACCGGGTACTTCGGCGCGCAGCTCGGCGACATCGTCGAGGGCGACGTGGTCGCGGTTTTCGGCGCCGGGCCGGTCGGCCTGTACGCCGCCGCGTCGGCATGGCTGATGGGCGCGGGCCGGGTGATCGTGATCGACCACCTGGAGTACCGGCTGGAGAAGGCCCGCACCTTCGCCCACGCCGAGACCCGCAACTTCGCGGAGTACGACGACATCGTCGTCGAGATGAAGAAGGCCACCGGCTATCTCGGCGCGGACGTGGTGATCGACGCGGTCGGCGCCGAGGCGGACGGCAACCTGATGCAGCATGTGGCCGCCGCGAAGCTGAAGCTGCAGGGCGGCTCACCGGTCGCACTGAACTGGGCGATCGATTCCGTGCGCAAGGGCGGGACGGTGTCGGTGATGGGCGCCTACGGGCCGATCTTCAGCGCGGTCAAGTTCGGCGACGCGATGAACAAGGGCCTGACGCTGCGGATGAACCAGTGCCCGGTCAAGCGCCAGTGGCCGCGGCTGTTCTCGCACATCCAGAACGGCTACCTCAAGCCCAGTGAGCTGATCACACACCGGATTCCGCTGGAGCACATCGCCGAGGGCTACCACGTCTTCTCCGCCAAACTCGACGGCTGCATCAAGCCGGTCGTCGTGCCCGCCGCCTGAACCGACCGAGCCGCGTGAGCAGGAGCATCCACATGACCTACACCGCCGACCACCCGCCCGTCCCGTCCTCGGAGGAACTGCGGGCCCGCATTCCCGGCTGGGGCGCCGATCTCGATCCGAAGGACCGGCCGTCGGTCCCGAAGCTGCGCTTCGAGGAGACCGGTGCGCACTGGGACTTCCCGGACCGCCAGCTCGAGATGCAGCCCCGTGAGCGGTCGATCGAGCACCAGTTCCTCACGCCGGTGTTCGGGACGTCGACGCCGCCGAGAGGACTCTCCGGAGCGATTCGCCGCTACTCCTACCGCAGGTTCAGCGAGGGTCGCGCCGCGCACTGGCTGCTGCTCATCCTCGGCGACCGGGTGGACGCGATCGAGAGCCATGCGCTGGCCCTGGTCAAGGGGCATCCGGACAATCCGATCACCGAGTCGGGCATCAAGACCGAGTTCACCTACAACGGCCTCGCGGCGCGCACCGGAACCCGGCGGGTCGACCGCAACCACGCGTGGATGGATCCGGTGCTCGTCGCCGGGCCGTGGGTGCTCACCGGGGTCCTCGGCACCCGCGCGGTCAGGCGGGTGGCGCGGCGGGTCAGGCGGTAGCCCGGTCCCAGATCCGCTGTGTCTGCGCCGCGACGCCCGCGTCGTGGGTGCGCTGGAAGTTCCGGCCGCCACGCTCGAACGTGGCGATGACGGACGGCGGCACCGCCGGCTCGGACAGCGGCGCGTCCACCCATCGGCAGGCCCGCACGTGCACGAGGTCGACGGCGGCCGCCTCGGCGGCGCCGTCGTAGCGGTAGGGACCGGTGATCCGGCCCAGCCGGAACAGGCCGTCCCCGTCGCGGGTCCACACGAACGAGCCCTCCTCGACGGCGGCGAACCGCTCGATGCGGCGCGCCAGCCGCTCGTCGTGCTGCTCGGCAGCCAGCCTCACCGCCGCCTCCAGATCGGCCGGCGCGGGCGTCAACACCCCGCCGAAGCCGCAGCGGGACACCGAGAACGCCCGGTCGAGGGCGGCCTGTGGATCCAGGTCGTCACGCCGCGACCGCATCGGCGCCCGGTAGACCGCGGTCAGCGCTGCCCCAGCAGGTCGTCGAGAATCGCGACCAGCGCCTCGGGGCGTTCCGGGGTGAACGCGGGACGCCACCGGTTGTCCTCGACGTCGAGGGTGACCAGCGTGCTCTTCAGCGGCCTGCGGACGTCGAGCGGCAACCACAGCCGCAGATCCGAACTGCCCCAGAGCCGGCAGCGCTGCAGCAGGTCCAGCGGACGCGCCTGGTAGCCGCGGATCGACCGCAGCGGGATGACCTTCGACGTGCCGGACGGGAAGTGGTAGCGGCGCAGGGTGATCGCGTACTGGTCGAGCTGCACCAGCCCGTCGTCGTAGTGCTGCTGCGGTGCGCTCACAGCACGCGGCTCCGCAGCTCGTGGCCCTTGGTGGTCAGGCACCGGCCGGTCTCGAGGTTCCACTGCCAGCCGTGCAGGTTGCAGGTCAGCGTCTTGCCTTCGACCACGCCGAACTTGGACAGGTCGGCCTTCAGATGCGGGCAGCGGCGCTGGAATTCGTAGCCGTCCATGGTGATCGACGCGGAGTCGTCGTGCGCCTCGGCGAACCACCCGTCGGCGTAGGCCACCCGCTCGTCGGTCAGGCATTTGAAGAACGTGTAGAGGTATTCGTTGTACCCGCCGACGCGCCACGCGGTGAACCGGGTGGACAGGAAGATGGTGTTCACCCAGTCCGGTTCGGCGTCGCGCAGCACGGTACGCACCAGCTCCGGCGCGATCTCGAAGCCGTACCGGAACTTCTCGTCCGGGATCGGTTCGCGGACAACCCGTTTCGGAAAATCGATCACGACGGTTTCGCGGCCCAGCCGCAACTCCACCGGATAGCCGATGCCGTCGCAGATCTGGTCGCTCTGCAGCATTATCGGCTCGAAGCGCGCCCGCAGCGGCTCGAGCAGCGGCTCGCCCTCGGCGGGCGCCCAGCCGGCCTTCTCGGCGGCCAGCACCGGCGCCATCCGCTCGGCGTAGGCCGCGATGTAGTCGGCCTTGCCGGTGGTGAAGATGGCCTCCACCTCGGCGTCGGGCAGCGGGTGGGTCAGCGAGTTCAGTTGTGAGCCGGTGAGATCCGCCGTCGAGCCGGGCATCATCAGCATGCCGCGGTCGTGGCCGTGCCTGCGCATCTGATCCAGGAACACCATCTGGTCGGGGAAGATGTTCGCAGGATCGCCGTGGTCGTCGTTGAGGTGGCGCAGCTCGGTGTCCAGGAAGCACGGCGGCCCCGCCGACGGCACCACCCACGTCGCCCCGACCTGGGCGATGTACTGCCGGCAGCGGTCCATCTGGCGCTGCCGCTTCTGGATGCCGAACGCCTCCTTGGCCCGGGCCGGCATGTCGTAGACCATCGGGTACCAGATCGCGCCGGAGAACTGCAGCATGTGCACGTCGATGTGGCCGAAGTCGGCGGCCAGCACGTCGAGGTCGACCGGCCGGGCGTCGTTCATGTTGAAGGCCACGGTCTCGCCGTCGTCGACCACCAGGCCGGAGTCGCCGATGGGCCCGTCGGCGGGCGCCCTCAGCGCGATGATCATCACACCGAGTTCGCCCTTGGGGCCGCTGATGTCGTGGCGCACCGAGTCGGTGGTCTCGAAGAACCGGTAAAAGCCGAGTTCCTCCAGTGCGCGGCGCAGGTCGGGTACCGGGTAGTCCGGCAGCAGGACCGTGGCGTCCTTGTTGACGTACGTGCGCAGGGTGTCCGGATCGAAGTGGTCTTTGTGCAGGTGGGAGACGTAGAGGTAGTCGACGTCGCCCAGCGCCGCCCAGTCCAGGCCGCTGTTGTCGGGGAACGGGAACCAGGAGCCGAAGTAGGCGGGGTTGACCCAGGGGTCGCACAGGATGCTGCCGGCACGTGTGTCGATCCGGAAGCCGGCGTGGCCGACGCTTGTGACCTGCACTGATGCCCTTTCCACGGGTGCGCTGTTCGGTATCGAGCTTAACGGGAGTGCGGCGCTTCGCCTGCCACGGCCGCAGGCGCGGGGACCGGCGCGCCGAGTGGGGGCCTCGCCGCGCACTACTCTGGCAACCGTGGAACCGGTATACGGAACTGTCATCCAGCTGGCCCGCCTGGCCTGGCGGCTTCAGGGGCTGAAGTTCACGGTCACCGGGGTGGAGAACCTGCCCGCGACGGGCGGCGCGGTGGTGGCCATCAACCACACCAGCTACTTCGACTTCACCTTCGCCGGCCTGCCCGCGTATCGGCAGAAGAAGGGCCGCAAGGTGCGGTTCATGGCCAAGCGCGAGGTGTTCGACCACAAGATCACCGGCCCGGTCATGCGCAGCCTGCGCCACATCGAGGTGGACCGCGACAGCGGGGCGGCGTCGTTCGACGCGGCCTGCGCGGCGCTGAAGGCCGGTGAGCTGGTCGGCGTGTACCCCGAGGCCACGATCAGCCGCAGCTTCGAGATCAAGCAGTTCAAGTCGGGGGCGGCCCGGATGGCCATCGCGGCGGGTGTGCCGATCGTGCCGCACATCGTGTGGGGCGCCCAGCGCATCTGGACCAAGGGCCACCCGAAGAACCTGTACCGGCCGAAGGTGCCGATCACCGTCGCCGTCGGTGAGCCGATCGAGCCGACGCTGCCCGCGCACGAGCTGACCGCGCTGCTGCATTCGCGGATGCAGCACCTGCTGGAGCGGGTCCAGGAGTCCTACGGCCCGCACCCGCCCGGCGAGTTCTGGGTGCCGCACCGGCTCGGCGGCGGTGCGCCGTCCCTGGCGGAGGCCAACCAAATGGACGCCGAGGAGGCCGCGGAGAAGGCCGCCGCGCGGGCCCGACGGAACGAGGAGCCGGGACCCGCCGGAGCGCCGGGGTAGCGCTCATGGAACCGGTGTATCGGACGTTGGAGTTCGCGGCCGCCACGGCCGTGCGCGCCACCGGGGCCCGGATCGGATTTCACGGCCTGGAGAACATCCCGGCGACCGGTGGCGCCGTGGTGGCGATCAACCACACGGGCTACGTGGACTGGCTGCCCGCGGGGCTGGCCGCACGCCGGCGCGGGCGGCGGCTGCGCTTCATGATCAAGGCCGAGATGCAGGACTTCCGCCTGGTCGGCTTCCTGATCAAACGGACCGGGACCATCCCGGTGGACCGGCGGGCCGGGGCGGGCGCCTACGCGGTGGCGGTGCGGCAATTGCGCGAGGGTGAGCTGGTGGCCGTCTATCCGGAGGCCACCATCAGCCGCAGCTTCGAGCTCAAGGGCTTCAAGACCGGCGCGGCCCGGATGGCGCTCGAGGCGCAGGTGCCGATCGTGCCGCTGATCATCTGGGGCGTCCACCGGTTGTGGACGAAGGATCATCCGAAGGCGCTGGGCCGCAAGAAGATTCCGATCGAGGTGTGTGTCGGTGGGCCGATCCCTCCGCAGGGCGACGCCACCGCGATGGAAGCCGCGATGCGGGAGTCGATGACGGCCCTGCTGGAACGGGTGCAGACGGAGTATCCCCATCCCGAGGGCGCATACTGGGTGCCTCGCCGGCTGGGTGGCACGGCGCCGACCCTCGAGGAAGCAGCACGCCTCGATGAGGCCGAACTCGCCGAGCGGGCCCGCAGGCGTGCCGAACGCGACGCCAGGAGCCGTAGATGACGCTGCCCGCATTGATCGCCACCGATGTGGACGGCACGCTGCTCGACGACGACGAGAAGGTGTCCCCCCGCACCCGTGCCGCCGTGCACGCCGCCGTCGCCGCCGGCGCGGTCTTTGTGCTGGCCACCGGGCGTCCGCCGCGCTGGATCCACCCCGTCGTCGACGGGCTCGGGCTGGCGCCGATGGCCGTGTGCGCGAACGGCGCCGTCATCTACGATCCGTCGACCGACCGGATCGTTTCCGCCCGCACGCTGTCCGCCGACGTGCTGGGCGAGCTGGCCGAGATCGCGGCCCGGGTGATCCCGGGCGTGGGGCTGGCCGTGGAGCGGGTGGGCCGCTCGGCCCACGACGCCGCGACGCCGCAGTTCGTCAGTTCGCCCGGCTACGAGCATGCGTGGCTCAACCCGGACAACACCGAGGTGTCGGTGGAGGACCTGCTCAGCGCGCCCGCGGTGAAGCTGCTGATCCGCAAGGCCGGAGCGCGCAGCGCCGACATGGTGGCGGCGTTGGCCCCGCACATCGGCCTGCAGGGCGACCTCACGTACTCCACCAACAACGGCCTGGTCGAGGTGGTGCCGCTGGGCATCAGCAAGGCCACCGGCATCGAGGAGCTGACACGCCCGCTCGGCCTGGTCGCCGGCGACGTGGTGACCTTCGGGGACATGCCCAACGACGTCCCGATGCTGCGGTGGGCCGGCCTCGGCGTGGCGATGGGCAACGCGCACCCGGATGCGATCGCGGCGGCCGACGAGGTGACCGCCCCCAACGTCGACGACGGGGTGGCCCGGGTGCTCGAACGCTGGTGGCTCTGAGTATCTACGGCTTTACGGGTCGATCGCGCGCGGCGCGGTGAAGCGTTCCAGCTGTACCGGCGGGTGGTCGGCGGACGGCGGCGGCAACTCGAGCGGCACCCCGTCGATCACCCGGGTGATGCTGCCCTTCTCCCGGTCGAAGTTGAGCGTGCCGTGCTGGAAGTTCTGCACGATCCACTGCGGTTCGGGGATCTCGGCGCTGGTGGGCAGACCGAGCGCGCCGCGCTCGAAGCCCAGTGCGCCCCAGGCGTCGTAGATCGCGCCCGCGACCGGGTTGGCGCCGGTGGACGGGGACCAGTAGACCGCGCCGCGCTGGAACCGGACATAGCGCGCGTCACCGGCGCCCGCGGCCTCCGGTGTGGTCGGTGCGCCGAGGGGTCCGGCCATGCCGCCCATCTGGTCCCAGCGGGCGAAGATCGCGCCGCCGCGCAGTGATTCGGCGAGGTCCTGAGGGCCGGGCGGCCGGTTGAAGCGGGCGGCGATGTCGCGCAGCTGGTTCATCGCCGCGTAGGCCGCGTTGCCGGGGCACTCGGTGTTGCCGACGTCGCGGTGGGTGAAGATCGCGGGCAGCCTGGGGGCGGCGCCGCGCGGGAAGTGGGTGAACGAGCCGCCCGCGGAGGTGAGCACGACGCTGCCGCGCGGGTCGACGCGGTCGAGCCCGAGTTTCCAGCCGAGCAGCCGGCCGGTGGTGCGCAGCTGGATGGGGGTGGGCGGCACCGTCTCGAAGTTGCCCATCATCGCCACTCCCCAGGTGTCGACGTTGAAGCCGCCGGTGTGGGAGCCCTCGACGGGACGGTCCATGCCGCCTGCCCGTCCCTCGAACACCTGCCCGTACTTGTCGACCATGGCGTTGTAGGCGACGTCGCACCAGCCCAGCGTGCGGGTGTGGTAGGCGTAGATCGACCGGACGATGCCCGCGGAGTCCTGCGGGGCGTAGTCGTTGCTGCCTGCGGTGTGGTGCACCACGCCCGCGCGCACCCGGCTGTCGTAGCGGGGCGCGCCGCACCGCATCGACTCGTCGGCGCCCCACTGGCCGCGGGAGATGACGTTGGGCGGCACGCCGGGTGCGGTGACGGCACCGGGCAGCGGGGCGAGGTCCACCGGCGCCTGCGGCGGGCTGATCAGCACCGCGTTGATGTTCTGGGCGAACGGCTGCTCGACCGTGGCGGGCAGGTAGCCGAGGTCGGCGTGCGGCTTGCCCTGCGGAACGGCGCTCGGCGGCGCGTCGAGCGGGCGCGTGACGGCGATCTGCACGGTCGTGGTGCGGCCGACGAACACCGGTTCGGTGCCGCGCACACCCGCCGACTCCTCGCCGACGCCGTCGAGCGCCTCGGCCTCGTACCAGGGGCCCCATGACCCGTCGGCCTTCTTGGCCCTGACGCGCGCCGAGGTGCCGGTCAGGTCGTCGGAGGTGAGGGCGACCATGGAGAACGGCGTGTCCTGGTGGACCTCGCGGATGGTCTCGCCGCCGCCGAGGCCGGCCAGCGGCTGTTCGGCCAGTTTGGGCGTCTCGATGCCGGGGGCGTCGTCGCGGTCACCGGGCAGGCCGTCGACCGCCAGCGGCAGCAGCAGCGCGGTCGCCGCGACCGCGGTGAAGAGGATCGACGGCGCAGGGCGGCGGGACAGCACGGACTGATGTTACGTATGTGTCAGTTGTTACCAGTGTTTCGACACGTTCAAACATCCGACGAAATTTTCGCGACCCCTGCAACGGCACCGCAGAGCATGGGCGTCTGCGGTGCCGTTCGGGGCCAGGTCTTATGCGGGTGGCGCGGGAGGCGCCGGCGCCGGAGCCGGTGGCGGCACCGCACCCTTCATCGCCGACGTGATCGCCGGCATCACCATGCCCTTGAGCAGATCGATGGCCTGCCCGGCACCGAGCTGGTTCGCGGCGCTCGAGAGATCGCCGATGATTCCCGTACTGCCGGTGCTGACCGGGCTGGCCGCGGCCAGCGACGGGTCACCCAGGATCGGGTAGCTGCCCAGCGCGGGATCGGCGATCGGCGCCGAGATCGGGATCTCACCCGGCAGGCCGAGTCCCGGAGTGCTCGAGATCGGGGCCAGCGCAGGGTCAAGGCCGGGCGTGGTCAGGCCCGGAGCGGCCGCCGGGCTGGTGAGCCCGGGGCTGGTCAGCGCGGGATTGGTCAGCCCCGCGTCGGCCAGGCCCGGCGCGGCCGCGGTCACCGGCGGCACGCTCAGGCCGGGCGTGGTCAGCCCCGGCGTGGTCAGTGCGGGCGTGGTCAGGCCGGGTGCCCCCGGCGCGGTCAGGCCCGGCGTGGTGAGGCCCGGCGTGGTGAGTCCCGGCGCGGTCAATCCTGGCGAGGCCAGGGCCGGAGCGGTCAGCGACGGCGAGGCCAGCGACGGGCTCGGGGTCGAACCGGTCAGCACGCCCGTGGGCGACGGCGGCAGGTTGATGCCGAACTGCGACAGGCCCTGGGAGAGCGCGCCGATCAGCTCGCTCGGGAGATCGGTGACCATCGCGGCCTGGACGAATTCACGGTGTTGGGGTGCGTTCCGGTCGGACAGGTCGGAAACGGCGATCACTGCGGCTGGACTTGCGACGGCCAGGGCGGCGAACGCGCTCATGGCTGTCGAGAGCTTGCGTCGACGTCTGTTCGGCACGAAAGTCTCCTCAATACATGGACTACATAAGGTCAGTGCTCGTGCGGTACCGGCGGGTGCCCGGCCGATGCGGGTGTCCGGCTCCCGACCATGTCCGAAGGTCCGGAGGCCGACGTGATCGATGGTACTGGTGTGACTACTGTGAATAGAGTGACGATATGGAATCGTGAGCTAATCGCGACCTTGCACCGCTGACACCGGGGCGGCGACGCGAGGGACGGTAGGACGGGCCTGCCGCCGGGGTCCGATACCCTGGCTGCCGATGACCGCTCCAGATTCCCGGGTAGCACCGGCCAGCCAGCCGGGGCGCGCCGGACACTTCGACCTGATCGTCGTCGGTTCCGGATTCTTCGGCCTGACCATCGCCGAGCGCGCGGCCACCCAACTCGACAAGCGCGTCCTGGTGCTCGACCGCAGGCCGCACATCGGCGGCAACGCCTACTCCGAGGCCGAGCCGCAGACCGGCATCGAGGTGCACCGCTACGGTGCCCACCTGTTCCACACCTCCAACCAGCGGGTCTGGGATTACGTCCGGCAGTTCACCGACTTCACCGGCTACCAGCACCGCGTCTTCGCGCTGCACAGCGGGCAGGCCTACCCGTTGCCGATGGGGCTCGGGCTGGTCTCACAGTTCTTCGGCCGCTACTTCACCCCCGACGAGGCGCGCGCGCTGATCGCCGAGCAGTCCGCCGAGATCGACACCGCCGACGCGCAGAACCTCGAGGAGAAGGCGATCTCGCTGATCGGGCGGCCGCTCTACGAGGCCTTCATCAAGCATTACACCGCCAAGCAGTGGCAGACCGACCCCAAGGAACTGCCCGCGGCCAACATCACCCGGCTGCCCGTCCGGTACACCTTCGAGAACCGGTACTTCAACGACACCTATGAGGGCCTGCCGGTCGACGGCTACACCGCGTGGCTGGAGAACATGGCCGCCGACGACCGCATCGAGGTACGGCTCGACACCGACTGGTTCGACGTCCGCGCTCGCCTGCGTGCCGAGAACCCGGACGCGCCGGTGATCTACACCGGCCCGCTGGACCGCTACTTCGACTACGCCGAGGGCAGGCTCGGGTGGCGCACGCTCGACTTCGAGCAGGAAGTGGTGGACACCGGCGATTTCCAGGGCACACCGGTGATGAACTACAGCGACCCCGAGGTGCCCTACACCCGCATCCATGAGTTCCGGCACTTCCACCCGGAGCGGGCGTACCCGACCGACAAGACCGTCATCATGCGGGAGTTCTCCCGCTTCGCCGATGACGACGACGAGCCCTACTACCCGATCAACACCGAGGCCGACCGTGCGCTGCTGGCCGCCTACCGCACCCGGGCCAGGGCCGAGACGGCTTCCGCCAAAGTGCTTTTCGGCGGCCGGCTGGGGACCTACCAGTACCTCGACATGCACATGGCCATCGCCAGTGCGCTCAACATGTACGACAACGTCCTGGCGCCGCACCTCCGCGACGGCGCCCCGCTGACTCAGAGCGAGAGCACCGAACAATGAGTGACATCCCCACCGGCGCACTGGATGCCGAGAAGCCCAAGTCGGTCAGCCTGCTGTCGCGGGTGATCCTGCCACGCCCGGGCGAACCGCTCGACGTCCGCAAGCTCTACATCGAGGAGTCGACCACCAACGCGCGGCGCGCGCATGCGCCCACCCGCACCACGCTGGAGATCGGCGCGGAGTCCGAGGTGTCGTTCGCGACGTATTTCAACGCCTTCCCCGCGAGCTACTGGCGGCGCTGGTCGACGCTCGACTCGGTGGTGCTGCGCGTCGAACTGGTCGGCAGCGCCCGCGTCGACGTGTACCGCTCCAAGGCCACCGGCGCGCGGATCACCGTCGGCGGTACCGAGGCGGTCAGCGCGGACGCCGACACCCCCGCGGTCGTCGAGTTCGAGATCGGCCTCGACCCGTTCGAGGACGGCGGCTGGATCTGGTTCGACATCACCACCAACGCCAGCGTCACGCTGCACAGCGCGGGCTGGTACGCCCCGACCGCCGCACCGGGACGGGCCAACGTCGCCGTCGGCATCCCGACCTTCAACCGGCCCGCAGACTGCGTCAACGCGCTCGCGGCGCTGACGTCGGACCCGCTCGTCGACGACGTGATCAGCGCGGTCATCGTGTCCGACCAGGGCACCAGCAAGGCCAAGGACCATCCCGGCTTCGCCGCGGCCGCCGCGGGTTTGGGTGACCGCCTCACTATTCACAACCAGCCCAACCTCGGTGGCTCCGGCGGATACAGCCGGGTGATGTACGAGGCGCTGAAGAACACCGACTGCGAACAGATCCTGTTCATGGACGACGACATCCGCGTCGAGCCCGACTCGATCCTGCGGGCGCTGGCGATGAACCGGTTCGCGAAGGTCCCGACGCTCGTCGGCGGCCAGATGCTCAACCTGCAGGAGCCGAGCCACCTGCACGTGATGGGCGAGATGGTCGACGCCGAGAACTTCATGTGGACCAACGCGATCAACACCGAGTACGACCACAACTTCGCGAAGTACGCGCTCAGCGACGAGGAGAGCCTGCGCAGCCGGCTGCTGCACCGCCGCATCGACGTCGACTACAACGGCTGGTGGATGTGCATGATCCCGCGCCAGGTCGCCGAGGAGCTCGGCCAGCCGCTGCCGCTGTTCATCAAGTGGGACGACGCCGAATACGGCCTGCGGGCAGGCGAACACGGCTATCCCACGGTCACCCTGCCCGGTGCGGCGATCTGGCACATGGCGTGGAGCGACAAGGACGACGCGATCGACTGGCAGGCCTACTTCCACCTGCGCAACCGCCTCGTGGTGGCGGCAATGCACTGGGACGGCAACATCTCCGGCCTGATCGCCAGCCACCTGAAGGCGACCATCAAACACCTTCTATGCCTTGAGTATTCGACGGTCGCCATCCAGAACAAGGCGATGGACGACTTCCTCGCCGGCCCCGAGCACATCTTCTCGATCCTGGAGTCCGCGCTGCCCGACATCCGCGCGATGCGCCAGCAGTATCCCGACGCGGTGGTGCTGCCGAGCGCGACCGCACTGCCGACGCCGTCGGACAAGCGGTGGCGCAAGAAGATCAAGATCCCCGTGGGTCCGTTCGCGATCGGGACGAGGCTCGCCGGGGGTGTCGCACACCAGCTCAAGGCGCACGATCCGGAACACCACCGCAGGCCGCAGATCAACGTCGCCACCCAGGACGCGCGCTGGTTCTCGTTGAGCAAGGTCGACGGCGTCACCGTCACCACCGCCGACGGCCGCGGGGTGGTCTACCGCCAGCGCGACCGGGAGAAGATGTACGAACTGCTGCGGGAGTCGCTGAAGCGTCAGGCGCTGCTCGCCCGCAGGTTCAACCGGATGCGCAAGGTCTACCGCGACGCACTGCCGGTGCTGGCGAGCAAGCAGAAGTGGGAAGAGGTCCTGCTGCCCAGCCTCGACGGTTCCGCAGAGGCGCAGCCCGCGGCCGCCGGCAAATGACGGAACCTCCGCGGGGCGAGGACGCCGCGCTGGTGGCCGTGCAGGCGGCGCTGGCCGGCCGGCCCGGCGTCCTGGCCGCCGCCCGCACGATGTCGCACTTCGGTGAGCACAGTGCGGGCTGGGTCGGCGCCGCCGCCCTCGGTGCGCTGCTGCAGCCGGCGCGCCGCCGGGCCTGGCTGACCGCCGGCGCGGGCGCGTTCGCGGCCCACGCGGCCGCCGTCGTCATCAAGCGGGTGGTGCGCCGCGAGCGGCCCCACCACCCGGCGATCGCGGTGAACGTCGGCACCCCGAGCCGGTTGTCCTTCCCCTCGGCCCACGCCACGTCGACCACCGCCGCGGCGGTGCTGCTCGGCCGGGTGTCCGGGCTGCCGCTGCCCGCCGTGCTGGTGCCGCCGATGGCGTTGTCGCGTCTCGTGCTCGGGGTGCACTACCCCAGCGACGTGCTCACCGGCGTGGCGGTCGGCGCGACGGTCGCCGAGGTGGTCTCCAGGATCAGCGAGCGTGACGGAGCGGACCGAAGATGAGTGGGCGGCCACATGAGTACCAGAATGTCTGAGGAAGCGGCGCCGGTGACCGGCCCGCCGAAGAACCTCGCCAGCGGCATCGTCAAGGCGCTGCGCCCACGGCAGTGGGTGAAGAACGTCCTGGTGTTCGCCGCGCCGGTGGCCGCCCTCGGCGACGACCGCTTCGCCTACGACTACCGCGTGGTCCTCGTCAACGTGCTGGTGGCGTTCGTGGTGTTCAGCCTCGGCGCGTCAGCGGTGTACCTGGTCAACGACGCACGTGACGTCGAGGCCGACCGGCAGCACCCGACCAAACGCTTCCGGCCGATCGCCGCGGGCGTGGTGCCCGAGTGGCTGGCGTACACGCTGGCCACAGTGCTGGCGGTGGCCTCGGTCGGCATCTCGTGGCTGGTGACGCCGAATCTGGCCCTGGTGATGGCGATCTACATCGCGATCCAGCTGGCCTACTGCTTCGGGCTCAAGCACCAGGCCGTCATCGACATCTGCATCGTCTCCTCGGGCTTCCTGATCCGGGCGATCGCAGGCGGTGTGGCCGCCGATGTGCCGCTGTCGCAATGGTTCCTGCTGATGATGGCGTTCGGGTCGCTGTTCATGGCGGCCGGGAAGCGGTATGCCGAGCTGCAGTTGGCCGAACGCACCGGCGCCAAGATCCGCAAGTCGCTGGAGAGCTACACCAGCAGCTACCTGCGCTTCGTCTGGACGTTGTCGGCCACCGCGCTCGTGCTCTGCTACGGGCTGTGGGCCTTCGAGCGCGACGACCTCGCCGGGACGTCGTGGTTCGTGGTGTCGATGATCCCGTTCACCGTCGCGATCCTGCGCTACGCGGTCGACGTCGACGGCGGGCTGGCGGGTGAGCCGGAGGAGATCGCCCTGGGCGACCGGGTGCTCCAGTTGCTTGCGGTGGCCTGGATCGGGACCGTCGGTGCGGCCGTCCTCTTCGGCTGAGCCCGCCGGTGCGCCGGCCCTGCGCCGGCCGGCCTTCCCGTTCGACGTGACCGCCCGCGTCAGCCTCTGGGTGGGAGTGGCGGTGGTGGCCGTGCTGTTCGGCTGGGGCGCCTGGCAGCGCCGGTGGATCGCCGACGACGGCCTGATCGTGCTGCGCACGGTGCGGAACCTGTTGGAGGGCAACGGGCCGGTGTTCAACGCCGGTGAACGCGTCGAGTCCAACACGTCCACACTGTGGACGTACCTGATCACCCTGGGTTCCTGGGTGGGCGGCGCCGTGCAGCTGGAGTACGTGGCGCTGTGGTTCGCGCTGGTGCTGTCCGTCCTCGGGGTGGCGCTGGCGATGCTCGGCGCGGGCCGGCTCTACGCGCCGAGCCTGCAGGGCCGCCGCGCCCTGCTGCTGCCTGCAGGCGCGCTGGTGTACATCGCGGTGCCGCCGGCCCGCGACTTCGCCACCTCCGGACTCGAGAACGGTTTGGTGCTGGCCTATCTGGGCCTGCTGTGGTGGATGATGGTGTGCTGGTCGCAGGCGCTGCGCAGCCGCCCCGCCGACGCGCCCGACGGCGACGCGGTGAGCCGGACCTTCGCCGCCGCACTGGCTTTCGTCGGCGGTCTGAGCGTGCTGGTGCGCCCCGAACTCGCGCTGGTCGGCGGACTGGCGCTGGTGATGTTGCTGATCTCCGCCCGCGGCTGGCGCCGCCGGGTGCTGATCGTCGCCGCGGGCGGCGCGCTGCCGGTGCTCTACCAGATCTTCCGGATGGGCTACTACGGGCTGCTCACCCCCAACACCGCACTGGCCAAGGACGCCTCGGGCGCCAAGTGGCCGCAGGGCTTCACCTACCTCGCCAACTTCAATGAGCCCTACCTGCTGTGGATTCCGGCCGTGCTGCTGGTGGCGCTCGGCGCGGTGCTGGTCGCCACCAGGTCGCGGCCGTGGTGGATCTCGCACCGGTCGCCGCGCGGGTACGGGTGGCTGGCCCGCACCGTGCAGAGCCCGCCGGCGGTGGTGATCTTCTTCGTGGTGAGCGGTCTGCTGCAGGCGATCTACTGGGTCCGCCAGGGCGGCGACTTCATGCACGGCCGGGTGCTGCTGACACCGCTGTTCTGCCTGCTGCTGCCGGTCGCGTCGATCCCGGTGGTGCTCCCTGACGGCAGTCGGTTCACCCGCGAGACCGGCTACCTGCTGGCCGCCGCAACCTCGGTGCTGTGGCTGACCGTCGCGGGATGGTCACTGTGGGCGGCGAATTCGCCGGGCATGGGCGCCGACGCCACCAGGGTGACCTACACCGGCATCGTCGACGAACGGCGGTTCTACGCCCAGGCCACCGGTCACGCCCACCCGTTGACCGCGGCCGACTACCTGGACTACCCGCGGATGCGCGCGGTGATCACCGCGCTGGACAACACCCCCGACGGCGCGCTGCTGCTGCCCGCAGGCAACTACGACCGCTGGGACGTGGTGCCCGCGATCCCGCCTCCGCCGCGCCCGCCCGACGCGTCGGCGGACTGGATCGACGAGCACCAGCCGCAGCACACCGTCTTCTTCACCAACCTCGGCATGCTCGGCATGAACGTCGGCCTCGACGTGCGGGTGATCGACCAGATCGGCCTGGCCAACCCGCTCGCCGCGCACACCGCCCGGCTCGAGGACGGCCGCATCGGGCACGACAAGAACTTGTTCCCCGACTGGGCGGTGGCCGAGGGCCCGTTCCTCAAGACCCGCCCGTACGTGCCGCCCTACCTCGACGAGGACTGGATCCGGCAGGCCGAGGCGGCGCTGAAATGCCCGGACACCGAAGCCGTGCTCAGCTCGATCCGCGGGCCGATGGGACCGCGCCGCTTCCTGTCCAACCTCGTGCACGCCGTCGGCTTCACCAGGTACCGCATCGACCGGGTGCCGCGCTACGAACTGGCCCGCTGCGGGCTCGCCGTGCCGGAGCCGATCAACCCGCCCTACACCGGCATGCCGGCGACCGGGCCCTGAGCTTGGGAATTTGTGATCGGCGCGGAGTTTCTGTTTGGGTAACGCCGCAGCCACCTCGCGACGATATGCAGGCAGGTGTGCTGCATTTCCCCGCCCACGACCGCCGTTCGCACGGCGCCGGCAGAAGTGAACGGACGGTAGGACCTTTGCGTAGGACCCCGGGTGCTGTCGCTGCGCGCGCTGCGCAACGACTGCTCGTGGCGCTGGCCGCGCTCGTCGTGCTGCCGGGGCTGGCCCAGGTGGCGGGCGCACCGCAGGCCGCCGCGTTCTCCCGGGAGGGCCTGCCCGTCGAGTACCTCGACGTCTACTCCACGGCGATGGGCCGCAACGTGCGCGTCGAATTCCAGGGCGCGGGATCCGGTTCCAGGGCCGTCTACCTGCTCGACGGGCTGCGCGCCCAGGACGACTACAACGGCTGGGACATCAACACCGCGGCCTTCGAGTGGTTCCACGGCTCCGGCGTCTCGGTGGTGATGCCCGTCGGCGGGCAGTCGAGCTTCTACACCGACTGGTACTCGCCGTCGACCTTCAACAGCCAGCCCTACACCTACAAGTGGGAGACGTTCCTCACCGCAGAACTGCCGCAGTGGCTGGCGGACAACCAGCAGGTGTCGACCACCGGCAATGCCGTTGTGGGGCTGTCGATGTCGGGCAGTGCGGCGCTGATCCTCTCGGCCTACCACCCGGCGCAGTTCCGCTACGCCGCCTCCCTGTCGGGCTTCCTCAACCCGTCGGCGGTGTTCATGCAGCAGGCGATCCGGGTGGCGATGCTCGACGCGGGCGGCTTCAACGTCGACAACATGTGGGGCCCGCCGTGGGACCCGGCCTGGAAGCGCAACGACCCGGTGGTGCAGGCGGACCGCATCGCGGCCAACGGCACCCGGCTCTGGGTCTACTGCGCGCCCGGCGGCGCCACACCACTGGACACCGGCGATCCCGGCCAGGCACTCAGCGCGACCAGCCTCGAGGCGACGGCGATCACCAGCAACAAGGCGTTCCAGCAGGCCTACACCGCCGCCGGCGGCCGCAACGCCACCTTCCAGTTCCCGCCCGCAGGCAACCACGCCTGGGGCTACTGGGGCGCGCAACTGCAAGCCCTCAAACCCGACCTGCTCGCGACCATCGGTGGTTGAGGGACGGGTCATGACATCGGTAAAGGCGCAGTTCAGAAGCGAATTCACGCACGGAAGAGAAATAGCCGGAGAGAGGTATCACACCGAGGTGTGGTTGACTACACGGGCAACGCGGCCTGCTCCGGTGGACACAGGCCGGGTTCGGCATTCGACAGATGGGATAGGTAAAGCATGAAGTTCGTTGGGAAGATGCGCGGCGCCTGGGCGCGCCGGCTCACGGTTGTGGCCTTGGCGGCCGCCGTGCTGCCCGGCCTGGTCAGTGCGGTCGGCGGCTCGGCGACTGCGGGGGCCTTCTCTCGTCCGGGTCTGCCGGTCGAGTACCTGATGGTGCCGTCCGCGGGTATGGGACGTGACATCAAGGTGCAGTTCCAGAGTGGTGGCCAGGGAGCGCCTGGCGTGTACCTGCTCGACGGCCTGCGCGCACGTGATGACTTCAACGGTTGGGACATCGAGACCAACGCGTTCGAGATGTACTACGAATCGGGCCTTTCGGTGATCATGCCCGTCGGTGGCCAGTCCAGCTTCTACTCCGACTGGTACGAGCCCGCCTGCGGCAAGGCCGGTTGCTCGACCTACAAGTGGGAGACGTTCCTGACCCAGGAGCTGCCCGCCTACCTGTCCGCCAACCACGGCGTGAACCCGAACCGCAACGCGGCCGTCGGTCTGTCGATGGCCGGTTCGGCCGCGATGACGCTGGCGATCTACTACCCGCAGCAGTTCCAGTACGCGGCCTCGCTGTCGGGCTTCCTGAACCTGTCCGAGGGCTGGTGGCCCATGCTGGTCGGGATGTCGATGGGTGACGCCGGCGGCTACAAGTCCGAGGCCATGTGGGGCCCGTCGAGCGATCCGGCGTGGAAGCGCAACGACCCGATGGTGAACATCGACCGGCTGGTCGCCAACGGCACCCGCGTGTGGGTGTTCTGCGGCAACGGCAAGCCTGCCGACATCAACGGCAGTGGCGTCGCGGCGGGTGACAACTTCAACGCGAAGTTCCTGGAGAGCTTCACGCTGCGGACCAACGAGACCTTCCAGGAGCAGTACATCGCCGCGGGCGGCAAGAACGGCGTGTTCAACTTCCCGCAGGCCGGTACCCACAGCTGGGAGTACTGGGGTCAGCAGCTCGGCCAGATGAAGCCGGACATCCAGCGCGTGCTGGGTGCCACCCCGGGCCCCGTCGCCGCTCCCGCGGCGGCTCCGGCCGAGGGCGGCAACTGATCTAGCGCGCAACGACCGACGCCGGCGGCGGCGATCCCTTCGGGGGTCGCCGCCGTCGGCCGTTCCGGGGTCGCCCGACCGGCCCCTTTCGCCGCGACCCCGGGGGCAGGTGTGATTCACTACCTGCGGCGGGGACAGCCGAGACGTGAGGTGGATGAATGGGTCGGTCACTGGTCCGGGGACTTCTGAGCGTGCTACTGGCCGCGGGCCTGTGGGGAGCCGTCGGCACCACGTCCGGCGCCACCGCGGGCGCCGAGCCCGTCGAGTACCTGATGGTGCCGTCGCCGGCCATGGGCCGCGACATCCCGGTGGCCTTCCAGGGCGGTGGACCGCACGCGGTGTTCCTGCTCGACGCGTTCAACGCCGCGCCGGACGTCAGTAACTGGGTGACCGCGGGCAACGCGATGAGCACGCTGGCGGGCAAGGGCGTCTCGGTGGCCGCGCCCGCCGGTGGCGCGTGGAGCATGTACACCAACTGGGAGCAGGACGGCAGCCGGCAGTGGGAGACCTTCCTGTCCTCCGAGCTGCCCAACTGGCTGGCGGCCAACAAGGGCCTGGCGCCGGGCGGGCACGGCATCGTCGGCGCCGCCCAGGGCGGCTACGGCGCCATGGCGATGGCCACCTTCCACCCCGACCGGTTCCGCTACGCCGGATCGCTGTCGGGCTTCCTGGCGCCGTCCCTCACCCAGATGAACGGCGCCATCACCGACGGGCTGGCCCGCTTCGGCGGCGTCGACATCCGCAACATGTGGGGTCTGCCGCAGCTCGGCCGATGGAAGTGGCACGACCCCGACGTGCACATCCAGCTGCTGATCAACAACAACACCCGGCTGTGGGTGTTCAGCCCCGCCACCCTGACATGCAGCGACCCGGCCGCGATGATCGGCTACTGCGACCAGGCCGCAGGCAGCGCGCGCACCTTCTACCAGCACTACCGGGGTAACGGCGGCAGCAACGGGCACTTCGAGTTCCCGGCAGGCGTGCAGCACGACTGGGGCAGCTGGTCGTCTCAGCTGGCCGCCATGTCGGGCGAACTGTCCAGCGTTCTGCGATAGCCGCCCTGAACGGCGAAACCGCTGGCCAGGAGTACTTTTGGGCAGCCGGTACCGTGGAGGGGTGCAACGGAGGAGCGAGCGGACGGCGAGGCGTGCGCTACCGACGCTGCTGATCCTCTCGGCGGTGCTGCTGGTCAGTGCCTGCGGGCTGACCGACGACCTGCGTGCGACCGTCGGGCTGCCGACCTCGGAGACCACCCCGGCCGGCGCGGACGCGCAGTCGGCGCGCAGCGCGCCGGACCTCACCGGGCCGCACGCCGACGCCGAACAGGGGCAGATGACGGTGACCGCGCAGCAGCGCGAGTACCTCGACGCGCTGGCCGAGGCCGGCGTGACGCCCTCGAGCGACCTGCTCGCGCTGTCCATCGGGTCGTACGTCTGCCAGGCCCGGGCGGCCCAGCAGACCGATCAGGCGGTGTGGGACTTCGTGGTCCCACTGGTGCGCAGCGACGTGCGCACGGCCGGGTCGGACACGGCCCACACCGCACGCGCCGACCTCGACACCGTGACCGCCGACTACATTCGCATCGCGACCGAACGACTCTGCTAGCAGGAGAACATGGCCAGGACATCGAAGAACCGCCGAAAACGGCACCGCATCCTCGCGCTCGTCGCCGCCGGGGCGATGGCGCTCGTCGTGGTGCTCGTGGTGGCGATCGTGGTGGTGGTCCTGCGCAAGCCGGACACCCCGGACACCGCCCTGCCGCCCAGCGCGGTGCCTCCGACCAGCGATCCCGGGACGCCCGGCGCCCGCAAGCCCCGCCCGGAGTTCCAGGACGCCAGCTGCCCGGACGTGCAGCTGATCTCCATTCCCGGCACCTGGGAGTCATCGGTGCAGATGGACCCGTTCAACCCGGTGCAGTTCCCGGCGGCACTGCTGCTGCGGGTCACCAACCCGCTGCGGGCCGAGTTCGGCACCGACCGGCTGGAGATCTTCACCGTCCCGTACACGGCGCAGTTCCACAATCCGTTCTCCGCGGACAAGCAGATGTCGTACAACGACAGCCGCGCCGAGGGCACCCGCGCCGCGGTCAAGGCGATGACCGACATGAACAACCGCTGCCCGCTCACCAGCTACGTGCTGGTCGGGTTCTCACAAGGCGCCGTGATCGCCGGCGACATGGCCAGTGACATCGGCAACGGCCGCGGACCGGTCGACCAGGACCTGGTGCTCGGCGTCGTCGCGATCGCCGACGGCAGGCGCCAGACCGGCGTCGGCCGCGAGGTCGGGCTGAACCCGCCCGGGGTGGGCGCGGAGATCACGCTGCACGAGGTCCCGACGCTGTCGACGCTGGGGCTGACGATGACCGGGCCGCGGCCGGGTGGCTTCGGTGCGCTCAACGACCGGACCTTCGAGATCTGTGCGCCCGGCGACCTGATCTGCGCCGCACCGGAGTCGGCGTTCTCGATCGTCAACCTGCCCAAGACGTTGCAGGTGCTCTCCGGAGGGGCGGGGCAGCCGGTGCACGCGATGTACGCCACCCCGCAGTTCTGGAACGAGAACGGCCTGACGGCGACCGACTGGACGCTGAACTGGTCCCGCGATCTGATCTCGAACGCACCGCAGCCGAAACATGGCTGATTTGTGACCGTGGCGGATTTGGCCGCCGCCGATCCGTACCCTTAACATTAAGAAAAAAGTAAGAGGGGTGTCCCGTGGTGGCGTCCGCGGCGATTTCGCCGGTGCTGCCCTCACCCCGGTAGGATTCCGGGGGTTTGGGGTCGAGCAGCTGGCCTCGCCCATGACAGGAGTGTGAAATGGCCTTCCACAACCCGTTCATCAAGGACGGACTGATCAAGTTCCCCGACAACGGGAGCCTGGTCCGCCACGTCGAACGGTGGGCGAAGGTGCGGGGCGACAAGCTGGCCTACCGCTTCATCGACTTCTCCACGGAGCGCGACGGTGTCGTGCGCGACCTCAACTGGAACGACTTCGGCACGCGCAACCGCGCGATCGGCGCCCGCCTGCAGCAGGTGACCCAGCCCGGGGACCGGGTGGCCATCCTGTGCCCGCAGAACCTCGATTACCTCGTCGCCTTCTTCGGCACCCTGTACTCGGGCCGGATCGCCGTGCCGCTGTTCGACCCGTCGGAGCCGGGCCATGTCGGCCGTCTGCACGCCGTGCTCGACGACTGCCACCCGTCGGCGATCCTGACCACCACCGATGCCGCCGAGGGTGTGCGCAAGTTCTTCCGCAGCCGCCCGGCCAACCAGCGCCCCCGGGTGATCGCCGTGGACGCGGTACCCGACGAGGTCGGCAGCACGTGGGAGCCGGTCGAGGTCAACAACGAGAGCATCGCCTACCTGCAGTACACCTCGGGATCGACCCGGATCCCGACCGGTGTGCAGATCACTCACCTCAACCTGGCCACCAACGTGGTGCAGGTGATCGAGGCGTTGGAGGGCGAGGAGGGCGACCGGGGCGTGTCCTGGCTGCCGTTCTTCCACGACATGGGCTTGATCACGGTGCTGTTGCCCGTGGTGATCGGCCACTACATCTCGTTCATGACGCCCGCCGCGTTCGTCCGCAGGCCCGGCCGCTGGATTCGCGAGATGGCGCGTAAGGACAGCGACGACGGCGGCGTCATCTCGGTGGCGCCGAACTTCGCATTCGACCACGCCGCCGCCCGCGGCCTGCCCAAGGACGGCGAGCCACCGCTCGACCTGTCGAGTGTGAAGGCACTGCTCAACGGCAGTGAGCCGATCTCGGCAGCCACCGTGCGCAACTTCAACGACGCGTTCGGCCCCTACGGGTTCCGGCCGCAGGCCATCAAGCCGTCCTACGGCCTTGCCGAGGCAACGCTGTTCGTGTCCACGACGCCGGCCAACGAACCGCCCAAGATCGTCACCGTCGACCGTGACGAGCTGAACAACCACCGGTTCGTCGAGGTGGCCCCGGATTCACCCAAGGCGGTGCCACAGGCGTCGGCCGGCAAGGTGGGCGTGGCCGAGTGGGCCGTCATCGTGGACCATGACACCGCCACCGAACTGCCCGACGGGCAGATCGGCGAGATCTGGATCAGCGGCCAGAACATGGGCACCGGCTACTGGGGCAAGCCCGAGGAGTCGGTCGCGACCTTCCAGAACCTGCTCAAGTCGCGGACCGAACCGTCGCACGCCAGCGGCGCCCCGGACGACGCGACGTGGGTGCGCACCGGTGACTACGGCGCCTTCTACGAGGGCGACCTCTACATCACCGGTCGCGTCAAGGACCTGGTGATCATCGACGGCCGCAACCACTATCCGCAGGACCTCGAGTACTCGGCGCAGGAGTCGACCAAGGCGCTGCGCACCGGCTTTGTCGCGGCGTTCTCGGTGCCGGCCAACCAACTGCCCGACGAGGTCTTCGCCGACGCCCACGCCGGCCTGAAGCGCGATCCCGACGACAGTTCCGAACAGCTGGTGATCGTCGGTGAGCGGGCGCCGGGTGCGCACAAGCTGGACATGGCGCCCATCGCCGACGACATCCGCGCCGCGATCGCGGTGCGGCACGGCGTCACCGTGCGCGACGTGCTGCTCACCCCGGCCGGCGCGATCCCGCGGACGTCGAGCGGCAAGATCGGCCGCCGTGCGTGCCGGGCGGCCTACCTCGACGGCACCCTGCGGAGCGGCAAGATCGCCAACGCGTTCCCCGACGAGACGGATTGACCGGAGCGTCCGGCGACCCTGAGGACATCTGACGACTGAGATTCCACCGCTGCGGGTGGCGAAAGAGATTTGAACATGTCTGACACACCGAACGATTCGCCGTCCGCACAGGACCAGCCGATTGTCGCCTCCGGCGACGACAGCCCGATTGTCGCCTCCGGCGACGACGGCCCACTGCGGCCGGCGCAGGTCGACATGACCGTCAACGAGATGCGCGAATGGCTGCGCAACTGGATCGCCGACGCCACCGGCCAGGCCGCCGACAAGATCGACGAGTCCGCCCCGATGGTGGAGCTCGGCCTGTCGTCGCGCGACGCCGTCGCGATGGCCAGCGACATCGAGGACCTCACCGGCGTCACGCTGACCGCGACCGTGGTGTTCCGCAACCCGACCATCGAGTCGCTGGCCACGGTGATCATCGAGGGTGAGCCCGAGGTCGACCACAGCGACGACGACACCGACTGGAGCCGCGACCGCGACGTCGAGGACGTGGCGATCGTCGGCCTGGCGACCCGCTTCCCCGGTGACCTGAACACCCCCGGCGAGATGTGGCAGGCGCTGCTGGAGGGCCGCGACGCCATCACCGATCTCCCGGAGGGCCGCTGGTCGGAGTTCCTCTCCGAGCCGCGGATCGCCGAACGGCTCGCCAACGCCCGCACCCGCGGCGGCTACCTGTCCGACATCAAGGGCTTCGACTCCGAGTTCTTCGCGCTGTCGAAGATGGAAGCCGACAACATCGACCCCCAGCAGCGGATGGCGCTGGAGCTCACCTGGGAGGCGCTCGAGGACGCTCGCATCCCGGCGTCGAGCCTGCGCGGTCAGCGGGTCGGCGTCTACATCGGCAGCTCCACCAACGACTACAGCTTCCTGGCCGTCGCCGACCCGGGGACGGCGCACCCGTACGCGATCACTGGCGGCGCCAGCTCGATCATCGCCAACCGGGTGTCGTACTTCTACGACTTCCGCGGCCCGTCGATGGCCATCGACACCGCCTGCTCGAGCTCGCTGGTCGCCGCGCACCAGGGTGTGGCGGCGCTGCGCGCCGGTGAGGCCGACGTCGTGCTGGTCGGCGGCGTCAACGCGCTGGTCACCCCGCTGGTGACGGCGGCCTTCGACGAGATCGGCGGCGTCCTCGCCTCCGACGGCCGGATCAAGTCCTTCTCCCAGGACGCCGACGGCTACGCCCGTTCCGAGGGCGGCGGCATGCTGGTGTTCAAGCGGCTGTCGGACGCCCGCCGCGACGGCGACGAAATCTACGCGGTGGTCGCGGGCAGCGCGGTCAACCACGACGGCCGGTCCAACGGCCTGCTGGCGCCGAACCCGGACGCGCAGGCCGAGGTGCTGCGCAAGGCGTACAAGGACGCGGGCATCAACCCCCGCGACGTCGACTACGTCGAGGCGCACGGCACCGGCACCATCCTCGGTGACCCGATCGAGGCCGACGCGCTGGGCCGCGTGGTGGGCCGCAGCCGCCCGGCGGACCGGCCCGCGCTGCTCGGCGCGGTGAAGTCGAACCTCGGTCACCTGGAGTCGGCCGCGGGCGCGGCGAGCCTGGCGAAGACGGCGCTCGCGCTGAAGAACAACAAGATCCCGCCGTCGATCAACTACACCGGCCCGAACCCGTACATCGACTTCGACGCGGTGCGGCTGAAGGTCGCCGACACCGTCACCGACTGGCCGCGATACAGCGGCAACGCGATCGCCGGGGTGTCCGGCTTCGGCTTCGGCGGCGCCAACGCGCACATGGTGCTGCGCGAGCTGGTGCCGTCGGACCTGGTGGAGCCCGAACCCGCCGAAGAGGTGGTCGCGGTCACCGCGGCGCCGAACCAGCCCGCGCAGTACGTCGGCGGCGTGCGGATGGACGAGTACGGCGAGTTCATTCACGAGGACTCTGAAGACTCAGATGACGACGACGGTCTGGACCGTCCGGCCGCTGCGCTCGACGACGAGTACGAACTGCCGGGCATCACCGACGAGGCCAAGCGGCTGCTCGAGGCTGCCCGCGAGGAGCTCGCGGCCGGCGAGCAGCCCACTCCGGTTGTGCCGCTTGCCGTCTCGGCGTTCCTGACCTCCCGCAAGCGCGCGGCCGCCGCCGAGCTGGCCGACTGGATCGACAGCCCGGAGGGCCGGGCGTCGTCCCTCGAGTCGATCGGCCGCTCGCTGTCGCGACGCAACCACGGCCGCTCCCGTGCGGTGGTGCTCGCCCACGATCACGACGAGGCGGTCAAGGGCCTGCGCGCGGTCGCCGAGGGCAAGCAGAGTCCCAGCGTGTTCAGCGCCGACGGCCCGGTCACCAACGGCCCGGTGTGGGTGCTGGCGGGATTCGGTGCGCAGCACCGCAAGATGGGCAAGAACCTGTACCTGCGCAACGAGGTCTTCGCCGAGTGGATCGACAAGGTCGACGCGCATGTGCAGGACGAGCGCGGCTACTCGGTGCTGGAGCTGATCCTCGACGATTCGCAGGACTACGGCATCGAGACCACCCAGATCACCATCTTCGCCATCCAGGTGGCGCTCGGTGAGCTGCTGCGCCACCACGGCGCCAAACCCGGTGCGGTGATCGGGCAGTCGCTCGGCGAGGCCGCCGCGGCCTACTTCGCCGGCGGCCTGTCGCTGGCCGACGCCACTCGCACCATCTGCTCGCGCAGTCACCTGATGGGTGAGGGCGAGGCGATGCTGTTCGGTGAGTACATCCGGCTGATGGCGCTCGTCGAGTACTCCGCCGACGAGATCAAGACGGTGTTCTCCGACTTCCCCGACCTGGAGGTGTGCGTCTACGCCGCACCGACCCAGACCGTGATCGGCGGTCCGCCCGCGCAGGTGGACGCGATCATCGAGCGGGCGGAGAAGGAGGGCAAGTTCGCCCGCAAGTTCCAGACCAAGGGCGCCAGCCACACCACGCAGATGGATCCGCTGCTGGGCGAGCTGGCCGCCGAACTGCAGGGCATCGAGCCGCATCCGGTGCAGATCGGCTACTTCTCGACCGTCCACGAAGGCCAGTACATCCGGCCCGGCGGCGAGCCGATCCACGACGTCGACTACTGGAAGAAGGGCCTGCGGCACTCGGTCTACTTCACCCACGGCATCCGCAACGCGGTCGACAACGGGCACACCACGTTCCTGGAGCTGGCGCCGAATCCGGTGGCGCTCATGCAGGTCGGGCTGACGACGGCTGCCGCGGGCCTGCATGACGGGCAGCTGATCGCCACGCTGGCCCGCAAGCAGGACGAGGTCGACTCGATGACCGCGGCGATGGCGCAGCTGTTCGTGCACGGCCACGACCTCGACATGCGCACACTGTTCCCGCGCCGCTCCCGCGGCCTGGCCGGTGCGCTGGACTTCGCCGACATCCCGCCCACCCGCTTCCGCCGCAAGCCGCACTGGCTCGACGTGCGGTTCAGCGGTGACAACTCGGGCATCATGCCGGGTACGCACGTCGCCACCCCGGACGGCCGGCACGTGTGGGAGTACGCCCCGCGCGGCGGCACCGACCTGTCGGCGCTGGTGAAATCGGCTGCCACGCAGATCCTTCCGGATGCCGCGGTGGTCGCCGCCGAACAGCGCGCGGTGCCGGGCGAGGACGCCCGGCTGGTCACCACGCTGACCCGTCATCCGGGTGGCGCCTCGGTGCAGGTGCACGCCCGTATCGACGAGTCGTTCACGCTGGTGTACGACGCAATCGTGTCCCGCGGCGGCCAGGGGATCGCGCTACCCGCCGCGGTCGCCACCGGAACCGTTGCGGCACAGCCACTGACGGCCGCACCCGACGCCGCACCCGCCGAGGACGCCGACGCCGACATCCTGCACGACAACCTGACCGCAGGCGCCAATCTCGGTGCAGCGCTGGGCAAGTGGAACCCGGACTCCGGCGAGTCGATCCACGACCGGCTGGGCACCATCGTCGGCAGCGCCATGGGCTACGAGCCCGAGGACCTGCCCTGGGAGGTGCCGCTGATCGAACTCGGCCTGGACTCGCTGATGGCGGTGCGGATCAAGAACCGCGTCGAATACGACTTCGACATGCCACCCATCCAGCTGACCGCGGTGCGCGATGCCAACCTCAACGCCGTCGAGAAGCTGATCCAGTACGCGATCGAGCATCGCGACGAGGTCGAGCAGCTCGCCGAGTCCCAGAAGGGCAAGAGCGCCGAGGAGATCGCCGCCGCGCAGGCCGAACTCCTGGGCGGTGCGAGCACCGTGGCCGAGCTCGAGGAGAAGCTCGCGTCGGCCGGCCACCCGCTGGGCGCCGCCGAGGAGGTCAGGGAGCAGGCGACGGTGCTCAGCGGCGCCAGCCCCACCACGATCGTGGCTCCGGCGCCCGACCCGCAGGCCGAGCCGGACACCCAGTCGGTCCCGCCGCCGCCCACCGACCCGTCCGGACCCCGGACCTCGGGCCCGTCTCAGTCCACGGTCGCCGCGGCATCCAAGGTGCTCACCCAGGAGGCCGTCACCGAGGCGCTCGGCGCCGACGTGCCGCCCCGCGACGCCGCGGAGCGGGTGACATTCGCCACCTGGGCGATCGTCACCGGCAAGTCGCCCGGGGGCATCTTCAACGAGCTGCCGACCATCGACGACGCGACGGCGACCAAGATCGCCGAGCGGCTCACCGAGCGCGTCGACGAGGGCACCATCACCGTCGACGCCGTCCGCTCGGCGAAGACGGTCGAGGAGCTGGCCACCACGGTGCGCGACTACCTCGAGGGCGGCAAGATCGACGGCTTCGTGCGGACGCTGCGGCCCCCGGTGGAGGGTTCGGACAGCGTGCCGGTGTTCGTGTTCCATCCCGCGGGCGGGTCGACCGTGGTGTACGAGCCGCTGCTGCGGCACCTGCCGCCGGACACCCCGATGTACGGCTTCGAGCGGGTCGAGGGTTCGGTCGAGGAACGGGCCGCCGAGTACCTGCCGAAGCTGATGGAGATCGGTGGCAAGGGCCCGTACATCCTGGTCGGCTGGTCGCTGGGCGGCGCGCTGGCGTACGCCTGCGCGATCGGCCTCAAGCGCGCGGGCGCCGACGTCCGGTTCGTCGGGCTGATCGACATGGTCCGTCCGGGCGAGGAGATCCCGCAGACCCAGGAGGAGATGCGGGCACGCTGGGACCGCTACGCCCGGTTCGCCGAGCGCACCTTCAACGTCGAGGTGCCCGAGATCCCCTACGAGGAACTCGAGAAGCTCGACGACGAGGGCCAGGTCCGGTACGTGCTCGACATCGTCAGCCAGAGCGGGGTGCAGATCCCCGGCGGCATCATCGAGCACCAGCGGACGTCCTACCTGGACAACCGGCTGCTCGAGACGGCGGAGATCCAGCCCTACGACGGGCACGTCACCCTGTACATGGCCGATCGCTACCACGATGACGCGATCTTCTTCGAGCCGCGCTACGCCATCCGTCAGCCCGACGGCGGCTGGGGCGAGTTCGTCGAGGATCTCGAGATCGTGCCCATCGGGGGTGAGCACATCCAGGCGATCGACGAGCCGTACATTGCCAAGGTGGGTGCCCACATGAGCGAGGCGATCAACCGCGTCGAGAGCGAGAGCAAGTGACCACAGGAGAAGCGCCCGCCGTTCGCGCGGCGACCACCGCAGAGAAGCTCGCGGAACTACGCGAGAAGCTGCAACTGGCCAAGGATCCCGGCGACGAGAAGTCCAAGGCCCGCCGCGACAAGAAGGGCCTGCCCAGCGCCCGCGCGCGGATCCACGCGCTGCTCGACCCGGGCAGCTTCCTCGAGATCGGCGCGCTGGCCAAGACGCCCGGCGACCCGAACGCGTTGTTCACCGACGGCGTGGTCACCGGACACGGCACCATCAACGGCCGCCCGGTCGGCGTGTTCAGCCACGACCAGACGGTGTTCCAGGGTTCGGTCGGCGAGATGTTCGGCCGCAAGGTGGCCAACCTGATGGAGTGGGTGGCGATGGTCGGCTGCCCGATCATCGGCATCAACGACTCCGCGGGCGCCCGGATTCAGGACGCGGTGACGTCGCTGGCCTGGTACGCCGAACTCGGCCGCCGCCACGAGCTCCTGCGCGGCATGGTGCCGGAGATCTCGATCATCCTGGGCAAGTGCGCCGGTGGTGCGGTGTACTCGCCGATCCAGACCGATCTCGTTGTCGCCGTGCGTGATCAGGGCTACATGTTCGTCACCGGCCCCGACGTGATCAAGGACGTCACCGGTGAGGACGTCAGCCTCGACGAACTCGGCGGCGCCGACGCCCAGGCCCGCTACGGCAACATCCACCAGGTGGTGGAGGACGAGAAGGCGGCGTTCCAGTACGCCCGCGACTATCTGAGCTTCCTGCCCGCCAACACCTTCGACGACGCGCCGGTGGTCAACCCGGGCCTGGAGCCGGAGGTCACGCCGCACGACCTCGAGCTCGATTCGCTCGTGCCGGACAGCGACAACATGGCCTACGACATGCACGAGATCCTGCTGCGGATCTTCGACGACGGCGACGTGTTCGACGTGGCCGCCAACCAGGGCCAGGCGATCATCACGGCGTTCGCGCGGATCGACGGCCGGTCGGTGGGCGTGATCGCGAACCAGCCGATGCACCTGTCGGGCGCCATCGACAATGAGGCCTCCGACAAGGCGGCCCGCTTCATCCGGTTCTGCGACTCCTACAACCTGCCGCTGGTCTTCGTCGTCGACACCCCGGGCTTCATGCCGGGCGTCGAGCAGGAGAAGGGCGGGATCATCAAGCGCGGCGGGCGTTTCCTCAACGCCGTCGTCGAGGCCGATGTGCCGAAGGTGACGATCACCATCCGCAAGTCCTACGGCGGCGCGTACGCGGTGATGGGTTCCAAGCAGCTGTCGGCCGATCTGAACTTCGCCTGGCCGACGGCCCGGATCGCGGTGATCGGCGCCGAGGGTGCGGCGCAGCTGCTGGTGAAGCGGTTCCCCGATCCGACGGCGCCGGAGGTGCAGAAGATCCGCGCCGAGTTCATCGAGGGCTACAACCTGAACATGGCGACGCCGTGGATCGCCGCCGAGCGTGGCTTCATCGACGCGGTGATCCAGCCGCACGAGACCCGGCTGCTCCTGCGCAAGTCGATGAGACTGTTGCGCGACAAGCAGATCAACCGCGTGCAGCGCAAGCACGGCCTCACCCCGATCTGAGGCCCGCCCGCCCGCGATGAGTTTCCGCATTGCCGGCGGTCATACCGGCATGCGAAAGATCATTGCCGGATTGTTCATCTCCCTCGACGGCGTCACCGAGGCGCCCGATCAGTGGCACTTCCCGTACTTCAACGACGAGATGGGTGCGGCCGTCGGCGCGCCGATGATGGACGCCGACACTCTCCTGCTCGGCCGCAAGACCTACGACAGCTTCGCCGGGGCGTGGCCGGACCGGGAGAGAGACGCTGGCGAAGACGCCGCGTTCGCCAAGCAGCTCGGCGACATGCGCAAGGTGGTGGTGTCGAGGCACGACCTGAAGTTCACCTGGCGCAACTCCGAACAGCTCACCGGTGACCTCGTAGAGGCCGTCACCGCACTGAAACAGCAGCCGGGCGGCACCATCTCGATGTCGGGTTCGGTGTCGGTGATCCGTCAGCTGCTGGCTGCCGGGCTGCTCGACGAGCTGCAGCTGCTGGTGCACCCGATCGCGGTGCGCACCGGCGAGCGGCTGTTCGACGACGGTGACGCTGTTCCGCTGAAACTGCTCTCATCGCAGACCTTTTCGACCGGCGTGCTCAACTTGGTGTATGCACCCGCCGCTACGCCGGGCGCCGCCGGCTACGACGAGGCCAAGGCGCACCTGCCGCAATAGCTCACGGCTGGATGCGGATCCGGCCCGGGGAGTACAGGCCGCTGTGGGTGGTGGTGCCGAGGTCGAGCTGTGCGGGCTCGGCGTCGACGACGGTGTCAAATCTGCGCAGCGAGCCCCAGTCCTGGCCCCAGTCCTCGGACAGGTACGTCGACATCACCGAGGCCTTCAGCAGCAGATCGGTGATGCCGAGCAGCCCACCCTCCAGGCCGTTCTGCCAGGTGTCGGTGCTCTGCAGCTTCGCGAAGTAGTCCGGTGAGATGCGGAACTTGGGCACCTCGGTGACGCCGTTGGCGTGCAGCATCGGCTGCTGGCACGGGAAGGCCATTCCGACGGCCCAGTCCAGCAGCACCGGCTGCTCGGACCCGACGTACTCCTGCACCGACTTCACCTCGGGAACCCGTGGCGGCGTCACGGCGATCCAGTCGCCCTGACCGAGGTTGAGGTCCTCGGCGATCACCCGAACCGCGACGGCGTCGGCCGGGATCTCTGAGCGCGGGTAGCGCAGGTTGCGCCAGGACGGCGTCGGGCCGATGTCGTACGGGTCGACGCGGCCGGCGGGCACGAAGGCGCCGTCGGGTCCGCGCCTGCCGTACTCGAGCGCCACGGTCTGTCCCGACGAAAGACCTTCGGCCACACTGTTGCCGGCGACGGTGCCGGCCGCGGTGATCACGACCAGCGGGTGCGCCTCGTCGGCGGCGGGCAGCTCGTACCAGGCCGACGCGAGCGTGCTCTCCTGCTGCGCCGTGGTGGAGTAGGTGCCCGCGACCGGCACCCGTGCCGGGTCCAGGCCGTAGGGCAGCGGCACCGTCGAACCGTTCACCCCGGGGCGTGGCAGCCGCCGCGGGCCGTTCCAGTCGGCGTCGGTGCCGGGCTGCGGGTTGTTGAGCCGGATCGCCTCGGCGATGATGCGGTCGGGAACGCCGTTGGGGGAGAAGCCGACCGGGTCGGTACCGCCCAGCGGGCCGAGTGGGCCGTACCGGCCGGGCGCGACGCGCAGGAAGCCCGCGTTGGAGTCGGGCTCGACCAGCACGTCGTCGGCCATGCCGCAGCCGCCGACGAACGCCCGTACGTTCGCCCAGCCGTTGGAGTAGGTCGGGTACTGGCGCACCACGCCGATCACCATCGACGCGATGAACACCACGACCATGAACCCGGCGGCCAGTGGGACCGGTGCGGCGGTCAACCGGTCCACCACCCGCGACTCGCGCCGCCCGGACACGTGCAGCCAGAACGCCCAGAGTGCGGCGATCGCGAACAGCGCGAAGAACACCGTAGACACGGTGACCCCGCCCAGCTGTGGCACCGAGTTGTTGAACGGCACACCGTAGTTGGAGACGTACCACCAGCCGTTGACCGAAGCGAAGCACAGCGCCAGCACGAAGAACACCAGTGCCAGGAACGCCATCCGGTTGCGTGCCGAGCGCAGCACCGTCCGTGACATCAGCACGGTGGTGAGCGCGGCCATGGCGCCGCCCACCGCGGCGAACAGGCCGAAGTGGTGGATCCACTTGGTGGGGGTGAACATCAGGAAGAAGATGGTGGCGAAGATGATGCCCATCAGCCGCCAGGCCGGGCCGCGGGCGATGCCGGCAATCCTCTTGCGGCGCAACATCATGAACAGCGCCGGGAACAGGCACAGTGCGGTGAACAGGAAGGCGAACCGGCGCGAGATCGCCCCGTCCACCGTCGGCAGCACCAGGTAGTAGTAGCGCAGGTTCTCGGTCCACCACTCCTGGCTGGGGCCGATCGCCGTGCGGATCCGGGTGGCCTCCAACACCGTTGCGATGGTCTGGTCGGCGAACACCACGCACAGGATCACGGTGCCCGCCGCGAGCATCGGCGCGATCAGCGGCCAGGTGCGGACCGTCTGCCTGCGGCGCATCACGATGCGAAGGATCGGTCGCCCGCCTGCCACCAGCGCCGCCACCGCGATCAGTCCGGTGGGCTGGATGCCCAGCGTGAACGCCGCCGAGAAGATGGCCAGCGCGGCCGGGGCCAACCGGCCCGAACTGACGGCGCGCTCGATCAGCACGTAGGTGATCAGGGCGCCGGTGGCGATCTGCCCCTCCGGGCGCAGGCCGTTGTTGAACGGCATCCAGGCGCCGATCAGCACCAGACCGGCCGCCCACAGCGCCGGGCGGCTGGCGATCACGGCGGGCCCCAGTCGAGGCAGCACCTCGCGGGACAGCAGCAGCCAGCAGATCAGCGAACAGGCCAGGTCGGGCAGACGCATCCAAATGCCGGCGGTGCTCACCTGCGACATCAGCGCCAGCACGTTGTAGTACCAGCCGAACGGGTCCTCGGGGACGCCGAACCAGCGGAAGTAGTTGGCCATGTAGCCGGAGTGCTCGGCGGTGCGGGCCATCTGCATCTGGTAGCCGTCATCGGAGGAGTTGGTGCCGATGATGTACCAGAGGGCGAACACACCCACCACGAACGCGTCCACGGCGGTGAAGGTCCGCCAACGGGTGGGGATCAGCCGGCGCATGCGGCGGCCGTCGAGGCGGTCCAGTCGCCACAGGGCGACCAGCGCGACGGCCGTGCACACGATGCCGAGCACCATCGCGAGCAGTTTGACCGTCGTCGGCTGGGTGCTGAAGCGGGTGTCGATCGCGGCCGAGAATTCCAGCCCGGGCGGGGCGGGACCGGTCAGATCGGTGAACACGCCCACGATCGCGGGCCGCAGGTTGGGGTCGGGGAATCCGGAGCGCTGCGGGCTGCCGTCACGTTTGGTCAGCCCGACGAACTCGGCGTAGGTGCCCTCGATCGTGGAGGTGATGTCGATGCGCTCGCAGCCGGGCCCGGCGACGCGGTCGCGTTCCACGCTGGCCACCACCACGTTGCGCACGATCACGTCGACGCGCGAGGCCGTGACGTTGACCAGCATCGCGTTCAGTGCGGCGTCGCGGCCCTCGGCGGGCGCGGTGCCGAGCACCAGTCCGCCGTCGCGGGGCATTCCCCGGACCACCTCGCACGGGATGCTGGCGGTGAGGCTGACCGGCGCCTGGGTGATCAGCGGTGCCGTCACGTTGGCGAACTGGCCCTGCTGGGGCCAGTTCAGCGTCGCCGTGGTCTGGGTGACCGGGAGCAGCGGTGTGGCGACCGACATCACGAACCCGAGCAGGCCGGCGATGGTGGCGACCCAGCGCGCCACCCGCACGTCGCGGCTCCGGTCCCTGACCTCGTTCACGCTGCCGATCACGGGAGGGCCCTGATCGGTCCGCCACGGCTCCAGCCGAACACCCGCTTCGAACCCTCCTCGATCACCGCGTCGGGTGCGTCGTCCCGGGGCACCACACGGTTGTAGCGCTCGATGGAACCCCAGTCCCGGTACCAGTCGTCACGCAGGTACGTCGGGATCGACTCGGTGCGCAGCAGCGCCTGGATGAACAGGAACGGCCCGCCGTCCTCGGCCGACTGCCACTGGTTCGACGAGGTGATCACCTGCTTGAAGTTGGGCAGCACCCGGTACTCCGGCAGTTCGGCCACCCCCAGGTGTTCGGAGAACGGGCGCTGGCACGGGAAGTTCGCGGCGGTCGCGATGTCCATCAGCACGGGCGTCCGGTCGCCGAGGAAGTCCTGGGCGGTCTGCAGCACCGGCACCCGCGGCGGTGTGAACCCGAACCACTGGTCCTCCGACAGGTTCGGGTCGTCGGCCACGATGCGCGCGACGTTGGCCTCCGGCGGCGCCCACGCGAGCGGGAAACGCAGGTTGCGCCAGGCCTTCTGCTGGACGATGTCGATCGGCTGCACCTCGCCGAGCTCCTGGTAGCTGCCGTCGGGCCGGTGCACACCCCACTGCAGTTTGAGCGACTGGCCGTAGTTGAACGAGCCGTCCTCCTCGTAGTACCAGATCGCGCCCGCGGCGGCGACGGTCACCAGCGGCCGGTCGGCGGTGCGGGGCGGCAGCTGGTACCACGCCGAGGTGGCCTGCGCGGCGACTCCGGCCTCGTCCGAACCGGGCTCGGCGAAGCTGCCCATCACCGGCGTGCGGTCCGGGTCCAGCCCGAACGGCAGGAACACCCGGGAGCCGTTGACCCCCTCGGGGCCGTAGCCGCCGCCGGTGCCCGCCGCGAAGCCGACGGCGATGTTGGGCTTGTCCACCGGGCCGTCGGAGTTGACCGTGCCCGGGTTGGCCGCCACCGGCTCGGCCGGCTCGAGGGTGTCGTTGACGCCGTTCGGGGTGAAGCCGACCGGGTCCTCCCCGCCGAGCGGGCCGTACTCCCCGAAGCGCTGACCCGGCACGGGCGCCAGCATGCCTGCGTTGGTGTCGGCCTCGACGAGCACGGCGTCGGCCATCGCGCAGCTGTCCTTCGAGAGTCCCGACCGCAGCGCCGACAGGTTCGCCGCACCGGTGGTGTAGACGGGGTAGCGCGTCGCGGTGGCCTTGAGCATGGAGCCCAGCTCGAGCACCACCATGATGGTCGCGACGACGAGCAGCGGGGTGGACGCCAGCGCCCGGTTGCGGCCGGTGTCGGCGACCTCGGTGTGCCCGGCGTAGTCCATCCGGAAGTGCAGCCAGCCGGTGAGCAGTCCGCCGGCGATGGCGAGCACCAGGAAGATCGTGGTGACCGGGAAGCCGACGATCACCGGCTGCTTGTCGAACCACGGCACGCCGTAGTTGCCGACGTAGAACCAGCCGTTGAGGCCCGAGGTGGCCCATGCCAGCACGAAGAGCAGCGCCGTGACGTACAGCGCGAGGTTCCGTCGGCTGTGCAGACCGACACGGGCGAAGGCGAACGCGGTGATCGCGCCCAGCGCACCCGCCAGCCCGGCGAACGCGCCGAACTGCACGGCCCACTTGGTGGGCGTGAGCGTCAGCAGGAGCAGCCCCACCGCGGTGGTGCCGGTCAGCCGCCACACCGGTGCGCTGAACGCGCCTGGCACCCGGCCGCGCCGCAGCAGCACCATGAGCAGGCCGAACACGCACAGCAGCAGGATCAGCACCGAGAAGCGCCGGGTCAGCGAGCCGTCGACGCTGTCCTCGACGGTCAGGAAGTAGTACCGCAGGAACTCCTGGTACCAGGGGATGGTGGGGCCGACGACGTACTTGATGCGGACCGACTCGGCGACGGTGGCAAGGGTCTGGTCCCGGAAGGCGATCACAAAGATCAGCGACGCGGCGGCGGCCAGTGGCGCCAGCGCGGCGCCGAGCCCGTGGGCCGTCCTGCGGGCGGAGACGATGCGCGCGATGGGGCGTGCCCCGACGAGCAGCGGCGCCAGGGCGATGAGTCCCTGCGGCGCGAGTGTCACCGAGAACACCGCGATGACGATCGCCGCCGCCGCCGGCCACAACCGCCGCGTTCCGATGGCACTCTCCACGAGCATCCACACCGCGACCACGCCGAAGGCGATCAGCGGTTCGGGGCGCAGGCCGTTGTTGAACGGCAGCCACGCCGCCAGGAACACCGCACCGGCGGTCAGCACGGCGACGCGGTTGGCGGCCAGCCGCCTGCCGAGCCGGGGCAGCGCGCACCGGCTGATGATCAACCAGGTGGCGATGGCAGCCGCGGTGGCAGGCAGCCGCATCCACGTCCCCGCAGTGCTGACCGACGCCAGGTGCGCGAGCACCGACTGATACCAGTCGAAGGGCGCCTCGGTGGCGCCGAAGAAGCGGAAGTAGTTGGTGGCGTATCCAGCCTCGTCCGCGATGCGCGCGATGGTCAGGTTGTAACCGTCGTCCGAGGACGGCGGCCCGACGACGTGCCACACCAGCAGGGCGCCCACGACGCCGGCGTCGGCCAGCCACGTCGCTGGCCCGGCGCGCACGACACCGCGCCACGCCAGGGCGATCCGCCGCCTGCCGCGGCGGTCCAGCACCGCCAGCGCGACGATCGAGGCGATGACGCACGCGACGCCGAGCACCATCACCGCGAGCTTGAGCGGTGTCGGGGTGGTGATGAACCGGGTGTCGACGTCGATGCGCGCCGACAGGCCGGGTTGGGCCGCCACGTCCAGGTCGGTGAAGACGCCGGCGACCTGTGGCTTCTTGTCGGCGGGAAGCACGCCGGCCGCACCGGGGATGCCGATGAAGTCGGCGCCCGCACCGCCGGCGTCGGCCCACACGTGCAGCGTGCTGCAGCCGCCGCCGGCCACCGCGGCGCGCGGGGCGACGGCCGCCACCGTGTCCCGGAACGCGACCAGTACGGCGTCGGTGTTGGCGCGGACGAACAACCCGTTGCGGCCGGAGGCGATGCCGCCCTCGGGGATCGTCGAGAACACCGTTCCGCCGTTGGGCGGCAGGGTGGCGATCGCCCGGCAGGGGATCGACACGTCGAGCGCGAGCGGCGCACCGGACACCAGCGGCGCGGTCAGCTGCCCGACGGTGCCTGATGTCGCCGCCGGAGCGGCTCCGGTGCCTGATGCGGCCGGGGCCTGCGGCCACAGGATCGTGGCGGTGGTCTGCTTCACCGGCAGCAGGGGCACCAGCGCGCACAGCACGACGCCGGCCAGGCCGGCGACGACCGCGATCAACCGGGCGATGCGGGGACCGCGGACGGCGGTGTCTTCGGCATCGGCGGGCACGAGGGACGATGGTATGCGACGCGCCAAGACGGTCAGGAGAGGCGCAGCGGTGCCGGGCTCCAGAACCCGCTGCGGGTGGCCGAGCCGAGGTCGAGCCGGGCCGGCTGCGCGTTCGGGTAGTACGGCGTGAGCCGCTGCAGGGCGCCCCAGTCGCGGAACCAGTCGTCGCGCAGGTAGGTGGGCACGGTGCCAGGACGCAGCAGCAGTTCGGTGATGCCGAGCGGGCCGCCGCCCAGGTAGTCCATCACCGGCGAGTTGGCCTCGGCGCCGAACCGGTCGGGCAGGATGCGCCACTTCGGCACCTCGGTGACGCCGTTGCGGTGGAAGAACGGGCGCTGGCACGGGAACGCCATGCCGACCAGCCAGTCCAGCATCACCGGGTCGGTGGACCCGACGACGTCCTGCAGGGTGCGCAGCTCCGGGATGCGGGGCGGGGTCAGCGCGATCCAGTGCTGCGGCGACAGGTCGTCGTCGGTGGCCGCCAGGCGGATCAGGGTGGCCTCGCGCGGGATGGCCGCCAGCGGGGCCCGCAGATTGCGCCAGGCGGGGGAGGCGCCCACGTCGGCGAATCCGACGGCGCCGCCCGGTTCGTCGGCGGCCGCGCCCGCGTCGGTGGCCCACTGCACGACGACCTCGCCGGGATCGAAGCGGCCCGCGGCCGCCACGGCCAGCAGCGGCGGCTCCCTGTCGCTGTCGCGCGGCGGCAGCCGGTACCACGCCGAGCGCATGGCGGCCGTCTGCTGGGTGCCGCTGCGCCAGCTGCCGAGCACCGGGGTGCGGGCGGGATCCAGGCCGTAGGGCAGCCGGGCCCGCGATCCGTTGACGCCCGCCCTCGCCGTGGTGCCACCCTCGGTTCCCGCTTCGCCGTCGGTCTCCATACCGCTGTCCGCGGGAGTGTCGGCGAAGTTGGCCGATCCCGGCTGGTCCATCACCGGGTCGGCGGACACGTCCGTCGGGATGCCGTTGGGGCCGAAACCCCGGTCGGTTCCGGCGCCCAGCGCCTCACCGACCGGAACGCCCACCGGCTGCAGCAGCCCGGCGTTGATGTCCTGCTCCACCATCACGTCGTCGGCCAGCCCGCAGGTCTTGCCGGTCAGCGCCTCGAGGTTGGACCGGCCGTTGCTCCACGCCGGGTACTGGTCGGTCATCGCCAGCGTGAGCGAGACGACCTCGAACATCACCAGCAGCCACGTCGCGATCGCCAAGGGGGACTGGATGATTCGCCGCCACTGCAGCCGGCCGCCGGCCTCCGGTGAGGTGTCGCGGCCGGAGAAGTGATACCAGGCGGCGGCCAGCAGGGCGAGCACCGCCAGCCCGAGCAGGATGGTGCTGAAGCCGAATCTCCACTCGGGGAACGCGTTCGACCACGGCACGCCGAAGTTCGAGACGTACCACCAACCGTTGACGGTGGCGAAGGACAGCGCCATCACGAACAGCACGGCCGCGGCGAACATCGACCGGTTGCGGCGCGAACGCATCGCCGCGGCTGTCACCGCCACGGCGGCCAGCGCGCCGAGCGATCCGGCCAGCCCGGCGAACACCCCGAAGTGGTGCGTCCACTTGGTCGGCGTGAACATCATCACCAGGAAGGAGATGATCGTGATGCCGACGATGCGCCGGCTCGGACCGGCCGCGGTGCCGGGGATCCGGCCCTTGCGCAGCGTCATCGCCACCGACACCGCGAGGGCGAGCAGCAGGGTGAGCACCGCGAACCGGCGTGCCACCGAGCCGTCGGGACTGAGGGTGAACAGCCGCTCGTAACGGATGTGCTCGTCGAACCAGCTGAGGCTGGGGCCGATCGCGGACTTGAAGGAGCTGGCCTGGATCTCCGAGGCGAGGGTCTGGTCGCGGAAGACCAGGATGACCGTGACGGTGGCCGCGGCCAGGATGGGTGCCAGCAGCGCCAGGTAGCCGAACTGCGAGACATGGCGCGCAACAATGGTTTTCAGCGGACCGACGGCGACGAGCAGAGCGCCGACGGCCGCGATGCCGGTGGGTCCGGAGAACAGCGTGAGCGCGCCGATGATGATGGCGATCGCGACCGGGAGCAGCCTGCTGGTGGCCACCCCGCGTTCCACCGAGCACCAGGTCAGCAGGATGCCGAGGGCGATGATCGGCTCCGGCCGCAGCCCGTTGTTCAGCGGCAGCCAGAACGCCAGGAACAGCCCGGCCGCCGTCCACGCCGCCGCAGGGCTGGTCTTGACTTTGTGACCGAGGCGCGGGATCACCTCCCGGCTGATCAGCGCCCAGCACAGCACCCCCATCACCAGCGTGGGCAGCCGGACCCAGGCGCTGGTGGTGCTGACCTGCGCCCACAGCGCGAGCAGGTCGTAGTACCAGCCGAACGGCGCCTCGGGGGTGCCGAACCAGCGGTAGTAGTTCGCCATGTAGCCGGCATGCTCGGACACCCGGGCCATGGTGAGGATGTAGCCGTCGTCGGCGGTGTTGGCGCCGACGAAGTGCCACCACACCAGCACCGCGGTGACCAGGCCGTCGAGCGGCTTCACCCGCCACCAGCGGGCAGGGAGCAGGCGCCGGTGCCGCATCCCGTCGGCGGTGTCCAGGACGTGCAGCGCGCCGAGCGCGACCACCGTCAGCACCACGCCGAGCAGCATGATCAGCGTCTTCAGCAGCGTCGGTGTGGTGCTGTAGCGGGAGTCGACGGTCGCGGAGAACTGCAGGCCGGGTGGCGCGCGGCCGGACAGGTCGGTGAACACCCCGACGATCTGCGGGCGGAAGTCGTAGCCGCCGCGTTCGCCGCGCAGCGGCGCACCCGGGTCCTCGTCGTTCGGGCCCTGGGTCAGCCCGACGAATTCGCCGGTCACCTTGTCGGCGTGCGCGGTGAAGGTCAGCTCCCGGCAGTCCGGCCCCAGCACCTGCGCCAGCGGCGCGCTGACCACCGGGGTGTTGCGCACGATCACCAGCAGGTTGTTGTCCACCCGCTCGATCAGCAGCCCGCGGTCGATGGCCTTGGGTGCCTGCTTGGGCACCGTGGACACCAGCACGGTGCGGCCCGCGTTCTGCGGACCGACCAGGCCCGCGGCGGCCTGGCAGGGCACCGTGATGGTGAGGTCGGTGGCGACGTAGCCGATCAGCGGCGCGTCGACGCTCTGCAGCACACCGTCCTGCGGCCAGTTGAGTTCGGCGGTGGTCTGCTCGACCGGCAGCAGCGGGGTGGCGATCGCCATCGCCGCGCCGAGCAGGCCGGCCACGATCGCGATGATGCGCGCGGTGCGGTGGTTACCGTTGCGCACCGCCTTGCCGACCACGGGGCTTGATGTTAGTGGCCCGGTTTCCGTGTCAGCCATCGACCGGTTTCCGGATCGCCAGGACGAACGGTCCGATCTCGCTGACCTCGAAGCGGGGGTCGTCGAACAGTGTGGCGTCGAACGCCACCTGGTAGCGGCGCACGTTGGGCTGGTTGGGGTAGACGTCGGAGGCCAGCCGCAGCGTGTAGCTGTCCGCCGATCCGCCGGGGCCGCCGTGACGCATCAGGAACACCGTCGGCGGATCCCACGGCAGCGCGTCGAGCGCCTCGACGAACTGGTCGGCGCCGGTCAGCGAGCTCCAGCTCTCGATGGCGTCTGCGCGCCGGTCGAACTGCGCCAGCGGGTTGGCGTAGTGCGACGTCAGTCCCTGGAAGCCGTAGTACGGGTAGAAGGACAGGAAGCTGTAGTCGGCGGTCAGCACCACGGTCTCGTGGCGGGGCCGGCCCGTGGTGCTGAGGATCTTCTCGTCGATCTCGCGGTAGTGCTTCTCGGCGCCGGGCGGGCGGCGGTCGGCCCGCTGTCCGTCGCCGCCGGTGTCGGTGTAGGCCACGGCGATGTCGGGCCGCAGCACGTCGGGGATGTCCTGGGTGAACGTCAGCGCGCCGATCACGCCCAGCGCCGTCGCCGTGGCCAGCAGCCGCCTGCTGGAGAAGCTGTCGGCGAGCCCGCGCGCGCCCTCGACGAAGCCGAACGTGCCCGCCGCCGCGAGCAGCACCACCAGCGTCGGCTGCAGCCGGAAGGACAGCAGGGTGGTGCCGACGAGTGTGGTCAGCATCGACAGCAGCGACCAGGCGTAGACCGCCAGCACACCGGCGGCCAGCGCACCGGCCCGCACCGAAGTGCGGGCGCGCACGATCAGCCAGACGGTGCCCACCATGCACAGCGCGCCGAGCAGGGTGAAGCTCAGCATCGGGAACGACAGCTGGGCGCCGTCGGCCGGCAGATAGTGCTGCGCCGTCCCCGTGCCGGCCGGGGACCCCTGGATCGCGGCGATCACGTACGGGCCCCAGTGGATCAGCGCGATCAGGCCGGACAGCACGGCGATCACGGCCAGCCGCAGCACCGGCTGCCAGCTGCGCCGGTGCACGGCGAGCGCCGCCCCCATGATGGCCAGCGTGAACGCGGCGAACCCGAACAGCAGCGTGTAGAACAGCGCAGCCACGCCCAGGAACAGCCCGACACCCACCACCGCCGCCCAGCCGCCGTGTCGATTCCCCCGTAGCCCCGACCAGGCCAGCACGAACACCGGCGGCAGCAGCACGGCGATCACCGCCGCGTACGGCTCGGCCGGCGAGTAGGCCAGCATCACCGCGGCGGTCGCGGCGGTGACCAGCACCGCGTACTCGAAGCGGATCATCGCCGCCCACAGCGCCAGCGCGATCGCCACCGCGATAGCGATCGACGTGATGGCCCACGGCTTGAACATCTCCCACGCCGGGGTTCCGGTCAGCGCCGCCAGCCGGCCGCCGATCCAGAACCAGCCCGACGGGTAGTACGGCGGCAGCCCGATGTAGGTCATGTCGTGCGGCGCGGCGCTGTCGGTGAGCCGGGTCAGGTACTCGGTGCGGAACTGCTGGTCGACGGAGACGCCGAAGAGGTACAGCTTCGTCGCGCCGAGCGGCATCGCCAGCGTCACCACGGTGAACGCGGCCAAGAACACCTGAGCCGCCGGCCCGGCGATCAGCCTGCGGCCGCGGCGCCACAGCCAGATGGAGGCGAACAGTCCCGCCAGCGCACCGAATTGGCCGACAGTCGTGAGCGCGTGCAGCTGGTTCGACGAGTTGTAGGCGGGCCACTCGACCCGCGCTATCGCGACCAGCGACACCACCGACACCAGCACGGCGATCACCCCGGCGATCGCCATCTGACCGAGTGCGGCCAGCGCGCTGCGCACTGCCGACACCCTGGTCGCGCCGCTCGTGCCCACCGTCAGATCGGCAGCTTGCGGAAGATCGGCCGCGGGATGTGCCGCAGCACCATCATCACGAAGCGGAACATCCGCGGCGCCCACACGAGGTCCTTGCCCTTCGTCGACGCGGTGACGGCCAGCTCGGCGACGTCCTCCTTGTCGACGGTGAACGGCGCCTCCTTGGACCCGGTGGCCTCCCAGTGCTTCATGGTCGTCGTCGTGCGCACCTGACCGGGCCGGATGACCAGGACGCGAACCCCGTACTCGCGCAGCGCTTCTCCAAGGCCGAGGTAGAAGCCGTCGAGGCCGGCCTTGGTGGAGCCGTAGACGAAGTTCGACCGCCGCACCCGTTCGCCGGCCGCCGAGCTCATAGCGATGATCCGGCCGGAGCCCTGCGCCCGCATCTTCTCCCCGAGCAGGACGCCGACCGACACCGCCGCGGTGTAGTTGATCTGGGCGATCTGCACCGCCTTGCGCTGGTTCTGCCACAGCTCCTCGGCGTCGCCGAGCAGGCCGAACGCCACGATCGCGACGTCGACGTCCCCGCCGCCCCAAGCCGCCTCGATGACTGCGGGATGGCTTGCGGTGTCGACCCCGTCGAAGTCGATCCACTCGACGGACCGGGCGCCCGCCGCCGTCATCGCGGCGATCGCCCTGTCCTTGCCGGGGTGCCCCGGCAGGTCGGCCAGCACGATGCGGGCGCGGGCATTGCGCAGGTAGCGCTCGCAGATGGCCAGCCCGATCTCCGAGGTGCCCCCGAGAAGCAGGATGGTCTGCGGATTACCAACGGCGTCGAGCACCATGCAGTACAGCTCCCAGCGTCAGGGTGGGTCATCGGTCGGAACAAGCCAGTCAAGAGGGTACAGTGCCGCCTCTGCGGGCCCCGATTTCCGTCCGCGCCACCCCCGGGGGCGCCGGTGCCGCGAGCTAGAGCAGTTCGAGGCGGCGCGCCATGTCGGAGGCGAACACGCCGTCGGGATCGACGCTGCGGCGCACCGCGATCCACTCGTCGATCCGCGGGTACATGGCGTGGAACATCTCCGCGGTGGTGCGGTTGTCCTTGGCCGTGTAGAGCCGGCCGCCGAATTCGAGCACCCGCTTGTCGAGGCCGTTGAGGAACTCGTTGAGTCCGGCCTTGATCGGGAAGTCGACGCAGACGTTCCAGCCGGGGATCGGGAAGCTCAGCGGGGCCTGATTGCCCGGGCCGAAGAGCTTGAACACGTTGAGGAACGAGTAGTGCCCGGAGCGCTGGATGTCGACGATGATCGCCTTGAACTCGTCGACGGCCTCGGTGGGCACCACGAACTGGTACTGACCGAAACCCGCTGAGCCGTAAGCCCTGTTCCACTCACCGAACATGTCGAGCGGGTGGTAGAACTGCGTCAGGTTCTGCACCTTGCCGCGGTAGGTGCCCGATTTCCGGTACCACAGCTCGCCGATCGGCCCGAACGTCCACTTGTTCGCCAGCCCGTTGGGAAACACGTCCGGGAACGTGAGCAGTTGCGGCGCATCGAATTTCAGCGGATTCTTCTTCAGTTTCTCCGGCAGCTGGTCCAGGCGCGCCAGCGAGCCGCGGGAGATGGCGGCACGGCCCAGCTTCGGCGGCGCGCTGATCGCGTCGAACCATGCGCTGGAGTAGGTGTAGTTGTTCTCACTGCCGTCGCTGTGGAAGGCGACGGTCTCGTCGAGGCCGGCGGTGACGTCGCCGTCGGCGATGAAATAGGCCGTCTCGGTGGGCGTCATCGCGATCCTGGCGCGCAGGATGATGCCGGTGAGACCGTTCCCGCCGACGGTCGCCCAGAACAGGTCGGCGTCCGCGCCGTCCGGGGTGATGGTGCGGATCTCGCCGCTCGCCAGGAGCAGGTCCATCGAGCGGACGTGGTTGCCGAAGCTGCCCGCGCTGTGGTGGTTCTTGCCGTGGATGTCACAGGCGATCGCGCCGCCGATGGTGACCTGCCGGGTGCCTGGCAGCACCGGCACCCACAGCCCGAGCGGCAGTGCGGCACGCATCAGCTGGTCGAGGTTCACCCCGCCGTCGACGTCGACGATGTGGGTGTCGGAGTCCATGGAGTGGATGCGGTTGAGCGCATTCATGTCGACGACGAGGCCGCCGCCGTTCTGCGCGTTGTCGCCGTAGGAGCGGCCCAGGCCGCGGGCGATCACGCCGCGCTCACCGGCCTCGACCACCGCCTTGGCGATCTCGTCGGGCTCCGGGGTGGACAGCACGCGGGCCACGGAGGGTGCCGTACGGGCCCAGCCCATCAGCCTTCTGCTCGTCACACCAGTCGTCCCAGACATCGTGACGAGGGTACCGCCCGCGCTGCGCGGCGCCGCCAGGGAATTGGTGCGCCGACCCCGCTGGCGGCGCCGGTAACCTCGATGACCGAGGTGGGGAGCCCTGGCATGCTGCTGAGCGACATCGACTCGTGGAACGTCGGTGCGCTCAACTCCATCGCCACAGAACTCGCCGGCGAACTCAAGACGGTCGAGGGCGTGGCGACCGACCTCGACCTGATCTCCCGCCTGCCCGGCTGGGATTCGCCCGCCGCCGAGGCGGCGCGGGGCAAGATCGGCGAGAGCAAGGGCAAGGTGCTCGACGACGCGGCGGTGATCGGCGCCGTGGCGCAGTTGGCCGAGGAGACCAGCGCCGCGGTGGCGACACTGAAGTCGCAGTTGGAGGAGGTCCGTGCCGCGGTCGCGGCGCAGGGCGGGATGCTGACGCTCGCCGACAACGGCGACGTCACCGTGCACGGCTCCCCGGACACCCGCGAGGAACTCGCGCCGATCGCCGAGGCGCTGGAAGCCCGCGCCAAGGCGCTCATCCACCAGGCGCAGGACATCGACGCCGACTGCGCGGAGGTGTTCACGAACCTGTCCGAGGGCGACATCACCGCGGGCGGCGCGACCGACTTCGCAGGCGCGCAGCAGCAGGGCCGCGACAACTCCGGGCTGTCGGCGCCCTCGCCGCCGGAGGGCGAGGGCGCCACGCCGCAGGACGTCAAGGCGTGGTGGGACGCGTTGTCGACCGACGAGCAGAACAGGGTCAAGGCCGAACACCCGGAGTGGGTCGGCGATCGGGACGGGGTGCCGGTGGAGGTGCGCAGTGAGGTCAACGTCGCCCAGCTCGACGCCGAGATCGCCGAGGCGCAGCGCGAGGTCGACAGCCTGCCGCCCCGCGACCAGTGGCTGCGCGAGAACGGCGGCCTCGGTCCCGGCGGCTATCTGCAGGAGCGCAAGTACGACGACATGCGGGCCCAGAAGGAGGGCCGCCTGGCCGAGCTGCGGGGCCTGAAGGATTCACTGGCGCAGAAGACCGAGGGTGAACCGCCGAAATACCTGATGCTGCTGGACTTCCCGGAGGGCCGTGAACCGCTGGCCGCGGTCGCCGTCGGCAATCCCGACACCGCCGAACACGTCACGGTGACGGCCCCCGGGGTCGGCACGACGCTCGACAGCATGCCCGGGATGGTCGGCGAAGCCCAGGCGCTGCACACCGAGATCGGAGCACAACTGGACCTCGCCCAGGTGAGGGGCGAGGAGGTGGCGACCATCGCCTGGCTGGGCTACGAACCGCCGCAGGCCGACGACATCTCGATCGTGGAGGCGGGTTTCGACCGCCGCGCCAACGAGGCGGCGCCCGACCTCGCCGAGTTCTACCGCGGCATCAATGCCACCAACGAGCACGGCTCGGAGGTGAACCTGTCGGCCTTCGGCCATTCGTACGGGTCGCTGACCACGGCGCAGGCGCTCAACGAGCTCGGCGAGACCGGTGTCGTCGACAACGCCGCCTTCTACGGGTCGCCGGGCCTCGGCTTCACCGACGAGGTCATGACGGAGTACCACGGCAACGTGCCGTATCAGGCGCCGGTGCCGATCGGCGACGAGTCGGACCTCTTCCTCACCGACGGCCACGCGTACGTGATGTCGGCGCCCGGTGATCCGATCTCCGGTGATCCGAAGCTCTGGGGAGTGATCCCGTACCCGTCGGCCGGTGACCTCGGCGCATTCGGTCCCAACCCGCTGACACTTCCGCTGGAACAGCTGTCCTCGGACGCCACCGTCACCCACGACGGCGTGCCCCGGCCGGGCGCGGTCACCCACTCTGATTACCCACGATCGGTGGAGGTGCGGGGTTACGAGCTGCCACAATTGCGCACGCCTGCGTACAACCTCGCGATCATCGGAGGCGGTTTGGCGGACGTCCCACTCGACAACGGAGACGACAGGTTGGTGCGATGACGAGGCGACTCTCGGCCGTGCTGTTGGCGCTGTTCCTGGCGGGCTGCGGCGGCGGCGATGACGGTGGCGGCACATCCCCCACGGCGACTGAGGAGGTTCCGGTGACAAGTCTCGACGATCTCCCCGACATCGACGAGACCAGGGCGCAGATGCTCGACCTGATGGAGCGGGTGAAGAACGAGGTGGTCCGGCTGGTGCCCGCGAGCGCGCCGTGGACATGGAACCGCACCGAGTCCGCCACCGACTGCACGCAGGAGGGCACCGGGGAGAAGGGGTTGTCGTTGAGCACCCGCAACCTGATCTCCGACATCTCCTTCGACGACGCCCAGTGGGCACAGGTGCTGCCCGCGGTGCGGCGGGTGGCGGCCGAGGCCGGCCTGACCGAGGTCTCGCCGATGGTCGATTCGTCGCGCAACCACGACGTGCAGATCAGCAGCGAGGACGGTCGCACGCTGCGCATCGGATCGAAGGAGGCCTCCTTGATCAAGGGCTACATCGGCTGCCGCCGGAAGGCCGGCGGGGGTGCGCCGTGAGTGAGATCGAGGTGGACACCGCCGAGGTGCGCCGCTCGGCCGACCAGATGGCCGTCGTGGCGCAGGAGGCGTCGTCGAGCCGCTCCGGAGTGGCCGACAGCATCTCGGGTCAGACGGCGGCGTGGAAACAGGCGGGCACGCCGGGATTCTCGAGGTTCGTCGGCATCCTGGAGGAGCAGGCCGAGCGGCTGCGCACCGACCTCAACGGCCTCAGTGACAAGTTGCGCGCGGCGGCCGACGTCTATGACCAGCAGGACCGCGAGGGCGGCGAGGCGCTGGACAGCACGGTCGGCGGAACGGACTAACGCAGTCGGAAGATCACCGTCCGCTGCACCACGAAGTTGATCACCGTCGCGGTGCCCTGGGCGATGACGAACGCGACCGGCACCCGCCACGCCTTGTCCTCCCAGAGCATGAAGAACGCGTAGTTGATGCCGACCTGCGCGACGTAGGTGGTGGCGTACAGCGCGCACACCGCGAGGAACCTCGCCCGGCTGCGCGGCGCCTGGAACGTCCAGCGCCGGTTGATCAGGTACGCCGTCGTGGTGCCCGCGATGAAGCTCAGCGTCTTGGCGACGTTGACGTGCAGATCGAGTTCCAGCAGCAGCACGTAGAGGCCGAAGTCCACCACCGCGGACAGCCCGCCGGTGACGAGGAAGCGCCAGACCTGGGTGCGCAGCGACATGCCTGCCGGCATCGGGGGTTCGGCCACCCGGGCAGCTTACGGGGTGACTACGGCCGCAGCGTCGCGGTGAGGACGCCGCACAGCGCGTCCACCGCGGCCGGGAACGCGTGGTCGGCCGGGGTGCCGAAGCCGATGATGATGCCGTCCGGTTCGGGCACGTTGGAGCCGGCCTGCGGATGCCGCATCCGGGTCAGGCCGGACACCCCGACGCCCGCTTCGCCGGCCCGGCGCAGCACCTCGTGTTCGGTGCCGTCGGGCAGGGTGAGCAGGAGGTTGATCCCGGCCGACATCCCGCGGATGCCGACGTCGAACCCGGCGAGCCGCTCCACCAGCGTGTCGCGGCGCCGGCGGTAGTGCAGCCGCATCCGACGGATGTGCCGGTCGTAGCGGCCGCTGGTGATGAAGTCGGCCATGGTGAGCTGCGCGATGGCGTCGACGTAGAACTGTTCGCCGCCCGCGGCGTCGAGCACCGGCTCGACGAGGTCGTCGGGCAGCGCCATCCAGCCCAGCCGCAGCGCCGGAGACAGGCTCTTGCTGGCCGAGCCGAGGTAGACGACGCGGTCGGGGCCGAGGCTGTGCACCGCGCCGACGGGCTGGCGGTCGTAGCGGAACTCCCCGTCGTAGTCGTCCTCGACCAGGTAACCGCCGGTGCGCTGCGCCCAGTCGACGACGGCGGTGCGTCGGGCCGGGTGCAGCGGCATGCCGTGCGGATTGTGGTGGGCCGCGGTGAGCAGCACCGCGGGGGTGTCGATGTCGTCGAGTTCGGCGACGCGGGCGCCGTCGTCGTCGAGGCCGATCGGCACGGTGTGCCCGCCGAGCGCCTCGATGGCCTCGCGAAAAATGAAGAGGCCGTAGGCCTCCACGGCGATCGGCCTCCCCGGCGATGCGCGGGAGAACACCCGGGTGAGCAGTTCGACGCCGTGCCGCACGCCCGCGGTGACGACGATCGTCTCCGCAGAGGCGCGGACCCCGCGCACGCGGGCCAGGTAGTCGGCGAGTGCCTCGCGCAGTTCGGGCCTGCCGCGGGCGTCGCCCATCCGCAGCGCCTCGGTCGGTGCTGCCGTCAGGGCACGGCGCGCCGACGCCAGCCACGCCGACCGCGGGAACTGGCCGACGTCGGGCGAGCCGGGCAGCAGGTTGTGCCGGGGCGCACCGGGGGTCCCGCGCGGCCGGGTGGGCAGGCGGCCCGCGTTCGTGGTGACCACCCAGGTGCCTGCGCCCTGCCGGGAGGCCAGCCAGCCCTCGGCGGTGAGTTCCGCGTAGGCCTCCGCGACGGTGTTGCGGGCCAGCCCGAGGTCCGCGGCCAGAGTGCGCGACGGGGGCAGCATGGTGCCTGCGGCCAGCCGGCCGGACCGCACGGCGTCGCGCAACGCGCCGATCAGTTGGTCACGCACGCCGCGGGTGCCGGGGCGCACGGCGCGCAGGTCGAGATGAAGATCGCGCGACCCGGAATTGGCCCACGAAGTCATGCTCGGATTGAACCATGCGGATGGGCTTTTCCGCACTAGCGTTGGCCCCATGACACAGACACTCGACACCCGGACCATCGACCACAAGCCGAACCGCATCAAGATGTTCAAGGCCGCACCCGAGCTCTACGAGGCGATGATGCAGCTGTCGAACGCCTCGGCCAGGGACGTCGAACCGATCATCGGCGAACTGGTGAAGATCCGCGCGTCGCAGATCAACCGCTGCGCGTTCTGCCTCGACATGCACGTCCACGACGCCCGCAAGCTGGGCGAGACCGAGCAGCGGCTGGCGCTGATCGCCGCCTGGGAGGAGGCCGGTGACCTGTTCGACGAGCGCGAGCGGGCCGCTCTGGCGCTGGCCGAGGCCGTCACCGAGGTGGCCAACCGCGGGCAGGTTCCCGACGAGGTGTACGACCGCGCTGCCGAGGTGTTCACCGAGCGCGAGCTGGCGCAGGTGATCGCGATGGCGGTGACCATCAACGCGTGGAACCGGATCAATCTCGCCGCGCCGAACCCGCTGCCGCGTCGCTGATTACGGTGGACGGGTGCTGACCCGGTCCGGTGCGCAGATCGACGTCGTCGGCGACGTCGTGCACAAGCTGCACCGGGCCGGGACGGACCCGAGGGCGTTGACCGTCCGCCTCCGCATCACAGCCCGGCTCGCCGCGTCCGGGCCGGGTTGTCTGCTCGCTCCGCTGCGCGATCACCCGGACCCCGTCGGCGACCGCTGGCGCACGCGCTGGCCACTGGTGGAAATCGTTGCGCAGGAACCGGATCGACTGCCGTGGGAGGCCGCCGCACGAGTGCTGGCAACGCTGCACGCCGAGTCCCCGCAGGGGCCGGAGCGGCGGCTGCCGCACGGCTGGCCGGCCCGGTTGCGCCGGTCGGTGGATCGGGCGCGGCTGCTCGGCGGCGGCGTCGTGTACGCGGCGGCGGCGGCGCTGCCCGAGGCGGTGTGGCGAGCCGGCAGCGCGAACCGGCCCGCGGTGCTGGTGCACGGCGACTGGCACCTCGGCCAGCTCGGCCGTCGCACGCCGGACTCGCCGTGGCTGCTCATCGACATCGACGACCTCGGCGTCGGCGACCCCGCGTGGGACCTCGCGCGGCCGGCCGGGTTCTGGGCGGCCGGGCTGATCCCGGATGAGGATTGGGCGGTGTTCCTCGACGCCTACCGGGACGCCGGCGGCGTCGCACTACCCGCGGCGCCTGCCGATCCGTGGCCGGTGCTCGAACCGTTCGCCCGGGCGGCCGTGGTGCACGCCGCCGCCAACCACCCCGACGACGACCTGCTGATGGCGGCCTGCGCCCGGATGACGGCGCGCTAGCTGGAGAAGAACAGCCCGCCGAAGCCCTGCTTGCGGTAGCGCTTGTTGCCGCGGTGCCCCCAGCCCGGCCCCTGGTCGTAGCCGTGTCCATGGCTCTGGCCGTAGCCCTGCGCATACCCCTGGCCGTAGCCCTGCTGCTGGGGCGGTGGCGGCGGCGCAACGAACCGGTTCTCCAGCTGGGTCAGCGACTCGAGCTCGCCGAAGTCCAGGAAGATGCCCCGGCAGGTGTCGCACTGCTCGAGGTGGATGCCGTTGCGCTCGTAGGTCTTCATGACCCCCGCGCACTTCGGGCACAGCAGCTGGGTACCGGCACCGGGCGACGACGCGGACGGCGGCGGTTCATATGGCGGAATGCTCATATGTCGTCAACGGCCGAACCGCCGCAGAAGTGCCTGTCCGGCGAAACGGCCGACCCTAGACCCAGTACGGCACCCGCGCGCGGTACTGCCGCATGGCGAACGCCGCCATGATCCAGCCGATGACGGTCAGCACGATCACCACCAGCCAGTGCCGCAGCTCCTGGTCGGCGCCCAGCAGCGGCGCGCGCACGATGTCCAGGTAGTGCAGCAGCGGGTTCAGCTCGACGAGGCGGGCGTAGTTTCCCGCACCCTGTTGCTGCAGCGTCGCTTCGTTCCAGATGATCGGCGTCATGAAGAACAGCAGCTGCACCAACGAGGCGAGCAGCGGGCCGATGTCGCGGTAGCGGGTGGCCAGGATGCCGAAGCACAGCGACACCCAGATGCAGTTGAGCATGATGAGGAACAGCGCCGGGATGACCGCGAGGTCCGTCCAGTGCCACGGCTTCGGGTAGATCATGGCGATGATCACGAAGATGATCATGTTGTGGCCGAACAGGATGAGCTGTCGCCACACCAGCCGGTACACGTGCACCGACAGCGGGGTCGGCAGCTGTTTGATCAGACCTTCGTTGGCGATGAAGACCTCGGATCCCTCGATGATCGCGGCGTTGATGAGGTTCCAGACGATCAGCCCCATCGTGACGTAGGGCAGGTGCTCGGCCAGTTCGAGCTTGAACAGCTTCGAGTACAGCAGTCCCATCGCGACGGCGGTGGCGCCGGTTGCGATCGTGATCCAGAACGGGCCCAGCACCGACCGGCGGTACCGCTGCTTGATGTCCTGCCAGCCGAGCTGCAGCCACAGCTCGCGCTTGCCGAAGCCGCCGGCCAGATCGCCCCACGCCCTGCCGAAGGTCCGCGACTGGGCCGCCGCGTCGGTGAACGTCATCGAGAGAACCTTTCGCGTCGACCCATCCGGCGCAGCCGCACCCACTCGCGCAGGCCCGCCGGATCGCGCTTCGACACCAGGAAGAACCAGCCGAACCGCACCCACTCCTGCACCTGCAGCTTGCGCAGGCCCGGTTGCGACAGCAGGTAGCCGCGGTTGCGGTAGGTGAAGAACCGTTTGGTGTCGTCGTCGGGGTACTGGGTGTGCATGCGACCGCCGAGGATGGGTTTGAACTCGTCGCTGCCACACGGGTGCAGATAGCTGGTGTCCAGGCAGGTGCCGAACCGGATGCCGGAGCGAACCAGCCTGCGGTGCACCTCCACCTCGTCGCCCCGGACGAACAGCCGCAGGTCCGGAACCCCGACCGCCTCCACGGTGGCCGCGGACAGCAGCGCCCCGTTGAACAGCGACGCGATGCCCTCGAGCAGGTCGCCGCTGCCGTCAACGCGCAGTTCGTCCACCCGCCGCCGCCACACCAGCCCGCGGCGCAGCGGGAAGGCCAGTCGCGACGGGTCGTCGATGTCGCACACCATCGGCGACACCTCGCCGAGCGAATGCCGGGCGGCGCAGGCCATCAGGGTGGCCAGCACGTCGGCGTCCGCAGGCCTGCCGTCGTCGTCGGCCAGCCACACCCAGTCGGCGCCCAGCGCCAGTGCGTGCAGCATGCCGAGCGCGAATCCCCCTGCGCCGCCGAGGTTTCGGCGTGAGCCGAGGTAGGTCGAGGGCACCGGTTGGCCGGTCACCAGATCGCGCACGCGGGTGTCCGAGGCGGAGAAGTCGTTGTCGACGACGATCAGGTGGTCCGGCGGGCGGCTCTGGGAGGCCAGCGCCTTGAGTGACCGGGCCAGCGGTTCCGGGCGCCGGTGGGTGACCACCACCGCGACGACAGCTTCAGTCACGTGCGTCCTCGCGTGCGCGCTCCTCCTCGAGCACCTCGCGCACGTGCCGCGCGGCGTCCTCACCCTCGTAGGCGCGCACCACGTCCTCGATGCCGCCGGTCATCTTGATCGTGCCGTGGTCGACCCACATCGCGGTCTTGCACAGCCGGGCCAGGAACTCGTTGGAGTGGCTGGCGAACACCAGGATCCCCGAGCGCTCCACCAGGGCCGCCAGCCTGGTCTGCGCCTTGCGCAGGAAATCGGCGTCCACCGCGCCGATGCCCTCATCGAGCAGCAGGATCTCCGGGTCGATGCTGGTGACGACGCCCATCGCGAGCCGCACCCGCATGCCGGTGGAGTAGGTGCGCAGCGGCATCGACAGGTACTCGCCGAGCTCGGTGAACTCGGCGATCTCGTCGACCTTGGCCATCATCTGCTTGCGGGTCTGGCCGAGGAACAGGCCGCGGATGATGATGTTCTCGTATCCGGAGATCTCCGGGTCCATGCCGACGCCGAGGTCGAACACCGGCGCCACCCGGCCGGTGACGGTGGTCGAGCCGCGGGTGGGTTCGTAGATCCCCGACAGCAGCCGCAACAACGTCGACTTGCCCGCCCCGTTGTGGCCGACCAGGCCGACGCGGTCGCCGTGCTCCAGTGACATCGTGATGTCCCGCAGCGCCTCGATCACCACGACGTTCGACGAGTTCCGGCCGATCGTCCCGCCGGCCTTGCCCAGGAAAGCCTTCTTCAGTGAGCGCGACTTCGCGTCGAAGATGGGGAACTCCACCCACGCGTTGCGCGTCTCGATGCGCGGCTCGGAGATACCGGTCACCGCCTAGAGGTACTGCCCGGTCCCGGGGTGCGACGGTCCGCGCTGCCCCGGCGCCGCGATGCCCGGCGGCAGCGCACCCTGACGCATCTGCTCGAGCTGCTGACGGGCGGCCATCTGCTGGGCGAACAACGCGGTCTGGATGCCGTGGAACAGCCCCTCCAGCCAGCCCACCAGCTGTGCCTGCGCGATGCGCAGCTCGGCGTCGGACGGCGTGCCCTCCTGGAACGGCAGCGTGAGCCGGTCGAGTTCGTCGCGCAGCTCCGGCGCCAGGCCCTCCTCGAGTTCGCGGATGCTGGTCTGGTGGATGTCGCGCAGCCGGTTACGGCTGGCGTCGTCGAGCGGCGCCGCACGCACCTCCTCGAGCAGCTGCTTGATCATCGTGCCGATGCGCATCACCTTCGCCGGCTGCTCCACCAGGTCTGTCAGTGACCTGTCGTTGTCGCCGGAGTCGCCGTCCGGACCACCGATGATCTCGATGTTGTCGTCGTCGGAGCTCATAGTCATGTCCCTGAGGTTCCCTGTATTCCCTGTCTCACGCTGACCCTGGTCGTCGCCTGCGACAGTAGTCCGCGTCCCCGCAGCCCCATTGCCGGGGACGGGCCCGTCCCGACCTGCGTGTCCGGGCCACCAGCAACAACCGCGCGATTAGCACTCCGATCCGCGAGCTCCCTGCATTAGTATTACGGCCCAGGCGTCCGGCCCAGGCGCGCCTCGGGGATGTCGTCAGGCATCGGCAGGCGACGGCCGTGCGTCCACCGGCTTCGAGCCGGTTGTCGGGAATCACGGACCCTTTAAGGTGGCTGGCATGGCATACGACGTCGCCCGGGTGCGTGGTCTGCACCCGTCTCTGGGCGACGGCTGGGTGCACTTCGACGCCCAGCACGGGATGCTGCTGCCGGACTCGGTGGCAACGACGGTGTCCACCGCCTTCCGCGGATCCATCTCCACCACCGTCGGCCCGCACCCGTCCGCCCGCCGCAGCGCCGCCGTCCTGGATGCAGCCCGGCAGGCGATCGCGGACCTCGTCAACGCCGATCCGCGCGGGGTGGTGCTGGGCGCCGACCGTGCGCTGCTGTTGTCGTCCCTGGCCGACGCGTCGTCGGCCCGGGTCGGACTCGGCTACGAGGTGGTGGTCACCCGCCTCGACGACGAGGCGAACATCGCACCGTGGCTGCGTGCCGCCAACCGCTACGGCGCCAAGGTGAAGTGGGCCGAGGTCGACATCGAGACCGGGGAGCTGCCTGCCTGGCAGTGGGAGGGGCTGATCAGCCGGCCCACCCGGCTGGTCGCGATCGCCTCCGGTTCGTCGACTCTGGGCACCGTCACCGATCTGCGGGCGGTGACCAAGCTGGTACACGAGGTCGGCGGGCTCGTGGTGGTGGATCATTCGGCCGCCGCGCCCTACCGGCTGATCGACATCGAGGAGATCGAGGCCGACGTCGTGGCGGTGAACGCCCTGGCGTGGGGCGGGCCGCCGATCGGCGCACTGGTGTTCCGCGACCCCTCGACCATCGACTCGTTCAGTTCGGTGTCGCTGAATCCCTACGCCACCGGGGCGGCGAGGCTCGAGATGGGCACGCACCAGTTCGGCATGCTCGCCGGGGTGGTGGCCAGCGTCGAATACCTGGCGTCGCTCGACGAGTCGGCCAGCGGATCCCGGCGCGAAAGACTGTCGCTGTCAATGCAGTCGGCGACGTCCTACCTGAACAGGCTGTTCGACTACCTGCTGGTCTCGCTGCGGTCGCTGCCCCTGGTGATGGTGATCGGCCGGCCCGAGGTGCGCATCCCGGTGCTCAGCTTCGCGGTGCGCGACGTGCCCGCCGAACGGGTGGTGCAGCGTCTGGCCGACAACGGGGTGCTGGCCATCGCCAACGCCAATTCCCGGGTGCTCGACGTGATCGGCGTCAACGACATCGGCGGCGCCGTGACGATCGGGCTCGCGCATTACAGCACGACCGCGGAGGTCGACCAGCTGGTGCGCGCGCTGGCATCGCTGGGCTGAGCCCCCGGGACGTTCAGTCCGCTACGCGCAGAAGCACTTTTCCGGACACATCGCCGGAGTCGAGCAGTTCGTGGGCGGCCTGCGCCTCCTGGACGGGGAACTCCGCACCGACGATCGGGCGCACCCGGCCGTCGGCGATCATCGGCCACACCTCGGTGCGGACGGCCGCCACGATCTCGCCCTTGCCGCCCGGCCCGTCCACCGGCCGGGCCCGCAGCGCCGTGCCGATCACGCCGGCCCGCTTGCCGATCAGCTTGCCGACGTTGAGTTCGCCCTTCAGGCCGCCCTGCATGCCGATGATCACCACCCGGCCGCCGACGGCGAGTGCGTCGACGTTGCGGTCCAGGTAGGAGGCGCCCATGATGTCGAGGATCACGTCCGCGCCCGCGCCGTCGGTCTCCGCGCGCACCCGCTCGACGAAGTCCTGTTCGCGGTAGTTGATCAGGATGTCCGCACCGAGTTCCTGGCACAGGTCCAGCTTGTTGGTCGATCCCGCGGTCACCGCCACCCGGCAGCTCAGTGCGAGTGCCACCTGGATGGCGTGGGTGCCGACGCCGCTGGCGCCGCCGTGGACGAGCACCACCTGGCCGGGCTGCAGGCCGGCCGTCATCACCAGGTTGGACCACACCGTGCACGCCACCTCGGGCAGTGCGGCCGCAAGGTGCAGGTCGACCGCGTCGGGCACGGGAAGCACCTGGGCCGCAGGCACCGCGACGAACTCCGCGTAGCCGCCGCCGGCGAGCAACGCGCAGACCGGCTGGCCGACGCTCCACTGGGTCACGCCGTCGCCGGTCGCGGCGACGGTGCCGGACACCTCGAGGCCGATGACCTCGCTCGCGCCGGGCGGTGGCGGATACTTGCCCGCGGCCTGCAGCAGATCCGCCCGGTTCACTCCGGCGGCGACGACCCTGATGGTGATCTCACCGGGTCCAGGTGTGACATCGGGGACGTCGTCCCAGGTCAGGCGGTCCGGCGCAGAAGCGACAATGGCACGCATCAGCGCAACCCTACTACGCGTGCAGTTCGGCTCCGATCATCACGGCGAAGTCCTACCATGACGCCATGGAGGGGATGATTGCGGGGCGAACAGCAAGTGATATGCCTGGTCTTGACATCGCTGAACAGCGGTCATGGCAAATGTTTCTGGATTCCGCGCTTCGGATGTACGCGACCCTGAACCGGTCGCTCGTCGAAGCCCATCACCTGACGCTCAACGACGTCAGGCTGCTGGACATACTGGACAAGTCACCCACCGGGTCCGCCCGGATGGGCGACCTGGCCGACGGATTGATGTCGTTGCCGAGCCGGGTCACCCGGCAGATCCGGCGACTGGAGACGGCGGGGCTGGTGCAGCGCCGGGCGAGTCCCGACGACGGGCGCGGGGTGCTGGCGGCCATCACCGACGACGGCCGCGACCACGTCCGCAAGGCGATGATCACCTACGGCGACGACGTCCGCGCCCACTTCCTGGGCCGGCTGTCGCGTCCGCAGGTCGCGGCGATGGGGGAGAACTGCCGTCGGATCAGCGTGGGGCTGCAGACCAGCGCGCCGCCCGCGAAGTTCGGGCGCGCGTAGAGCCCGTATCCTGTTGCGCGGTGGCGTGGCAGAGCGGCCTAATGCACTCGCCTTGAAAGCGAGAGACGGCTAACACCGTCCGGGGGTTCAAATCCCTCCGCCACCGCCACGCTGCGCCGCGGGTCAGCGCACCGCCCGTGCCAGTGTCTGCACGCCCTCGCTGATCTGGGTCTCGGTGAGGTTGGCGTAGCCCAGGATCAGGCCGGGCGGTGCGGCCGCGGGGTCGTGGTAGCAGGGCGCGAGTGCCTCCACTCGCACCCGCATCGCGCCCGCCCGTCGCACCACGTCGTCGATCGCGACGCCCGCGGGCAGCAGCACCGTCAGGTGCAGGCCCGCCGCGGCGCCGAGCACGGTGGCCTCGGGCAGATCACGACCGAGCGCGCGCAACAACGCATTTCGCCGCGACACGTACCTGCGGCGCATCTGGCGCAGATGCCGGTCGTAGCCGCCCGAGGTGAGCAGTTCGGCCAGTGCGATCTGGTCCATCACCGGGCTGCCGGTGTCGGCCAGCCCCTTGGCGACGGTGACGGGACCGACGAGGTCGGTGGGCAGCACCATCCAGCCGATCCGCAGGCCCGGGGCGAGCGTCTTGCTCGTCGACCCCACGTACACCACCCGGTCGGGCGCCATCCCCTGCAGGGCCCCGACCGGCGCACGGTCGTACCGGTATTCGGCGTCGTAGTCGTCCTCGACCACCAGGTGGCCGGCCCGCGCCCAGTCCAGCAGGGCGGTCCGCCGCGCCGCGGTGAGCACCACGCCGGTCGGCGAATGGTGCGCCGGGGTGGCCAGCACCACGTGAGCGCCGCAGGCGGCCAGTGTCGCCACGTCGAGGCCGTGCTCGTCGACCGGGGCGGCGACGGGTTCGATCCCGTTGTGCTGCAGCACCATCCGGTGCAGCCAGAACCCGGGGTCCTCCGTCGCGAAGGGCCGGTCGGCGAGCACCCGGGCGAGCAGGGCCACGGCCTGTGTGACGCCGGACGTGAGCACGATGTGCTGTGGGTCGGCCTGCACGCCGCGGGTGCGCCGCAAATAGTCCGCCAGCGCGGTGCGCGTGGCGGGCACACCCTGCGGTGCGACGTATCCGAGTGCCTCCGAAGGGGTGCGGGCGAGCCCGAGGCGCAGCGCGCGCAGCCAGGCGTCCCGCGGGAAGCTGCCGAGATCAGGTGTGCCGGGGCGGAAGTCGACGTCGTAGCGGGGCGGCGGGTCGACCCGATGCCGCTCGGCCGGCGCGCGGGCGCCGTCGACGGCCGCCACCCGCGTCCCGGATCCCTGTCTGCTGAGCAGGAATCCCTCGGCGGTGAGCTGGTCGTAGGCCTCCACTACCAGCCGTCGGGACACGCCGAGGTCGGCGGCGAGCACCCGGCTCGACGGGAGCCGGGTGCCCTCGGCCAGCCGGCCGGCACGGATCGCGTCGCGCAGGCCGTCGGCGAGCTGGCGGTGCAGCGGAACGGGGCGGCCGCGATCCACGTGCACCAGCAGCTCCGGCCCCAAAATGGTACCCGAAACCGGCATGGAAGTGGAGCCTAGTACGGAGCCACCCGCGGGATAGCGTGATCGTCATGACCACCGCGACTGTCCGTGCCCCGTCGCGCTACGCCGAGGTGGTGCTGGTCGTGTTCGGGGGGTACTCGGTGCTCGTCGGCCTGTTCATGCTGGTCGCACCGGGAGCCTTCTTCGACACACTCGGCAACTTCGGCGTGCGCAACGACCACTACATCTTCGACAACGCCTCGTTCGAACTGCCGCTCGGTCTGATGATGCTGGGCGCCGCGCGATGGCCGTCATGGCGGGTGCCCGCGCTGGCGTTCGCTGCGCTGCACTGGGCTCTGCACGCGGTCAGCCACCTCGTCGACCCGCACCACGGCGCCGGCGACTGGGTCGGCTGGCTGGAGGCCGCCGGCCTGGTGATCACCACGGCCATCCTGGCGATCGCGTTGCGCCGCAGCATCACTGCGCAGCGGCGGTCATGAGGGTCCTGGTCGCCGGCGCGACGAGTGTGCCCGGCCTGCCGCTGCTGCGCGAACTACGCGCGCGCGGTCACGACGTGTTCGGCATGACCCGGTCGGCCGACAGGACCGCGCAGATCGCCGCCACGGGAGCGGATCCCGTGGTGGCCGACGTCTTCGACACCGCGGAGGTGGATGCGGTGATCGCCGACATCGCCCCCGAGGCGGTGGTCAGCCTGCTCACCACGCTGCCGAAGTACGGGCCGTTGCGGGCCAGGGACTTCGAGCCCGCGACCAAGCTGTGGAGCATCGGCGCGCCGAATCTGGTGGCCGCCGCGAAACGGGCGGGCGTCCCCCGGGTGGTGGCCGAGTCGGTGATCTTCGCCTACGGCTATCCACCGGCCGGGCCGCCGCTGATGGACGAGTCCGACCCCTATCCCGGACCGCCGCCACCGAACGGCGCCGGCTTCCTCGGCGCGCTGCGCGCGATGGAGCAGACGGTGCTCTCCGCCGACGGAATCGTGTTGCGCTACGGCGTGTTCTACGGCCCGGGCGTCACCCACGACGAACTGTTCCGGAAGCTCGCCAGGTTCTGGGCCGTGCCCGCGCTGACAGGCGATGGGATCCTGTCCTGGGTGCACATCGACGACGTCGCCCGCGCGACCGCCGACGCGGTCGAGAAGGGCAGGCCGGGCCAGATCTACAACGTCGTCGACGACCGGCCGCAGTCCTTCGGCGACTACATCCGCGAACTCAACGCGAGACTCGGCAGGCCGAAGCCGTGGCCGATTTCCTCGAAAGTCGTCGGCCTCGTGTCGTCCTATCCGGCGACGGCGTTCGGCAACACCTGGCTGCCGCTGTCCAACGCGAAGGCCAAGGCCGAGCTCGGCTTCGCGCCTATTCCCCGGTGAACTCCGGTGGCCGCTTGGCGAACAGCGCGGTGATGCCCTCGGTGAGGTCCTTGCTCGGCAGGAACGCCGCGTTCCACGCCGCCACGTAGCGCAGGCTCGCCGCGACCTGCGCGGTGCGCTGCTCGTCGAGCACGTCCTTGACGCCCTGGACCACCAGCGGCGGGTTGGCCGCGATCTCGGCGGCGGTGGCGTGTGCGGCGGCCAGCGCGGCGTCGGCGTCGTCGTACACGTCGTTGACCAGTCCGATGCGCGCCGCGCGCTGTGCATCGATGTCCTTGCCCGTCAGAGCCAGTTCGCGCAGGTGCCCGTCGGACAGGATCAGTGGCAGCCGCGCCAGGCTGCCGACGTCGGCGACGATGGCCAGCTTGACCTCGCGCACCGAGAACTTCGCGTCGGCGCTGGCGTAGCGGATGTCGACGGCGCTGATGAGGTCGACGCCGCCGCCGATGCACCAGCCGTGCACCGAGGCGATGGTCGGCGTCCGGCAGTCGGCGACCGCGGTGATCGACTGCTGCATCCTCTTCAGGCGGGTGTGGAAGTCGGTGCGGGCCCTGGCCAGCGCGCCGTCGGCGAGCATCGGCGTCAGCGTGTCGCCCATGGCGGCCAGGTCGAGGCCGTAGCTGAAGTTCCGGCCCGAGCCCGTCAGCACGATGGCGCGCACGTCGGGGTCGGCGTCCAGCGCGGTGAACACCTCGGGGAGCTCGGCCCAGAAGGCCGGTCCCATCGCGTTGCCCTTGCCGGGGCCGATCAGCGTCACCCGCGCGACATGGTCGTCGACGTCGACGGTGACCGACTCGTATGTTTCACCCATGCCGTGCAGGCTATCGCCCGGCTATCCGCCCGGTCCGAGCACGGCGTCACGCACCGGGGAGTCCGGCAGGATCTGGCACATGGCGTCGGCCATGATCTGCGCGACCCACGGCTCGTCGATCCCGCTGGCCTGCTCGGCGAGTATCGCCTTGATCACCGCGAGCCGGGTGGCCTCGTCGAGGCCCTGGTACTCCGAGCACGTCATCGTCGTGGCGTTCGGCGGGGCGGGCACCTCCGGCACCGGCGTCGACCCCGGCAGCCCCGGGATCTTGAAATCGGGCATGCCCGGAATCTGCGGCAATCCGGGAATGGCGGGCAACCCGGTGGGTGCGTCCGGTGTCGCCGGCGACGACAGCGGCGGGCCGGGCTCGGTGGTCTGTGCGACCGTGCCGGTGGTGGTGTTCGAACAGCCGGCCAGGACGCCGGCGGCGATCAGCGCTGTCGCCGCCACCCGCATACGGGTCTTCATCTGGGCAACGATAGGCGGTCCGGCGTCGTAGCGTAGGAGGCATGGCCCCTGACTTGCGTCCCGGACCGGATTCACCGCCGCTCGACGAACTCGACGCTGCCGAGCGATCGCTCGTCGTGTTGCAGCAGGTGGTACACGGCATCGCCGACGACGACCTGACCAAGCAGACGCCGTGCCGCGAGTACGACGTCGCGAGCCTGACCGACCATCTGCTCGGGTCGATCACCGCCCTCGGTGGCGCCGCGGGTGCGGAGTTGCCCGAGCGCAACCGGGACGACTCGGTGGAGCGTCAGGTGATCGCCACGGCGAGGCCGGCGCTGGACGCGTGGCGCAGGCGCGGGCTGGACGGCACGGCGGGCTCGCGGGAGACGCCCGCGAAGGTGCTCGCGGGCATCCTGTCGATCGAATTCCTGGTGCACGGCTGGGATTACGCCCAGGCGATCGGTCGCCCGTTCGACGCCCCCGACTCGCTGACCGACTACGTCTACGACCTGACGCGCAAGATCGTCACGCCCGAGGGCCGCAAGACCGCCGGTTTCGACGATCCCGTCGACGTGCTCGACGACGCCACCCCGCTGCAGCGCCTGCTGGCCTTCACCGGCCGCCGCGTCTAGACCCGCTCGAGCCAGAAGTACAGGTAGCGGGTGCCGTCGAGGGCGCCCTTGCCGTTCATGATGCCCAGCATCGTGTTGTCGTCGACCTTCTTGAAGTGGTCGTGCACCGGCCTGCCGTCGTAGACCATCGTCGCGGTCACCTCGCCGCGGAACTCCTCCATCCAGAGGCTGGCCTCGCCCTTCATCGCCTCGGTGTTGGAGAACTTGTTGCCGTCGGCGTCCAGGCACACCAGCGGCTTGGCGTCGGCGGCCGAGTGGAACGTCTTGCCGAACCAGTTCAGCCGGTTCATGAAGCCGTTGGCCTTGTGGCCGGTCTGGAATTCGCCGCCCTTCCACTCGCCGATCAGGAAGTCGATGGTCACCGGCGCCAGCGTCGCCCAGAACTCGTCGAGTTCCGCGTCGGCGATCTCGCCGGTCCGCGAGGTCAACTCGACGAACTGCTGACGGGCGGTGGTGGTGTCGGTCATCGGTCTCCGATCCAGGCGGCGGCGAATTCGAGGAAGGCGTCGTTCTCGGCGGGCGAGGCGACGGTGACCCGGACGCCGTCCTCACCGTAGGGGCGCACCACCAACCGGTTGTCGGCGGCCCGCGCCACGAAGTCCAGCGTGCGGCCGGCCAGCGGCAGCCACACGAAGTTGGCCTGCGACGGCGGCAGGTCGTATCCGGCGTCGCGGAGTGCCGCGCTCACCCTGGCGCGTTCGGCCACCACCTCGTCGGTGCGGGCCAGCAGTTCGTCGGCGGCCTCCAGCGAGGCGATGGCCGCGGCCTGGGAGATGCTGGTGGCACTGAACGGGACGTAGACCTTGGCGAGCGCGGTGGCGACGTCCGGGTCGGCCACGGCGTAGCCGACGCGCAGCCCGGCCAGGCCGTAGGCCTTCGAGAAAGTGCGCAGCACCACCACATTGCGGTGCGCCCGGACCAGGCCGAAGCTGTCGGGCAGCAGACCGTCGCGGATGAACTCTACGTAGGCCTCGTCGATGGCGACCAGGATGTGCGGCGGCACCGCGGCGACGAAGCGGGCCAGCGCCTCGGGGTCGACGACGGTGCTCGTCGGATTGTTCGGGTTGCAGACGAAGATCAGCCGGGTGCGGTCGGTGATCGCGGCGAGCATCGCGTCGAGGTCGTGGGTGTGGTCGCGCAGCGGCACCTGCACGGGGGTGGCGCCGGCCGTGCGGATCTGCAGCGGGTAGATCTCGAAGCTGCGCCAGCAGAACAGCACCTCGTCACCGACCGAGGAGGTGATCTGCACCAGCTGCTGGCACAGGCTGACCGAGCCGCAGCCCACCGAGATGTTCTCGGGCGCGAAGCCGGTGTACTTGGCGAGGTGTTCGCGGAGCTCGACGTTGCCGTTGTCGGGGTAGCGGTTGAGGTTGTCGACGGCCTGCGCGATCGCCGCGCGCACGCTGGGCAGCGGGCCGTGCACGGTCTCGTTGCTGGCGATCTTGATGGCTCCGGGCACCGTCTTGCCCGCTGTGTATGCCGGGATGTCGGCCAGCACGGGACGGAGGCGGGCGGTCACCTGACCAGCATAGGGGCGGCGGGTTTCGGCCCGGGAAGTGACTTTGCTTCCACCGGTGGCCGGTGTGTACTCTGTGCGCTCGGCGGTAATTCGTCGGGAGGCGTGCCAGAGCGGCCGAATGGGACTCACTGCTAATGAGTTGTCCCCCTTAAAGGGGACCGGAGGTTCAAATCCTCTCGCCTCCGCCGCGGCTGACGCGTCAGCCACACACATAACTGAACACCGGGCGCCCGTAGCTCAACGGATAGAGCATCTGACTACGGATCAGAAGGTTAGGGGTTCGAATCCCTTCGGGCGCACACTCTCAGCCGCGCGTTTCTCACCGGCGGTCACTCGTGGGTTGCGGTTCTGGCAGGACGTCGGAGGGGTGCGGAATCACCCGCTCCTCCACCAGCCGCTCGAGGAAGGCGATGACGCACTCTTCCCCGCTTCGATACTCGTAGACGCGGTCTGGTGGGAACCCGAACTCCTCGAGCTTGGTGGTGTCGTAAACGGCATCGTGTCCGACCATGAAGCTCTTGTCGAGGAACGAGTAGTTCAGCAGGGCGCCGAGATCGTGCCCGGCAAGCGAGTGCGCCGACTGCATCCGCTGCCAGGTCTGCGCGGCGTCCGGCCCGGCCAGCGACTCTGACGCGTCACCGAGCAGATCGTGGGCGGGATCGGCGGGCTCCATCCCGAACCACCCGGCGATTCCCTCCCAGGCCTGACTCCAACTGAACGGCGGGCAGGACGGGCAGTTGAACGCTTGATTGGGATGAGCGGTGCTCCACGCGGCCACCTCGGCGATCTTCTCCGACGTGCTCAGGTTGTTCATCGCGTGGTAGCTGCTCTGCGGACCCGGGAACATCAGCTCCCTGCCTTGCGCCTTGAGCACCGAGGCGTACGTGGCGAGCGCGATGCCGAACGACTGCGTCTTCGGATTGAGTTCCGGCGGGAGGCCGAGGATGAACGACGGCCGCACCTCGTTCCACGTGAACCCGTCCGCCGCAGCGCGTTCCCGGACGAACGACTGAGCGTCGAAATAGCTGAGCGGGCCGGGGCCGTGCGTGCTGTCCTCATAGAACGGCGAGGAGTAGCGCGGCCACAGTGTGGGTCCCAAGTGCATCCCATAGTGTTTGCCGCCGGTGCCGAGCACGAAGACCTGCAGTGGCGCTCCGATCTCCTTCAGCGCGTCCAGGACGTTGCCCATCCACAGCTGGTTGCGGGCGTTCACACCGCTTCCCGCGAGCCTCGCCTGTAAGCCGTACACCTGGTCGAGCACGATTTTCGGGCTGACCTTCAACATGGCGTGGACGGCAGGGGAGAGCGAGTCGGTCAGGGCGAGGAGGCCCCGCAGCACCCGCGCATCCCCAAGCTCGAGAGGCCGGTTGGCCTCGGCGAACCAGTAGACGTCGGTGACCTCGGGGGAACCGGCCGCGCGGAGGCTCTCGACCAGTTCGTCCCTATCGTCGAGATTGGACGCGACGGGCACATACGGACGCATGGTCCGCGAGGCGAAAGTCGATGAGTCGACGTTGCGCGACAGGCACAGCACCGCGTCGTACTCCGCCCCGCAGTCGTTCAGCAGATGGGGCACGACGGCGTTCCCGGCCATCCCGGTGCCACCGACGACCAGCGCGATCCTTGCCACGCCACCCCTTCCTCCGTCGCCGTTGCGTCGACCGCACGGCACGAAGGCGCAGTACCCGCAATCGGCGTCGCCGACACCGCCGATCCGCGGTGAGCACCCGCGCTAATCTCGCTGCATGACACCCCCGGTGATCCAGCGCTGGATCGACACCGTCGAAGGCGACGGCGACGCCCGGATCGAGGATCTGCTCGCCGATGACGCCGTGTTCTACTCGCCCGCCGTGTTCACTGCGCAGGAGGGCCGCGACAAGACCGCCATGTATCTGCGAGCGGCGGCGAAGCTGTTCGGTGGCAACGACTTCCGCTACGTCGGCCAGTGGTTCGGCGAGCGTTCCGCGGTGCTGGAGTTCGTCGCGGACATCGACGGCGTCCACGTCAACGGTGTCGACATGATCACCTGGAACGACGACGGGCTGATCACCGAGTTCAAGGTGATGCTGCGGCCGTTCAAGGCGCTGCAGACCGTGATCCCGAAGATGGCCGAGCTGCTGGGCGCGTGATGCGGCTGCTGCTCATCTCCGACACCCACCTGCCGAAGCGGGCGCGCGACCTGCCCCAGCAGGTGTGGGACGAGGTCGATCGGGCCGACGTCGTGATCCACGCCGGTGACTGGGTGCAGGCGGCACTGCTCGACGAATTGGAACAGCGCTCGAAACGGCTGGTCGCCTGTTGGGGCAACAACGACGGCGACGACCTGCGGTCCCGGCTGCCCGAACGGGCGGACGTCACGCTCGGCGGCGTGCGGTTCACCGTCGTGCACGAGACGGGCGCGTCGGCCGGGCGCGACGCGCGGATGGCGCGTGAGTACCCCGACTCCGACGTGCTGGTGTTCGGCCACAGCCACATCCCGTGGGACACGACGGCGGAAACCGGACTGCGACTGCTCAACCCGGGTTCGCCGACCGACCGCCGCCGTCAGCCGCACTGCACCTACATGACGGCGACGGTCGCCGACGGCGCGCTGTCCGAGGTGACGCTGCACCGCCTGGAGCGCCGTGCGTGACCGCCCGGCCCGGGTGAGCGACGTCCACGAGATCGCGTCGGCCATGCCGCACACCACCCGGGTCGAGGGACCCAAGGGCAACGCCATCTACCAGGTGGGCGGGAAGTCGTTCGTGTTCTTCCGCACGCCGCAGCCCGACGCCGCCGACCCGGACACCGGTCAGCGCCATCCCGACGTGATCATGATCTGGGTGGAGTCCGAGATGGACAAGCTGTCCCTGATCCAGGATCCCGGGTCGCCGTTCTTCACCACCGAACGCTTCGACGGTCACCTCTCGGTGCTGGTGCGCGGCAGCGAGATCGGCCGGATCGGGCGGGCCGAACTGACCGAGCTGATCCAGGACGCCTGGCTGTCGCGGGCATCCAAACGCCGTGGTGAACGCTGGTTGGCCGATCGGGGCGACTGACGGCAACACACTGCGTCCACGCCTCGGGAGTGACATCATCGGCAGGCGTGGCCCCCGAGTCGAAGAGTTCCCAGTCCAAGCCCCAGTCGATCGCCTATCCGGCGCCCGGCTCGCGCCCGCACCGGCGCGACGGCGAGAAGCTCGACCCGCACGTCATTGTGCTCTTCGGCGCCACCGGCGACCTCGCGAAGCGCAAGCTGCTTCCCGGCATGGCCTACCTGGTGCTCTCGGCGCTGGCGCCGAAGATCCGGGTGGTCGGCACGTCGCTCGAGGACCTGTCCGAGGATGAATTCCGCGAGCTGACCAAGGAGGCCGTCGACGCCTTCGGCGACCACGCGATGACCGAGGAGCAGTGGGCCGGCTTCGCGAGCCGCATCACCTACGTGCCGCAGGGCGCGGGCCCGGACGCGCTCGCGGCGGCCGTCCACGAGGCCGAATCCGAGATGGGGCCGGACACCCGGCGGCTGCACTACCTGTCGGTGCCGCCGAAGGCCGCGAAGGCCGTCATCACGATGCTCAACGACGCCGACCTGGTCGCCCGGTCCCGCGTGGTGATGGAGAAGCCGTTCGGGACCGACCTTGCCAGCGCCGTCGAACTCAACGACTTCGTGCACGAGACGTTCGACGAATCGCAGATCTTCCGCATCGACCACTTCCTGGGCAAGGAGGCGGCGCAGAACATCCTGGCCTTCCGGTTCGCCAACGGCCTTTTCGAGCCGATCTGGAACCGCAACTTCATCGACCACATCCAGATCGACATCCCCGAGAAACTCGGCCTCGATGAGCGGGCGAATTTCTACGAGAGCACCGGCGCCTTCAAGGACATGGTCGTCACCCACCTGTTCCAGGTGATGGCGTTCGTGGTGATGGAGCCGCCGACCGCGCTGGAGCCCCGGGCGATCAGCGAGGAGAAGAACAAGGTCTTCCGGTCGATGCTGCCGGTGGATCCCTCGGACGTGGTGCGCGGGCAGTACGCCGGCTACCGCGAAGAGGACGGCGTGGCGCGGGACTCGGAGACCGAGACCTTCATCGCGCTGAAGGTCGGCATCGACAACTGGCGGTGGGCCGGGGTGCCGATCTACCTGCGCACCGGAAAGAAGATGGCCGAGGGTCAGCGCATCATCTCGATCGCCTTCAAGGAGGCGCCGCGCACGATGTTCCCGGCGGGTTCGGGTGTCGGCTCGCAGGGGCCGGACCACCTAACGTTCGACCTGGCCGACAACTCGAAGGTGTCCCTGTCGTTCTACGGCAAGCGTCCGGGGCCCGGCATGAAACTCGAGAAGCTGTCGATGCAGTTCTCCACGCAGGAAACGGAATACGAGGCCGACGTGCTCGAGGCCTACGAGCGGCTGATCCTCGACGCGATGCGCGGGGACCACACGCTGTTCACCACCGCCGAGGGCATCGAATCGCTGTGGGACCGGTCGACGCCACTGCTGGACGACCCACCCGCGGTGAAGCTCTACCAGCCGGGCACCTGGGGCCCGAATGCGATCCACCAGTTGATCGCGCCCAATGCGTGGCGACTGCCGTTCGAGCGGGCCTGGCGCGAGAAGAAGGGTTGAGCCTCAAGCTGTTTCGGGGCAGCTGATGAGGTCGATGTGCCGCTCGGCCCAATTGCCGAGCGGTTCGAGCGCGGCGAGCAGTTCGACGCCCGCCGGGGTCATCGAGTACTCCACCCGCGGCGGCACCTCGTGGTAGCTCTCGCGGTGCACCACGCCGTGCCGCTGCAGTTCCTTGAGGTGCTGCGTCAGCATCTTCTGCGAGATGCCGACCAGGCTGCGGTGCAGCACGTTGAACCGCTTCGGCCCGCCCTGCAGTTCCCACAGGATCAGGGGCTTCCATTTGCCGTCCACCACGGCCATCGCCGCGTCCAGCCCGCAGGTGAACTGTCCCATCTGTGCCATCGCCGCTCCTCAGTGCCATTACTTACCTTTTGGTGAGTATGGCACTTTTTAGTGGGTACTTGTCGAGAACTCCGCGTCTCTCGACGATGGTGCCATGACACCGACACACACAGTCACCTTCCTTGGCACCGGCGCGATGGGTTCCGCCCTCGTGCGCGCCGCCCTCGCCGCGGGTCACCGCGTCACCGTCTGGAACCGCACTCCCGACCGTGCAGGCGCACTCGCCGGCGACGGGGCGCGCGTCGCGGCGACAGTCGACGAGGCGGTCGACGGCGCCGACGTGATCGTGGCGTGCCTCTTCGACGCGGCGTCGGTGCGCACGGTGCTCGATCCGGTGGCAGACCGGCTGAACGGCCGGCGGCTGGTGAACCTGACCACGACGTCACCGCAGGGGGCGCGCGAACTCGCGGCCTGGGCGGCCGAACACCACGTCGAATACCTCGACGGCGGCATCATGGCCGTGCCCGAGATGATCGGCACGCCCGGCTCGCTGATCTACTACAGCGGATCGCGCGCACTGTTCGACGACGTCCGACCGCTGCTGCAGACCTGGGGTGCAGGAGAGTATTTCGGTGACGACGCCGGGTCGGCGTCCCTGCACGACCTCGCGCTGCTGTCCACCATGTACGTGATGTTCGCCGGCTTCTTCCACGGCGCCGCACTGGCGGGCACCGCAGGCATGCCCGCCAAGGAGTTCGCCGGGCGGGCGATCGGGTGGCTGCAGGCCGTGCTGCCCGCGCTCAGCGAGTTCGCCGAGGTGATCGACGGCGGTGACTACACGGTGCCCGGCCAGCAGAGCCTGGACTTCTCCGACATCACCGAGATCCTCGACGCCAGCCGCGGCGCCGGCATCAGCACCGAGGTGGTGGACGTGGTGCAGCGACTGATCCACCGCCAGATCGACAGTGGCCATGGCGCGCAGGGTTTCGCACGCGTCATCGAGAGCATTCGGCGGCCGGCAGCATGAGCATGAATGTCACCGTCCTAGGGCTCGGACCGATGGGGCAGGCGCTCACCGGCGCACTGCTCGACGCCGGTCACCCTGTCACCGTGTGGAACCGCACCGCATCGAAGGCCGACGGCGTGCTGGCCCGCGGTGCGGCCTGGGCAGGCACTCCGGCTCTCGCAATCGCCGCGAGCGATCTCACGCTGATCAACGTCGTCGACCACGGCGCCACCGACGCAGTGCTCGACATCGCCGGGGACGCCGTCGACGGCCACACCGTCGTCGGGCTGAGCTCCGACACCCCCGCCGCGGCGCGCGCCACCGCGACGGTGGTGGACAAGCTGGGCGGGCGCTACCTCGACGGCGCCATCATGACGCCGACCGACACCATCGGCAGCCGCGACGCGGGCATCCTGTTCGCCGGGCCGCGGCAGGAGTACGACACCCACCGCGATGCGCTGGAGGCACTCGGCAGAACGTCCTGGGTGGGCGAGGACGTCGGCCGTGCCGCCGGCTACGACATGGCGCTGCTCGACTTCTTCTGGACGTCGATCAGCGGTGTGCTGCATTCCTTCTCGGTGGCCCGCGGCAACGGGATCACGCCGCGGGAGCTGCTGCCGCACGCGCAGGGCATCGTCACCATCCTGGCGCCGATCGTCGACGAACTCGCCGGACGCATCGAGGACGGCCGGCACGGCGACGTGACCGCCCCGGTGTCCTCACTCGCCGCATCGCTGGCACACCTGATCGCGGCGTCGCGCGACGCGGGTGTCGACGCGTCGGCACTGGAGGCGTTGCGGCGCTACACCGACGCGGCGGTCGCCGACGGGCACGGCGGCGACGAGATCAGCCGGGTCGGTGCGTATTTGAAGGCCTGATCCGCACCCGCGGCGGGCCATTCGGTGGCAGGGTCGTCAATATGGAGCAGAAGCCGCCGAGTGCCGTCATCGAGTCCGCCCACCGGGAGCACCTGACAACGCTGCCGTTCGACGACACAAGAGATTTCGAGGATGCAGACCGGGGCTTCATCGCCGCGCTGCAACCGTGTGTGGTGACGGCCGCCGACGGCCGGGTGGTCTGGGACAACGACAGCTATTCGTTCCTGACCGGGGATGCCCCGACCTCGGTGCACCCGAGCCTGTGGCGGCAGAGCCGGCTGGTCGCCACGCAGGGCCTCTACGAGGTGGTCGAAGGGGTCTACCAGGTGCGCGGCCTCGACTTGTCAAACATCAGCTTCATCGAGGGCGACACCGGCATCATCGTCATCGATCCGCTGGTGTCGACCGAGACCGCCGCCGCGGCGCTGGCGCTGTATCGCGCGCATCGGGGAGATCGCGCGGTCAGCGCAGTGATCTACACCCACAGCCACGTCGACCACTTCGGCGGCGTGCTCGGCGTGACCACGCAGGCCGACGTGGACGCGGGCAGGGTCGCCGTCATCGCACCCGAGCACTTCACCGAACACGCTGTGCAGGAGAACGTCTACGCCGGAACGGCGATGGCGCGGCGCGCGGGCTACATGTACGGCGCCGCGCTCGACCGCGGACCGCGAGGGCAGGTCGGCTGCGGACTGGGCCAGACACCGTCCACCGGTGAGGTGGGCATCATCGTGCCGACGATCGACATTCGGGCCACCGGGGAGACGCACACCGTCGACGGCGTCGAGATCGAGTTCCAGATGGCGCCCGGCACCGAGGCGCCCGCCGAGATGCACTTCTACTTCCCGAGGTACCGGGCGCTGTGCATGGCCGAGAACGCCACCCACAACCTGCACAACCTGCTGACGCTGCGGGGCGCGCTTGTGCGCGACCCGCACGGCTGGGCCGGGTACCTGACCGAGGCCATCGACACCTTCGTCGACCGCGCCGACGTGGTGTTCGCCTCGCACCACTGGCCGACGTGGGGCCGCGAGCGCATCGTCGAATACCTGTCGCTGCAACGGGACCTGTATGCCTACCTGCACGACCAGACGCTGCGCCGGCTCAATCAGGGGCACACCGGCATCGAGATCGCCGAGACCTTCGAGATGCCGCCCGCGCTGGAGCGGGCCTGGCATGCGCACGGCTACTACGGCTCGGTGAGCCACAACGTCAAGGCCGTCTACCAGCGCTACATGGGCTGGTTCGACGGGAACCCGGGCAGGCTGTGGCAGCATCCGCCCGAGGCGGCGGGCCCGCGCTACGTCGAGGCGATCGGCGGTCTGGACCGGCTCGTCGAGATCGCGCAGCAGGCGTTCGACGACGGCGACTACCGTTGGGCAGCAACGCTACTGGATCATGCCATGTTCACCGATCAGACCCACGCCGCGGCACGCGCGCTCTACGCCGACACGCTGCAGCAGATGGCCTACGGCGCGGAGAACGGCCCCTGGCGCAACTTCTTCCTGGCCGGCGCGACCGAACTCAGCGACGGCAACTTCGGCACGCCGACCGCGACCGACGCGCCCACCCTGCTGGCTCAGCTGACCCCCGAGCAGATCTTCGACAGCCTGGCCATCAACATCAACGGGCCGAGCGCCTGGGACCTCGACCTGACCCTCGACATCACCTTCGCCGACCTCGACGCCAACTACCGGTTGACGCTGCGCAACGGGGTGCTGGTGCACCGCAGGGTCGTCGCCGATCCGGCCACCGCCGCGGTCACCCTGACCGCGCAGACCAAGGGCCGGTTCCTGGCGCTCGCCTCCGGCGACTTCACCTCGCCCGGCCTGGACATCGGCGGCGACCCGGCCGTGCTGCAGCAGTTGGTGAGCGTGCTGGACCGGCCGGACCCGAACTTCGACATCGTCACCCCGTAGCGGCCCTAGGGCAGGCCGCCGTCGGCCCGCAGGATCGAACCGGTGGTGAAGCTGGACGCATCCGACATCAGGAACAGTGCCGCGCCGACGATCTCGACCGGCTCGCCGGCGCGCTGCAGGGCCAGGTGGCCGAACGGGCGCTCGACGTCCGAGAAGTCCCACGCCTTGCTGACATCGGTGAGGAAGGGTCCGGCCATCAGCGTGTTGACCCGCACGGTCGGGCCGAACGCCTTGGCCAGGCCCTCGGTCAGCGTGTTCAACCCGGCCTTCGCGGCGGCGTAGGGCAGCATGTGCGGGTCGGGACGCAGCGACCCCGAGGAGCTGACGTTGACGATCACCCCGCCGCCGTCGGCGACCATCCGCTCGCCGATCAGCGCCGAGAGCCGGAACGGCCCTTTGACGTTGAGGTTGAACACCGCGTCGTAGAGCTTCTCGGTGACCGACGACAACGAGTCGTACAGCGGTGACATGCCCGCGTTGTTCACCAGCACGTCGAGCTTGCCGAACCGGTCGTAGACGGCGTCGACGAGGCCGTCGAGCTGCTCCCACCGGCCGACGTGCACCTGATAGGCCAGCACCGAGCGACCGGTCGCCGCCCCGATCTCCTCGGCCGTCGCCGCACACGACTCCAGGTCGCGACTGGCGATCACCACATCGGCGCCGCACCGCGCCGCGCCGAAGGCGATCTCGCGGCCCAGCCCCCGGCTGCCGCCGGTGACGAGCACCACCCGGCCGGTGAGATCGAACAGTTCGTCGGCGTAACCCATGGCCCCCTATGGTGTCACGGTGCAACTGCTTGTGATCCGACATGCGCTACCGCATCGCAGCGAACCCGGTCAGGGATCGGACCCGGAGCTCTCCGAGGCAGGAATCGAGCAGGCCGCGCGGCTGCCCGAGGCGCTCAAGCGCTTCCCCGTCACCCGGCTGGTGAGCAGCCCGCAGCGCCGCGCCGTGCAGACCGCGCAGCCCGTCGCCGACGCACTCGGGCTCGCCATCGACATCGACGACCGGTTGGCCGAGTACGACCGCGACCTGTCGCACTACACGCCGATCGAGGAGGCCTCGCAGGAGGACGTGCAGCGGCTCATCGACGGCCACCTGCCCGGTGGTGTGGACGAGGAGGCCTTCATCGCCCGGGTGCTCGACGGCGTCGCCGACATCGTCGCGGCGGCTGACCACGAGGACACCGTCGCGCTGTTCAGCCACGGCGGCGTCATCAACGCGCTGGTGCACAGCCTCATGGAGACCCGGCGACTGCTGTGCGTGCAGGTCGACTACGCGGGGATCACCCGGCTGTTGTCCTCGCGGGAGGGAAAGCTGGGGGTGGCGTCGGTCAACGGGACCGAACACGTATGGGATCTGCTCCCCAGGAATCAGCGATGGTAGACAAGTGCCGTGACAACGGATGTTTCCCCTGAGGGTGCCGATTCACTGGAGGGCCTCGACCTCGACGCGCTGGACCGCCATCTGCGCGGCGAAGGCATTGCCCGCACCGGTGAGCTGCGGGGCGAGCTCATCGCCGGCGGCCGGTCCAACCTGACCTTCCTGGTCTTCGACGACGCCTCGAAGTGGGTGCTGCGCCGTCCGCCGCTGCACGGCCTCACGCCGTCGGCGCACGACATGGCCCGCGAATACCGGGTGGTCGCCGCGCTCGCCGACACTCCGGTGCCGGTGGCCCGCGCCGTCACCATGCGCAACGACGACTCCGTGCTGGGCGCGCCGTTTCAGATGGTCGAGCACGTCGAGGGCCGCGTGGTGCGCACCGCCGACGAACTCGAGGCGCTCGGCGACCGCGAGACGCTCGACTGGTGTGTCACCGCGCTGATCCAGGCGCTGGCCGACCTGCACGCCGTCGACCCCGCGGCGGTCGGGCTGTCCGACTTCGGCAAGCCCGACGGCTACCTCGAACGCCAGGTCCGGCGGTGGGGTTCACAGTGGGAGCTGGTCCGCCACGACGACGATCCCCGTGACGCCGATGTCGCCCGGCTGCATCAGGCGCTCGGCGCGGCGGTGCCGGCACAGAGCCGGGCGTCGATCGTGCACGGCGACTTCCGGATCGACAACACCATCCTCGACGCCACCGATGCCACCACGGTGCGCGCGGTGCTGGACTGGGAGATGTCGACCCTGGGCGATCCGCTCAGCGACGCCGCGCTGATGTGCGTGTACCGCCACCCGACGTTCAACTACGTGCACAACGAGGCGGCCTGGGCGTCGCCGCTGCTGCCGACGGCCGACGAGATGGCCGAGCGGTACTCGACGATCTCGGGTCAGCCGCTGGCGAACTGGAGCTTCTACATGGGGCTGGCGTACTTCAAGCTGGCGATCATCGCCGCGGGCATCGACTACCGCTCCCGGATGGGCGCGGCGGGCCCCGACAACGTCGGCGAGGCCGTCGCCCCGCTGATCACCGCCGGTCTCGAGGCGTTGACCACCGAGGGTTGGTGACTATCGCCGCGCGGCCTTGAGGTTGCGTTTGGCTGCTTTGCGCAGCTGGAAGAGGCGCACCGTCCCGACGGCGACGGTCAGCAACCCACCGCACACCGCGGCGCCGAGGATCGCCACACCCAGTGGCAGGCTCCAGCTCCAGCCGAGGAACGCGAACTGCGCCGACTCGGTGTTCTGCGCGATGAAGATCAGCAGCACGATCAGGACCAGCAGCCCGATGATCACCGCCGACCACAGCGCGGCCGCCCGGGTGAACTTCACTTCCTTCACATCGGCGGCCGCCGCGGGCTGGTGCGGCAGCGGTTCGACGTCACCCGGGCTGGGGGGACCGGGGTTCGGCGGGCCGAGGGGTTGGGGTGTCGACCCCGTCGGCGCCCCGTAGGGATCGGTGCTCATAGCCTCATCATTGCCCCTTCCCAGGGTTTGCGAAACCACCCGCACCTGCCGTAATCGACGTGTCATCGGCGCTGTTCGCCGGGCGTTGGGCCGTCCGCGGAGTCCTGCTCACGGTGCACCAAAGCCCGGCAGCACCGCCCGCATGCCGCTAGGGTCCTGACGAGCGCAGGCCCCCAAGGCTCCGGAGAGGACGTTCGCCATGTCGAGAACGCGTGACCGGCTGGCGGTGGCCGCAGGCCGGGCGGCCGTGGTGTTACTCGCGGTGGTGCTCACCGCATGTGGCAGTTCCAACCCGCTCGGCGGCGGCGCCGTCTCGGGCGACCTCAAGACGATCGCGGTGGGCTCCGCCGACTTCACCGAGTCCAAGATCCTCGCCGAGATCTACGCGCAGGTGCTGGAGACCAACGGCTTCACGGTGCGCAAGCAGATGGGCATCGGCAGCCGCGAGGTCTACATCCCTGCGGTGCAAGACCATTCGATCGACCTGATCCCGGAGTACACCGGCAACCTGCTGCAGTACTTCGACAAGGAGGCCGAGGTCACCACACCCGACGCGGTGGTGCTCGGGCTGCTGCGCGCGCTGCCGGGCGACCTGTCGATCCTCAACCCGTCGCCGGCCGAGGACAAGGACACCGTCGCGGTCTCAGAGGCCACCGCTCAGCGGTGGAATCTCAAGACGATCGCCGACCTGGCCACCCACTCGCCGGAGGTGAAGATGGGTGGCCCGTCGGAGTGGCAGACCCGCAAGGAGGGGCTGCCCGGCCTCGACGCCAAATACGGGCTGAAGATCGCCCCCGGCAACTTCTTGTCGATCAACGACGGCGGCGGGCCGGCGACCGTGCGCGCGCTGACCGACGGAACCGTCACCGCCGCCAACATCTTCAGCACCTCGCCGGCGATCGAGAAGGACAACCTCGTCGTGCTCGAGGATCCGAAGAACAACTTCCTCGCCGCCAACGTGGTGCCGCTGGTCGCGTCGCAGAAGATGTCCAACGACCTCAAGACCGTGCTGGACGCGGTCAGCGCCAAGCTCAGCACCGAGGGGCTCATCGAACTCAACGGCTCCGTCGAGGGCAACCAGGGCGTCGATCCCGACGAGGCGGCCGAGAAGTGGTTGCGCGACAACGGCTTCGACCAGCCGATCGGGAAGTAGGCGAATGATCACCTTCACCAACGTCACCAAGCGCTACCCCGACGGCACCGTCGCCGTCGACGATCTGACGCTGGAGGTGCCCGCGGGCACGCTCACCGTCTTCGTCGGGCCGTCCGGCTGCGGCAAGACCACGTCGATGCGGATGATCAACCGGATGATCGATCCCACCTCCGGCACGCTGACCGTGGACGGTGAGGACGTCACCAAGGTCGACGCGGTGAAGCTGCGACTGGGCATCGGGTACGTCATCCAGAGCGCGGGCCTGATGCCGCACCTGCGCGTCGTCGACAACGTCGCCACGGTGCCGGTGCTGCGCGGCGAGTCACGGCGCAGCGCCCGAAAGGCGGCGCTGGGCGTGATGGAACGCGTCGGGCTGGACCCCAAGCTGGCCGACCGGTACCCGGCGCAGCTCTCGGGTGGTCAGCAGCAGCGCGTCGGGGTGGCCCGGGCGCTGGCGGCCGACCCGCCGATCCTGCTGATGGACGAGCCGTTCTCGGCCGTCGACCCGGTGGTGCGCGAGGACCTGCAGGCCGAGATCCTGCGGCTGCAGAGCGAACTGCGCAAGACCATCGTCTTCGTCACCCACGACATCGACGAGGCGGTGAAGCTCGGGGACAAGGTGGCGGTGTTCGGCCGTGGCGGGGTGCTGCAGCAGTACGCCGAACCCTCGTTCGTGTTGTCCAACCCGGCCAACGAACTGGTGTCGGGATTCGTCGGCGCCGACCGCGGCTACCGGGGCCTGCAGTTCTTCCAGTCCAGCGGGCTGCCGCTGCACGACATCAGGCACGTCACCGAGGTGGAGATCGACGGGCTGGACCTCGGCCGAGACGAGTGGGTGCTGATCACCCACGCCGACGGCAAACCGTATGCATGGATGAACGCCGAGGGCGTCGCACTGCACCGCAAGGGCAACGACCTCTATGACTGCACGATCGGCGGTGGCTCCTTCTATCGCCCGGACGGCACGCTGCGGCTCGCGCTGGACGCGGCACTGTCGTCGCCGTCGGGGCTTGGTGTGGCCGTCGACGAGGACGGCCAGCTGATCGGCGGGGTCCGCGCCGACGACGTGCTGGCGGCGCTGAGGGAACAGCGGCGCGTCCCGGAGCTGGGCTGACCTGTGCGATATCTGCTCACCCACCTCGACGACCTGTGGGCCCTGACGATCATCCACCTGCGGCTCTCGCTCATCCCGATCGTGCTGGGCCTGGTGATCGCCGTGCCGCTGGGCGCGGTGGTGCAGCGCACCACGGCGCTGCGCCGGCTGACGACGGTCACCGCGAGCATCATCTTCACCATCCCGTCGCTGGCGCTGTTCGTGGTGCTGCCGCTGCTCATCCCGACCCGGATCCTCGACGAGGCGAACGTGATCGTGGCGCTGACGCTCTACACCGTCGCGCTGTTGGTGCGCGCAGTGCCCGAGGCGCTGGACGCCGTGTCGCCCGCCGTGCTCGACGCCGCCACCGCCGTGGGTTACAAGCCGCTGAGCCGGATGATCAAGGTCGAACTGCCGCTCGCCGTCCCGGTCCTGATCGCGAGCCTGCGGGTGGTGGCGGTGACGAACATCTCGATGGTGTCGGTCGGTTCGGTGATCGGCATCGGCGGACTCGGCACCTGGTTCACCGAGGGCTACCAGGCCAACAAGAGTGACCAGATCATCGCGGGCATCATCGCGATCTTCGTGCTGGCGATCGTCGTCGACACCCTGATCATGCTCGCGGGCCGCGCGCTCACCCCGTGGACCAGGGCGAACCAGGCGCCGCGGGTGGCCCGCCCGCAGACGGGTGTGGCGGCATGAACTTCCTGCAGGAGGCGCTCGCCTACATCTTCACCGGCGCGAACTGGTCGGGCGCCGACGGCCTGACCGCGCGGATCGTCGAACACCTCGAGTACACCGCGGTCGCCGTCGTGTTCTCCGCGCTGATCGCCGTTCCCGTGGGCATGCTGATCGGCCACACCGGCCGCGGCACCTTCCTGGTGGTCTCCGGCGTCAACGCGCTGCGCGCGCTGCCCACACTCGGTGTGCTGCTGCTCGGCGTGCTGCTGTGGGGGCTGGGCCTGGTGCCGCCGACGGTGGCGCTGCTGCTGCTCGGCATCCCGCCGCTGCTGGCGGGCACCTACTCCGGGATCGCGAACGTCGACCGCACGGTGGTGGACGCGGCGCGGTCGATGGGCATGACCGAGACGCAGGTGCTGCTGCGCGTCGAGGCCCCCAACGCGCTGCCGCTGATCCTCAGCGGACTGCGCACGGCGACGCTGCAGATCGTGGCGACCGCTACGGTCGCCGCGTACGCCAGTCTCGGCGGGCTCGGCCGCTACCTGATCGACGGCATCAAGGTGCGCGAGTTCTACCTGGCTCTGGTCGGCGCATTGATGGTGACCGCGCTCGCCCTGATCCTCGACGCGCTGCTCGCGTTCGCGGTGTGGGCGTCGGTTCCGGGCAGCGGACGGCTCCCGGGCGGTAGGCGCCGGATGCCCCAGCCGTTCCTCGGCGACGAGATCGATCTGGAGTCGCGGCCGCGCGCGGAGAAGTCTGTTTCTGACAGTTCGGCAGCCGGTTACGCGCGGGCGCGCCCTTCGCCTACGGTAGAAGGGTGAGTGAAGCAGATCGCTCTGAGCAGACGGCGAACGCCTGGCCGGCCGTGCTGACGTGGCGAGCGCACGACGTACCGCGGATGGAGTCCGTCCGCGTGCAGCTCTCGGGCAACCGCATCAAGGCCTACGGCCGGATCGTCGCCGCGGCCACGGATTCGCACCCGGCGTTCTCTGCGTCCTACGACCTGGTCACCGATGACCGCGGCGGGACGAAACGGCTCTCCCTGACGGTCACTCTCGCCGAGCGCGAGCGGCAGCTGTCGATCGCGCGGGACGAAGAGAACATGTGGTTGATCCAGGACCACCAGAACCAGACGAAGCGGGCGGCTTTCGACGGCGCGCTGGACGTCGACGTGATCTTCAGCCCGTTCTTCAACGCGCTGCCGATCCGGCGCACCGGCCTGTACCAGGCCGCCGATTCGATCGTGGTGCCGGTGGTCTACGTGCGGCTGCCGGAGCTGTCGGTGGAGTCGGCGTCGATCAGCTACAGCAGCGACGGCCCCGGCGACATCAAGCTGCATTCGCCGGCCGCCGAGACCACGGTGAGCGTCGACTCCGACGGCTTCATCCTCGACTATCCCGGACTCGCAGAGCGGATCTGATCACCCCGCCGGCGCGTCCGGCCGCGGCGAGCTCCTCGCGCCAGCCGTCCGCGCCGATCGTCGTGGCGACGATCTCCGGACGGCTGAAGCTGTCGTAGCGCATGCGGGCGGCGTGACCCGCCTCCACCAGTTCCGCCGTCGACGCGTGGGTTGACAGTGCATCGCGGGCGTGCGTGAGCTGGTCGATGGTGCGGTCGAGGGCGGGCAGCAGCTGGTCGGCGTTGGCCTCGCACATCGCCCGCACCAGGTCCGGTGCGGTGGCCGCCACCCTGGTGCCGTCCCGGAACGAGCCGGCGGCCAGCGCGAACGCCAGCGGCACCTCGCCCGCGGTGACGGCCAGCGCCTCGGCCAGCAGATGCGGGAGGTGCGAGATCGCGGCCGCCGCGGCGTCGTGCTCGTCGGAGCGGGCGGGCACGATCACCGCGTGGCATGCCAGGGCGAGGTCCATCACCAGCGCCCAGACGTCCGGGTCGACGTGGTCGTCCACACTGATCACCCACGGGGCGCCGACGAACAGCCGGGCGTCGCCCGCCGTCCAGCCGGAGTGCGCGGTGCCCGTCATCGGATGACCCCCGACGAAGTTCGCGGTCAAGCCGAACTCGTCGACCTCACGCAGCACCGCGGTCTTGACGCTGATGACGTCGGTCAGTGGGCAGTCCGGGGCGACGTCGCGGATGTGGCCGAGCATGATCGGCAGCGCGGGCATCGGCACGGCGAGCACGATCAGTGCGCCGCTGTCGGCCGCCCGGCTGAGCACCTCGCCGAGGTTCTCGCCGGCGTCGAAACCGTCGAACCGCGCGGCCTGGGCGGACTCCACCGACCGGTTGTAGCCGAAGACCTCGCGCCCGGCCGCGGCGACGGCACGCATCACCGAACCGCCGATCAGACCGAGACCCAGAACGCACACGGGGACAGTTGTCACCGTTCCAGGTTGGCACACCGCGCGGGGCGGCAGAGGGCGGGTTCGGGCCGGCCATTCTGGTCAAAGTCCCTGGTCGGCGACTAGCGTAGGCCCACATGGGAGCACAGCGGGCACCGGCGCAGAACCAGGCTGTCGACGCGCCCGACGGCTTCGGAGTGGCCGTCGTCCGCGAGGACGGCAAGTGGCGCTGCACGGCGATGCGGCGGGCGGCGCTGCGCAGCCTGTCGGCGGCCGAGACGGAGCTGCGCGAGTTGCGCAGCGCGGGTGCGGTGTTCGGGCTCCTCGACGTCGACGACGAGTTCTTCGTGATCGTCCGACCGGCGCCCGCGGGCACCCGCCTGCTGCTGTCCGATGCCACCGCCGCGCTCGACTACGACATCGCGGCCGAGGTGCTCGAGGAGCTGGACGCCGACATCAGTGCCGAGGATCTCGACGACGCCGACCCGTTCTCCGAAGGGGATGTCGGGCTGCTGTCCGACGTCGGTCTGCCGGGCGCGGTGCTCGGCGTGATCCTCGACGAGACCGATCTCTACGCCGACGAGCAGCTCGGCCGCATCGCCCGGGAGATGGGGTTCGCCGACGAGTTGTCGGCCGTGCTCGACCGTCTCGATCGGTGAGCTCCGACGAGCAGCTGATCCGCGCGGCGCTCTCCGCGGCCGCCATGGCCGGGCCGCGCGACGTGCCGATCGGGGCGGTGGTGGTGGCCGCCGACGGCACCGAACTGGCCCGCGCCGCCAACGCCCGCGAGGAGCTGGGCGACCCGACCGCACACGCGGAGATCCTGGCCCTGCGGGCGGCCGCGGCCCTGGGCGCCGACGGCTGGCGGCTCGAGGGCGCGACGCTCGCGGTGACCGTCGAGCCCTGCACGATGTGCGCGGGCGCGCTGGTGCTGGCGAGGGTGGAGCGGTTGGTGTTCGGGGCGTGGGAGCCCAAGACCGGCGCCGTCGGGTCGCTGTGGGACGTGGTGCGCGACCGCCGGCTCAACCACCGGCCGCAGGTGCGCGGCGGCGTGCTGGCCGACGAGTGCGCGGCGCCGCTGGAGGCGTTCTTCGCCAAGCAGCGGTAGCAAGCTGCCGTCGTTTTTGCGCCAGTGGCTGTTGCCCGCCCCGATCGACGACCCTCAGCGCAAAAACGAGCGCGATTAGGGCCGTCCGGCGAGCTTCGGTAAGCTGCCACACGGTGGCGTGTCCGAGCGGCCTAAGGAGCACGCCTCGAAAGCGTGTGACGGGTAACCCCCGTCCGAGGGTTCAAATCCCTCCGCCACCGCCACAAGCCCCGAACCTGTTGATTCAGGTGAGGGGCTGTTTCATGCCCGCTCATCGAGGCGGCCGGTGCACCCTCGGCACCCGGTGTCGCACTGTTTCGGATTCCGGCCCACCTGCCGGTGGGAGTCGCACGGTGTCCTCCTCGCGCCGGACCCGCTGCCGGACGGTCTCGGGTTCCGGTGCACGCTTCGGCGGAAGTCGCACGGTGTCCTCGTCGCGTCGGGGTGGCGGCGCCGGCAACCGGACGGTGTCGGGCTCAGGTGCGCGCACCGTTGGAAGTCGCAGCGTCTCGTCGTCCCCCACAGGTTGCGCCGTTGCGGCCGGCGCCTCGCTGAAGCCGATGCGCGCGTGCAGCCGCTTCAGCGGCCCGGGCGCCCACCAGTTCAGATCGCCCGCGACGCGCAGGAACGCAGGCACCACGACACCGCGGATCACGGTGGCGTCGATGACGATGGCCAGCGCGGTGCCGATGCCGAACATCTTCATGAACGACAGCCCGTTGGCGAACGACAACAGCGTGATGGTGAGCAACAGCGCTGCGCTACTGATGATCCGGCCCACCCGGGCCAGGCCGACGACGATGGCGTCGTTGTTCGACAGCCCCGCGTCGCGAGCCTCCTTGATGCGGCTGAGCAGGAAGATCTCGTAGTCGACGGACAGGCTGAACGCGATGCAGCAGAGCAGCACGACCATCGACAGGTTCAGCGGCGCGGGCGTGACCCCGAGAAACGACGCCAGATGCCCGTCCTGGAAGACCCAGACCATCGTGCCGAGCACGGCGCTCAGCATCAGCAGGTTCAGCACGAGCGCCTTGAGCGGCACGACGATGCTGCCGGTGAACAGGAACAGCAGCACGAACGTGGCCAGCGCGATCAGCAGGACCGCCGTCGGAAGGCGGTCGCCGACCGCGGCGCTGGTGTCGATCAGTGTGGCGGTCGGCCCGCCGATCTGCACCTGACGGTCGACGGCGTCCGACCGGATCGCGTGCACGACCTGCTGTGCGGCGTCGGACTGGGCGTCCACCGACAGGTAGACCAGACCGTAGGCGGCGCCGTTGTTCTCGAATCCCGGCGCCGGACCGGCGATGCGTTCGCCGCGCTCGTAGGTGCCGCCGGGCGCGACCACCCGCACCACGTCGTCCATCGCCGACGCCGACGCGGCCAGCTCATCGAGGGCACGGATGTCGTTGCGGGCCAGCAGTGTGACCGCCTGTGAGCTGTCCGCCGCGAAGTCCTCCTTCAGCGATTCGGCCACCAGGCGGGCATCGGAATCGGCAGGCAGTGCGCGTTCGTCGGGCATGGCGAGTTGGACGCCGAGGAAGGGAATGCCGAGCAACAGCAGCACCGCGATCACCGGGAGTGCGCACTGCAGCGGCCTTTTCGTCACCGCCTCGGCGCATCGCCGCCAGAATGCCGACTCGGCCGAGAGCGGGACTTTCCGCCGGATCACCGCCAGCGAATCGATGCGGCGGCCGAGCAGAGCCAGCAGCGCAGGCAACACGACGATCGCACTGAGTGCCGAGAGGATCACGACGGCACTCGCGGTGAGTGCCGTCGACCGCAGGAAGTACAGCGGGAACACCAGCAGCCCCGACATGGCGAGCGTGACTGTCGCTGCGCTGAAGATGATCGTCCGGCCCGCAGTCGTGACGGTGGCGACGATGGCCGCTTCGTGGTCCCTGCCCAGTGCGCGTTCCTCGCGGAATCGCGACACCATCAGCAGGCCGAAGTCGATGGACAGCCCGAGCCCGAATGCCGTTGCGACGGTGAGCGCGTGCACCGACACGTCGGTGACGGCGACCATGATCGCCAGCACCAGCAGCGTCATGACGATCGACGTGATCCCGATGGCGAGGGGGAGGAAGGCGGCGACGAGGCCGCCGAAGACGATCACCAGCACGGCGAGCAGGATGGGCAGCGCGATGCTCTCGCTGACGACGAGGTCCTTGCTGACCCGGTCCTCGATCTCCACCGACACGCCCAGCGGGCCACCCGCACGCACGTCGACCGCGGCGTCGTCGGTGGGCAGCCCGTCGATGATCCGGATCGCCGTCTTGGTGGCCTCGTCGGTGGTGCCGCCGACGTGTACCAGGATGGCCGACGGCCGGCTCAGCGAGCCGACCACCTTCGCCGTCGGTTCGGTCTCGACGAGTCGTCGCACCCGGTCGGCGGCCGCCGCGACCTCGGGACTGTCCGCGGCGCCGTCCCGGGCGACCATCTCCAGCAGCAGGTTCGGTGTCGTGGGGAAGTTCTGATCGAGGAACTCGGCGACCTGTGACGACTCCGCGGCGGGGTCGACGAACCCGCCGACGCCGAGCTTCTGGGACACGGTGGCGCCGAAGACGAGGCTGACGCCGAGCAGGGCGAGGACGGCGAGCAGGATCAGCTTCGGCCGTCGCACCGTGAGAACTGCCAGCCGGGTCAGCATGTCCGGCTCACCGCCGGGAGCCGGGCCAGCAGCGGCAGCAGGGCGGTGAACAACGGCGGCCCGTCATCGAGATAGAAGTGGCCGCCGCGCAGCATGTGCACGGAGCACGCCCCCGTTGTGCGTGAACTCCATTCCTGCAGATCGGATTCCGTGACCAGCGGGTCGTCGCTGCCGCCGAAGGCGTGGATGGGACACGTGAGCACCACGGGTCGGCTGCCGTCGTCGGTGCTGCACAGCCGCAGGTCGATTCGCGCCGCCTTGACGGCGCCGTCGCGCAGCGCGGGCCATTCGGCGACCTCCGGCGGGATGCCGCCGAGGTCGGAGAGCAGCGCCGTCATCTGGTGATCGTCGAGGTGGTGGGGGATCGGTGCCGGGAGGTGCGGGGGAGGGAAGGAGGACACCACGAGTGCACGCGGCATCGGGGCGCCCGACGCGGCGCGCACACAGGCCAACCGGTAGGCCAGCAGGGCGCCGAAGCTGTGGCCGAAGAACGCATGGGGGCCGTCGAGCGCAGGCCGCAGTTGATCGTCGAGGTGGTCGACGAGTTGGCTCAGCGTGGCGAATCGCTCGCGGTTGTGCACCTCGACCGCGACGACGTCGACCGCCGGACCGAGCGCCTTGTTCCAGCCGTTGAACATCGCCCCGGCGCCGCCGGCGTGATGGAAGCAGAGCAACCGCATCGTGACACCCGCCTCAGTGGGCTTCCGTGAGGAATGCGAGTTCCTCGGCGATCGCTTTCACCGTGTACCGGATCTGCTCGTCGGAATGGCAGCTGGTGACGAAGAAGCGCAGTCGCGCTTTGTCCTCCGGCACGGCCGGGTAGATGATCGGGTTGGCGTTGATGCCGCGGCCCAGCAGCGCGTTGGACAGCTTCAGCGCGGTGGCCGAGCTGCCCACGATGCAGGGGACGACGGGTGTGCCCGCGCTGTCGCCGGTGTCGAGGCCGGCTTCCCGGGCGAGCGTGAGGAACAGTGCGGACAGCTCGTGCAGCCGTCGCAGGTGCTCGGGCTCGCTGCGCATCGCGCGGATCGCGGCGAGTGAGGCCGCCGCGGTCGGTGGTGGCATGCCGACGCTGTAGACGAAGCCCGGCGTCGTGTACTTGAGGAACTCGATCAGCTCCCTGCTGCCGCCGACGTAGCCGCCGCAGCCGGCCAGCGACTTCGACATGGTGCCGGACCACAGCTCGACGTCGTTGCGGTCGACGCCGAAGTGTTCTCCGATGCCGCCGCCGGTCTCGCCGAGCACGCCGATGCTGTGCGCCTCGTCGATCATGAGCAGCGCCTGGTGCCTGCGCTTGACGTCGATGAAGGCGGGCAGGTCGGGGATGTCGCCGTCCTGGCTGTAGACGCCCTCGATGATCACCAGCACCCGGCGGTACTGGTGACGGATGCCGGTGAGCAGTTCGTCGAGCGCGGCGTGGTCGTTGTGCGGGAACGGCCGGCGGGTGGCGCCCGACAGGATGCAGCCCTGCATGATGCTGTCGTGCGCGAGGCTGTCGTGGATCACCAGGTCGCCCTGGCCGAGTAGGTGCCCGATCACCGTGACGTTGGTGGCGTGGCCGCTGACGAGGGCGATCGCGTCCTCGGTGCCGAGCAGTTCGGCCAGCGCGAGCTCCAGCTCACGATGCACGGGCTTCTCACCCGAGATGGGCCGAGACGCCGAGCACGAGCTGCCCCATCGGCGCACCGCGTTCGACACCGCCTCGGCGACCGCGGGGTGGCCCGACATCCCCAGGTAGTTGTAGCTGGAGAAGTTGATCACCTCGGCACCGTCGATGATCGAGGTGTCGCGGGTGACGCCGTCGTTGACCTTGAAGTAGGGGTTGTCGACGCCGATGGCCGCGGCGAATGCGAACCGCTCGGCCAGCGCCTTCACCTCGTCGAACTCGCCGATCCGGAACTGCGGGCGGACGGCCGGCGCCGCTGCGGGTGCCGTTGTCGCCGAGGGGGTCTCCTGCCCGCCTGCCATGCCGACCACGTCGGCGAGTGTGGTGGCGGGGCCGAAGCCGGCCGGGTCGATGGCCAGCCCGGGGAGCTTTCGTGCCAGCCCGCTGAAGACGTCGGCCACCATGATCGAGTCGAACCCGAGGTCGCCGACGATGGTCTGGGCGCTGCGCAGATCCTGCTCGGGGAACCCGCTGACCCGCGCGATCTCGGAGCGCACGATCGCCGTCGTGTCGACGGCCGGATTCGCCTGCGGCGCAACTGCAGTCGGCGCGGGCGTCGGTGCCTTGCCCTGTCCGTATGCGGCGAGCACGGCCGCCTGCTCGCGGAACAGCGCGATGAGATCGTCCATCGTCGAATCCTTCGTTGAGACATTCGCCGGCCCGGCCACTGCCGCAGTCGGTTCGGTGAACCAGAACCGGTTGGCGGTGCTGAACGAGTAGCCGCTGAGTCGGTGGACGGCCCGGGCCTCCGCCGGGTACAACAGGTCCCACTCGGGGTCGAGGCCGTCCCGGTACAGCGCGGCAACGGCTCCGGTGAGGTCGGTGCCGACGGCCAGAGCCGGGGGCGCACCCTCATGCGATCGCGTGATCATCTGCGCGAGCGTGCGTTTGGCGCCGAACTCGACGAGATGCGTGGGCTCGGCCTGCATCGCCTCCGCGACCGCGTCGGCGAATCGCACGGTGACGCGGATGTGCGCGGTCCAGTACGCGGCGTCCATCGGTTCGTCATCGCCGAGCAGCCGGCCGTGCAGTGTGGAGAAGACCGGCACGGCGGGCAGTCCGTAGGAGCACGATGCGGCGACGGCGGCGAACTCGGTGGTCATCGGTTCCATGAGCCGCGAGTGGAACGCGTGCGACACGTTGAGCCGGCGCACCGTGATCCCGGCCCGTTCCAGGCTGTTCGCGGCGTCGTCGATCGCGTCCGTCGCACCGGACAGCACGATCTCGCCGGTGCCGTTCACCGCGGCGAGGTCGAGGGGGAATTCGGATGCGACGGCCGCGTCGGCACGCACGGCGAGCATGCCGCCCCCGGCCGGCAGCTGCTGCATGAGACGGCCGCGCGCGACGATCAGGCGGCACGCGTCGTCGAGGCTGAACACCTCGGCGACGGCGGCCGCGGTGTACTCGCCGATGCTGTGCCCGAGCAGCCAGGCCGGTTCGGCGCCGAGCCGGCGCAGCGCCTTGGCCTGCGCGTACTGCAGCGCGAAGATCGCGGGCTGGGCGAACTCTGTGCGATCGACGCCCGCGTCGTCCATGACGTCGCGGATGGAGGACCCGAGATGCGGGGTCATCGCCGCGTCGACCTCGTCGAAGGCGTCCCGGAACACCGTGCTGGTCTCGTAGAGAGCCGTCGCCATGCCGGGGTACTGGGTGCCCTGGCCGCTGAACAGCCAGCCCGTCGACATGCCGCCTGCGGTGCCCGTGGCGTACTCCCCGCGCAGCGCTTCGACGGCCTCGGCGCGGTCGCCGGCGACGATCGCCAGCCGCACCTTGCCGGAGGCCTTGATGCGATTGGTCGACCAGCACAGCTGCACCAGTGGAGCGTCGCTGTCCTCGATGTCGCGGGCCAGCAGTGATGCGTTGCGGCGCAGATCTTCTGCCGAGCCCGCCGAGAGGGTGAGCACTCCGGTTCCGGCGGCCGTCGGCGCAGGCTCGGGCGGCGGCGCGCCGGCGAGGACCATGTGACAGTTCGTGCCGCCGATGCCGAAGCTGGAGACCGCGGCGATCGCGGTGCCCGGCGCCAGCTCCATCGGCTCGGCCAGCATCCGCAGGCCGCCGTCGGCGAGCCGCAGTTGTGCGTTCTCGGAGTCCGCGAAGCGCGACGGCGGCACCACTCGATGATGCAGACTGAGAATGACTTTCAGCAGTCCGGCGATACCGGCTGCGCCCTCGGTGTGGCCGAGGTTGCCCTTGATCGACCCGACGGCGCAGGGCGTGTCGCGGCGTGAACGATGAGCGTGTGCAAGCGCTTTCGCCTCGATCATGTCGCCGAGCAGGGTCCCGGTGCCGTGCGCTTCGATGAAGTCGATCTGCGCGGGTTCGATCCCCGCGGCGCGGTAGGCCGTCGCGGCGACCTGCTGCTGGGCCCAGCGGTTCGGTGCGGTGATGCCGTTGCTGCGGCCGTCGCTGTTGACCGCGCTGCCCGCGATCACGGCGTAGATCGGCAGCCCGGCGGCGAGCGCGTCGGAGCACCGGCGCAGGACGACGACGGCGACGCCTTCGCCCCGGCCGATCCCGTCCGCCTTGCCGCTGAACGGTTTACAGCGGCCGTCCGGCGCCGCCAGGCCGGCCTTCGTGTAGAAGACGTTCAGGGCGGGGGTGAGGCTGAGGTTGACACCGCAGGCGATCGCCTGGTCGCACTCGCCTGTGCGCAGCGCCTGGACGGCCAGATGCGCTGCGACCAGTGACGACGAACATGCGGTGTCCACGGCGAGGCTGGGTCCCTTGAGGTCCAACTGGTAGGACAGCCGGTTGGCGGTCATGAAGTACCCGTTGCCCGTGCCGTCCTGCGCGCTGATGGTGCGGTAGTCGCTCATGTGCAGATGAGCCCATTCGTTGGCCATCACGCCCACGAACACCCCGGTGTTGGAACCGGCCTGCCCCCGAGGGTCGAGGGTGGCGTTCTCCAGTGCGCGCCACGTCGTCTGCAGCAGCAGCCGCTGCTGCGGGTCCATCGCCTGCGCCTCGCGCGGCGCGATGCCGAAGAAGTCGTTGTCGAACGCATCGGCGTCATCGATCAGGCCGCCGGCACGGTGATTGACGACGCCGTCGTCGAGCAGTCCGGCGGCATCCCACCGCTCGGGCGGGATCTCGTCGATGCCGTCCGCGCCGTCGAGCAGCAGCCGCCACAGCGCGCCGGGATCCGCCGCCTTGGGGAAGCGGCAGTCCAGGCCGACGACGGCGATGTCGGTCATCGCGGGCGCTCCTCGTAGACGATGTCGGTGAGCTCGCCGTTCAGGAACGCTGCCCGCATCGACGCGCGCTGCACCTTCCCGCTCGTGGTGAGGTGGATGCCGCCGCGTTCGACGAACACCACGACGGGCGCAGGGATCTCGAAGCCGCGCGCCACTGCGGTCTTGACGGCGGCGGCCAGTTCGGCGCAGGTGGTTTCGCCGAGCAGTTCGGTCTTGACGGCCTGGATCAGCAGCAGACGTTCGGTGTCGTCGACGTCGATCGCCACCGCGCACCCCCGCGATCCGGCGACGGCCGGGTGCACGTCCTGGACGAATTCCTCGATGTCCTGCGGGTAGAGGTTGCGGCCGTTGGCGATCAGCAGATCCTTGAGGCGCCCGGTGACGAAGAGCTCGCCGTCGTGCAGCAGCCCGAGGTCGCCGGTACGCAGGTACGGCCCCTCGCCGTCGGCGGTCTCAGCACGGAACTGCTCGGCCGTCTGTACGGGACGGCGGTGGTAACCGCTGGCGACGCTGCGGCTGCGCAGCCAGATCTCGCCGACGGCGTCCTCCGGCAGCGGATTCGAGGTGTCGGGATCGACGATCCGCACCTCGACGCCCGGCGCAGGCGGGCCGGAGCTCACCAGGGCGACCGCACGGCCCGTTGCGGGTACGTACCGGTGCTGTTCGAGGGCGTCGACGTCCGCATCGAGGTAACGGGGGCCTGCGCTGCTGAACGTGGCCATCAACGTCACCTCGGCCATGCCGTACGCGGGGCGCATCGACGACGGGGCGAATCCGGCCGGGGCGAGCAGGTCGGTGATCCTCTCGATCGTGCGGCGGCGAACGGGCTCGGCGCCGTTGAGCGCGACCTCCCAGCACGACAGGTCGAGGCCGGTCAGCTGGTCCGGTGTGACCCGGCGCGCGATCAGGTCGTAGGCGAAGTTCGGGGCGGCGGACATGGTCCCGCGGTGATCGCTGATCGCCTTCAGCAGCCGGACGGGCTGTTTGAGGAACGCCAGCGGCGACATCGTCACCAGGTCCGCGCCGTTGAAGAACGTCAGCAGCTGACCCATCAGCCCCATGTCGTGCCAGTGCGGGATCCAGCCGACCATCACCGACGCCGTGTGTGCTCGGACGGCCTGGGTCATCACGGTCTCGTTGTGCACGACGTTGCCGTGGGTGACGGCGACGCCCTTCGGGTCGCCGGTCGAACCGGACGTGTACTGGAGGAACGCGACGGTGTCGGCGGTGAGGTCTGGCATCGTCCACGAGTCCGCATCGGCGAGCGGCCGGTCATCGGTGGCCACGCACCGCAGCGGGCCGGCAAGATCGAGTTCGTCGATCCCGGCGGTGAACAGCCCGCGCAGGCTCTCCGTGGTCAAGGCCAGCCCGCTGTCCGCGTCGCGAAGAATCCCCGCGACCCGCTTCATGCTCCGCTGATCGACGGGCAGGGGCGTGGGTATCGCGATCACCCCCGCGTAGAGGCAGCCGAGGAACGCCCGCCAGAAGGCGATGCCCGGTTCGAACAGCAGCAGTACGGGCCGCTCGGCCTCCGGTTGTGAATTCAGCCAGGCGGCGAGTTCGCGCGCATCACGGTCCAAGGCGGCGAAAGCCGTGACCTCGGGGACGAGATGTCGTCCGGACTCGTTGAGGAAGGTGAAACAGCGGTCATCGGGGTGGGCCTCGAACTGCGACCGCAGGTGCGAGACGAGATCCGTGCTGTGCGACGTCCTCATACGGCTCCTGCGGGGTGAGCCAGAATCAGCAAACCAGTGCAGTGACGATGATCGTCGCTGATACACGGTTCCACAACCCCGATTGCTGGACTGATGCGGGAAACGCGGTTTGCGGCGCAGTCAATTTCGGCAAATATCTTGCCGTTGTCAACGACCGGATGGGCACCGCGGACGGTGTCGCGCTCTAGGCCACCTGCTGCTGTTGCTCGGCGACGGCGCTGCCGATGAAATCGGCGATGTGGGACAGCGTGGGGTAGTCGAAGATCATCGTCGGGTCGACGTCGATGTCGAAGTGCAGTTCGACGTCACCTACCAGGCTGATCGCGTGCACCGAGTCGACTCCCATCTCGGCGATCGGAACCATGGGGCTGATGGTGGTCACCGGGACCTCCAGGTAGGACGCGAGCCGGGCGGTGAGCCAGTGGAGGATCGGGCGGCGGTTCGTGGTCATCTCGGACTCCTCAGGTCGTCTGCGTGGGCTTGAGGTCAATGGTCTTCGCGCGGCGCCTCGTCGGTAATCGCGCGGAAGCCAGAGTTCTGTCCTCGGCGGGAAGGCTTTCCTAGCCGTCGGGTAAGGGCCGTCGGTCGAGGCATCCGGTACAGGTCGTTTCTCCGGGTCTGCGCACGCTGCCGCCGGTTCGCCACCTAACATTCATGTGGTGTTCATCGGCGACGCGCGACGACTGCGGTTGCCGGTGCAGTCGGCGCGCACCTGGGTGACGATCGCCGTCAGCGCGGTCGTCCTGTTTCTGATCGGGCTGCAGGTCGTCGCGATAGCCCTCGGGTTCCAGGGTCCGCTGCACAGCCTGATCAGCGATTACGTCGCCACCCCGAAGTCGGCCACCGTCGGCTGGGTCGCCGTCGGCGTGGCGATCGTCGGGCTGTCGAACCGCAACCGGGTCATCGTGCTGTCGCTGGCCGCGGCGATCGACGTGGTGTTCGCCCTGGAACGGGTGCTGCGCGGCGGTGTGCTCACCGTCGGCAACGGACCGATGATCGTGCTCACCGGGTTGGCCGTGGTGGCGTTGCGAAAGTTCAGCGGCGTCGAACGCACCAACGCGCTGCGCGGTGTCGCCTTCGGCGCCCTGCTCGTGCTGGCCACGAAGGCCGGCGACGCGTGGCTGAGCATCACCGCGGCTCTCCGGCCGGCGGTGCTCGACGAGTACGCCCTGATGGCCGATCACGCACTCGGACAGCCGTCGTGGTTGATGGGCCAGATCGTCGACGCGGGCGGCCCGCCGCTGACCGCCGTGCTGCACTGGGTGTACATCGAGTTGCCCGTCGCGGCGATGATCGTGGCGCTCTACCAGTTGCGCAATGTCCGCACCGGCGTGTGGCCGCGGCACTTCCTGATCCGGACCTTCCTGGTGCTCGGCCTGGTCGGGCCGGCCATCTACGTGCTGTTCCCGATCGTGGGACCGGGGTTCGCGTTCGGCAGCGCGGGTGACGGCTTCCAGCTCGGGAACTACTGGCCGAACGCGCTGCCGCCGGTACTGACGCCGGAGGCCTTCGCCTTCGACGGTTCGACACCGCGCAACTGCATGCCGTCGATGCACACCGCCTGGGCGCTGGCGGTCTTCATCCACTCCCGCGGTGGACCCGGGTGGCTGCGATGGGGCGGCACGTTCTGGCTGGTGTGCACCGTCGCGGCGACGCTCGGTTTCGGCTATCACTACGGTGTCGACCTCGTCGCGGGCGCGGTGTTGTGCATGACCATCGAGTCGGCGCTGCGCGAACCGGCCTCGGGCCGCGGCCGGTCGTCGGTGCAGTTGGTCGCTTCCGGGACGGCGTTCCTGGTGGTGCTGTTGGTGTGCTGCCGGTACTTCGCCGAGGAGATGGCGAGCTACCCGCTGGTGTTCGGCCCACTCACCGTCGGAGCCCTGGTGGCCTTCAGCGCCGCGTTCTACGCGACGTTCTTCGCCCGGCGGGCCGGTGCCGACGCCGCCGTGGTGGAGGATTCGGCCGGGACGCAGTCGGCTTCACGCCTGCTTCGGTGATGTCGCCTACCTGCCGGTGAGTGGAAACCCGTACTCGTACTCGTATTCCAGCGCGCGGCGCCTGACGGTGGTCCTCGAGCTGCTCGTGCTCTCGGAGCTGTGAGCCGCGTCTTCGTGGGCGTCGGCGGCAGGTGTGGCGGTGGCCGTTGCCGTCGAGCCGATTCCGGCGATCGCCATGGCCACCAGTGCGGCGATCACGACCTTGCGTAACGATGTCATGAGGAGATGGTCCTGTTCGCCGCTTCCTCGCGTAATCGCCGGCAGGGCAGACTTTCCCGACGGGACGACAGGTTCTCCTGTCTTCCCGGCAAGGCGCCTACGCGGGGAAGAGCCTGATCGGCAGTCGTTCGTGGCGCCGGATGATGTTGTTCACCGCCCACACCGGTTCGCCGGTGACCTCGATGCGGTCCACCCGCTCGAGCAGCGCGCGCAGCATCGCGGTGGTCTCCAGCCGGGCCAGTCCCTGGCCCGCGCAGGCGTGGGCGCCGTTGCCGAAGCCGACGTGCCTGCCCGCGTCGCGGCGGATGTCGAATTCCTCCGGGTCGTCCCACTCGTGTTCGTCGCGGTTGGCCGACGCGTACATCACCAGCACCCGCGCACCGGCCGGGATCGCGGTCCCGGCGATCTCGGTGTCGGCCCGCACCCGCCGGGCGAACGCGCGTAGCGGCGACTCGTAGCGGACCACCTCGTTGACGGCCTTCGGGATGAGCGACGGGTCCTCCTTGAGCAGCCGCCACTGCTCGGGATGGGTGGCCAACAGGTACAGCGCGTTGGAGATCGCGCTGATCGTGGTGTCGAGCGACGGCGCGATGTAGTCGACGAGCAGCGCCGGGCACTCGGCGTGCGACAGCAGACCCTCGTCGGCCGAGCGCAGGAGTTCGTCGGCCATGCTGCCGTCGAGCACGGTGCGCTCACGCACCACCCGCCTGGCGAACCGCAGCATCTGCACCGTTCGTGGAATCGCCTTACACGACTGCCAATTGATGGGACCGAGGACGTCGAAGGTCGCGCCGCCCCAGTCGATGAGGTGGGCACGCTGATCGCGCGGCCAGCCGACGAGGTCGGGGACGACGGCCAGCGGCAGTGTCGACGCCAGCTCGACGGCGTCGACGGATCCACGCGCCACCGCGCGGTCCACCACCGTCGAGGCCTGCCGGTCCACCTCGTCGCCGATGTCGCGCAACGCCCGCGGCATCAACCGGTGCGCGACCAGCTTGCGTCGCCGGGCGTGCTCCTTGCCGTCACTGGCGAGCGTGGTTCCGTTGGACAGCCGGTTGCTCAGCGGGTTGAGTGCCACGCCGCCATCCGATTCGAACAGGGCGTCGTCCCGCAGTGTCGCTTTGCACTCCGCATACCGCGGCAGCGCGTAGACCCGGTGGCGGGCCGACCACACCACGGGTCCGAGCGCGCGCATCCGCCGGTAGTGCGGGTACGGGTCGACGATAGCCTTCCGCGTGTAGAGGCCGGGCCGGTAGACGGGAGTCGCGCTCATCGGGTTCGCCCCGCCGTCGCGCGAAGGGCGGGAAGCGATTCGAACAGCGCAGCGGTGTCGCGCCCGGCACACATCACGGTGCGGTCGGGCCGGACGACGGCGACCGTGGCGTGGCCGCGGCGCAGCCACTCGGCGACCTCGCTGCCCGGTTCGGCGACGTGCACGACGGCGCCGGCCCGCTCGGCGAGTGCGGCATCGGCCGCGCCCAGCGGTGTCGCGGAGACGACGGCGAAGCCAATGCCCAGCACGCTGTCGAGCCTCTGACCCTCCAGCACAACGGAATTGGGGCACAGTCGGCCCCCGAGCCCGCGAACCTTCCGGCGCACGAGCGGCGACCGGTGCAGCCGCGGGGTCTGCGAGTCGAGCAGCTTGGCGCCGATCGCGGGGATGCGGTGCAGCCGGGGGACGACGGCGCGGCGGGCCAGACTGCCGAGCTCGCCGCCTGCGGTCATCGCGCGGCCGACGTTGAGCGCCAGGCCGATCATGTGCCGGGCGTGGGGTTTACGCTCCTGCTCATAGGTGTCGAGCGCACCGCGCGGAAGGGCGTCCGTCAGTACGCCCGCCAACTTCCACGCCAGGTTCATCGCATCGCGCAGGCCCGCGCCGAGGCCCTGGCCGACGAACGGCGGCGTCAGGTGCGCGGCATCCCCGAGCAGGAACGCATTCCCACGGCGCCAGCGGTCGGCGATCTGGGCACGGAACGTGTACTCGGTGACGCGCAGGACGTCGAGTTCGTGGTCGGGCACGCCCGCGGTCCACGGCTCGATCAGCGGGCGCAGCGCGGTGAGCGACTGATAGTCCGCCGCGGATTCGCCTGTGCGCAGGCGGAACTCCCAGCGGTACCGGTTCTCGCCGATCCGCATGTACGTGGCGGCCCGGTCCGGGTCGCACACCTGGTGCACGCCCTCCCACTGCCGTAGGTCCGCGGCGGTGGCGACGTCGACCACCAGCCAGCGCTGTTCGAACTTCAGGTCGCGCATCGCGGAGCCGATGGCCGCGCGGACCAGGCTGTTGGCGCCGTCGCAGCCCAGCACGTAGTCGGCGGTGATCACGTGCCTGCGTCCGTCGGTGCGGTCGACCGCGGTGATGCGGGCGGGTCCGACGGTCCCGGCGACGACCTCGACGACCTCGACACCGCCGAGCAGTCGCGCGCGGGGATGCCGTGCCAGGTTGGCCCGCAGCAGTGTCTCGAGCTCGGGCTGGTCGAACATGTTCGCCTGCGGGAAGCCGTTCGGGCTGTGGCGCGGGTCGCGGCGGAACTCGGCGAGCACGGTGAGATCGCGGTCGAGGAGCCGCAATCCGAGACCGGGGCGGGACAGGGCCATGAACTCGTCGGCGACACCGAGCCGGGCGATGATCCGGCACACCTCGTCGTCGAGGTGGACGGCGCGGGGCTGCGGGTAGACGGCGGTCCACCGATCCAGCACCAGCACCTCGACGCCGTACTGCGCCAGCAGGGTGGCCGCGGCGACGCCGGTGGGGCCGGCGCCGACCACCGCGACCGGGACGTGGGTCACGCGTATCTCACCCGCAGCCGTTGCGTGGAGAGGTCGACGGCGCCGTCGTCGGTGGCGACCGAGGCCTCGACGACGTCGCCGTCGCGCAGGTACTTCGGGTTGGCGGCCTGGCGCTTGAAGAAGGCCTTCCACTTGACCGCGGGCGGCAGCAGGCTCCCGATGATCTCGATCGGCTTCGGCGGGGCGCTCAGCGCGGTGCCTGCCGGAGTGCCGGTCAGGACGAGGTCGCCGGCGGCCAGGTCCTGGAAGCGGGTGAGCGACTGCAGGGCCTGCAGCGGGCGGTAGAGCATGTCGCCCTCGACGAGTGCGTTCTGCCGTTCCTCACCGTTGACCGACAGCCGCAGCCGCAGATCGCCGAAGCGCTTCAGTTCGTCGGCGTCGACGAGGACGAGTTCGGGGCCGACCGGGGTGAACGTCGGGTAGGACTTGGCCTCGTAGAACTGGGTCTGCGGCAGCTGGATGTCGCGGGCGGAGACGTCGTTGGTGATCACCAGGCCGGCGATCGCACCGGGCAGGTCGGCCTCGGACAGCCGGGTGCCGACCGGGATGTCGCGTCCGATGACGAGGCCGATCTCCACCTCGTAGTCCAGGAACCGGACGTGCGCGGGCCTGACGATGTCGGCGAAGGGGCCGCTGATGGACGCCGAGGACTTGCGGAAGAACGTGAGCGGCACGGTCTTCGGGTCCATGCCCGAGTCCTTGACGTGGGATTCGAAGTTGGTCATCTGCGCCACCACCCGGCACGGCGCGGTGACGGGGGAGAGCAGCTCGAGGTCGGCCAGCGGGACGGATTCGCCCGCGGCCGCGGCGGCGATGGCGGCCCGGTCGGCGAGCAGTTCGGCGGTCGACCCGGCGGTGGTGGCGATGCGCGCGGCGCCGGATGCGGTCTTCACCCACCAGGCGTCGGCGGTGCGCAGCACGGATGTGGTCATGAATTGGCAACTTTCAGTAGGCCGATCAGGCGGTGGACGTCGAACTCGTTGCGGTCGCGCAGGGCGGTGATCATCGACGCGGCTTCGTGCCGCGCAGACCGGGGTGTGGTGCCGAGGAAGTCGCGGGTCACCGGTGGGCCCCACTGGGAGAGCCCGGATGCGGTGAACGGCGCCCAGCCGGGTTGGAGGGTGTCGTCGAACATGTCGCCGTCGGCGAAGTGCTCGACGAGGAAGCCGTCGGGGTCGCGCCAGTAGTCGAACAGCTGGCTGCCCTGGATGTGGCGGCCGATGCCCCACGACCGCAGATAGCCGCGCTCACTGAGGTATTCACCGCCGGCGGCGAGCGCGTCGAGGTCGGTGACCTGATACGCCGAGTGCACGTACCGGTTCGACGGTCCCAGCGCCAGTGCCAGGGTGTGGTGGTCGGCGGGCGTCGCGCCGCGGTCGCAGCGGATGAAACTCATCGTCGGCCCGCGGTCCCGCTGGCCGGGGAAGTACAGGAAGTCGCTGACGATCATCCCGAGGTTGTCGAGGTACCAGTTCAGTGTCTGCAGGTAGCGGGTCGACTGCAGCACCACATGCCCCAGTCGCTGGATCCGGGCGGGCACCCGCGGCGGGCGTTGCGTCGCGTTGACCCGGTGCACGGTCCGGCCCGCGTTGACGGTCAGCGGCGGCTGCGTCGGCAGGGTGGGCAGCTCGTGCATGCCTGCGACGACCTTGACCGGCATGCCGCCGGGGTCGACCAGGTCGGCGGCGATGCCGCCGATGGACTCCGGGAGGGGCAGGACCGGGCGTCCGGTGGCGTCGGCGAGGCGGAGCACGTCGACCTCGTCGGCGGCCCGCAGCGCCAGGCCGGCGAACCGGGTGCGTTCGCCGTGGCGCAGCAGGACGCACGGTGCGCCCGCGTCGGTGCCACGGAGCTCCAAGCGACCGGGGTCGCGCAGCGCGGTCTGGAATCCGAATGCGCGGGCGAACGCCTCGGCCCGGGTGAGGTCGGGTTTCTCGAACTCGAGCCACGCGATGTCGACCACCTTGATGACCGGGTTGCGGGCCCGGCCGGGGTGCTCGCCGCGGCGTGCACCGTCCTCGCTGTGCAGCTCTTTGTGCACGTCAGCCGTGCGGTTGAGCTTCAGCGCCATGACGACCTCCTCATCTAGTGACGAAATCGTCACATGCGACGCAACGCTCAGTCAAGTGTTTCTGACGAAATCATCAGATCTGACTGAAGCTGCTATGGTGAGGCGGTCGCAGGAGGGCGGAGGTTCATGTCGAGTCAGTCCGAGACCCCGGTGAGCCGTTCCGAGCGCCGCAAACAGCGCACCCGCGCCGCACTCGTCGCGGCCGCCCAGGCCTTCATCGCCGCAGGCCGGCTGAACGCGCCGGTACTCGAGATCACGCAGGCCGCCGACGTCGGCATGGGCTCGTTCTACAACCACTTCGACAGCAAGGAGCAGTTGTTCGAGGCCGCCGTGACCGAGGTGCTCGACGCGCACGGCGCCCTGCTCGACGACTACACCGCGTCGATGGACGATCCCGCGGAGACGTTCGCGGCGTGTTTCCGGCTGACGGGCCGGCTGTTCCGGGCGCGGCCGCAAGAGAGCCAGGTGCTGCTCGCCAACGGGATGTCGCTGCTCATCTCGGACCGCGGCCTGGCTCCACGCGCGTTGCGCGACATCCGTGCCGGGGTTGCGGCAGGCCGGTTCCGGGTCGACGATCCCGAGCTGGCGCTGGCCGTCGCCGGCGGGGCACTGCTGGGGCTCGGCAACCTGTTGCGGGCGCAACCCGACCGGGACGACGCTGCGGCCAGCGACGTCGTGACCCGTGACGTGCTGCGGCTGTTCGGGATGACCGAAGAGCAGGCGTGGGAGGTGTGCGAGCGCCCCTTGCCGGAGATTCCGGCGCTACAGCGCTCGGACTCGGTCGCCTGAGCTCAGTAGAACGACGGGTTGAAGTCGTGGCGCCAACGGCCGTCGATGCAACTCAGCGGCAGGCCGTCGGGAGATTGGGCGACACCGCTCTCGCCCTCGCACGACGAGCTGTTGGTACGGATGCCGACGAGCGGTCCGGACGCCCGCCAGGTGTTCGGGGTGCCGCACCTCAGCGTGTTGCCCGAGGCGTCGAGGCCGTAGACCCAGCGGGTGCCGCCGTTGCACGGGCCGCCGAGTTCGACGCCGCGGTTGACGTAGGAGACGCAGTCCGCGCCGTCGCAGGTGGTGCTCGGCGGCGCGGCGTAGGCGGTCGCAGCGGGCACGGCGATCAGTCCGCCGGCCAATGCCAGCGCGGCCAGAATTCTCATGCGCATCAGACTAGGCCCTCGGCTCGTGCCGTTCGGCGGGTTCCGCGGTCTCGGGAGACACAAACGGCGGCGCCCCGATCGGGGACGCCGCCGACGTGCTGTGGCTGGGAACTACGGGCAGGTGACGCTCAGCTCGAACGGCTTGGTGATCTGGCCCGCCATCGGGTTGGCCATGTCGACGCCGGTCGCGTCGCCCTTGATCGTGTAGGTTTTGTCGTCCTTCTCGACCTGGGCACTGCCCTGGCCGGTGCCCTCCTGGTAGGCGAGCGTCACGCCGTTGACGTTGCCCAGGCCGACCGACCGGACGACGGGGTCGTCGCCCTCGCTGATCACCGCGCCGATGCCGCCGGTGGCCTGGCCGAAGCCGATGTTCAGGTTGCCGCCCATCGAGGTGCAGGCGACAGTGCCCTGCAGCTGCTGCTCCTGGCCGTCGACCGTCAGCTTCGTCTCACCTGTCCCCGACGAGCTCGATGCCGACTCGGTCGCCGAGCTCTCCTTGGAATCCGACGAACAGCCCGACAGACCGGCGATGACCAACGCCGCACCTCCCACAGCGATCACAAAACCGCGATTCACACTGCTCTCCTTTTGTTGTGCGGCCCGTCAACGCCGGGCCATCCTGAGCAGTATTGCCCTGCCCCACCGCTGTGGTGCGTGTTTGTTCCAAATTCGCCGTGCCATGGACGGTTGCCGGTAACTTCGCCGTCATGCAGACCTTGCGCACGCCGGACGAGCGGTTCACCGAGCTGCCGGAATTCGCTTACCCGCCACGGTATTGCGAGGTCGACGACACCGAAGGCGGACGGCTGCGGGTGGCCTGGGTCGAAGACGGTCCGGCACAGGCCGATCCGGTGCTGATGCTGCACGGCGAACCGTCGTGGTCCTTCCTGTACCGGCGGATGATCCCGATCCTGGTGGCGGCCGGGCATCGGGTCGTCTGCCCGGATCTGGTCGGATTCGGCCGCTCCGACAAGCCCACCCGCATCGAGGACCACAGCTACGCCCGCCACGTCGAGTGGATGCGCGCGGTGGCCTTCGACGAGCTCGACCTGCGGCGGGTGACACTCGTCGGCCAGGATTGGGGTGGGCTCATCGGCCTGCGGCTGGCCGCCGAACACCCGGATCGCTTCGGCCACATCGTCGTCGCCAACAGCGGGCTGCCCACCGGCGACGTCCCGATGCCCGACATCTGGTGGCAGTTCCGCGAGGCGATCCAGGGCATGGACACCATCGACGTCGGGCGATTCGTGAAGTCCGGATGCGTCCGGCCGATGGACGACGCCGTGCGCGGCGGCTACGACGCGCCGTTCCCGGACGACTCCTATTGCGCGGGACCGCGTGCCATGCCGGGCCTGGTGCCCACCGCCCCCGACGATCCCGCGTCGGAAGCCAACCGGGCGGCGTGGAACACCCTGCGCGACAGCGAGACCCCGATGCTGGTGGCGTTCAGCGACAGCGACCCGATCACCGGCGCGATGGCCCCGATACTGCGGGAGCAGATGCGCGGTGCGCAGGGCGTCGACCACCCCACGATCCGCGAGGCGGGCCACTTCCTGCAGGAGGACGCCGGCGAGGAACTGGCCGAGGCGATCGTCAGGTTCCTCGCAGCGGGCTAGGGGCAGGTGGCCTCGACCTCGAACGGCATGTCCACCGGGACGTCCGGATTCGCCGGGTCGGTGCCCATGCCGGTGCCCGTCACGGTGTACCCGGCGCCGTCGTCGCGGGTGACCTCGGCCGGCGTCGCCGCCACGCCCTGCAGGTAGGCCAGGCCCACGCCGTCGGATCCCACCTCGCCGATGCTGACGGACTCCACCACCCCTCCGTCCACCACGACGGTCGTCTTCTTCTCGCCGTCGAGGGTGATCGTCGCGCGGGCACCTTCGACCGCGCACTGCACGCCGGTGACCGCTCCGACGTCGTTCCCGTCCAGCACCACCCTGCCCTGACCGGTCGGGGCCTCGGACGAGCAGCCGGCCAGTGCGGCGACCAGGGCTGCGCAGCAGGCGGTGAGAGCGAGTCGGGTGTTCACGAGCACCGAGTATGGGGGCCGGTGGGGTCGCGCCGTAAATCCCCAGGCCGCAGGTGTTGAATACCTGACGTGGACGAGCGGTTCTTCACGGTCGAGGCGGAGCTGCCGGGGCAGTTCGGCCGTGTCGGTGTCATCCACACCCCGCACGGCGACATCCAGACGCCGGCCTTCATCGCGGTGGGCACCCAGGCCACCGTCAAATCGGTGCTGCCGGAGTCGATGAAACAGCTTGGCGCACAAGCCGTGCTGGCCAACGCCTACCACCTGTACCTGCAGCCGGGGCCCGACGTGGTCGAGGCGGCGGGCGGCCTCGGCGCCTTCATGAACTGGCCGGGTCCTACGTTCACCGACAGTGGCGGGTTCCAGGTGATGTCGCTGGGCGTCGGATTCAAGAAGGTGCTCGCCATGGACACCGACCGGCTGCAGGCCGACGACGTGATCGCCGACGGCAAGCAGCGGCTGGCGCACGTCGACGACGACGGTGTGACGTTCCGGTCGCATCTCAACGGGTCGATCCACCGTTTCACCCCGGAGGTGTCGATCGGCATCCAGCAGCAGCTGGGCGCCGACATCATCTTCGCCTTCGACGAGCTGACGACGCTGGTGAACACCCGGGCCTACCAGGAGCAGTCGGTGGAGCGCACGCACGCGTGGGCGGTGCGCTGTCTCGCCGAGCACCACCGGCTCGCCGCGGCCCACCCGCAGCGCCCCCGGCAGGCGCTGTTCGGCGTGGTGCAGGGCGCACAGTACGAGGACCTGCGGCGGCAGGCGGCGCGCGGGCTGGCCGAGATCGGCAGGCAGTCCGGACCCGCCGAAGGCCTGAGCTTCGACGGCTACGGGATCGGCGGGGCGCTGGAGAAGCAGAACCTCGCGACCATCGTCGGCTGGGTCAGCAGTGAGCTGCCGGCCGACAAGCCGCGGCACCTGCTCGGCATCAGCGAGCCCGACGACCTGTTCGCCGCCGTCGCGGCAGGCGCCGACACCTTCGACTGTGTGTCGCCGTCACGGGTGGCCCGCAACGCCGCGGTGTACTCGGCCGGCGGCCGGTACAACATCACCGGATCGCGCTACCGCCGCGACTTCACGCCGCTGGACGAGGAGTGCGACTGCTACACCTGCGCGCACTACACCCGGGCCTACCTGCACCACCTGTTCAAGGCCAAGGAGATGCTGTCGGCGACGTTGACCACCATCCACAACGAACGCTTCATCGTCCGCCTGGTCGACCGGATCCGCGCGGCGATCGTCGCCGGCGAGTTCGACGAACTGCGTGACCACGTGCTGGGGAGGTATTACTCGCGCTGATCGACTCCACGACGTAATCCGTCGCCGTTTTGCGGTAACGCGACGGTTTCATCGCCGCAAGGCGCTACGCTCGCCGAAATCCGCACACATTGGGTACGGTCTTGCCCATGCGGATTCTTCTTGTCGGTGCCGGCGGTGTCGGTGCGGCGTTCTGTTCGATCGCCGGGCGGCGGGACTTCTTCGAGAAGATCGTGGTCTGCGACTACAACGAGGCCAGTGCGCAGCGTGCCGTCGCGGCGGTCGGCGACCAGCGGTTCACCGCCGCCCAGGTCGACGCGACCTCGGCCGACGCGGTCGCCGACCTGGTTCGCGAGCACCGCATCACCCACGTCATGAACGCCGTCGACCCGCGATTCGTGATGCCGATCTTCACCGGCGCCCTCGCCGGGGGCGCGGACTACCTCGACATGGCGATGAGCCTGTCGCAGCGCCATCCCGACCAGCCTTACCAGCTCACCGGTGTCAAGCTGGGCGACGAGCAGTTCGCGGTGGAGCAGGACTGGGCGGCGGCCGGCCGGCTGGCGCTGGTCGGTATCGGCGTGGAGCCCGGGCTCTCCGACGTGTTCGCGCGCTACGCCGCGGATCATCTGTTCTCCGAGATCGACGAGCTCGGCACCCGCGACGGCGCCAACCTGACCGTCGAGGGCTACGAGTTCGCCCCGTCGTTCTCCATCTGGACCACGATCGAGGAGTGTCTGAATCCTCCGGTGATCTGGGAGGCGGACCGCGGCTGGTTCGTCACCGAACCGTTCAGCGAGCCGGAGGTGTTCGACTTCCCTGACGGCATTGGACCGGTCGAGTGCGTGAACGTGGAGCACGAAGAGGTGCTGCTGATGCCGCGCTGGGTCAAGTGCAAGCGCGCCACGTTCAAGTACGGCCTCGGCACCGAGTTCATCGACATGCTCAAGGCCCTGCACAAGCTGGGCCTCGACCGCACCGAGAAGGTGACGGTCGGCAGTGCGAACGGCCCCGTCGAGGTCAGCCCTCGCGACGTCGTCGCCGCGTGCCTGCCCAACCCGGCGACCCTCGGCCCGAAGATGAAGGGCAAGACCTGCGCCGGGCTGTGGGTGACGGGGACCGGCAAGGACGGCAACCCGCGCTCGACGTACCTGTACCACGTGGTGGACAACGAACAGACGATGGCCGAGTACGGCCACCAGTGTGTTGTGTGGCAGACGGCCATCAATCCCGTTGTCGCACTGGAACTCCTGGCCAACGGCACCTGGAGCGGGCGCGGCGTGCTGGGGCCGGAGGCGTTCGACGCGCAACCGTTCCTCGACCTGCTGAACGAATACGGCTCACCCTGGGGCGTCAAGGAACTGTAGTTTCGGGCGCATGCCCCAAGAGCTCACCGCCGAGCAGGCCGCCGCACGACTGACACCCGCCGACACGTTGGGTATCCCACTCGGCCCCGGCCAGCCCCCCGCGTTCCTGCGCGCCCTCGGGGAGCGGGAGGACTGGACGGATCTCCGGGTCTTCGGCGCACTGCTGGCCGTGATGACCGACCTGTTCTCCCGGGAGGGTGTGCACTACCGGTCGGGGTTCTACGGCCCCCTCGAGCGGGCGCTGCTCGGCGCGGGCGCCCGGGTGGAGTTCGCGCCCGCGGACTTCCGCCGCTTCGGGCCGCTGCTCGAGCGTCAGTGTCCACGGGTGATGACGACGGTCGCGGCGCCGCCGGACGGCGACGGCTGGTGCTCACTGTCGCTGCACGCGGGCGGGACCATCGACGAGCTGCGGCGGGCAGGCGCCGATCCCGACCGGCTGCTGGTGGTCGAGGTGTCGGAGGCCTACCCGCGCACGTTCGGGCTGGGAACAGAACACCGCCATGCCCTGCACGTCGACGAGATCGACATCCTCGTCACGTCGAGCGACGCGCCCCTCGAATTGCCGGGAGGCGACGCGGAACCGTCCGACGCCGACCAGGCCATCGCGAAGCACGCCGTCGGCTTCATCTCACCGGGGGCGACCCTGCAGGTCGGAATCGGCTCGATTCCCAATCAGATCGCGACGCTGCTGGCCGAGGGCGACGGCGGCGACTACGGACTGCACAGCGAGATGTTCACCGACGGCTGCATGAAGCTGCACCGCGCGGGCAAGATCAGCAATGCGCGCAAGGGCCAGTACGACGGGGTGAGCGTCACGACGTTCGCCTTCGGCTCCAAGGACCTTTACGCCTGGCTGGACGGCAACACCGACGTCGCATTCCTCCCGGTCGAGATCGTCAACTCGCCGGAGGTGATCGCCGCCAACGACGGCATGATCTCGATCAACGGCGCCCTCGGGATCGATGTCCAGGGTCAGGTCGTCGCCGACACCATCAACGGCGACCAGTTCAGCGGGATCGGCGGCGCCGAGGACTTCGTGGCGGGCGCCGGCCTCGAAGTGTCGGACCGCTCGCTGATCTGCCTGCCCGCGACGTACACGAAGGACGACGAACTCCGCTCGCGGATCGTGCCGGCCTTCGGCCCCGGCGCGCTGATCACGACGCCACGCCACCACGTCGACGTGATCGTCACCGAGTACGGCGTCGCCGAACTGGAAGGTCTCACCGTCCGCGAGCGCGGTGAGGCACTGGCCGCGATCGCCCACCCGAAGTTCCGCGACGAACTCCTGGCGGCCACGGAGGGCACGAGTGCCTGACGACGCCCGCCGCTTCGTCGTCATCGGGGGCGGTCTCGCCGGCCTCGCCTCCGCGGTGTGGCTGGCCGAGGCGGGCAGGGACGTCACGCTGCTCGAACGCCGCGGGCAACTCGGTGGGCGCACGCACGCGATGCGCGCCGACCTCGTCGACGACGTCCCGGACAACGGTCAGCACGTCGTCGCGAGCGGATACCGGAATCTGTGGCGCTACCTCACCAGTGTCGGCACCCGCCAATACGTCGAGTTCCCGAAGAGCTCGACGCTGCGCTGGCCCGACGGCCGGAAGACCACGGTGCAGACCAGCGGAATCGGTGCGCTGCGAACACTGTTCGGTATTCACCCCGACGCCGGTGTCCTCGACCGGTTGCGTGCCGCCCGCGCCACGATCCGCCTCGGCCGCCAGGCGCTGCGCCAGCCCGCGGACCTCGCCGACCTCACCACAGAGCAGTGGTTCGAACGGGTGGGGATGCCGGCCACCGCGCGAGAAGCGCTCTGGGACTGGCTCGCCCTCGGCATCGCGGCCGAACCGGTGTCGCGCGAGTCGGCGCGGGTGTTCGCCAACGTCCTGGCCACCGGCATCCGCCTCGGCATCCGGCACCGCGTCCCGGTCGCCATCGGCTACCCGACCGTGGACCTGGGGACGCTGTACATCTCGGGCGCCGTGAGCTGTTCGAAGAGCGTGGTGTCACGGTGCGGTACCGCACGGTCGCGAGGCGCATCGTCATCGAGGACGGCGCCGTCACCGGGGTGCTGCTGGCGGACGGCACCACCGTCCCGGCCGACGCGGTGATCTGTGCGGTGCCCAACTCTGCGATCGGCGGACTGCTCGACGACCTTCCGGAGCACGCCGAGATCTACGCGGCGGCAGACAAACTGGGGTATACCCCGATTGTCAGCACCAACCTCTACCTCGACCGCCCCCTGGGCACCGAATCCGCGTTCGAGGGGCTCATCGGCGGCACCGGCGTCATCGACGAGGTGTTCGACCGGCAGATCATGCACGGCAGGCGCACCGACCGGGCGTGGCTGTACTGCCTGACCACCAGCGGCGCCTACGAGCAGATCCACAAGAGCAACGACGAGATCGTCGACGAGCAACTGGCGCTGCTGCGTCGGTACTACCCCGCTGCCGCGGACGCGAAAGTGGTTCAGGCGCAGGTGGTCAAGATGCCCAAGGCGACCTTCTCGCAGGTGGTCGGCACCGATGCGCTCCGCCCGCCGCAACGCACGTCGGTGCCGTCGCTCGCGCTCGCCGGGGACTGGACGGCCACCGACTGGTCGGCGACGATGGAGAGCGCGGTGCAGAGCGCGGCGAGGGCCGTCGACCTGGTTCTCTCTACAGAGGGTTGAGGATCCGGTCCAGGAACTGGCGGGTCCGCTCCTCTTTCGGGTCGCCGATCACCTCGTCGGGGGTGCCCTGCTCGAGGATGATGCCCTGGTCGGTGAAGAGCACCTGCTGGGAAACCTGTCGTGCGAACTGGATCTCGTGCGTGACGATCACCAAGGTCCAGCCCTCGACGGCGAGGTCCTTGATCACCGACAGCACCTCACCGACGAGCTCGGGATCGAGCGCGGAGGTCGGTTCGTCGAACAGCACCAGTTTCGGCTTGAGCGCCAGCGCCCGCGCGATGCCGACGCGCTGCTGCTGGCCCCCGGAGAGCTGGTACGGGTACTGGTCGCGTTTGTCGGCGAGACCCACCTGGCCGAGCAGTTCGAGAGCCTCGGCCTCGACCTCGTCGCGGGGCCGCTTCTGGACGATCAGCGGGCCCTCGGTGATGTTCTGCAACACCGTCTTGTGCGGGAACAGGTTGTGGCTCTGGAAGACGAAACCGCTGCGCGACTGGAACCGGCGCACCTCGGGTTTGGGCACCGGGGTGGAGAAGTCGATCTCGACGTCGTCGACCCTGATCACCCCGGCATCGGCTCGATCGAGCGCGTTGAGGGTGCGCAGCAGCGTGGTCTTGCCCGAACCCGACGGGCCGATGATCGCGGTCGCCGTGCCTCGCTCGACGGTGAACGAGACGCCGTTGAGGACGTTGTTGTCGCCGAAGGCTTTGTACACACCCTTGGCGACGACGCGGTAGTCGGTCTCGGACTCGGTCTGAGATGCGTTCGGGAAGTCGGTCATCGGGCCACGAACCTTTCCAGTCGGCGTTCGAAGCGGTTCTGGGCGAACGACAGCACCAGGCAGATCACCCAGTAATACAGCGCCGCGGTGCCGTACAGGGCGAAGAACTCGAAGGTCGGCGCCGCCACGTTCTGCGCTGTCCGGAACAGTTCGGTCACCAGGATCACCGATGCCAGCGACGTGTCCTTCACCAGCGAGATCAGGGTGTTGGACAGCGGCGGCACGGCGACGCGGGTCGCCTGCGGGAGGATGATCCGCCGCAGCGCGCCGGTGTAGTTGAAGCCGATGGTCTCGGCTGCCTCCCACTGACCCTTGGGAATGCTCTGGATGGCCGCGCGGATGATCTCCGCGGCGTAGCCGCCGACGTTGAGACTGAACGCGATCACCGCCGCGGGGAACGGGTCGATCCGCACGCCGATCTGCGGCAGCGCGAAGAACACGATGAACAGCTGCACGAGCAGTGGCGTGCCGCGAATGATCGAGATGTAGAACCGCGAGACACCTGAGAGCAACCAGTTCGACGACAGCCGGCCCAGCGCCACCACCAGGGCGATGACGAGACCGATGGCGAAGCTGATGATCGTCAACGGGATCGTCATGGTGAGCGCGGCCTTGGCCAGCGGCCAGAGGTTGTCGGCGATCAGTCGCCATGTGCTCTGTGGCGGCGGCTTTGACAGGTCGATGGTGAGGTACTTCTGCGACAGCTCCGAGAGCTTGCCCTCGGCACGCAGTTCGTTGAGTGCGCGGTTCAATTCGGGCAGCATGCCGCTGTTCTTCCGGGCGGCGAAGGCCTGCTCACTCGTCTCGCCCGTGTTCGCGGCGACCTTGATCGGAGCGTCGGGACGTTCGGACAGGTAGGCCTGCACGCTGAGGGTGTCGTTGACGACGGCGTCCACCCGGCCGTCGTTGAGCACGGCCATCGCCTGGGCGAAACCGTCGACGGAGACGATCTGCGCGCCCGCCTGACGGGCCACCTCGGCCCAGTTGCTTGTCGGCGTCTGCGCGGCGCGTTTGCCCTTCAGGTCGGCCAGGGACGTGATGGAGGTGTCGTCGGCGCGGGTGACGATCACGCCCTCGGCGGTCGAATACGGTTCGGAGAGATCGTATTTGGCCTCCCGCTCCGGGGTGATCGTCACCTCGTTGGCGACGATGTCGAAGCGGTCGGCTTCCAGGGCGGCGAAGATCGAGTCCCACGACGTCTCGACGAACTCGACGCGCACCCCCAGCTTGTCGCCGACGGCGCGCGCCACGTCCACGTCGTAGCCGGCGAGTTGGCCGCCCTGTGCGGGGTCGTGGAACGAGTAGGGCGGGTAGATGCCCTCGGTGCCGACCCGCAGCACCCCCGCGGCGGCGATCGGCTCGTCGCTCTCGCTCTCCGAGGACGCGCACGCCGACAGCATCAGCGCGGCGAGCAGGAGCACCGGCAGAAGGGCTCTTCGTAGGGAGTGCACCGGCGGACGCTAGCAAGCCGGCGGCGCCATAAGAAGAGTTCTGCTCACGTCGTCATCGATCAGTGCGGGACCGCATGCTCGGAGTCCCCGCGGCACCCAGCAATTCGCGTGCATAATCACTGACAGCGGTGCCTGATCACCATCGGCACAGAATGCGGCGAGAAGAAGCGGGAGGAAATGGCCGGACGCGAGCCTCCTGAGCTCACCATCATGTGCGCCGACCATGCCCCGCACACCATCCGCGCCAGCGCGGGCGCCATCACCGTCGGCCGCGACCTGCCCGCCCACATCCGCATCGTCGACCAGCGGGTGTCCCGCACACACCTTCTCATCGAGCCCGCGGGCGGCGCCTGGACGGTCGCCGACGCCCACAGCACCAACGGCACCTTCCTCGACGGCGAACGCATCGAGGGCCCGGTCGCCGTGACCGACGGCCTCACCGTCCGGATCGGCCATCCCGACGGCATCGCCGTCACCTTCAAGCTCGCACCGTCCGACGTTTCCGCACACAAGCCATTGACGTTGCCGCAGACCCGGCACGGCGATCAGGAGATAGACACCGACGAGATCGATCCGCGCAACGCCGTCGCGGGCGCCGCCGTCAGGGCCCGGCGAGAAGAGCTCGGCTTCTCCCGCCAGGACCTCGAGGACGACGGGGTGATCGGCACGGTCGACCTCGCCGCCTTCGAACGCGGCGCCGTCTGGCCCGGCGAGGGCGTGCGGGCCAGGATCGAGAAGACGCTGAAGTGGCCGGTGGGCACCCTCGACCGGGTGCACTCGGGCGGGACCGTTCCGGACGAACCCGACGAGACGACCGAATTCATCACCGAGAGTGTGCGTATCGCGGTGCTCGTCGACTCGTACGAGCTGACGCTGAGTGCGATCAAGGCCAGGGCGGCGGCCCTGTCGGTCGTGGCGTCGGCGACGTTCGACGACGACGCGGCACTGCTGGCGGACCTGCGCCGGCTCGAGGCGTCCGTCGTCGACACGATCCGCGGGGCCAAGGAGACGTCGGCGCTGGTGCTGGTTCTCAGCGCCGTGCGGCGCACCTACCGCCAGCTGGTCTCCCGCGCCGCGAGTGCGCCCGAGGCGCCGCTGAGCGTGCGGCTGTACGCCGCACGGCGCGAGGCCGAGCTCACTCCCGACGAGACGGCCACCGCCGCGGGTGTCGACGCGCAGGTGGTTGCCGACGCCGAGGCGGATCGCGAGATCAGCGCCGTCGCCGTGGCCGCGTTGGAGGCGTTCCTCGCCGAGCTCGCCGGCCGCTGAGCGGATTCGCTACCCGGGCAAATAGATCCACGGTTTGCGGGGAAGCGCCGCCGGGTCGAACCGGCTTGCCAGCTCGGTCAGTGTGGCCGCCGGCCAGCCGAGGGACTCCGCGATCTGCGCGACGGCCCGGCCGACACCGATCTCGGCGAGGGTTACCGCGCCGTCGCGTTTCGCCAGCCGGGCGCCGTCGGCGTTCAGCACGAGCGGCACGTGGGCGTAGGTCGGTTCGGGGTGACCGAGCAGTCGGGCCAGGTATGCCTGTCGGGGCGAGGACGCCAGCAGGTCGTCGCCGCGGACGATCTGGTCGACGCCCTGGGCGGCGTCGTCCACCACCACCGCGAGGTTGTAGGCGGGTACGCCGTCGCCGCGCCGGACCACGAAGTCGTCGACGATGCCGGTGTATTCGCCGTGCAGCAGGTCGGTGACGGTGTAGGTGTGCACGTCGGTGCGCAGCCGCAGCGCAGGCGGCCGGTCGGTTTCGGCGCGACGGCGGCCGCGTTGCGCGGCGGTCAAATCCCGGCAGGTGCCCGGATAGGCACCCTCCGGCGCGTGAGGCGCCCGCGGTGCCTGCGCGATATCCCTTCGGCTGCAGTAGCATTCGTAGACCCGGCCGGCGCCGGCCAGCTGGTCGACAACGGCGTCGTAGCGGTCGCGGTGCTGTGACTGCCACTCCGCGGGGCCGTCCCACGTGAGCCCGATGGCCGCGAGGTCGTCGAGTTGGCGCTGCGCCACATCGGGGCGGGTGCGGTCGTCGAGGTCCTCCACCCGCATCAGGAAGCGCCTACCGGTGGAGCGGGCGAACAGCCACGCGAGCACTGCGGTGCGCAGGTTGCCGATGTGCAGATCGGCCGACGGGCTCGGCGCGAACCGGCCCGCGGGGGTGCGGGTCACGACCGCAATCTAGCCGGAACCGGGGTGTCGGTGGGCGTCGGTAGTATCGAACACATGTTCGAGGAGTTGGCGGCGGTGCCGTTCGGGGCTGACGAGGCCCGGTTGCATGCGCGGCTGGCGGAGTTGGAGACGGCCAAAGCTGCGTGCGCTGCGGGGCAGGCGCGGGTGGCCGCCGAACTGGACGCTGTGCGGCGTGCACGGGAGGCCGCCGAGGGGGTGCCGGCATCGAAGCGGGGTCGGGGTTTGGCCACCGAGATCGCGCTGGCGCGGCGGGCGTCGCCGAATCAGGGTGGCCGGCATCTGGGGTTCGCCCGGGCGCTGGTGCATGAGATGCCGTGCACGCTGTCCGCGTTGACGTGTGGGGCGCTCACCGAGTGGCGGGCGACCATCATCGTGCGCGAGTCGGCATGCCTGTCGGTCGAGGACCGGCGCAGGTTGGATGCCGAACTGTGCGGTGAGATGGCCCGCCTCGAAGGGTGGGGAGACGGCCGGATCGAGGCCGAGGCGAAGAAGATCGCCTACCGGTTGGACGCGCAGGCGGTGGTGGATCGGGCGGCCAAGGCGCCCAGTGAGCGGACGGTGACGACGCGGCCCGCCCCCGATTGCATGGTGTACGTGACCGCGCTGCTGCCGGTCGCCCAAGGGGTCGGGGTGTACGCCGCGCTCAAGCGTGCGGCCGACACCACCGGTGACGGCCGCAGCCGCGGCCAGGTGATGGCCGACACCCTCTATGAGCGGGTCACCGGCCAAAAGGCCGCCGATCCGGCGCCGGTGAGCGTCGATCTGGTGATGTCGGATCGGGCGCTGCTCGGTGGGGATGCCGAGCCGGCGCACCTGCAGGGCTATGGGCCGGTGCCGGCGCAGATCGCGCGGCGGATGGTGGCCGATGCTGCGGGGGTGGGTGCGGCGGCGTTGCGGCGGCTCTACGCGCGGCCAGCGTCGGGGGCGTTGGTGGCGATGGAGTCGCGGTCGCGGTGTTTCCCGAAAGCCTTGGCGAAATTCGTCGATCTGCGTGATCAGCGGTGTCGTACCCCGTACTGCGATGCGCCGATCCGCCACCACGACCACGCCCACCCCCATCACAAGGGCGGGCCGACGAGCGCGGTCAACGGCTTGGGTGAGTGCGCGCGGTGCAATTACGACAAGGAAGCCCCGGGCTGGCAGGTCGCCACCAGCGAGGTCGACGGCGTGCACACCGCGCAGTTCGTCACCCCCAGCGGGGGCCGCTACCTTTCGACCGCACCGCCGGCGCCGGGAACACTGAACATCCTGGTCAAGCGACCGCACCAGCGAATCGCCTGCGGCCCGGCGTTACTCAAGAACCGGCTGCACCCAGACCGGGAACGATATCGGCCACGTCGAACGTGACCGGCCGCTCGAGCTGGTCATAGGTACATGATCGCGGGTCCCGATCGGGACGCCAGCGGTTGAACTGCGCGGTGTGCCGGAAGCGCTGGCCCTCCATGTGGTCGTAGCGGACCTCGACCACGCGCTCGGGACGCAGGGGTACGAACGAGAGGTCCTTGCCGGAGTTCCAGCGTGAGCCGGCGTTGCGCCCGGGGGTGCCGGCCTCCATCTGCGCGGCCCAATTCCACGGATGGCCGTCGAAGCTGGTGACCAGCGGCTGCAGCTCGGTGAACAGCGTCCGGCGGGTGGCCATCGGAAAGGCGCCGATGACGCCGACGGACGCGAGGCCGCCGCCGTCGTCGTACAGCCCGAGCATCAGGGATCCGATCGCGTCGTCCCCCGACTTGTGCAGCCGGTATCCCGCCACCACGCAGTCCGCGGTGCGCTGGTGCTTGATCTTGAACATGACGCGTTTGTCCGGTTGATACGTCACGTCCGGCGGTTTGGCGATCACCCCGTCCAGCCCGGCGCCCTCGAACTCGTCGAACCACCGCTGTGCCGTGGCGAGGTCGGTGGTGACCGGTGTGACGTGGAACGACGGCCCGGATCCCGCGAGGGCGTCGACGAGCGCGGCGCGGCGCTCACTGAACGGCCGACCGGTGTAGTCGGTATCGCCGAGCGCGAGCAGGTCGAACGCGATGAACGACGCCGGCGTCGTCTCGGCGAGCATCCGCACCCGCGACGCGGCGGGATGCACGCGCAGCTGCAGCGCCTCGAAGTCGAGACCCGAGCCGGTGGCGATGACGATCTCGCCGTCGATCACGCACCGCGCGGGGAGTTCGGCCGTGGCCGCCGCGACCAGTTCGGGGAAGTAGCGCGTCATCGGCCGTTCGTTGCGGCTGCCGAACTCCACCTCGTCGCCGTCTCGGAAACAGATCGACCGGAAGCCGTCCCATTTGGGCTCGTACATCGCCTCGGGCGGGATCGCCGGCACCGACTTCGCGAGCATCGGCCGCACCGGCGGCTGGACGGGCAGCTGCATCGGACCATTCTTGCCGTCGCTGCTCGAGAGTGCCGCCAGTATTACGAGACGCTTGATTTCCGGAACTACTCGGTCCAGTATTACGGGATGCCGGGATCCGCAGCGACGATGAACCCGCCGATCGAGCGCAGAGCCCGGCGGGGCCGCCCCCGCGACCACCGGCTGGACGCGGTGATCGTCGACGCGACCGTCGCCGAGGTCGCTGCCAAGGGGTGGGGCGGCGCGACCATCGAAGGAATCGCCACCCGGGCTGGTGTCGGCCGCGGCTCGATCTACCGCCGCTGGCGGAGCAAGGGTGAGCTCGTCCAGTTCGTGGCGGTGTCCATCACCGCGCCGACCGATTCGGTGGACACCGGATCCTTCGTCGACGACCTGTTCGCCGCCATGCTCCCGATCGCGGACATGCTCACCCAGCCCGAACTCGCAGCACTGCTGCCGGCGCTGCTCGCCGAAGCGACCAACGACGAGTCGATTCGATCGATCGTTCGCACCTTCGCGGGCCGCTGCCGCCAGCCGGTGCTCGACGCGGTGGAACGGGCACGCCTGCGCGGCGACGTGCCGCCCTCGACCGACGCCGACGCACTCGTCGACATGCTCGCCGGCGGGCTCGTGTACCGGCGCCTCCTGCTCGGCGAGGCCGCTGACGAACCGGCGGTCCGCGCACTGATCCGGCAGGCCGTGTCATGACCGAGATCCTGGACGTCGACCTCACCGATCCGCAGCTCTACACGGCGGGCTTCCCGCACGAGGTCTTCACCGAGTTGCGCCGACGCGGGCCGGTGCACCGCCACCTGGCCGTCGAGGGCCGCCCCTCGATCCCGTCGATCCCGTTCTGGTCGATCGTCACCCACCCCGAGATCCAGCAGGCCAATCGCGACTGGAAGACCTTCGCGGCCGCCGGTGGCCCGATGATGGCGGCCGACCCGCTGCTGTCCGCCGGCCGGACGCTGGTGTCGATGGACCCGCCCGACCAGGCGGAGATGCGCCGGATCATCACCTCGGAGTTCACCCCGCGCATGATCGGCAGGCTCGAGCAGCGCATCGCCGCCCGGACCGCGGACATCCTCGCGGCGGCGGCGGGGGACACCTGCGACTTCGTCCGCGACATCGCCTATCAGGTGCCGATGCACCTCATCGCCGACATCGTGGGCATCCCCGAGACCGACCGGCCCTGGGTGTTCGAGCGGGTCGACCACCTCCTCAAATCGGGCAACCCGTACAACGGCTACTCCGACGAGGATCGGCTCGGTTTCCAGGTCGAACTCTTCGAGTACGCGCAGCGGCTCACCGCCGACAAGCGGGCCAACCCGACCGACGACGTCTGGACCAAGCTGGCCGGTCAGCTCGACGGCTTCGAACTCGAGATGTTCTTCCTCATCCTGGCCATCGCCGGCAGCGAGACCACGCGCAACGCGCTGGCGCAGGGACTCATCGCGCTGCTCGACGATCCGGCCCAGCTCGATGAGCTGCGGACGAGTCCCGACCTCTGCGCCACTGCCGCCGACGAAGCCATCCGCTGGTCGAGCCCGGTCATCTTCTTCGGACGGACCGCCACCGTCGATGTGACCATCGGCGACGCGAACGTCCAGGCGGGTGACCGCGTGCTGCTCTGGTACCCGTCGGGAAACCGCGACGAGTCCGTCTTCGACGACCCCTTCCGTTTCGACGTCCACCGCTTCCCCAACCCGCACGTGTCCTTCGGCGGTGGCGGCGTGCACTACTGCCTCGGCGCGAACCTCGCCCGCAAGGAGGTGCAGGTGGTGTTCGGGGCCGTCGCGGCCGGCTACGACGTCGAGCTCGCCGGTCCGCCGGTGTGGTCCGGTGGCGGACCGGTGCACAACGTCGGTATCGGAATCGACTCGCTGCCGATCCGGATCACCCCGCGCCGCTGAACCTGCGCCGAGGTGTCGATGACATTGCCCGGCGCATGCGGTCTGCACGACTATGGGAACCGTGCAGCTACCCGTTCAGCCCCCGATCGAGCCAATGCTGGCCAAGGCGCAGGCCAAGGTGCCGGCCGACGCGGGCGTGTGGTCCTACGAGCCGAAGTGGGACGGTTTCCGCGCCTTGGTCTTCCGCGACGGTGACGAGATCGTCCTTCAGTCCCGCTCGGGCAAGGACCTCGGCCGGTACTTTCCCGAACTGGCGGTGTCGCTGCGCGACGAGGTGGCCGAGCGCTGCGTGCTCGACGGTGAGATCGTGGTGCCCCGCGAGATCGGGGGCCGGATCCGCCTGGACTGGGAATCGCTGTCGCAACGCATCCACCCGGCGGTGTCGCGGGTGAAGCTGCTGGCCGAGCAGACCCCGGCGCACTTCATCGGATTCGATGCCCTCGCCGTCGGCGACACACTGCTCACCAAGGAGCCCTTCCGCGCCCGCAGGCAGGCCTTGGCCGACGCCGTGCACGAGAAGCAGTGGTGCCACGTCACCCGCACCACCGAGGACCCGCAGACCGGCGCGCAGTGGCTGGACACCTTCGAGGGCGCCGGACTCGACGGCGTGATCGCCAAGCGGCTCGACGGTCCGTACCTTCCCGGCAAGCGGGAGATGGTCAAGGTCAAGCACGCCCGCGACGCCGACTGCGTCGCAATGGGATACCGCATCCACAAGAGTGGCGAAGGCGTCGGATCGGTGCTGCTCGGGCTGTACCGTGACGACGGCGAGCTGCAGATGGTCGGCGGCGCAGCGTCGTTCAGCACGAAGGACCGTATCCGGCTGCTGGCCGAACTGGAACCGCTCCGGGAGGGTGACGACGTGCGTGAAGGCGATCCGAGCCGGTGGAACTCGGCCGCCGACAAGCGCTGGATCCCCGTCCGGCCGGAGCGGGTCTGCGAAGTGCACTACGACCAGATGGAGGGCAACGGCGACGCCGGTCAACGCTTCAGGCACGCGGTGAAATTCGTCCGCTGGCGGCCCGACCGAGACCCGCGCAGCTGCACCTTCGACCAGCTCGACGCGCCGCTCACCTACGACCTCTACGACGTACTGGAGTCCTGATGCCCACTCCCGCAGAGGAGATCGACGTCGACGGTGTGAAGGTCCGACTGACCAACCGCGACAAGCCGTACTTCCCGAAGCTGGGCGCCAAGGGCACCAAGGGGGCGTTGTTCGACTACTACAGGGCGGTCGCCGGTCCGATGGTCGCCGTCCTGCGGGACCGGCCGACGCATCTGCAGAGGTTCCCCGATGGCGTCGAAGGCGAGGAAATCTACCAGAAACGGGTGCCGCAGAAGCATCCCGACTACCTCGAGACGTGCACCGTCACCTTCCCGTCGGGCCGCACGGCCGACGCGCTGAAGGTCACCCACCCGTCGGCCATCGCGTGGGCCGCGCAGATGGGCACCGTCACCCTGCACCCGTGGCAGGTGCGCTGCCCCGACACCGAGCACCCCGACGAGCTTCGCATCGACCTCGACCCGCAGCCGGGCACCGGGTTCAAGGAGGCGAGCGCGGTCGCCGTCGGCGTCCTCAAACCGCTGCTCGACGAACTCGGGCTCACCGCCTACCCCAAGACGTCCGGCGGCCGAGGCGTGCACATCTTCCTGCGCATCGAGAGCAGCTGGGACTTCGTCGCCGTCCGCCGTGCCGGCATCGCGCTGGCCCGGGAGGTCGAACGACGCGCACCGGACGACGTCACCACGTCGTGGTGGAAGGAGGACCGCGGCGAGCGGGTGTTCATCGACTACAACCAGAACGCGCGCGACCGCACGTTCGCCTCGGCGTACTCGGCGCGCAAGACCCCGATCGCGACGGTGTCCACCCCGCTGACGTGGGACGAGCTGGCCGATGCCGACCCCGACGACTACACGATCGCGACAGTGCCCGACTTCGTGGCCGGCCGACCCGACCCGTGGGCGGGCATCGAGGAGACGGCGCACTCACTGCAGAAACTGCTCGACATGGTGGCCGCCGACGAGGACCGCGGTCTCGGCGACCTGCCCTACCCGCCGAGCTACCCGAAGATGCCGGGCGAACCGCCGCGGGTGCAGCCGAGCAAGAAGGTCGCCGCCAACTGGGACGAACACGGCAACCGGGTGACCGAGTGACGGCCCGCCGATGGCATTGAGCGCCTGGGCGGACACCATCCGCAGGGGCGCGGCGGGCGCCGCGCTGATCGCGATCGTGGTGGGCGGCATCGGGATCGGGACCTACATTCTGTTCGCCGCCGACGACCAGGCAGCCACCCCCGCCGCGCCGCGGACCCCGCCGGCATCGGTCGCACCGCCGGTGCCCGCGGCCAACGAGTTCACCGTCGGCGTCACGGTGACCGGGCGGGACTGCCCTCAGCCGCAGGAGTGCCTCTACACCTACACGATCGAGCCGAAGTACATCGGCGTGCGCCCGCTGCCCGAGCAGGAGCTGCAGGTGCACTACCGGGTGAGCGGTGGGCGCGAACCCCAGGACGGCACCTTCACCGTGCGCGGCCGCGAGGCGCGGTTCATGAAGGACGTCACGGTGGTCGGACCGGCCGGGGCGACACTGACGGCCGCCGTCCTCGACGTGGTGACGAGCCCGGTGTTCGGACCCACCCTCAGCACTCCGCCGGCACCCGGGTGAGGGAGCCGAGTACCCTGTCCCGTCCCGCCCGGTTCGCACAGGCTGACACCGTGGACGAACTCGACAGGTTGCGCACGGTCATCGGGCAGCTGGCTCCCAACGGCGACACCTTCCACATCACGAACTGCACACCGCAGGTCGCGGGATTCAATCAGGGTGTCGGTGTTCGCCGGTCCGGTGCTCGCGGCCGACGACCCGGTCTTCGTCGGGGAGGGCCCGAACGGTCCGGTGCGCGTGCAGATCCGGTTCGGTACTGGAAGGTGGTCGCCGCGGCCACCGACGGGAAACTGACCGCGTACGCCTTCGTCCTCGAGCAGGACCTGTCGGACGTCCCACTCGAACTGGCGATTCCGGACGCCTGGCGCGAGCTGATGATCCCGGTGAAGACCCTTCAACGCCGGCTCGGCGGCGTCACCTTCCCCGCACAGCTCAAGAAGGCCGACCAGTCGGGCACCGCCCGCGGTGCCGCGGTGCGGGCGGCGACCGGAATCGAGCTGGCCGGGCCGAGCGGAGACGGATCAGGCCGTCGGTACCACTCCGCGCGGAAGATTCAGCGGCAGGTCGTTGTAGGTGGCGATTCCGGGCGCCGCGGCGACGACCGCAGCGATCGCGTGGATCGGCGGCATCGCGGTCATGATGTGCCCGAGCACGAAGAAGTCCTCGATCGTCTTCGCGTTCTCGATCATGTCCTGCGGCGGTAGGAATCCCACCTGCATGTTGACCGTGGGCCTGCCCTCGATTTTGATCTTCCAGCCGTCCGCGTCGAGCTGCCAGTCGGGCTCCAGGGTCTGGCCCTTCTTCCACCGCACGTTGATGTCCACGACGGTCCTGCCGCCGGCGATGCCCTGCCAGCTCGCGGCGACACCCGCGACGTGACCGGCCGGGATGGTCCACGACGCCATCACCAGATCCTCTGTGGTCTGGGCGTATTCGGGAACGCACTTGATCTCGTCCAGCTCGACGCCGATCGCGTCGGCGACCAGTTGCACCGCCTCGGCGAACACCGCGGTGCCCTTCTCAGCCATCGGCTGCAGGTTCGGATCGTCGATCGCGGTGCCGAATCCCGTGGGGCGCTCGGTGTCGGGGGAGTCGTAGAGCGTGGTGTCCGCGGACTCGGCGATGATGATCTTGTCGACCCTGTCGCAGGCGGTGGCCGCCACGATCGCGAGCAGCTCCGCGAAGCCGGGGCTGACGCCGGAGCCGAACAGCGTCGATCCGCCCTTCTGGCAGGCCTTCTCGAGCTTGTCGCGGCCGTCGCCCAGATTGCGTCCGGTGATGAACGATGCGGACGCCACCACGTTGACACCGGCCTCGAGGATGCCCACCAGCTCGTCGACGTCGATCCACATCGGGTTGTACACGACGACGTCCGGCTTCAGGGCGAGCAGCTCGCCGACGTCGTTGGTGGCGGTGACGCCGAGCGGTTCGATGCCGCAGAGTTCGCCGACGTCGCGACCGGCCTTGTCGGCCGACCAGGCGTAGCAGCCGACGAGTTCGAGATGCGGGTTCCGCGCGATCGCCGCGACCGAACTCTTCCCGACGTTTCCAGTCGTCCACTGGACGACGCGATAGGTGTTTGGCACTCGCTCAGATTAGGGCGCGCACCAGTGTTTCGCGGCCTTTTTTACCGACCGGCGAAAAATAGTCCGTAGGCTGCCGGTGTGAGCAGCGACGTCGACCCGGCGGATGCGCCCCGGCGGGCGCGGGGCCGCCCGGCCCGCCTCGACCGCGAGCAGATCGTCGCGGCCGCCCGGACGGCGGGCCGCGGGCTGACCATGCAGGGGGTGGCCGACGCCCTCGGCGTCAGCCGCAAGGCGCTGCACTACTACGTGGGGGACCGGCAGGGCCTGCTCACGCTGGTGGTGCTTGACCGGTTCGAGTCGGAGCTACGCCGTGTGGAGCTGCCCGAGGACGGCGACTGGCGCATGGTGCTGCGCTCCTATGCGTTCGCGTTCCGGGACGGCCTGATCCAGGTCGGCGTCCAGATGAGCAGCGCCGTCGACCACTCGCCGTTCCACGGCGTCGGTGCCACCGCCGTGCTCGCGCTGGCCGAACGCGTACTCGACGCGATGCTGACCGCCGGGTTCGGCGTCGACGATGCGCGCCGGGGCGTCACCGCCGTGGCCAACATCGCCCAGGCGGCCGCCCAGGAGGCCACCCACACGTCGGTGCACGACAGGCACGAGGCGGAGACCCGCGCGGCGCTGCTACGCGCGGCAGACACGGACTACCCGGCACTGCGGAGGGTGCTGGCCGCGGCGTCGGCGTCGGACGACGGTCAGTTCGAGTTCGAACTCGACTTGGCGATCGCCGGACTCGAGCGGCTGCTGGGTGAGGTCAGCCGGCGGTGAGAGTGGCCTTGCCGGTGCGTTCCTGACCGGCCCGGTCGATCCAGGTCAGGTCGATCACGTCGCCCGGGTAGTGCCGGTCGAGCACGAAGGTCAGGTCGGTCGCGGTGCCGATCGGGGCGCCGTCGATCGCGGTGAGGACGTCACCGTCCAGCAGACCGGCCTGCTCGGCAGGCCCGCCACGCAGCACCTCCTGGATGATCACGCCGGGGCCGCTGCGCGGAGCGGTGCGCACACCGACGCCCAGCAGCGACGGCGGACCGATGTGGATCGACTCCGAGGGCACCAGGCTGCGGATCTGGCCGGCGATGCCCACGGCGTCGTTGATCGGGATCGCGAAGCCCTTGCCGCCGGGCCCCAGCTGATAGTTCACCGACGCGGCGGTGGTGATTCCGACGACCTGCCCGGCGCCGTTGACCACGGGCCCGCCCGAGTCACCGGCGCGCACCGGAGCCGCGAACTCGATCAGCCCGTTCAGCTCGTCCGAACTGCCGGTCAGCGCGTCCTCGGCCTCGACCGTGCGGCCGAAAGCGGTGACCGTCCCGACTTCGCGGGTCAGCGGTGCTCCACTGCCGTCGGCGTTGCCGAGCGCCACCACCGGTTCGCCCGGGACCAGGGCTGACGAGTCGCCGATCGGCGCCACCGGCAACCCGCCGGCGCCGAGCAGCTGCAGCACGGCGACATCCTGGCCGCGGTTGTATCCGACCAGCTGAGCCGGATAGGAGCGGCCGGCCACGCTGGCACTGATCCGGTCGGCGCCCTGGACGACGTGGTAGTTGGTCAGCACCTGACCGCCCGGATCGAGGACGATGCCCGTCCCCGTCCCGAACACGTTCTGGTAGTCGATCTCCGTGTCCAGCCGCACCACGGCGGGCTCCACCTGCGCGGACGCCGCCACCGGATCGGCGGGAGCGGCCAGCGCCGTGCCGGCGAACGCGGGTGCGACCAGTGCCAGCACAGCGGCCAGCACGGTCAGGATCGTCAGCGGTCGTCGACGCGACTGGGGAACGGCCATGTGGTCCATAGTGGCGGTCAAATACCCAGGCTGTCGAAGAACCAACCGCGCACGCGGCTCGGAGGGCTCGTCGTCAGACTTGCGTCAGTCCTCGACCGCGACGCCGCCGCGCAGCCGGCGGCGGCGACTGCCTGAGGGTCGCCGGTTGCGCAACCGGCCGCCCGTGTCGGCCTCCGGATCGCCGGTCGGCTCCTCGGATGCCTGGTCAGCGGTCGGTTCGGGGGTCACCTCTTCGGCGTCGGACTCCGTGGGCTCCTCGGCGGTGACCTCGGCCGGCTGGTCGTCTGCGGCTTCCTCGGTCGTCTCGTCGGCGTCGGTGTCCTCGACGTCGTCGGTGTCTTCTGTGTCCGCTGTGTCTTCGGTCTCAGCGGCCTTCCTGCGGCCGCGCCGCTTGACCGAGGCCTTCTTCGGCTTGAGCGGCTTCGGCGGCGGCGGGGGCAGTTCGGCGACGAAGGCCAGGTGGAAGGTGAGCACTCCGAGCACCGCGATCGCGGCGGCCGCGCCGTAGATCCCGAACAGCCACGGGCCTGCGGTGTCGAGGCTCAACCAGATCTCGCTGACGGCCGCACCGATGATGAGCACGCCCGCCAGCACGTGCAGCGCCGCCGACCAGGCACGCAGGCCGAGTGCGAGCTGTGGCGTCTGGAATTCGGGGCGACGGGTGCGCTGCAGCGTGAACACGACCGGCAGCGCGGCGAGCCCGATCAGCGCGCCCGCCACGATGCGCAACACCGTGCCCAGCGTGTGGGAGGTCTCGCCCATCAGCTCGTACCACCGTGGCAGCACGAAGAAGAAGTACAGAAGCGCAGCGATCAATGAGAACGATGCGTGCCACGTCACCGCGACCGAGCGCCGCATACTCCTCCTCGAGTTCTCTGGTCACGGGGTGTGACCGGTTCGTTTGTTCCGGTCACACCCCGGGACCGAGTGCGGAGGATAGGGGATTTGAACCCCTGAGGGCTGTTAACCCAACCCGCGTTCCAGGCGAGCGCCATAGGCCACTAGGCGAATCCTCCGCGGGCCATGGTAGCCGACCGGGCTGGTGCTCCGGTTCCGGCGCGGGTATTACACTCAGGTCGGACCCCGCGCGGCGTCCATCCTGTGAACTCCCCCAGGGCCGGAAGGCAGCAAGGGTCAACGGGCTCTGGCGGGTGCGCGGGGTCCCCTTGGTTCTCGCTCATGTCGGTGAAAGGCTCGCGGTGTCGTTCCAGTCCCTCGGCCGCGACGAACTGGCCGCCCAGCACGAACTGCAGCAGCGCAATTACGCCGAGCTGCAGGCCAAGAAGCTGCAGCTTGACCTCACCCGCGGCAAGCCGTCGCCGGCCCAGCTCGACCTTTCCAACGAATTGTTGAGCCTGCCCGCCGGGGACTACCGCGACGGCGACGGCACCGACACCCGCAACTACGGCGGCCTGCACGGGCTGCCCGAACTGCGCGCCATCTTCGGCGAACTGCTGGGCATCCAGGTGCCGAACCTGATCGCAGGCAACAACGCCAGCCTGGAGTTCATGCACGACGCGGTGGTGTTCTCGCTGCTGCACGGCACCGTCGACTCGCCGCGGCCCTGGAAGGACGAGCCGCAGGTGAAGTTCCTGTGCCCCGCGCCGGGCTACGACCGCCACTTCGCGATCACCGAGAGCCTCGGCATCGAGATGATCACCGTGCCGATGCGCGAGGACGGCCCGGACGTCGACCTCATCGAGGAGCTCGTCGCCGCCGACCCGGCGATCAAGGGCATGTGGTGTGTGCCGGTGTTCGCCAATCCCACCGGTGTCACGTACTCCTGGGAGACGGTTCGCCGGCTTGTTCAGATGCGTACGGCCGCAAGCGATTTCCGACTGTTCTGGGACAACGCCTACGCGGTTCACACGCTCACCCACGACTTCCCGCGGCAGGTCGACGTGCTGGGGCTGGCCGCGGCGGCCGGCAACCAGAACCGGCCGCTGGTGTTCGCCTCGACCTCGAAGATCACGTTCGCCGGCGCCGGGGTCAGCTTCTTCGGCGGCTCGCTGGGCAACATCGCGTGGTACCTGCAGTACGCGGGCAAGAAGTCGATCGGCCCGGACAAGGTCAACCAGCTGCGGCACCTGCGGTTCTTCGGCGACGCCGACGGCGTGCGGCTGCAGATGCAGCGCCACCAGGAACTGCTGGCGCCGAAGTTCGCCCTGGTCGCCGAGATCCTCGAGGACCGGCTCGGCGAGTCGAAGATCGCGTCGTGGACCGACCCCAAGGGCGGCTACTTCGTCAGCCTCGACGTCTGGCCCGGCACCGCCCGCCGCACGGTCGCGCTGGCCAAGGACGCCGGCATCGCCGTGACCGAGGCGGGCGCGTCGTTTCCGTACCGAAAAGATCCCGACGACAAGAACATCCGCATCGCGCCGACCTTCCCGGCGCTGCCGGACCTGCGTGAGGCGATCGACGGCCTGGCCACCTGTGCGCTGCTCGCGGCGACCGAGTCCCTGCTCGCAACCTAGCGTGCACAGTCGTCGGTCCGCGTCGGTAGCCTGCTGAGCGTGGCGCTCTACCGCAAGTACCGACCGGCGACCTTCGCGGAGGTGGTGGGTCAGGAGCACGTCACCGAGCCGCTGTCGACCGCGCTGTCGGCGGGCCGCATCAACCACGCCTACCTGTTCTCGGGTCCGCGCGGCTGCGGGAAGACCTCGTCGGCACGCATCCTGGCCCGCTCGCTGAACTGCGTGCAGGGGCCCACGCCCACGCCGTGCGGCGTGTGCGACTCGTGTGTGGCACTGGCGCCCAACGGCCCGGGCAGCGTCGACGTGGTGGAACTCGACGCGGCCAGCCACGGCGGCGTGGACGACACCCGCGAGCTGCGTGACCGCGCCTTCTACGCCCCGGCGCACTCGCGCTACCGCATCTTCATCGTCGACGAAGCGCACATGGTCACCACCGCGGGCTTCAACGCGCTGCTCAAGATCGTCGAGGAGCCACCGGATCATTTGATCTTCGTGTTCGCGACCACCGAGCCGGAGAAGGTGCTGCCGACCATCCGCTCGCGGACGCACCACTACCCCTTCCGGCTGCTCGCGCCCAAGACGATGCGGACGCTGCTGGAACGGATCTGCGGCCAGGAGGGCGTGCAGGTCGACGACGTCGTCTACCCGCTGGTCATCCGCGCCGGCGGGGGATCACCGCGCGACACGCTGTCGGTGCTCGACCAGCTGCTCGCCGGCGCCGAGGGCAACCACGTGCAGTACGCCAGGGCGCTCGCGCTGCTCGGCGCCACCGACGTCGCCCTCATCGACGACGCCGTCGACGCGCTGGCCGCCGGTGACGCCGCCGCGCTGTTCGGCGCCGTCGAGGCGGTGATCGACGCCGGCCACGATCCGCGCCGGTTCGCCACCGACCTGCTGGAACGCTTCCGCGACCTGATCGTGCTGCAGGCGGTGCCCGACGCCGCCGCGCGCGGAGTCGTCGACGCGCCCGGTGACGTGCTGGAACGCATGCGCGAGCAGGCCGAGCGGCTGGGCACGGCGACGCTGACCCGGTTCGCCGAGGTGGTGCACGCCGGCCTCGGCGAGATGCGCGGTGCGACCGCGCCGCGACTGCTCCTCGAGGTGGTGTGTGCGCGGCTGCTGCTGCCGTCGGCCAGCGACACCGAGTCGGCGCTGCTGCAGCGGGTGGAGCGCATCGAGATGCGGCTCGACATGTCGATCCCGGCGGGCGAGGCGGCACCCGCCGCGGCCGCCCGCGCGGCCGCCCCTGCGCCGTCGCGACAGTTCGCCCGCAGGAGCGCGGCGCCGACGGCCGCGCCGACGCCGGCACCTGCGCCCACGCCGGTGCCCGAGCCGGAGCCCAAGCCCGAGCCGGTGTCGCTGCCCAAGCCGAAGCCCGAACCCGAGCCGAAGCCCGCGCCGGTGGTCACGTCACCCCCGCCGCTGCGGCCGCCCGCCGACCCGGTGGTCGAGGCGCCGCCGGTGGCGGTGCCCGGTGAACCGAACGCCGCCGCGGTGCGCTCCATGTGGCCGACCGTCCGGGAGAAGGTCCGCCAGCGCAGCCGCACCATCGACGTGATGCTCGCGGGCGCCATCGTGCGGACCGTCGACAAGGACACCCTGGTGCTCACCCACGAGTCGGCGCCGTTGGCGAAACGGCTTGTCGAGCAACGCAACTCCGACGTCATCCGCGACGCGCTCAAGGATGCGCTCGGGGTGGACTGGAAGATCCGCTGCGAGGTGGGTGCGCCGTCGGAGGCCCCCGTCCCCGCGAAGGCGGCGCAGCGCGAAGAGGACGACATGCTGTCCGAGGCGGTGCACGAAGAGGCCGGGCCGCGCCGCGACCCTGAGGAGGCCGCCCTGGAACTGCTGCAGAGCGAGTTGGGCGCCCGCCGCATCGACGGGGCCTGAGGCCGGGCCTCCTACGCGCTCCACCACGGGCGCAGCGGCAGCCCGCCGTCGCCGCCGGCGTTGTCGAGCTTCACCGCCAGCACCTGGTGCAGCTGAACGACATTGGTCTCGAAGCCCAGCCGTGAGCCGGCCATGTACAGTCCCCACACCTTGGCTGTTCCGAGCCCGACCTCCGCGACCGCCTCGTCCCAGTGCTCCACCAGGTTGCGGCACCAGTCACGCAGGGTGAGCGCGTAGTGGTGGCGCAGGTTCTCCTCGTGCACCACCTCGAGCCCGACGTCCTGGGCCTCGGTGATGATCCGGCCCGACCCGGTGAGCTCCCCGTCGGGGAACACATAGCGGTCGATGAACCCGCCCGCGGTCGCGCCGCTGCGGTTGTCGTGCCGGGTGATGCAGTGGTTGAGCAGCAACCCTCCGGTGCGCAACTTCGTCTGCAGGAAGCGGAAGTACGCCGGGTAGTTCTGCACCCCGATGTGCTCGGTCAGCCCGATCGACGACACCGCGTCGAAGCCGCTCTCCCGGACGTCGCGGTAGTCCCCGTGCCGGACCTCGGCCAGGTCGGTCAGGCCCTCTTCGGCGATCGCCTTCTGCGCCCAGGTGGCCTGTTCCTTCGACAGCGTCACCCCGATGGTCTTCACGCCGTGCCGGGCCGCGTACCGCACCATGCCGCCCCAGCCGCAGCCCACGTCGAGCAGCCGGTCGCCCGCACGCAGCCCCAGCTTCTCGAACACCAGCCGGTACTTGTTGTCCTGTGCCTCCTCCAGCGACGCGTCGGCGTCGGGGTAGCAGGCGCAGGTGTAGGTCATCGACGGCCCGAGCACCCACTCGTAGAAGGTGTTGGAGACGTCGTAGTGGTGGTGGATGGCCTCGGCGTCGCGATGCTTGCTGTGCCGCAGGCCCTCGGCGATCCGCCGCCAGCGCGGCAGCGCCTCCTGCGGCGGCGGGGAGATCGGCTTGAGGTGCTCGATACCGATCGAGCGGACGATCTGGGCCAGCACCCGCGCGGGCGGACGCTTGAAGTCCATCTTCTCGGCCAGCGCCTTCAGCAGGTCGTACGGGTCACCCGGGTGCACACCGAGCATGTCGAGGTCGCCGGCGATGTAGGCGCGGGCGAGACCGAGATCCCCCGGCGCCGTCGCCAGGTACGTCGTGCCGCGCGGGGTCTTGAGATCCAGCCCGAGTGAGGCGTCCGAAGGCCCGGCCACACTGCCGTCATAGGCACTGAACTTCAGCGGCAGGTGCCCCGCCGCGAAGATCTCCAGCACCTCGGCCAGCGTGAACTTCCGTTCGGGCGCCTGGTTCTTGAATGTGGTCATCGTCTTTCCACCGCCTTCGCATACAGATCCAGTAGACGTGAATCCGGGTCGTAGGTCTTCTTGACCGTCTTGTACGTTTCGCCGCCGTAGAGGTCGTCGAACTCCTCGGGCGTGTAGTAGGCGTCGGAGTACAGGGACTTGTGGCCGTCGAGTTCGCTCACTTTCCGTTCGATGAGTCTGTTGGTGTACCCATCCTCGGGTCCGACAGGCACCGAGGACCAGAATCCGACATTCACATACGTGTGATGCGCCTGGATCGGATAGAGCGGCCATCCGCCCTCGTCACGCAGCCGCAGGGGGCACAACCAGACCGGCTCGATCGGGACGTTGTCGAGGAACCAGCGCAGGAACTCCGCGGTGCGGCCGATCGGCACCTCGATGTCCTGCACCACCCGCTCGCGGGGCGGCCTGCCGTTGCGCTTCTCGATGCGGTCGGCGATGTCGAAACGCTGTTCGTAGCCGATCAGCTTCCAGTAGAAGCTGCTGCGCCGGAACCGCCGCGGCCACAGCCGCCGAATGCGGGGATTCTGTGCGCCGAACGCGCGCGAACACCAGAACCAGTCGGTGTCCCAGCGCCACAGGTAGTCGTGGATGGTCAGCCGGTCGTGCTTCTCACCGGCCGGGTGCTGGATCGAGCGGTAGTAGATGTCCTGGCCGGTGTAGTCGCTGACCGGTCCGGGTGTCGCGGTCCGGACGCCGACGCTCAGATAACCCTCGTCGGCGCTGAACACCACGCCGTCGAGGTAGTCGACGGGGTCGCCGTCCAGCCCGCCGGTCTCGACGATGCGGTCCATCGTCGAGACCAGCTCGTCGAGCGAGTCGAAGCGCAGGTGGCGCAGTGCGACGAACGGCTTGACCGGTTCGAGCTCGATCTTCAGCCGCACCGTGTAACCCAGCGTGCCGTAGGAGTTGGGGAACGTCCGGAAGAGGTCGGCGTGCTGGTCGGGCGTCGCGGTCAGCACCTCGCCGGTGCCGGTGAGGATGTCCATCTCGAGCACCGACTCGTGCGGCAGGCCGTTGCGGAACGACGCCGACTCGATGCCCAGCCCCGTCACCGCACCGCCGAGGGTGATCGTCTTCAGCTGCGGCACCACCAGCGGCGACAACCCGTAGGGCAGCGTGGCGGCGACCAGGTTCTCGTACGTGCACATGCCCGCCACGTCCGCCGTGCGGCGGTCGGGGTCGACGGCGATGACACCGGTCAGCCCCGACGTGTCGAGGCCCTTGGCGGTGCTCTCGGCGCGCTTGCGGAAGAGATTCGACGTGGCCTTGGCAAGCCGGACGGTGGCCGACGGCGGGATGGCTCGGTAACTGGCGAGAAGACGCTCTACACCGGCAGCGTGGGCGGCCTGTGCGTCGTTTGGGGCAACAGACACGCATATACGCTAGACCGCGGTCGCAGCCGATGCGACCGCGCCGGGCCGGGACGACCCCGCCGTTCTTCCACACGACTAGGAGATTTCACCGATGGGACAGGTCAGCGCGTCGAGCACGATCTTGATCAACGCCGACCAGGCGGAGGTGCTTCGCGCGGTCGCCGACTATCAGAACGTGCGCCCGAAGATCCTCTCCGACCACTACAGCGCCTACCGGGTGCTCGAGGGCGGGCAGGGCGCGGGCACCGTCGTCACCTGGAAACTGCAGGCCACCAAGTCCCGGGTGCGCGAGGTGAAGGCCGCCGTCGACGTGGCCGGCCACACCGTCATCGAGAAGGACGCCAACTCGACGCTGGTGACCAACTGGACCGTCGCCCCCGCGGGCCCCGGATCGTCGGTCACGGTCAAGACGTCCTGGACCGGCGCCGGCGGCGTCAAGGGATTCTTCGAGAAGACGTTCGCCCCGCTCGGGCTGAAGAAGATCCAGGCCGAGGTGCTGGAGAACCTGAAGAAGCAGGTCGAAGCCGGCGCCTAGGGGCTGTCGCCGGTGCGCTAGGTGACGCGCTGGGCCCCCAGGAACCCTGCGATGCCGCGCACCACGGCGTCGGCGTACTTCTGTCGGCCCTCCGGGCTCTTCATCAGCGCGGAGTCGGCCGGGTTCTTCATGTTGCCCAGTTCCACCAGGATCGACGGGTACTGCGCCAGGTTGAGCCCGGCGATGTCGGAGCGCGGGTTCAGGCCGCCGCTGCCGATGTAGGTCGCCGGCGGGATGCCAGAACCGGCCAGCTGGTCGCGCATCACCTGGGCGAACTGCACGGCCGGGCCGGACTGCGCCGCGTTCAGCGGCGGCGACGAGTACAGCACGTGGAACCCGCGCCCGGTCGGCGGCCCGCCGTCGGCGTGGATCGACACGATCGCGTTCGGCTTCAGCGCATTGGCCATCGCCGCGCGCTCGTCGACGCACGGGCCGAGGCCGGTGTCGTCGCCCCGCGACATCGCCGTCCGCACGCCGAGCGCGCTGAGCGCCTGGCGCACCCGCAGGGTGACCTCCCAGGTGAACGAGTGCTCGGCGTAGCCGTCCTCGGTCGACGTGCCGCTGGCCTGGCAGTCCTTGGTGCCGCCGCGGCCCGTCGGGACCTGGCGGCTGATCGACGAGTCGTTGGAGCCGTTGTGACCGGGATCGAGGAAGACGATCATGCCGGCGATGTTGGCGGGCACGGCGGCCGCCGGTGCGGCGGGGACGGACGCGGCGATCAGCATGGTGACGGCGACGGCGGCGCCCGATCTCAGGCCGGTCCGCAGGCCGACACGCAGGGTGGCAGGCACGGGCGCCACCGTAGCCGCCACGCCGTCTAGGCTTGAAGTCCAAACCGCCTCTTCCGGGCGAGAGCAACCAAGTCGAGACCTGCCCGCAATCAAGCCGACGCACCCGATTCAGCAGAGGGGACCAGAGATGCAACCCGGTGGCCAGCCCGACATGTCGGCGCTACTCGCGCAGGCGCAGCAGGTTCAGCAGCAGCTGATGGAGGCTCAGGAGGCGCTGGCCAACGCCGAGGTGCAGGGCCAGGCCGGCGGCGGCCTGGTGCAGGTCACCATGAAGGGCAGCGGCGAGGTCATCTCGGTGGCGATCGACCCCAAGGTCGTCGACCCCGACGACGTCGAGACGCTGCAGGACCTCGTGGTCGGCGCGATCGGCGACGCGGCCAAGCAGGTCACCATCCTGGCCCACGACCGGCTCGGGCCGCTCGCGGGCGGGATGGGCAACCTGGGCATCCCGGGGCTCTAGTTGTTTGAAGGCCCGGTCCAGGATCTGATCGACGAGCTGGGCAAGCTGCCCGGTATCGGGCCGAAGAGTGCGCAGCGGATCGCCTTCCACCTGCTGTCGGTCGAACCGCCCGACATCGACCGTCTGACGGCGGTGCTGAACCGGGTGCGCGACGGGGTCAAGTTCTGCGCCGTGTGCGGCAACGTCTCCGACGGCGACCGGTGCCGCATCTGCAGCGACCCGCGCCGGGACGCGTCGCTGGTGTGCGTCGTCGAGGAACCCAAGGACGTCCAGGCCGTCGAACGCACCCGTGAGTTCCGCGGCCGCTATCACGTGCTCGGCGGCGCGCTCGACCCGCTGTCGGGTGTCGGGCCCGAGCAACTGCGGATCCGTGAACTGCTCAACCGCATCGGCGAGCGGGTCGACGGCGTCGACGTCGCCGAGGTGATCATCGCCACCGACCCGAACACCGAGGGCGAGGCGACCGCCACCTATCTGGTGCGGATGCTGCGGGACATCCCCGGCCTGACGGTCACCCGCATCGCGTCCGGGCTGCCGATGGGCGGCGACCTCGAGTTCGCCGACGAGCTGACCCTCGGCCGGGCGCTGACCGGTCGCCGCGCGATGGCCTGAGCGGGTCAGCGCGTCAAGACCGCCGCGAGCGCGTCGTCGAGGATGTCCAGACCGGCGTTGAAGTCCGTGTCGGAGATCGTCAGGGGCGGGGCGATGCGGAAGATCCCGCCCATTCCGGGCAACTGGACGATGTTCATGTGCAGGCCGCGGTCGAGGCATTCGGCCGTCACCGTGGCGCCGAGGGCATCCGCCGGCGCCCTCGTGCTCTTGTCGGACACGAGTTCGATGCCCTGCAGCAGGCCGCGACCGCGGACGTCGCCGACCTGCTCGTAGCGGTCCCGCATCTCGGTCAGCCGGTCGGTGAGCTGCTTGCCGAGCGCGGCGGCCCGGGCGACCAGATCGTCACGCTCGACGACGTTCAGGACGGTCAGCGCGACCGCCGCGGCGAGCGGATCCGACACATGGGTGGTGAAGAACAGGAATCCCCGCTCGTGGCAAGTGTTCTCGATCTCCTCGGTGGTGACCACCGTGGCGACCGGGAGGCCGGCGCCGAGGGTCTTCGACAGCGTGAGCAGATCCGGCACGACGCCGTCGCGCTCGAACGCGTACATCGACCCGGTGCGGCCGATGCCGGTCTGCGCCTCGTCGGCGATCAGCAGCATGCCGCGCTCGTCGCAGTACTCCCGCAGCCGGCGCAGGTAGCCGGGCGGCGGTTCGATGATCCCGCCCGACGACAGGATCGGTTCGACCAGGCAGGCTGCGAGGCTGCCCGAGGACTGCGCGTCGACGACGCCGAACCCGTAGGCGAGTTCGGTCTCCCAGTCGTGGCTGCCGTCGGCCCGCCGGAACGGCGACCGGTACGCGTTGGGGGTGGGCAGCGTGAGGTTGCCCGGCATCGGCGGCCCGTAGCCGCGGCGACCCGCGCTGAACGTCGCCGACGCCGCACCCGACGTCATGCCGTGCCAGGACCGGTCGAACGAGACGATCTCGTATCCGCCGGTGTAGAGCTTGGCCATCTTGATCGCGGCCTCGTTGGACTCCGCGCCGGTGCTCAGCAGCATCACCTTCTCCAGTGGCGCGGGCAACGTGGACGCGAGCTTGGCGGACAACTCGACGACGGGTCCGCTGAGCATCCCGCTGTAGAGATGATCGAGTGTCGCGACCGCCGTGGACACCGCCGAGACGATGTCGGGATGTGAGTGGCCGAGCACCGAACTCATCTGTCCGGAGGTGAAGTCGAGGATGGCGTTGCCGTCGTCGTCGTAGACATGACTGCCGCTGGCGCGCTGGATGATCCGTGGCACGAACGCCGATCCGTAACGCACGACGTGTCGTTCGGCGTCCTGCCAGAACTGCTCCCGGTTCACCGGTCGATCCTCTCACCCGGCGGGCGGCCGTACTTGTCGGTGCCCGGGGGCACCATGGGCGCCATGACGGAGATCTTCCTCGGCGGTGAGGCGCTGGCCGCGGGCCACGCCACCCGGCAGTCGCTGCGCACCCACTATCGCGCCGTCCACCGCGGGGTCTATGTGTCGCGGGACGCGACGCTGACGCTGCGTGACCGGGCGGTCGCGGCCTGGCTGGCCTCCCGCCGCAAGGGTGCGGTGGCGGGCACGGCCGCCGCGGCACTGCACGGCGCCGCGTGGCTGGACGCCGACGCGCCGATCGAACTGCTCGACGCGACGTGTCAGGCGCAGCCGGGGCTATTGCCGCTCGCCGACCGGTTCGCCGACGACGAGGTCACGGCGATGACCGGGCTACCGGTCACCACCCGGGTGCGCACGGCGTTCGACATCGGGCGGCACGTCGACCGCCGCGAGGCGCTGGCCCGCCTGGACGCGCTGATGTGGAGTGAGCGCTATTCGGTCGCGGCGGTCGACGAGCTCATCGACCGGTATCCCCGGGCGCAGGGGGTGCGGCGGTTGCGCGCACTGCTGCCGCTGGTCGACGGGGGTGCGGCGACGCCGCGCGAGAGCAGGGTCCGGCTGTGGCTGATCGACGCGGGCTTCCCGGCGCCGGAGACGCAGATCGCTGTGGTGGAGAACGGCGAACCGGTGGCGTTCCTCGACATGGGCTGGCCCGAGTGCAAGGTCGCGGTGGACTGCGGCGCCGACGTCGCGAAGCTGCGGATGCTGCACGCGCTGGGCTGGGTCGTGGTGCCGGTCGCGAACGAGAACAGGCCGGTCGACTGGTTGGCGGCCGTCGAGGATGCGCTGGCGCGGCGCGGCTTCTTCGTCGAGACCAACGCGGCCTAGGCGCGCCGCGGCGCGGCCAGCCGTTCGCGCCGCAACTGCTCGACCTCGACGAGCGGCAGCGGCGGCAGGTCGCCGACCACGCGTGACAGCAGCAGGTCGGCGAGTTCGGGATTGCGGGCCAGGCAGGGCCCGTGCAGGTAGGTGGCGACCACGCTGCCCTGCACCGCCCCGTCGAAGCCGTCGCCGTCGCGGTTGCCCGCGCCCTTCTCGACGCGGGCCAGCGGCCGTGCGTCCGAGCCGAGAACTGTTCCGCCGCGGTGGTTCTCGAAACCGGTCAGCCGCTGCGACAGTCCGGGTAACAGCGGCTGGGACACCACCTCGCCGATCGTGCGGGCCTGCTGCGGCGAGGTCGTCACGTCGAGCATGCCGACGCCGTCCACCCGCTCACCCGACGAGGTCTCGTACCAGTGGCCGAGCACCTGGATGGCCGCGCAGATCGCCAGCACCGGCGCCCCGCGGGCCGCCGCCTGCTGCAGGCCGGGATGGCGAATCAGGTGCCGGGTGGCCAGCCGCTGCGCGTAGTCCTCCGCACCGCCGAGTGTGTAGAGGTCCAGCTGCGCGGGCACCGGGTCGGCCAGCGTGATCTCGACGACCTCGGCCTTGATTCCCCTGCGCCGCAACCGTTCCCGCAGCACCACGGAGTTGCCGCCATCGCCGTAGGTGCCCATCACGTCGGGCAGCACCAGCCCGATCCGCACGGTCGACTCAGGCACGGGCATCCTCGGGCAGGCGCGCAAGCACGCGGTTGAGTTGCAGGAAGGCCGTGTAGTTCGCGATCACCTCGACGTGTCCCGGCGGGCACGAGGCGATCGCCTTGACGGTGTCGTGAACCAGGGTGTGCCCGACGCCCGCATAGCCCAGCCGCACCGCCAGGTCGGTGCCGCGTTCCCCGGCGGCGACCACCTGGGTGTCCTCGAAGTGTTCGAAGCGCACGTCCCACAGCCACGACAGGTCCTCGCCGTCGGGCACCTGACCGTTCACCGAGATCACCACGCCCGCACCGTGTTTGTCGACCATCGACAGCGCCTCCTGCCAGCCGGCCGGGTTCTTGGCAAGCAGCACGCGAGCGGTGTGGTCGCCGAGGCGCACGGTGCGGTAGCGGCCCGCCACCTCGTCGACCTCCGACGCCGCCGCCACCGCAGCCGCGGGATCGGCGCCAAGCGCGACCGCCGCCGCCACCGCGTGAACGGCGTTGCCGCGGTTGACCGCGCCCGGGAGGGCCAGCGACATCGGCAGCGCGAGCCCGTCGGGCCCGTGGATGTGGGTGTCGTCGAACCACCACTGGGGCTCCGGCCGCTTGAAATCCATGCCGGTCGAATACCAGTGGGTGCCCTCGCGGACGATGACCTCGCCGGATCGCGGGCACGACACCGAGTCGTTCGCCCAGCTGCCGCCCGCGGCCACCCACACCACGTTCGGGCAGTCGTAGGCCGCCGAGGTCATCAGCACGTCGTCGCAGTTGGCCACCACCACGGTCGACGGGTGCCGCGCCAGCCCGGCGCGCAGCGTCCGCTCGATGTGGTTGATCTCGCCGACCCGGTCCAACTGGTCGCGCGACAGGTTCAGCAGCACGATCACCGCCGGATCCACCGCGTCGGCCACGTGCGGCACGTGCATCTCGTCGACCTCGAGCGCGGCGAGCGTGGCGTCGCGGGCCGCGGCCAGCGCCGCGACCAGCCCGGCGTCCATGTTGGCGCCCTCGGCGTTGGTCGCCACCGGTCCGAGAGTGCCCAGCGCGGCGGCGGTCATCCGGGTGGTGGTCGACTTGCCGTTCGTGCCGGTGATGACGACGCTGCGGCGGGCCTGCCCGAGTTGGCGCAGGATGGACCGGTCCAGCGTCATCGCGACCAGGCCGCCGATCATCGCCCCCGCGCCGCGACCGGTGACCCGCGACGCCCAGCGCGCCGCGGATCCCGCGCCGAGCGCAATTCGTCCGCGAGTGGTGACCATCCCCGGCATTTTAGGTGTCCGACACGCTGGGCCGCCGGGCGAGGGATGTCGGACCCCCGTGCCATCCTGGCCAGGTGAGCCAAACGCGCGCCGAATGTCGCCGGCCGAGCGGCTCTGATGCCGAATGTCGCCGGCCGAGCGGCTCCTGGGGCCGGCCCGCCGTGGAGGACGGATCCGGCTGGGCCGTCGTCGACGTGGAGACCTCGGGTTTCCAGCCCGGGCAGGCCCGCATCGTCAGCATCGCCGCACTCGCGGTCGGTGACGACGGCAACGTCGAGCGCAGCGTCGCGACGCTGCTGAACCCGGGCGTCGACCCCGGGCCGACGCACGTGCACGGCCTCACCGCCGAGATGCTGGAGGGGCAGCCGAGCTTCGGCGACGTGGTCGACGACGTGCGAGCCGTCCTCGCGGGCCGCACGCTGGTCGCGCACAACGTCGCCTTCGACTACTCGTTCCTGGCGGCGGAGGCCGAACTCGTCGGCGCCGAGCTGCCGGTGGACACCGTGATGTGCACCGTCGAGCTGGCCCGCCGGCTCGAACTCGGCACCGAGAACCTGCGCCTGGAGACGCTGGCCGCGCACTGGGGCGTGCCGCAGCTGCGGCCGCACGACGCCCTCGACGACGCACAGGTGCTCGCCCAGATACTCAAGCCGACCCTGGCGCGGGCCCGCGAGCGGAGAGCATGGCTGCCGGTGCGCCCGGCCACCCGGCGGCGCTGGCCCAACGGCCAGGTCACCCACGACGAGCTGCGGCCGCTGAAGATGCTCGCCTCCCGGCTGCCGTGCCCGTACGCCAACCCGGGCCGGTTCGTCGCCGGACGGCCGCTGGTGCAGGGCATGCGGGTCGGCCTGTCCGCCGAGGTGAAGCGCACCCACGAGGAATTGATCGAACGGATCGTGCACGCCGGGCTGTCCTACTCCGAGGCCGTCGACCTGGAGACGTCCCTGGTGATCTGCAACGAGGCCGAACCCGAGCAGGGCAAGGGGTACCACGCCCGCGACCTCGGCGTGCCCCTCGTCACCGACACCGAGTTCATGCGCTGCCTCGACGCGGTGGTCGGCGGCACCGGCATCGAGGAGTTCGCCGCCGCCACGCCCACCGGCGAGCAGTTCGCCCTGTTCTGATCAAGCGGCGGCGTTGCGGCTGCGCCATTCCCGTGGCGAGGCCCCGTGCGTTCGGCGGAAAGCCCTGCTGAAGTAGGCCGCGTCCGGCATCCCGACCCGGCGGCCGATCTCCTGGATAGGCAGGTCGGTGTTCGCAAGCAGCGTGCGCGCCTCGGTCATCCGGCGGTCGAGGATCCAGTCCTGCACCGTGCGTCCCGTGCGGCGGCGCACGACCGTGGTGAGGTGCCCGGCGGTCAGGTTCACTTCGCGCGCCACGTCGCGCAGCGACAGCGGCTCGCCGATGTGCCGCTCGATCACCGCGAACACGTCGGCCAGCAGCGGCTCACCGCTGCGCCGCAGGTCGCCCACCACGTCGTCGGCCAGGCGGGCGACGTCGATCAGCAGCAGCGTCAACTCGGCCAGCGCCGCCTGCCGGTATCCGGGCTGCCGGACGGCCAGCTCGGACTCGATGGACGCGATCGCGGCGTCCCAGCGCGGCCTGCGACCGGCGGGCACGTGCAACCGCATGAGCCCGCCGCGCTGGCCGTGCAGGAAGGGGAACAGCAGGGGATGTGACCGCCAGGTCGGCCATGGCGAGCCGGCATCCTCGCCCAGCGCCGATGCGTCGAAGAAGATGCCGATACCGTCGCCGTCGCGGTGCACCTGCAGCGGGTCGACGGCCGCGCCTGCCGCCACGACGTAGAGAGCGCCGGTCGCCGGGAGGTACCAGAGCACCGGGAAGTCGTGGATGTGCCTGCGGTGCTCGACGACGTCGCCGTCGGTGAGACGGACCACCGACAGCGGCGGGGTGCTGTCGGCGGCCGGATAGGCGTACACGGGCACCCCGTCGCGGTGACGGATCAAACGCGACGGCATAAGACGAAGATAATCCAAGTTTCAGCGATGATCGGGGCAACACCGCTATGCGCACCGGGATCACGATGGTCAGATGACGAAAGATCGGTCAATCGACTACGTGCCCGCCGCAGGACGCGACGCGTTCCTGCCGGGGTACGACCTGCTCACCCGGGTGCTCGGCATGCGGCCGGCCTACCGCGCGCTCATCGACCAGGCCGGGCTCGCCGACGGCCAGCAGATCCTCGAGATCGGCTGCGGCACCGGCAATGTGACCGTCAGCGCGAAACGGTCACATCCCGGCGTGCAGTTCACCGGATCCGACCCTGATCCCCGTGCCCTCGACCGGGCCCGCCGAAAGGCCCGCGGGCTGAGCGGAATCCGCTTCGAACGCGGCTATGCGCAGCGGCTGCCGTACCCCGACGGCAGCTTCGACCGGGTGCTGTCGTCGATGATGCTGCACCATCTCGACGAGGACACCAAGGCACAGGCTGCCGCCGAGGCGTTCCGCGTGCTGCGGCCCGGCGGCAGCCTGCACGTCGTCGACATCGTCGGCCACCCGCACGGCCACGGCGGCGCGATCCCACAGCTGCTGAGCTCAGCGGGGTTCGACGTCGACGAGGTGGGCAGCCACCGGCTGCGGCTGTTCGGGCAGGTGAAGCGCTACCGCGCCGTTCGATCCCCGGCCTGACCCATTGTGTGCACTACATGTGTAGTGGTAGCCTCGCTGCATGACCACTACACATGTAGTACACCGACCGACGCTTCTCGATGCCTACCGCAGGCGCGGCTACTTCTACCGGGAGGCGGCGATGCTGACCATCGGGATGGGCGTCGTGCTGCACCTGTTCCGGGTGCTGTTCGGCGACGACCTGACGCTGCAGTACGTCCTGACCAGAACGACCGACATGGCGCTGCTCGTCCCGATGATCTATGCCGCGGTGACCGGCATCCTGGTGTGGCGCCGCGTCGATTTCGCCAACCGGCCGCACAGGGTGTTCTTCACCTGGGCGCTGGTCTATATCGTGCTGAGCGTGCCGCTGCACGTCTATTTCGGTGTCGTGAAGAACGACGTCGCCTTCTACTTCGAGTTCTTCCCGATGTGGTTCAGCTATCTCCTGTTCCCCTTCTACGCCGCGATGCTGACCATGTTCTGGCGACTTCGCGTCCGGAACTGATGCCCGCCAACCCCGAACGACGGACCCAGATCCTCGACGCCGCGATCGCCATCCTGGCCGACACGGGCGTCGGGGGTCTGACGCACCGCCAGGTCGACACCCGCAGCGGCGTCCCGGCGGGCACCACCTCCAATTACTTCCGGAGCAGACTGGCACTGCTCGAGGCGGTGACGGCCCACGTGGCGGAGTTGCACTGGCAGCGGGTGGGCGTATTGCAGGAAATGGTCGGTCGCCAGCGGAGTCCCGAAGGCGTCCTCGCGTTGCTGACCCGGATGATCACCGACCCCGACGAGCATGCGCGTCAGGTGAACGTCGCCCGGTTCGAGCTGTTCCTCGAGGGCACACGCCGGCCGGAACTGCATCGGGCGCTCGCCGACATCCAGGCCGCCGCGCTGAAGTCGGCGGGCCTCATCCTCGAAGCCGCGGGACACCACCCGTCCGCCGAACAGGTGGGCGAATTGGCGCGCCTGCTCAACGGCCTCGCGTTCAGCAACGCGACGTTCACCGCCGCACAGCCCGGCGCCCAGGATCCGGGCGGCCTGACCGACCGGATCCTGCGCGCGGTCTTCGGTTAGCGGGCCGCCCGGTTGACGGCCGACACCACCGCACGCAGCGATGCCGTGGTGATCGACGTCGCGATCCCGACGCCCCACACGGTCCTGCCGCCCACCGACGCCTCGACGTATGCGGCGGCCTGGGCCTCCTCGCCTGCCGAGAGGGCGTGCTCGGAGTAGTCCAGCACGGACACGTCGAAGCCGATGGCGCCCAGGGCGTCGACGAACGCGGCGAGCGGACCGTTGCCCGCGCCGACGATCTCGCGCTCTTCGCCGTCGACCTTCACCACCGCGACGATGGTGTCGGTGCCGCCGTCGACCTCGGCCGCGTCGACCCGCTGGCGGATTCGCTCCAGCGGCCGGATCGGTGCCAGGTACTCCTCGGAGAAGACGTCCCACATCTCCTTGGGCGACACCTCACCGCCCTCGCCGTCGGTGATCTTCTGGATCGCCTGGCTGAATTCGATCTGCAGCCGGCGCGGTAGCACCAGGCCGCGGTCGGCCTTCATGATGTAGGCGACGCCGCCCTTGCCGGACTGCGAGTTCACCCGGATGACGGCCTCGTAGGTGCGGCCGACGTCCTTGGGGTCGATCGGCAGGTACGGGACCTGCCAGAGGATGTCGTCGACATCGGCGTCCTGCTCGTCCGCCGAGACCTTCATCGCGTCCAGGCCCTTGTTGATCGCGTCCTGGTGGCTGCCGGAGAACGCGGTGTAGACCAGATCGCCGCCGTAGGGGTGGCGCTCGTGGACGGGCAACTGGTTGCAGTACTCGACGGTGCGCCGGATCTCGTCGATGTTGGAAAAGTCGATCTGAGGGTCGACACCGCGGCTGAACAGGTTGAGCCCCAGCGTCACCAGACACACGTTGCCGGTCCGCTCGCCGTTGCCGAACAGGCAGCCCTCGATACGGTCGGCACCGGCCTGATAACCCAACTCTGCTGCGGCGACGGCCGTTCCGCGGTCGTTGTGCGGGTGCAGGCTCAGGATGATCGAGTCCCGGCGGGCCAGGTTGCGGCTCATCCACTCGATCGAGTCGGCGTACACGTTGGGGGTGGCCATCTCGACGGTGGCGGGCAGATTGACGATCAGCGGCGCCTCGGGCGTGGGCGCGATGATGTCGGCGACGGCGTCACACACCTCCTTGGCGTACTCGAGTTCGGTGCCGGTGTAGGACTCCGGGCTGTACTCGAACCGCCAGTGCGTGCCGGGGTACTTCGCGGCTTCCTCGACACACATCCGGGCGCCGTCGGTCGCGATCGCCTTGACGGCCTCGCGGTCGGCGCGGAACACCACGCGGCGCTGCAGGATCGACGTCGAGTTGTAGAAGTGCACGATCGCCCGGGGTGCGCCGGCGCAGGCTTCGAACGTGCGCTTGATCAGCTCGGGCCGGCACTGCGTCAGCACCTGGATGGTGACGTCGTCGGGCACCGCGCCCTGCTCGATGATCTCGCGGACGAAGTCGAAGTCGGTCTGGCTGGCCGACGGGAAGCCGACCTCGATCTCCTTGTAGCCCATCCGCACCAGCAGCTCGAACATGCGCCGTTTGCGGGCCGGGCTCATCGGGTCGATCAGCGCCTGATTGCCGTCGCGCAGGTCCACCGCGCACCACATCGGCGCGGTGCTGACGACCTTGTCGGGCCAGGTGCGGTCGGGCACCGTGACGGGTTCGACCTCGTCGGCGAAGCTGCGGTACCGGCTGACCGGCATCGACGTTGCGCGCTGGGTGTTCCAGGCGGGCTGGCCGGGGTGTGGGTCACCGGCGGGGGTGTGAATGGTGCGTACCGAACTGAAGCCGTCGGCGGATTGTGCAGTGTTCATGTGATCGCTCCGGGAGTGTGAAGGGGACTCGACCGGCGCATCACGAAACACCCGCGACGAGAAGCCGGTCTGGTCAGACCCCGTCGCGGCGTCCGAGAAGGAGCACCCGCTGCACGGGGGCAACCTTACTCCGGCGGCGCCGGACGGCAAAACGTCGGCTCGGCGTGCGGCTACACCTGCGAGTCGGGGAAGGCGATCACCGACAGGAAGCGGATCGGCAGCTCGACCAGGTCGACCGGACCGTGCGCCCCCTCGCCGTCGATCTGCAGCGAGTCCCCCCGCTGCATCCGGTACACCGACCTGCTGTGGCTGTAATCCATCACGCCTTCGAGCATGTAGATGAACTCGGTGCCCGGATGCTGGAACAGCGGGTAGGTCCGGCTCTTCTCCGACAGCGTCACGTGCAGGCATTCGAGCCGCTTGTGCTCACCGCGCAGCGACCCGAGCAGCTCGTAGTCGTGGCCCTCCTTGGTGCCGTTGCGCACGATGTGCGCGCCGGTGCCCGCCCTGACGAACGCAGCGGGCCGTTCCACGTCGGCGCCGCGGAACAGGCTGGTGACCGGCACGTCGAAGCCCTTGGCCAGCAGCGCCAGGGTCGACAGGCTGCAGGAGGTCTGGGCGTTCTCGATCTTGCTCAGCATCGCCTTGGAGATGCCGACGCGGGTGGCCATGTCAGCGACGGTGAGGCCGTGCTGCAACCGCAGTTGACGCACGTTGCGCCCGATCGCCGCCTCGAACTCGACCTCTTCCACCGAATCTTGTGGATTGCGGTCGCGCGCGGTGCCGGCCTTGTTCCGCAGCAGCGGAACGTCGTCGTCAGCGGGGCTCACGGGTTCCCTGTCTAGCGCATCTCGCCGGCGCCGACGTACGGGTACGGCGTCTTGAGCAGGTCGCCGTCGTCGAACCGCGACAACCGGAAGTCGGACTCGGGGATGCGGGCGTCGGCGCTGCGTCCGTCGATCACCAGGTCGGCGACCAGCCGGCCCACCGCCGGAGCGATCTTGAACCCGTGTCCGCTGAATCCTGCGGCGACGAACAGCCCGGTCACGCCGGTCGCGGAGATCACCGGGTTCCAGTCCGGGGTGACGTCGTAGCAGCCGGCGTAGCTGCCGGTGATCGCCGCGGCGGTGAAGCCGGGGAAGCGGGTGCCGACCTTCTGGACCGTGAGGTCGACGAACTCGTCGGTGGCCCGGTTGAGGTATCGGTCCGGGTCGGCTTCCGCGACATCAGCGAGGTCGCTGTTGCCGAACAGCACGTCGCCACCGGTCTCGGGGCGGATGTACTGCAGCGACACCAGGTCGGAGAACACGGGCAGGCCTGCCGTCGGCACTCCCGGCGAGATCAGCACGATCTGCTCGCGCACCACGCGGATCGGTACGTCGATTCGGTACGGCGCCAGGAACGGGCGTGTCCACGCGCCGGTGGCGACCACCACCGACGGCGCGTGGATCTCGGTGCCGTCGGCGGTGCGGACGCCGGTGATCCGGTCGCCGTCGACGAGCAGGTCCATCACGGGTGTGCCCTGCCGGACCCGGACACCGGCGGCACGCGCGGAGACGGCGAATGCCTGCGCGGTCTGATAGGCGTCGCCGTACCCGCCGCGGGGCTCCCAGCCGAACGCCGCGAACGGCGTGAGGTCGGCGTACGGCCACATGCGCGCCACCTCGGCCGCGTCGATCTCCTCGGTCTGAACCCCGACGGCGCGCTGTGCGGCAAGGCTGGCGCGCATCGCGTCGACGTTCTGTTCGCCGACGCCGACGACGTAGCCGCTCTGCCGGAACCCGATGTCCGCCGCGTGGTCACCGAGGAACTGCTGCGACTTCTCGAACACCTCGAGCCCGACGGTCGCCATCGCGGCCAGTGAGCTGACGCCGTAGTGGCAGCGCACGATGCCGCTGGACTTGCCGGTCATCCCCGAACCGACCGTGTTGCGTTCGGCGACAACGACATCGGTGACCCCGCGCTGCGCGAGTGCCCAGGCGGCCGCGGCGCCTTCGATGCCGCCGCCGACGATGACGACGTCAGCGGTATCGGTCATGTGCCGGGGATCCAGTTGGTGCCGGCCAGCGGCACCCGCGCCATCGCGGCGGCCTCGATGGTGACGGCCACGAGGTCCTCGGGTTCCAGGTGGCACACGTGCGCCTTGCCGCAGGCCCGCGCGATCGTCTGGGCCTCCATGGTCAGCACCCGCAGGTAGTTGGCCAGCCGCCGGCCGCCCTCGACGGGATCGAACCGTGCCGCCAGCTCCGGGTCCTGCGTGCTGATGCCTGCCGGGTCGGTGCCGTCCTGGAAGTCGTCGAAGAAACCCGCTGCGCTGCCCAGCTTCTCGTACTCCGCGGCGTAGCGCGGATGGTTGTCGCCGAGTGCGATCAGCGCGGCGGTGCCGATCGCCACCGCGTCGGCGCCCAGCGCCAGTGCCTTGGCCACGTCGGCGCCGGTGCGGATGCCACCGGAGACGATGAGCTGCACCTTGCGGTGCACGCCCAGTTCCGTGAGCGCTTGCACCGCTTGCGGCAGCGCGGCCAGCGTCGGCACGCCGACGTGTTCGATGAACACCTCCTGAGTGGCGGCGGTGCCGCCCTGCATGCCGTCGACCACCACCACGTCGGCGCCGGCGTGCACCGCGAGCTTGACGTCGTAGTAGGTGCGGGTGGCGCCGACCTTGACGTAGATCGGCTTCTCCCAGTCGGTGAGCTCGCGCAGCTCGTTGATCTTGATGGTGAGGTCATCAGGGCCCGTCCAGTCCGGGTGCCTGCACGCCGAACGCTGGTCGATGCCCTGCGGCAGGGTGCGCATGCCTGCGACGCGCTCGGAGATCTTCTGTCCCAGCAGCATTCCACCGCCGCCGGGTTTGGCGCCCTGGCCGAGCACCACCTCGATCGCGTCCGCACGACGCAGGTCGTCGGGGTTCATGCCGTAGCGCGACGGAAGGTACTGGTACACCAGGTGCTTGCTCTGGCCGCGTTCCTCGGGCGTCATGCCGCCGTCACCGGTGGTCGTCGACGTCCCTGCCTCGCTGGCGCCGCGGCCCAACGCCTCCTTGGCCGGACCCGAAAGCGCGCCGAACGACATGCCCGCGATGGTGACCGGAATGCTCAGGTGCAGCGGGTGTTTCGCGTGCCGGCCGCCGAGCACCACGTCGGTGTCGCACCGTTCGCGGTAGCCCTCGAGCGGGTAGCGCGACATCGAGGCGCCGAGGAACAGCAGGTCGTCGAAGTGCGGGAGCGGGCGTTTGGCGCCCCAGCCCCGGATGTCGTAGACGCCGGTCTCGGCGGCCCGCTGGATCGCGGCGATGGTGGCGCGGTCGAAGGTGGCCGACTCGCGAAGGCCCCGTTGTGCCGGGTCAAGGGTCATCAGTAGCTCGCTGCGTTGTCGACGTGGAAGTGGTACAGGCTCCGGGCGGATCCGTAGCGGGTGTAGGACGAGGTGTCGTCGTCTTCGAACCCGGCCGCCTTGAGTAGTGCGCCGAGTTCCTCGTGGTGTTCGGCGCGCATCTCCTTGGCGACGCAGTCCGCACCCAGTGATGCGACGTCGCCGCGGACGTAGAGGCGGGCCTCGTAGATGGAGTCGCCGAGTGCCTCGCCGGCGTCGCCGCGCACCACCAGCCGGCCGGCCTGGGCCATGAATGCGCTCATGTGGCCGATGTCGCCGCCCACCACGATGTCCACCCCCTTCATCGAGATGCCGCACCGCGCAGCGGCATTGCCCTCGATCACCAGCAGGCCGCCGTGCGCGGTGGCGCCTGCGGACTGCGAGGCGTCACCCTTCACCCACACGGTGCCGCTCATCATGTTCTCCGCGACGCCGGTGCCCGCGCTGCCGTCGATGACGACGTCGGCGCGCTGGTTCATCCCGGCCGGGTAGTAGCCGACGTGGCCGTTGACCGTCACGCGGACGGGCGCGTCGAGGCCGACGGCCACGTTGTGCGCACCGGCCGGGTGGTCGATGACGAACTCCCCGTCCAGGCCCGGCGCGTGCAGAGCGGCGTTGACCTCCCGCAGTGCGGTCTCGCGCAGGTCCCAGTGCACTAGCGCTGCCATGCGTAGACGACCTCCGGTTCGGGTTCCCAGATCGCGGCGTGCCCGACGCCGGGCAGGCCGGACAGCGCGCGGTACTCGCTGGCCATCGCGACCCAGTCCGACGTCTCGGCGATGACGGCGGGCTTGCAGGCGATGGCGTCGCGCACCACGGCGAACGAGTCCGAGTTGGACACCAGCAGTGTGTAGAACCCGTCGAAGCGGGTGCACAGTTCCTTCAGCGCGGTCTCGACGTCACGGCCTGCGGCCAGTTGCGCCGCGACGAACCGCGCGCCCACCTCGGTGTCGTTCTCACTGTCGAATTCGACTCCGGCGGCACGGAGTTCACGTCTGATGGTGGCGTGGTTGGCGAACGACCCGTTGTGCACCAGGCACTGGTCGGGGCCGACGGCGTAGGGGTGCGCACCCGAGGGCGTCACGGCCGATTCGGTGGCCATCCTGGTGTGCCCGACGCCCTGCCAGCCCTGCGCCGTCGCCAGTCCCCACGACTCGGCGAGGGTGCGCGGATGCCCGACGCCCTTGAGCACGGCCAGGTCGTCGCCGAAGCCCGCGACCAGTGCGTCGGGCAGCGCCGCCCGCACCCTGGTGAGCAGGGTGGTCGCGTCGGCCTCACCGGACACCAGGTAGGTGTCGTCGAGCACGGTGACCGTCACCTGCGGGCCCAGCGCCGCGCGCACCGTGTCGGCGGAGGCGTCGACGCCGAGCAGTGAGACGCACGACCGGCCCGGCGGCGTCCAGGCCGGGTCGCCGTACACCGCCACGCCGGCCGAATCGCTTCCGCGATCGGCCATCTCGCACAGCATCCCGGTGAGCAGTTCGCCCAACCGCGGGTACAGCGCTGGGTTGCGCAGGTGCAACCCGACGATTCCGCACATCGCTGTCTCGTTCTCCTCGTCGTGGGTCAGAAGGCGGTCAGGTATTGATCGATCTCCCACGGCGTCACGGCGCCGTGGTAGGCGAAGAACTCCTCGCGCTTGACGTCGGCGAAGTAGCCGGCCACCCCGTCGCCCGCCGCATTGAGCGCGCCGGACACCACAGGGTCGGCCTGCAGTTCGTCGACGGCGTGCAGCAGGGTCGGTGGCAGCGTCGCGCGGCCGTCACCCGCGGCGCCGACCGCGCCGGGATCGGTGCTGCGCTTGATGCCGTCGAGGCCCGCGCCCAGCGCGGCCGCCATCGCCAGATAGGGGTTGGCCGACCCGTCGCCGCCGCGCAGTTCGATGCGCTGAGAGTCGGGCACCCGGATGTAGTGCGTGCGGTCGTTGCCGCCGTAGGTCGCGCGCCGCGGCGCCCAGGATGCACCCGACGCCGTCGAGATCGCACCGGTTCGCTTGTAGGAGTTGACCGTCGGCGCGATGACGGCCTGCAGCGCGCAGGCGTGGTCGAGGATCCCGCCGATGAAGCCGTACGCGGTCTCGGACAGGCCGAGACCGCGGTGGTCCTCGGCGGCCGGGAACACCGGGGCGCCGCCGCTGGTGAGCGACAGGTGCAGGTGCAGGCCGCTGCCGGTGCGGTCGGCGAACGGCTTGGGCATGAACGTGGCGACCATGCCGCGTTCGGCGGCGATCATCGACAGCAGGTAGCGCAGCGTCACCACGCGGTCGGCGGTGGTGAGCGCCTCGGCGAATTGGAAGTTCTGCTCGAACTGGCCGTTGCCGTCCTCGTGGTCGTTGGCGTAGTTCGACCAGCCCAGCGCGTTCATCGCCGTGGAGATGGCGGTGAGGTGGTCGTACATCCGGGTGACGCCGCGGGCGTCGTAGCAGGGCTGGGCGGCGGTGTCGGCGGCGTCTGCGGTGGACAGGCTGCCGTCGGGATTGCGGTGCAGCAGGAAGTACTCGACCTCTGCGCCGACCCACGGCTCGAAGCCGGCGTCGGCGGCCTGCTGGATCAGCGCCTTGAGGATGACGCGCGGTGCATAGGGCCACGGCTCGCCCTCGACGTGCGGGTCGCAGTGCACGATGGCCAGCCCGTCCTTGATGAACGGGATCGGGGTGAACGACGCCGGGTCCGGGATGGCCATCAGGTCAGGGTCTTTGGGCTCCTGGCCGATGGCGCCGACGGCGTAGCCCGCGAACCCGACACCCTCGGTGGCGAGCAGGTCGACGGCCTCGACCGGCACCAGCTTGGCGCAGGGCTTGCCGCGCAGGTCGACGAACAGCGCGAGCACGAACTTCGTGCCGGACTGCTCGGTGAGGGTGGCGAGGTCGGGGGTCATACGGGTCCTGTCTCTTGCTGAGAATCAAAGTATCACGATAGGAAACTCGGCTGGCATGCGAAAGCCGGCCGGTGCGGGGTGAACCCGCGCCGGCCGGCGTCAGATCACACAGGTGCCATGTCGTAGGACGACTCGCGGTGGAACTTCGCGTCGATGCCCTGCTCCTCCTCCTCGGGCGAGATGCGGATGCCCATCGTCTTCTTGAGCACGAAGGCGATCGCGAATGCGACCACGAAGGAGTACGCCATCACCGCGAAGGCGGCGACCGCCTGCTTCCACAGCTGGTCGACACCGCCGCCGTAGAACAGGCCGTTGGTGGCGTTGGGCATGCCCTCGCTGGCGAAGAAGCCGATCAGCAGCGTGCCGATCAGCCCGCCGACCAGGTGGACGCCGACGACGTCGAGCGAGTCGTCGTAGCCGAACTTCGACTTCAGGCCGACGGCGTACACGCAGATCGCGCCGGCGATGGCGCCGACGAAGATCGCGCCGACCGGGGTGACCGAACCGCAGGCGGGGGTGATGGCGACCAGGCCGGTGATGGCGCCCGATGCCGCGCCGACGCCGGTGACGTGGCCGTCCTTGATCTTCTCGACGGCGAGCCAGGCCAGCGTGGCGGCGCAGGTCGCGACGAAGGTGGTGACCATGACGATCGCCGCCGAATTGCCGGCGGCCAGCGCCGAACCGCCGTTGAAGGCATACCAGCCGGCCCACAGCAGACCGGCGCCGAGCAGGGTCAGCGGCACGTTGTGCGGCTTGCGAAGCTGACCGAACATCGCCGACTTGCCGAGGACGATCGCCACGGCCAACGCGGCGGCGCCTGCGTTGATGTGCACAGCGGTACCACCGGCGAAGTCGATGGCCTTGAGGCTGTTGGCGATCCAGCCGCCGACCGAGTTCTCGGTGACCACTCCGTCGAACGCGAACACCCAGTGCGCGACGGGGAAGTACACCAGCACGGCCCACACCGTGGCGAACAGCATCCATGCGCCGAACTTCATCCGGTCGGCCACCGCACCGGAGATCAGCGCGACGGTGATCCCCGCGAACAGGGCCTGGAAGATGGCGAACAGACTCACCGGCAGGCCCGAGATGGTGGTCTGGGACTCCAGCAGGTCGGTCATGCCGTCGAATTCGGTGAAGCTGCCGACGAAGCCGCCGTAGGAGGTGCCGAAGACCATCGAGAAGCCGAACAGCACCCACAACACGCCGACGACCGCGACCGCACCGAAGGTCATCATCATCATGTTGGTCGAGCTCTTGACCGAGACCATGCCGCCGTAGAACAGCGCGAGGCCCGGGATCATGAGGGTCAGCCCGATGATGCAACACAGCATGAATGCCGTGGTGCCAGTGTCCACTACGTCCATTGGTCAGTTACTCCTGGAAGTGATGCGGACCGCTCAGCCGGGTCCGTTCACTGGCAGTAACCGACGTTTCTGTTACGCCGGCAGTGTCGTGGTGTTGCGGATGGGTTAATAGTCCGCAGGCTTGCCCCAGGCGCCGGCGAACGCGATCTCCTCGAGCGGGAGCCGGCGGCGGGGCAGCGAGTCGCGTTCGACGATCTTCTCGTCGGCGCCCGCGTAGTCACCGAGCGAGCCCACGGCGACCACGGCGTACGGCCGGACCCCCTCGGGGACGCCGAAGTCGCGACGGGCCGCGTCCGCGTCGAAGCCGGCCATCGGGTGGGCGATCAGCCGCCGCGACACCGCCTCGACGCTCAGGTTGGCGATCGCCGCGCCGGCGTCGAGCGCCGCGTAGCGCGCTGTCCGGTCGTCCTCGCCCTCGTCGGCGCACACCAGGATCAGCGCGCCCGCGGCGTGGGCGTAGCTGTTTCCCCGTTTGAGCGTGGCGGCCAGGGCGGTGAACGTCGGGTCGCCGCGCCGTCCGACCACGAACCGCACCGGCTGACGCGCCCCCCACGTCGCCGCCCAGCGGGCCGCCTCGAGCAGCGCGGTGACCTCCTCGTCGGTGACCGCCGCGGCCGGATCGAAGGCGCGCGGACTCCACCTCGCGGCGAGGTCGGGATGGATGGGCACCCGGGTCTCGGCGGTGCGATTGGTCGGCGGGTCGGCCACGTCTCGACGCTACCGACCTCGCAGGTTAATTCCCGGTCGCTTCACACCTGCCCGCCGAGGGGAAAAACCGGGTGCTCCGACCCCTTATCCTTGTGTGCGACCAATCCGCACCTGAAAGGGCTGACAGTGGCGCTCGTCGTGCAGAAATACGGCGGATCCTCGGTGTCCGACGCCGAGCGCATCCGGCGCGTCGCCGAGCGCATCGTCGAGACCAAGAAGGCGGGCAACGACGTCGTCGTGGTGGTCTCCGCGATGGGCGACACCACCGACGACCTGCTCGACCTCGCCAAGCAGGTGAGCCCGGCGCCGCCGGCGCGAGAACTGGACATGCTGCTGACGGCGGGTGAGCGGATCTCGAACGCGCTGGTCGCGATGGCGATCGAGTCACTGGGCGCGCACGCCCGGTCGTTCACCGGCTCGCAGGCCGGCGTCGTCACCACCGGCACCCACGGCAACGCCAAGATCATCGACGTCACCCCGACCCGGCTGCGGTCGGCGCTCGACGAGGGGCAGATCGTCCTCGTCGCCGGCTTCCAGGGCGTCAGCCAGGACACCAAGGACGTCACCACGCTGGGCCGCGGCGGCTCGGACACCACCGCGGTGGCGGTGGCGGCCGCGCTGAACGCCGACGTCTGCGAGATCTACACCGACGTCGACGGCGTGTACACCGCCGACCCGCGCATCGTGCCGAACGCGCACAAGCTGGACACCGTCAGTTTCGAGGAGATGCTCGAGATGGCGGCGTGCGGCGCGAAGGTGCTGATGCTGCGGTGCGTGGAATACGCCCGCCGCTACGACCTGCCCATCCATGTCCGGTCGTCGTACTCCGACAAGCCGGGCACCATCGTCAAGGGATCGATCGAGGACATCGCCATGGAAGACGCCATTCTCACCGGGGTCGCCCACGACCGCAGCGAGGCCAAGGTCACCGTCGTCGGTGTGCCCGACGTCCCGGGATACGCCGCGAGGGTGTTCCGCGCGGTCGCCGACGCCGACGTGAACATCGACATGGTGCTGCAGAACATCTCCAAGATCGAGGACGGCAAGACCGACATCACCTTCACCTGCGCCCGGGACAACGGACCCGGCGCCGTCGAGAAGCTGACGTCGCTGCAGCACGAGATCGGGTTCACCCGGGTGCTGTACGACGATCACATCGGCAAGGTGTCGCTGATCGGCGCGGGCATGCGCAGCCACCCCGGCGTCACCGCCACCTTCTGCGAGGCGCTCGCCGAGGTCGGCGTGAACATCGACCTGATCTCCACCTCGGAGATCCGGATCTCGGTGCTGGTGAAGGACACGGAACTGGACAAGGCCGTTGCAGCGTTGCACGAGGCGTTCGGACTGGGCGGCGACGAGGAAGCCGTCGTGTATGCGGGAACGGGACGGTAGGACATGGTGCACATCGGCGGGCAGGAGCGAAGCGACCGGGGAGTCAGCCTGGCGGTCGTCGGCGCGACGGGACAGGTCGGCCAGGTGATGCGCACGCTGCTGGAGGAGCGGGACTTCCCGGCCACCAGCGTGCGGTTCTTCGCCTCCGCGCGGTCGCAGGGCAAGAAGCTGCCGTTCCGCGGCCAGGAGATCGAGGTCGAGGACGCCGAGACCGCCGATCCGTCCGGCATCGACATCGCGCTGTTCTCCGCGGGCGCCACGATGTCGCGGGTGCAGGCGCCGCGGTTCGCCGCCGCGGGCGCCGTGGTGATCGACAACTCCTCGGCGTGGCGCAAGGACCCCGAGGTGCCGCTGGTCGTCTCCGAGGTGAACTTCGATCGTGACGCCGGAAATCGTCCGAAGGGCATCATCGCCAATCCCAACTGCACCACCATGGCCGCGATGCCGGTGCTCAAGCCGCTGCACGACGAGGCCGGTCTGGTGCGGATGATCGCCTCGACGTATCAGGCCGTCTCGGGCAGCGGGCTGGCCGGAGTGGACGAATTGTACGGCCAGGCAACAGCAGTGGTCTCCGGCAGCCGCGACCTCGTGCACGACGGCTCGGCGCTCGACTTCCCGGCGCCGAACAAATACGTCGCACCGATCGCGTTCAACGTGGTGCCGCTGGCCGGCTCCTATGTCGACGACGGCTCCGGGGAGACCGACGAGGACCAGAAGCTTCGCAACGAGAGTCGCAAGATCCTCGGCATCCCCGACCTCCTGGTCAGCGGCACCTGCGTGCGGGTGCCCGTGTACACCGGCCACTCGCTGTCGATCAACGTCGAGTTCTCTCAGCCAATCGCGGTCGAGCGGGCCAAGGAGATCCTCGCCGCGGCGCCCGGCGTCACACTGTCCGACGTGCCGACGCCGCTGGCCGCCGCGGGGGCGGACGAGTCGCTCGTCGGCCGCATCCGGCAGGACCCGGGCGTGCCGAACGGCCGTGGGCTCGCGCTGTTCGTCTCCGGTGACAACCTGCGAAAAGGTGCGGCGCTGAACACCATTCAGATCGCCGAGTTGCTGGCCGCTCGGTTGTGACCCGGCGGGCCGTCGGGGCGCTGCTCGGCGTCCTGATGCTGCTGCCCGCGGCGCCGTCCGCGCTGGCCGAACCGCCCTCGCCCGCACCGGGCCCGGTGCTGCCGCCGCTGGCGCCCGGACAGGTGCTCCGCCTCGGGCCGACCGCCGGAACCGGCACCGCGACAAGCGACTACGGCATCGGCGCGACCGACCTGTGCGAGTTCATGGAGTTCCCCAGCGGGATCCTGCAGGTGTGCGGTGACAGCTTCGCCGGCCAGGGCGTGGGGTACGGCGGGTGGTACTCGCCGATCGCATTGCACGTCGACGCGGAGTCCGTCGGCGATCCGAACGGCGTGCGCTACGACGGGGTGTCCGGAGTCGACACCCCGCTGCTCGCCGACCCGACACCGCCGGGGTCGTCGCAGCTGCCCGCCGGGGTGGTGCAGGTCAACCGGGAGAACTGGATGATGATCACCACCACCCGCGACCTGCGGCCGCAGTCTTCGAGACTGGTGAAAGCGTCTGCCTCCGAGGGGGAATGGCCGACGATCGAGGGGTCGGTGCGGGAGGCCGGCCACGACGGCGGTAGGCAGTCACAGATCAGCGGCTACTACGACCCGATCCCCACCGCGGATTCACCCCGCGGGTGGGTGTACATCGTGGCCAACAACTTCGACCGCACCGCACCGGTGGTGCTCCACCGCGCGAAGCCCGACACCTTCACCGACCGGTCGACCTGGGAGGGCTGGTCGGGTCTGCCCGGTCCGGACGGCGGCTGGGGCAAGCCGGCCACGCCGCTGTGGGGCGACCGGGTGGGCGAGATGAGCGTGCGCCAGATCGACGGCAAGACCGTGCTGTCGTACTTCAACGCCGGCAACGGCAACATGGAGGTGCGGGTGGCCGACGCCCCGACGGGCCTCGGCACGGCGCCGGTGACGACGGTGGTGGTGGCCAGCGACTGGCCGGAGTGGCCCGAACCCGTGGATCGGCTGCCGCCGCCGGAGGTCAATCGGCTGGCCCAACCGTACGGCGGTTACATCTCGCCGGGCTCCACGCTCGACGAGGTGCGGGTGTTCGTCAGCCAGTGGAACACCATGCCGCGCGGCGGGACGCCGTACCGGGTGATCCAGTTCGCGGTGAACCCGTTCAAGCCCTGGTGATTTCGGGCTACACCAGGTCGAGCAGCACCTCCGCGAGGGCCTGCGGGCGGGACAGGAACGGCGAATGGCTGCCGGGGAGCTCGACCACGCCGGCGCCGAGCCGATCGCGTGCCACCCGTCGAGACCATTCGGGGTTGATCATCTGGTCGTCGGTGCAGACGATGTACGTGCAGCCGACCGCTGGGAGTTCGGCCGGCGGAAAGGTCTGCGCCATCGGGTGATCGGCCTGCGGTCGAAGTCGTCCGATCGCGGCGGTCGCGGTGGTGTCGTCACAGTCTGCGAGGAGGTGCCTGCGGGCCACCTCGAGATCGACCCATACCTGGCGATCGTGTTCGTCGACCGTGAGCCCCTGAATGAAGCCGAGGTTCCACATGTCGGGCTCGTCGGCCGCCTGGTCCATCACGCTGCTGCCGATCCTCGGGACGACCGAGCAGAGATACACCAGATGCCGGATCGGCCGTCGGGCCGCGACCAACGGAATCGTGTGACCGCCCAGCGAATGCCCGACCAGCACCACGTCGTCGCACGGGAGGTCCATCGTGACGACGGTGTGCCCACCGCTCCAGCACGGGAGCGAGCGACTCCCAGCACCATGCGCCGTGCCAGCCGCCGTGGACCAGGGCAAAGGCCGCCATGGCGTGAGACTACGAGCCGGTGTACACGCTCACAGCGGATTCATAGCTGATTCTGGATCAGCGCTTCACCACCGCTTGCAGTCTGTGAGTCATGACCGAAACACCTTCATCCTCCGAACCGGCGACGCGTCCCGTCGTCACCGAATCGACCACGCCGGTGATCGAGCGCGAACCGCGGCGCGGCAGCCGCGTCACCACGGCGGCCGCCTGGGTCGGCATCGTCGCAGGCGTCGTGTTCATCGTCGCGGTGGTCTTCTTCTCCGGCTTCATCCTCGGCAAGGCCTCCGACGGTGGACACCGCGGCGGGCCCGGCCACGGTGACCGCGTGATGATGCACCACGGCGGACCGCCGCCGATGATGGGCCCCGGCGGTCCGGAACGGGGCGGCCCGTTCGGTCCCGGCGGTCCCGGCTTCGGGCCACAGCGGCCGGCCGCCCCCGATGCACCGACGACCACCGCTCCGGCCCGGCCGTGACACACCTAATCTTGACTCGATCCAGATTGAGGGCATACTCGATGGTGTGACCGCGATCCACGACGCCGACTCCCGCGCCCTGCTGCGGGCTGCCGGCATGCGCGTCACGGCCCCGCGGATCGCGGTGCTGGACGCGCTGGTCGCCACACCGCACTCGACCGCCGACGAGGTCGCCGGAGAGGTCCGGCGCCGGCTCGGCTCGGTGTCCACCCAGGCCGTGTACGACGTGCTGCGGGCGTGCACCGAAGCCGGGCTGGTGCGCCGGCTCGAACCGGCCGGCCCCTCGGCCCGTTACGAGACCCGCACCGGCGACAACCATCACCACCTGGTCTGCCGGTCGTGTGGACGCATCGCCGACGTGGAGTGCGTGGTCGGCGCGGCGCCCTGCCTCACGCCCGCCGACACCGACGGCTTCGTCGTCGACCGCGCCGAGGTCGTGTTCTGGGGCGTGTGCGCCGACTGCCGCGACGCCGGACCGGCCGACATGTCCGCCTAGACGTTTCTCTGCAGCCCTTCGAGACGCCCCGTCGCCCCCGCGCCGGGGCGTCTCGTCGTTTCGTGCATCCATGATCACGGTTTCGGGTACACCCCGGAGGTGACGCGCGTGCGCGTCCGCGGTCCAGCCCCCACGGCCGCCTGTTCCCGAGGAGATGAACGACCACGATGACCGCCACCGAGAACAACTTCACCACCAACGACGCCGGCAACCCGGTACCCAGCGACGAGTACTCGCTGTCCGTCGGACCCGACGGCCCGATCCTGCTGCAGGACCACTACCTGATCGAGCAGATGGCGAACTTCAACCGGGAGCGCATCCCGGAGCGGCAGCCCCACGCCAAGGGCGGCGGCGCATTCGGCGTCTTCGAGGTGACCAACGACGTGAGCCGGTTCACCAAGGCGGCGGTGTTCCAGCCCGGCGCGAAGACGGAGATGGTCGCGAGGTTCTCCACCGTCGCAGGGGAGCGGGGCAGCCCCGACACCTGGCGCGACCCGCGCGGATTCGCGCTGAAGTTCTACACCTCCGAGGGCAACTTCGACATGGTGGGCAACAACACCCCGGTGTTCTTTGTCCGCGACCCCATGAAGTTCCAGAACTTCATCCGCAGCCAGAAGCGGATGCAGGCCAACAACCTGCGCGACCACCACATGCAGTGGGACTTCTGGACACTGGTGCCCGAGTCGGCACACCAGGTGACGTGGCTGATGGGTGACCGCGGCATCCCCAAGACGTGGCGGCACATGAACGGCTACTCCAGCCACACCTACAGCTGGGTCAACGCCGACGACGAGATGTTCTGGGTGAAGTACCACTTCAAGACCGACCAGGGCGTCGACTTCCTGACCCAGGAGGACGCCGACCGGCTCGCCGGCGAGGACGCCGACTACCACCAGCGCGACCTCTACGACTCGATCGAGGACGGCGACTTCCCCAGCTGGACGCTGAAGATGCAGATCATGCCGTTCGAGGACGCCAAGACCTATCGCATCAACCCGTTCGACCTGACCAAGGTGTGGCCGCACAGCGACTACCCGCTGATAGACGTCGGCCGGATGACGCTGAACCGCAACGTCACCGACTACCACGCCCAGATCGAGCAGGCGGCCTTCGAGCCGAACAACATCGTGCCCGGCACCGGCCTGTCCCCGGACAAGATGCTGCTGGCCCGCGGGTTCTCCTACGCCGACGCGCACCGCCACCGCCTCGGGGTGAACTACAAGCAGATACCGGTGAACGAACCGAAGGTCGAGGTGCGCAGCTACTCCAAGGACGGCGCGATGCGGATGCGTCTCACCAGTGACCCGGTCTACGTGCCGAACTCGATGGGCGGCGCGCACGCCGACCCGGCCCGCGGCACCGAGGCGCACTGGATGTCCGACGGCGACATGGTCCGGGCGGCCTACACGCTGCGCGCCGAGGACGACGACTGGAGCCAGGCCGGCACCATGGTCCGCGAGGTGCTCGACGACGACCAGCGGGACCGGCTGGCGCACAACATCATCGGGCATGTGACCGATGGCGTGCGGGAGCCGGTGCTGTCTCGGGTCTTCGAGTACTGGCGCAACGTCGACGCCGAACTCGGCAAGAAGGTCGAGGAGGGCGTGCGGTCGAAGCTCGAGGGCAACGGCGGCTGACCATCTCTGCTCGGCGGGGCGCTCGCCCCGGAAGTTGCTCCGGAGTTCTGCTGCGGCCTGGCCGTGCCGATGGGAGAACCGACACAGCGAACTGACGGCCATCGACGCCCCCGGGCTTCATCGCCCTGACCCTCAGTGCTGCGTTGTCGACGTGAACCTTTGCTGTCGGATTGTTGCGAAGCTCGGCGTGCCCTCGCGAAGCAGATCCGTTCTCGGGTGGTGACGAACCCCGAAAGTCTGGCTCGGCCCCGCGCCCAGCTCCTCGCGGGACGGCCCCCATTTGCCCAGGTGAAGCCCTGCGCGAGCGAAGCCGAGCTGGGCGAACTGGGTGGCGGTTTTATTTTCGAAGTTCAGTAGCAATGATGCGAAGTTCGCCGTAACTTTCGCAAATCTCGGCGTGACCTTGATGAACTGTCGTAAGGTCAGTCATTCCAGTGATCTTGGCAAACGATCTGGGGGGCCCGGTGGGGATCAAACCGGTTGAAGATCCGGACGGCAGCTCCTTCTTGCTGGTCAACAAAGAGGACAGACACAGCGTGCGGCCCGATTCGCCGACATCCCGACCGGACGGCAAGCGGTGAACGGTGAAGCGGGCATTCGTCCCATGAGTTTGCGCGATCGGTTGGCTACGGATCGCGGCTGACGTATCGGTCAGCACCAGGTCAGGGAAATCCTGGGGGGCGAATGGAAAGAGAGCAACGCACGCTTCCGCTCACGCGGGGGCAGCTGGACATATGGCTCGCGCAGGAGTCGGGGGAGTCCGCCACCGAGTGGCAGCTCGGGCTGTTCGTACGGATCGAGGACGCCGTCGACCGCGACGCCCTGGAGTGGTCCATCCGACGCGTGGTGCGCGAGGCGGAGCCCGTACGGGCCGCCTTCGTCGAGGTAGACGGCCAGGTGTTGCAACGGGTGATCGACGACCCGGAAGTCGAGCTGGCATTCCACGACCTGACCCAGTCCGCCGTTGCGATGGAAGAGGTCCACCGCATCGCGTCCTCGATCCGGTGTACGCCGATGCCCCTGTTCGGTCCGCTGTTCTCGTTCACGCTGTTCCAGACGCGAATCGACGAATTCGTTCTCTTCGCCTGCTGCCACCACATGGTGATCGACGGCTTCGCCCTGGGGTTGGCCGGGCAGCGGATCGCGTCCATCTATTCGGCCGTCGTCTGCGGCGCGCCCATTCCGCCGGCCTTGTTCGGATCGTTGGAGGAACTGGTCGCCTGCGAATCGGATTACGAATCGTCGGAGGCGTATTCGGTCGATCATGATTTCTGGGCGAACAACCTTCCCCCGGAAGGTGAACCTTCCCTCCGGGATCCGCACATCGCAGCGCTGCGAGACAAATCACCTGCGCCTTCGATGCCCGTACAACTGGATCCTGCGCTGGTCGTTCGCGTCGACGAACTGGCCGCACTGTGGAACACGCCTCGATCCTCGGTGCTGACCGCGGCGTGCGCGCTCCTGGTGCGCGGGTGGAGCGCGCAGAGCTCACAGGTCGCGCTGAATCTCCCGGTCAACAGGCGGGTACGCCCCGACTCCAAGACGCTCCCCGGCATGCTCGCCGGTGTCATACCGTTGGTCTTGAACGTCCCGCCCAGTTCGTCTGTCGCCGAATTCTGCGCGTCCGTTGATGCGCGAATCCGCGAAGTCCTACAGCATCAACGGTTTCCGGTACACGCGCTCGAGCGTAGATCTCGCTCGGGCGGCACGGGGCGGCCGCCTGCAAGGGTCGGCGTCAACTTCCTGCCGGTCTTGTCGAAGCTGTCCTTCGGCGGTGCGCCGGCAACGGCGTCGTTCACCAACACCGGCCCGGTGGGAGGCTTCGGGCTGGTCTTCGTGACAGCCGGCGACGAGATCTTCCTCAGCACGGAGGGCGCAGGGCTGCCGATTCCGGGTCTCGGTGCCGAGGACACGGCCCGCCGGTTGTCGGGAATCCTGGCGCAGATGGTTGCCGATCCCGGTCAGCCCGTGTCGTTCGTCAATGTGCTCGACCCTGCCGAGGAAGCCCGGGCCGGCGAGTGGGGCAACCGGGCGGTGTTGACCCGGCCCGCGGAAGTTTCTGTGTCGGTTCCGGAGTTGTTCGCCGCGCAGGTGGCCCGGACACCGGACGCTTCGGCCCTCACCTGCCGGGGCCGTTCATGGTCCTACCGAGAACTCGATGAGGCGTCGAACCGACTGGCGCGACTGCTCATCGGCTACAGCGCCCACCCGGGTAGATCCGTGGCGCTGCTGTTCGACCGGTCCGCCGAAGCGATCACGGCGATTGTCGCAGTACTGAAGACCGGTGCGGCCTACGTGCCGATCGACCCGGGTCATCCCGATGCGCGGATCGGCTTCGTGCTGGAGGATGCCGCAGCTGTCGCGGTCGTCACCACCGCAGCGCTGCGTCGGCGACTGGACGGCTACGAGATCGCGGTCGTCGAGTTCGACGATCCGCGTGTGGAGGCCCAGCCGAGCACCGCGGTGCCGTTCCCGACACCCGACGACATCGCCTACCTCATCTACACGTCGGGCACGACCGGTGTGCCGAAGGGCGTCGCGGTCACGCACGGCAACGTCACCCAGTTAATGGGCTCGGTGACTGCGGACCTGCCTCGCGCCGGGGTTTGGACCCAATGGCATTCCTACGCTTTCGACGTCTCGGTGTGGGACATCTGGGCGCCGCTGCTCGGGGGTGGGCGGGTGCTGGTGGTGCCCGAGGATGTGGCGGCGTCACCGGACGAATTCCACGCCCTGCTGGTCCGCGAGCGGGTCGATGTGTTGAGTCAGACCCCGTCGGCGGTGGGAATGCTGTCGCCCGCCGGCCTGGAGTCGCTGGCGCTCGTGGTCGCCGGTGAGGCGTGCCCGGTCGAGGTGGTGGCGCGGTGGGCGGCTCCGGGCAGGGTGACGATCAATGCGTACGGCCCGACTGAGGCCACCGTGTACGCGTCGATGAGTGCGCCGCTCACACCGGGGATGACCACGGTCCCGATCGGTGCGCCGGTGCCCGGCGCTGCGTTGTTCGTGCTGGATTCGTGGTTGCGGCGGGTGCCTGCCGGGGTGGTCGGTGAGTTGTATGTGGCGGGTCGCGGTGTTGCGGTCGGCTATGTGGGCCGGTCGGGGTTGACCGGGTCGCGGTTCGTGGCGTGCCCGTTCGCCGATGCCCCTGGGCTGCGGATGTATCGCACCGGGGATCTGGTGCGTTGGGGTGCCGACGGGCAGTTGGAGTATCTGGGCCGCGCCGATGAGCAGGTCAAGATCCGCGGTTACCGCATCGAGCTCGGCGAGATCGAGGCCGTGCTGACCCAGGTGGACGGTGTGGGCCAGGCGGCGGTGATCGCCCGCGAGGATCGCCCCGGCGACAGGCGGCTGGTCGCCTACATCACCGGCACAACGGATCCCGCGACGTTGCGCGCGGCGCTGGCCGCGCGGCTCCCCGCGTACATGGTTCCCGCCGCGGTGGTCGTTATCGATGCCCTGCCGCTGACCGTGAACGGCAAGCTGGACAGGCGGGCCCTTCCTGCACCCGAATACCAGAATGCCGACCGGTATCGTGCTCCGGCCGACGCGGTCGAGGAGATACTGGCCGGGATTTACGCCCAGGTGCTGGGATTGGATCGGGTGGGGGTCGACGACTCGTTCTTCGAACTGGGCGGGGACAGCATCCTGTCGATGCAGGTGGTGTCGCGGGCCAGGGCGGCGGGTCTGAGCTGTCGGCCGCGTGATGTGTTCGTCGAGCAGACGGTGGCCCGGCTGGCCCGCGTGGTCGGGGTGGCCGAGGTCCGCGGCGTGGTCGACGAGGGAACGGGACCGGTGGCGGTGACACCGATCATCAGCTGGTTGCGAACTGTGGACGGCCCGGTCGGTGAGTTCAACCAGTCGGTGGTCGTGCAGGCCCCGCCCGGCGTCGGTGCTGCCGACGTCGTGGTCCTTGTGCAGGCGCTGCTGGATCGGCACGCCATGCTACGGCTGCGGGTGGCTGTCGACGAGGACGGGACCTGGGCGCCGATGGTCCCCGAGCCGGGTTCCGTCATCGCGGCGGGCGCTCTGATGTCGGTGGAGGTGCTCACTGCGGACGCGATGGTCGAGGCCCGGTCGCGGCTGAACCCGGCCGCCGGGGCGGTGCTCAGCGCGGCGTGGGCCACTGAGACCAGTCAGCTGGCGCTGGTGGTGCACCACCTCGCAGTCGACGGGGTCTCGTGGCGAATCCTGTTGGAGGACATCAACATCGCCTGGGCGCAGCACCGCAGCGGACATCCGGTCGAACTGCCCGTCTGCGGGACGTCGTTCGCCCGGTGGTCGACCCTGCTGGTACAGCACGCACACTCCGACGAGGTAGCCGTGTTGGCCGACGCCTGGCGGCAGGTGGTCGAGATCCCCTCGGTGCTGCCCTCACCCCGGCCTCGGTCGGATACCTATGCCACGGCCGGATACTCATCGGCGTCACTGGACACCGGTACGACGCGGATGCTGCTCGGTGAGGTGCCTGCGGCGTTCCACACCGGGGTGCAGGATGTGTTGTTGATCGCGTTCGGTCTGGCGCTGGCCGAGTTCGTCGACGCTGGCCGCGGGCGACGGATCGGCATCGACGTGGAAGGCCATGGCCGTCAGGAGGAATTGGCCGCCGACGCCGACCTGTCGCGCACCGTCGGTTGGTTCACCACCAAGTACCCGGTCGCGCTGCCGAGCGGTGAACTGTCCTGGGCTCAGGTGGTCTCCGGTGGCGCCGCCCTGGGCAGGTTCGTCAAGGAGGCCAAGGAGCAGTTGCATGCCACGCCCGACGGGGTGACATACGGTCTGCTGCGCTACCTGAATTCGACCGTCCATCTGGACGTGCCGGAGCCGTGCGTCGGATTCAATTATCTGGGCCGCCTCGGCGCGGCCGGTGACCTCGCCGGTGAGATGTGGCGGATCGACCCGGATGCCGAGACGCTCACGGCGGCCGCCATGGGGGTGCCGACTCCCTTGACGCACACGGTGGAGCTCAACGCCGCCACCGTCGATACCGCTGCGGGGCCGCAACTTCGCGCCAACTGGACATGGGCGGTGTCGGCGCTGGATGACACCCAGATCGACCGGCTGAGTCAGTTGTGGTTCGATGCGCTGGCCGGGATCTGTGCGCATGTGCGCTGCGGTGGCGGCGGTTTGACGCCCTCGGACATCGCGCCGGTGCGGTTGAGTCAGGACCAGATCGACTGCCTGCACAGCCGCCACCGGATCTCCGATGTCTTGCCGTTGACCCCACTGCAGCACGGTCTGCTCTTCCACGTCGGGGTCGAAGATGCGGGCAGCGACCTGTACGCGATGCAGCTGGATTTCGCGGTGACGGGCCCGCTTGACGCCGACCGGCTTCGTGACGCCACGCAGGCGGTGGTCCGCCGTCATCCACACCTGATGGCCCGGTTCTGTCAGGAGTTCGACGAGCCGGTACAGGTCGTCCTCTCCGACCCCGGGCTGGAGTGGCAGGACGTCGACTTCGAATCCGATGACCAGGTACAGCGACTGTGCGCCGACGAGCGGGCAGCGGTCTGCGATCTCGGTCTGGGGCCGGTCTTGCGGGCAGCGCTCGTGCGGGTCGCGCCGGAACGACACCGGCTCGTGCTGACCATCCACCACCTCGTGGTCGACGGCTGGTCGCTACCGCTCCTGCTGCAGGAGATCTTCGGCGTCTACCAGGGGCAGCGGCTGTCCGCGGCGGTGCCGTATCGCCGGTTCGTGTCCTGGCTGGCCGACCGTGACCTCGCGGCCGCCAGGGCGGCCTGGGCCGATCTGCTGAGCGGTTTCGAAACCCCCACCCTGGTGGCCCCGCTGAACCGGTCGGCGATGGGTCCGCGCGGCGTGGCCTCGTTCGAGGTGCCTGCGCACATCAGTCGGGCGTTGGGGGAATTGGCGCGGTCGCAGCAGACCACGGTGAACACGGTGCTGCACGCGGCGTGGGCGGTGTCGCTGGCCTCGCTGACCGGCCAGCAGGACGTCGTGTTCGGCACCACGGTCTCCGGTCGCCCGGATGAGCTGCCCGGGTCGGAATCGATGATCGGCCTGATGATCAACACGGTTCCCGTTCGGGCCGACATCACGGCGACCACCACTGCCGCCGAGCTGCTGACACAGCTGCAGTGCGCTCACAACGAAACCCTGGAGCACCAGCATCTGGCGCTGCCGGAGATCCACCGCGCCGCCGGACACGATCAGCTGTTCGACACGATGTTCGTCTATGAGAACTACCCGCTCGACACCGCAATGGCGTTGGGCGACGGGTTGGCCGTCGCCGAGTTCAGCAGTCGCGAGTGCAATCATTACCCCCTTGCGGTGCAGGTGATTCCCCGAGACGGACTGAGCCTGCGAGTCGAGTACCGCACTGATGTGTTCGATGGTGCCTCGGTGGAGGCGCTTGTTGGGCGGTTGGTG